>NZ_AYWQ01000010.1:0-151164 GCF_000502415.1 Mesorhizobium sp. LNHC229A00
CTGCTCCGGGCGAGACCGCGCCGGCTCCCGCCGCGCCAGCCACCGAGGCCCCGGCTAAGGTCGCGGCAGCCACGCCGCCGAGCGACGTGCCCGAAATCGTGTCGCCCAAGCTCGAACATGCCGACAGCGCGGTCATCATTCGGCGCAACGATACACTGTGGCGGATCTCGCGGCGCGTCTATGGTCACGGCATGCGCTACTCCACAATATACCTCGCCAACCAGGACCAGATCAGGAATCCGAACCGCATCTGGCCGGGGCAGGTGTTCAAGGTTCCGGAAAAGTCGAAGGAAGGCGAAGCCGCCGACCTCAAGGCCATGGGCGAGCAGGCGACGACCGCGCCGATGAAGACGGAATAGGGATAGACCGGCAATTCCGGCAATCTACCCATCGGCCTAGCTTGCCCTGTCATCGTTCATCGTCTATCGCCGATGAACGATGACAGAATGCGTTCCCTTACCAGACCATGCCGCCTCGGCACTGCCTGGCTGCATGCCGGACAGCCGCGCTGTCGCGGCGCGGTTCGCAGCACTTTCGCATCCGGCGCGGATCGAGATACTGAGACATCTGTCGGCCAGCAATTCCTGCTGCTGCCGTGAGGTCGTCGACCGTTTCGCTCTGGCCCAGTCGACGATCTCCCAGCATCTGAAAATACTGGTCGAGGCGGGCCTTGTCCGGTTCGAGCCCGACCGTCAGCGATCGCGCTATGCGGTCGATCGCGCGGCACTGGCCGACGTGTCGGCATCGCTGGCCGCGCTCATCAATTCCTGCTGCTCCGGCCGCTGACCCTCTCACCTAAAGGCAAGAAAAGTGGCCGAAAAAACCGTCTCCGCCGACACATCCACACTCACGACACTGCGCAATCTCTGGCCCTATATGTGGCCGGCCGACCGCGCCGATCTCAGGGCACGGGTGACGTGGGCGACGCTGCTGCTGGTCGTCGCCAAGGTGACGCTGGTCGCCGGTCCCTATTTCTTCAAATGGGCGACCGATGCGCTGGCGGGCGGCTTCAAAACGCCACCGCCGCTGCCATCGTTCATGCTTGCCCCGGTGATGCTGGTCATTGCCTATAATGTGCTGAGGCTCGTCCAGCTCGGCTTCAACCAGCTCCGCGATGCGCTGTTTGCCCGGGTCGGCCAGCATGCGGTTCGCCAGCTTGCCTTCCGCACCTTCGTGCACATGCATCAGCTGTCGCTACGCTTCCACCTGGAGCGCCGCACCGGCGGCCTGTCGCGCATCATCGAGCGCGGCACCAAGGGCATCGAGACGATCGTCCGCTTCATCATGCTCAACACCGCGCCGACGATCCTCGAATTCGGGCTGACCGCCGGCATATTCGGCTTCACCTATGGCTGGAAATATGTGGCCGTGGTGGCGGTCACCGTCTGCCTCTACGTCTGGTTCACGGTAAAGGCCAGCGATTGGCGCATCTCGATCCGCCGCGACATGAACGACAGCGACACCGACGCCAATACCAAGGCGATCGACTCGCTGCTCAACTTCGAAACGGTCAAGTATTTCACCAATGAGCGCATGGAGGCCGAGCGCTTCGACCGTTCGATGGCGCGTTACGAGGTCGCCGCAACCAAAACCTGGACCTCGCTCGGCTGGCTGAACTTCGGCCAGGGCTTCATCTTCGGCGTCGGCACGGTCGTCGTCATGTGCATGTCGGCGCTGGAGGTGCAGGCCGGCACCCAGAGCGTCGGCGATTTCGTTTTCATCAATGCCATGCTGGTACAGCTTTCCGTGCCGCTCAATTTCATCGGCTTTATCTATCGCGAAATCCGCCAGGGCCTCACCGACATCGAGCACATGTTCGACCTCCTCGACGTGCCGCAGGAGATCGTCGACAAGCCCAACGCCAAGCCGCTGGCCGTCAGCGCCGGCAAGGTCGAGTTCCGCGACGTCCACTTTTCCTATGATCCGAACCGCAAGATCCTGAAGGGCGTCTCCTTCGAGGTGCCGGCCGGCAAGACCGTTGCCATTGTCGGGCCGTCGGGTGCGGGCAAGTCGACCATCTCGCGGTTGCTGTTCCGCTTCTACGACGTGCAGGGTGGCCAGGTTCTGATCGACGGCCAGGACGTGAGGGACGTGACGCAGGACAGCCTGCGCGCGGTGCTCGGCATGGTGCCGCAGGACACGGTGCTGTTCAACGACACCATCGCCTACAACATCCGCTACGGCCGTGTCGGCGCGGGCGAGGACGAGGTGCGCAAGGCCGCCGAACTCGCCCAGATCGGGCCGTTTATCGAGAAGCTGCCCGACGGCTACAAGTCGATGGTCGGCGAGCGCGGGCTGAAACTTTCCGGCGGCGAGAAGCAGCGCGTGGCGATCGCCCGCACCATCCTGAAGGCACCGCCGATCCTGATGCTCGACGAAGCGACTTCCGCACTGGACAGTCATACAGAGCAGGAGATCCAGGCCGCGCTCGACCTCGTCAGCAAGGGCCGCACCACCATCGTCATCGCTCACCGCCTGTCGACGGTGATTGCCGCCGACGAAATCATCGTGCTGAAGGACGGTCAGATAGCCGAGCGCGGCACCCATGTCGACCTGATGCGAAAGCACGGCCTCTATGCCTCGATGTGGGACCGCCAGCGCGAGGCGACCGAAGCCGAGGAGCGGCTGCGCATTGCCCGCGAAAGTGACGAACTGGGTGTCGTCGTGCGCCGGCGCACATCGGAGATGTCGTAGCTCAAAAAACCTCTTGACCTCAACTTGGGTTGAGATTGTAGACCGTCGCCCGAGAGCCGCAAAACAGCATCGTCGAGGACGGAATCAAATGGATATGAGCACTACGAATCAGGATGTTAGCGGCGGCAGCGTGTTCAGGGTCGACAAGTTCGTGGTGCCTGCCAATGCCCGCGACGAGATCCTCGCAAAGGTGAAGATGACGCATGAGTTGCTGCGTCTGCAGCAAGGCTTCGTCCAGGACTTTCTGCTCGAGCAATTCTCAGGACCGGGCGAGTTCAACCTCGTCACGATCGTCGAATGGGAAAGCCAGGCTGCCGTCGACAATGTGGTGCCGATCGTCAGGGCGGCGCACGAGCGCATGGCCTTCAACCCGCAGGAGACGATCGCCCGGCTCGGAGTGCGAGCTGATATCGCCAATTATCAGCGCGTGGCCGGACTCTAGCCAGGCCAGGCCAGCCCACGCCCGGCGCCGGCGCTTCGATGCCGAGCACCTGGCCGGTGCGGGCGTCGCTTGTCATATGCTCGAAGCCGCGCCACTCGGCGGCGGTGATGAACAGCGTTTTCCTGTTCGCACCGCCCAGCATGCAGGCAAAGCAGCCGCGATCGGCGGTGACGGTCTGCAAGACGTCACCGCCTTCGCGCACCCGCACGCAGTGCTTGTTGGGAACATCGGCATACCAGACCGCCCCGTCGGCATCGAGGCAGATGCCGTCGGGATATCCGTCGAGCTCGGCCCAAATGCGTCTGTTGGACAAGGAACCGTCGGCGGCAATGTCAAACGCGGTCAGCCGGCTGGCATGGGATTCGGCAATGATCAGCGTCTCGTTGTCCGGTGTCAACGCCATGCCGTTGGCGAAGGCGATAGTGTCCGCCACTTGCCTGATCGCGCCATCCGGTGTGACCAGCACGATGGTGCCGGGACCGAAATGCTGGCCGGCCGCCGGCGCCGGCCCGCCGCCATTGACGTAGATGTTGCCGCGCCCATCGACGACGATCTCGTTCCATGGGCTTTTCGACAAGCCACCCAGATCGGCGTGGGTGACCAGCGAGCCATCGGCATCCTGCCGCAAGAGCAAGCCCTCGCGGCCTGAGACAACCAGCAGACGACCATCCGGCAGCCAGTCGATGGAGTAGGGCAGGACAGCCGAAACCGTGAGCATGACCTCGCTGCCCCCGTGCGCATTGACGGCAATAATCTCGCCGGTTCCCCAATTGCAGACCCACAGGCGCCCGTCATGCCAGCGCGGCGATTCGCCGAAGGCGAGGCCTTCCGTGACGATATGCGGTTTGTTGGCGGATGGTGTTCGCATGATCAGGAGCCTCCGTTGCGCGCGTCATCGGCCCTTGGCGATGAGGCGCTTCTCCCCAAGGACGGGCGAGATGAAAGTCTCCCGACAGCGGGCCGGTGTATTTTCGTGCGGGAAGAGCGCTCCATCGGCTCACGTTGACGCCGAAGGTGCCGGTCTGCGCGAGGGCGGCGTCGGCGCAGATAGGTTTCTCGGCCTTTCTGGCGGCCCGGCGCAGTCAAAGGACAGCTTCGGCAGCTATGGCACAGGCATGCAATTCGGTCTCGACTTCACGAACACCGAGCATCCGGCCATCCCCGGTCATAGGCGATCCGTGCCTGTTCATCCGCGCCGGCGATTGTCGCGTTGCGGGCAGGGGGTGTTTCGGCTATTGAGGCCGGACCTGAAACAGGGACCGCCCCCAGCCCATGAGCCTTGTCGACACGGTCAAGAACGCGTTCGTACCGATCCATCGCGAAGGCTACCCCTTCATCGCGGCGTTTGGCGCGGCGACGCTTTTCCTCGGCTATTTCTCCTCGATCCTGTTCTGGATCGGCCTGATCCTGACCGCCTGGTGCGTTTATTTCTTCCGTGACCCCGAGCGCGTCACGCCTGTTGACGACCGCCTGGTGGTAAGCCCCGCCGATGGCATCGTCTCGGCGGTGGGACCTGCCGTGCCACCGCGCGAGCTTGGCCTCGGCAATGTCGAGATGACCCGCATCTCCGTGTTCATGAACGTCTTTTCCTGCCACGTGAACCGCTCTCCGGTGCGCGGCCGCATCGCCAGGATCGAACATCGGCCGGGAAAATTTCTCAATGCAGAACTGGACAAGGCGAGCACGGAAAACGAGCGCAACGGCCTTGTCATAGAGAGCCCCAACGGCACGGTGGCCGCAGTCCAGATCGCCGGCCTGGTGGCGCGCCGCATTGTCTGCTGGACCGAGGCCGGCGCTTCGATCGGCACCGGCGAGCGTTTCGGCCTGATCCGTTTCGGCTCGCGCGTCGACGTGTTCCTGCCCTTGACAGCCACGCCGCGCGTTGCCGTTGGCCAGACGGCGGTCGGCGGCGAAACCGTGCTCGCCGAATTCGGCGGTGTCGCCGGCACGCCCCTCGTGCGGATTTCCTGACGGTGGGCACGCAGTATAAAAAATTCGAGGCCCATGCCAGCGGCGGTCCGCGTATCCGCGAGATACCGATGCGCATGGTGCTGCCCAACCTGGTCACCGTGCTTGCCATCTGCGCCGGCCTGTCCGGCATCCGCTTCGCCTTCGAAAACCGTTTTGAGACCGCGGTGGTGATGGTGCTGCTCGCCGCCTTCCTCGACGGAATAGACGGGCGCCTTGCGCGCATGCTGAAGGCGACGTCCAAATTCGGCGCGCAGATGGATTCGCTGGCCGACATCGTCAATTTCGGCGTCGCGCCGGCATTGGTGCTCTATGCCTTCCTGCTCGATAGAGCCGGCTCGCCGGGCTGGATCGCGGCGCTTCTGTTCGCCATCGCTTGCGGGCTCAGGCTTGCCCGCTTCAACGTGCTCGACGACGAGAAGGCCGAACGTCCCATATGGCAGAGTGAATATTTCGTCGGTGTGCCGGCGCCTGCAGGCGCCGTGCTGGTCATGCTGCCGCTTTATCTCTATTTCCTGCGGCTTGGGCTGGAGCCTAGCCGTCCGGCCGCCTTCGTCGCAACCGGCTTCACCATCCTGGTGGCCTTCCTGCTGGTAAGCCGCTTGCCGGTCTATTCAGGCAAGAGCGTCAAGATTCCCGGGGACAGGGTGCTGCCGATCATCCTCGCCGTCGTCCTCTACATTCTCTTGCTGATGACCTATCCCTGGTACACGCTGACGGCATCGGTCGCGGGCTACCTGGTCTTTCTCCCATTCAGCGTGCGCGCCTACTCCAAGCGTGCCAAGCTGGAAGGCGAGAAGGTGCCGCCTTCGGACATAGGTTAGAAAGTCGGCCGAAGTCCCTGATCCGACTTAGGCAGCCACGCCAAGCCCAAGCCGGTCGATCGCCAGCTTGCGCGTCGAGACATAGTCGGTCTTGCCGGAGCCGAGTACCGGGATCTCCTCGACCTTGACGATGTCGTTGGGCACCATCAGTTCGGCCGCGCCAGCCTTTTTGCCGAACTGTCGCAACTCCTCGGCACTGGCATCGTCGGCGGTGGTGACCAGCACGATGCGCTCGCCCCGCCTCTTGTCCGGCACCGCCACCGCCGCATGGCGTTCTTCCGGCCAAAGCGACTGCACCAGCATCTCGACCGCGCCCAGCGACACCATCTCGCCAGCGATCTTGGCGAAGCGCTTGGCGCGACCGCGAATGCTGATGAAGCCTTCGCGGTCGACGGCGACGATATCGCCGGTGTCGTGCCAGCCGGTCAGCGGCTGTAGCTCGCCGGGGCGGTCCGCGGTCATGTAGCCCATCATCATGTTAGGCCCGTCGAGCCACAACTGGCCGGCATCGTTGATCCCTTCGACCGGCTCCAGTTTCATGCGAATGGCCGGCAGAAGCCGGCCGACCGTGCCGTCGCGGCCGTGGATCGCGGTGTTGACGGCAACCACGGGCGCCGCCTCGGTCAGTCCGAAGCCCTCGATGATCTCGGCCTGGAAGCGTTCGCGATAGACGCGGCGAGTATCCGGCTTCACCGCCTCGGCGCCGGCGACGACGAAGCGCAGACTGGAGAAATCCCCGTCCTTGGCGGTGCGCGCATAGTTGGCGAGGAACGTGTCGGTGCCGAACATGATGGTCGGTTTCACCTTGCGCGCGATCTCGGGGATGAGCTTGTAGTGGAGAGGCGAGGGATAGAGGAACAGCTTTACCCCGGTGACAAGCGGCAGGATGGTGCCGCCTGTCAGGCCGAACGAATGGAACACCGGCAGCACGTTGAGCAGGATGTCCGCCGGCGAAATGGTGATCCGCGCCTCGGCCTGCATGGCATTGGCGAGGAGGTTCTTTTGAGACAGAACAACGGCCTTCGGCGTACCTTCGGAGCCGGAGGTGAACAGGATCACGCCGGGCTTGGCCGCGTCCTGCCGCTGCAGCGCCAGGCGCCACAGCAAGGCGGCTGCAAGCTTGTCCAGCGTGGTGACGCTTTCGCGTACATCTTCCAGCCACAGCAGCCTGGCGCCGCCCTTTTCGACCGCGGCGACGATATCGGCGAGATCGGCCTTCTCGACGAAGGCACGTGAAGAGACAACGGTGCGGATGACAGCGGTGCGGACAGCCGCGGTGACGCTTGCCGGCCCGGCCGTGTAGTTGATCATCGCCGCCACACGGCCCGCCGAGAGCAGGCCGACGAGCGACAGCACGACGCCGTTGGCGTTGGGCAGCATCACCCCCACAGCTTCGCCCGGCGCCGTCACCGCCTCGAAGCGCCTGCCCAGCACCCGCGCGCCGATGAACATCTTGCGGTAGCTCAGCGCCCCGGAAATGACGTCCTCGATGATCGGACGCGAAGCGCCGACTCTGGTTGCGGCGTCGCGCATGGCCAGGAACAGGCCGCGGTCGAGGTCGGTGCCAAAAAGCCGGGCCTCCGCGACGCGGTCGAACAGCGCATTGGTGTTGGAAGCCTGGTCCGGATTGCGCGCCACCAGTTCGGCGATCGTCATCGGCTCCAGGACACTGACCGACAGCCGTGGAAACCAGTGACGCGGTGCCTTGTCCGCCGGCGTCAGCGACACCGGCAGGTTGCGGGCGCCGGCGACGAAGATCGGCACGATGCGGGCGTCGGCCTGCATGGCGATGCGGGTGACCGCGCGAAACAGCCGAAACGTCTTGACGTCGGGCTCGACCGCGTCCGGCAGATAAACGGCCAGCCGGCCCTTGCCCTTCAGCACGCGCACCAGTCGGCGGCTGACGAAGACATGTTCGGCGTTGAAGGCAATGGTGCGGCCGAGTTCGCGCCAGGGTTCGAGCCAAGGCGAACGGGCCGAGACCCCGTCGAGTATATGCAGCGTGTCGTCGGGCAGCAGCGACAGCATCATCGCCGGCTCGAAGCGCGACTGGTGCGAGATGACATAGATGACCGGCACCTGCGCCTTGCGAGCGATCTTGATGCGATTGTCGCTGGTCCGGTAGGCGAGCTTGAACGGTGCGTAGAGCAGCGCCTGGGTGAAGCGCAGGCCCAGGCGGAATTTTTCTATCACGCCGATCAGCAACCAGGCCACAACCAGACCCGCAAGCAGCGCCAGTGTCAGGATCATGCCGCGTCTCTCCCAACGATTTTGTCATTGCGGCTCTTGTGCGACCGCTTCGGGGCAGAGCCTAGCGGAAGTCGAGGCAAGGTCAATGCGGAAGGGGCGCCCTTACGCCGCGTTCAGCCGCCCGCTGATGAAACGGAACTCCTGCGTCTTGCCGCCGTAGCCATAGGCCGCTGCCGGAACCTCATGCACGAAAGCATAGCTCTCCTGGTGCACGCCGCCTAGCAGGCGGCCAAAGGCGTCGAAGATCGCCTTGAGATAGGCCTCCAGTTCGAGCTTTGTGTTGGTGCCGTCGACCACCTTGATGTCGAGCCAGAACGTGTTGGTGCCGTGCTCGGCGAGCGACTTGCCGCCGGCGAACCAGTGCTGCGGATCGAGATAGGACACCGCAACGGCTGTGATCGTGGGATCCTTGCGCAACTGCGTGGCGGTGATCTCGGTTATTTCCCTAGCGATGCTGGCTGACAAGGTGGCGTCGGGCTTGCCGGTCACCCTGACATTGATGATTGGCATTTTTCTTCTCCTTGGTTTGTAGCGGCGTGGTCGCCGTTGAAAAGACCATGCCACCATCTGTTGATCAAAAAAACTGAATTGTTTTCAACTGATAATTCGATAAAGTCGAATTATGGAAACGCTCGATCCCGACCTGCTTAGAACCTTCCTTGCTTTCGTCGACAGCGGTTCGCTGGCGGAGGCGGCGGCCAATGTCGGCCGCTCACCCTCGGCGGTGACGGCCCAGATGCAGCGCTTGGAAGAGGTGGTCGGTGAGCCACTTCTGGCGCCGCGGGGCAGGGGGCGCGGCCTGACGCCGGCGGGCGAGGATCTTGTCGGGCACGCCAGGCGTATTCTTGCCGTGCATCGCGAGGCTTGGCTGGCGCTGAAGGGAGCACGGGCTGCCGGGCGCGTCGCCATCGGCACGACACAGGATTTCGCCGATAGCGGCCTGCCGGACCTGCTGCGTGCCTTCGCCTCCAGCCATCCCCGCGTCAGGATCGAACTGCGTGTCGGCCGCTCCGCCGAACTGGCGCAGGCGTTACAAGCTGGCAGCCTCGATCTGGCGATCGTCATGCGCCAGGCTGCCGTGCCGGACGAGGTCGGCGTGTTGCGCGAGCCGATGATATGGCTGTGTTCCAACAAGGGACTGGCATCGCGGCAGGAAGAAGTGCCGCTGGCGCTACTCGACCCCTATTGCGGGTTTCGCGAGGCGGCGCTCGCCGCGCTCGACGCCGCCGGCCGCCCCTATCGCATCGCTGCCGGCAGCGCCAGCCTGGCCGGGCTGCGCACCGCGGTAAATGCCGGTGTTGCGCTGACCTTGCGAACCCCGCGCTTTGCCCATTCCGGCATCGTCGAAGCGCCCCGCGAACTTGGCTTGCCGCCGGCTCCGACGGCTGAGTTCGCGATCCGGCTGCGCGCCGGTGCCGATGCGTCCGCGGGCGATCTGGCGACATTGCTCGGCGGAAGCCTCGCTTTGTCCGGACCGCTTGGTTAATTGACGAGGCGTGAAGCTCCGCCGCCGGTCTAGGGCATGGAAACCGACTTGCGGTCGGCCGGTCTATGCGAACAAAAAGCCGTTGCAAAGAAAAAGCCGACCTTGCGGTCGGCTTGGAGTAGGACGGGCCGAGGGGTTTGGGGGACTTGGGGGGTGGCCCGTCGCATCAACAATGTCTGAGCAGGGTGATGGTTCCGTGACTTGGAAAATTTTTTACGAAATATTTGAAGACGCTTGCCGGGAGCGTGCCTTCAGCCAGTCGCGGCCGGCATGGGCAAAGACGGCGCCGAGCACGATGGCACCGCCGACCATGCTGGCCATAGGCGGGATTTCGGCCAGGAACAGAAATGCAAACAGGATCGCGAACGGCACTTCCGCCGAACCGAGCAGGCCGGATTCAGGCGCCGGGATCAGCCGCGAGCCTTCCGTCCACAGGATGGAAGCCAGCGCGAAGGACGCGCCGAAGGTGGCAAGCAGGATAGCGTCCCTTGATGAGACCGCCAGGGGATCGGTGACGAACCATCCGAGTATAAACAGCAGGAACGCCGAAACCGCGCCGGCCCACACCACGGGCGTGTCACGGAATGCGCGAACCATGATCATGTACAGCGCGCTGCCGGCCGTCATCAGCAGCGCCAGCCCGTCGCCGAACAAATTGCCGGTGGCAAAACCCGACCACACCATGATGGCGACCCCGCACAGCGACACCGCCGCCGCCACCATCGTCTGCAGCCGGAACGGCTCGCGCACAAGAATCCAGGCCAGTACGGCGGCAATGAAGGGCGACGTCGCGTAGATGACCGCGACATTGGCGACAAAAGTGAACTTGAAAGCGGAAATGAAGGCGATGCTGGCCAGTGCGCCTTCGACGGCCAGCAGCCAGCCGCGCCAGCCAAGCCGCAGCGGTTCACGGTTGCCGGCACGGCGGCGGCGCAACAATACGTAGAGGCTGATCAGGATCGCGCCGACAAAGCCACGCCAGCAGGTGATCGTCAGCGGATCGGCATGGATCGACTTGGTCAGCACGCCGGTCAGCCCGAATACAGCCGCCGAGGATGAGACCAGCAGGATACCCAGCGTGCGTTCGGTGGTTTCCGCGGTGGCCGTGATCTCAGTCATGTTGGCAGCCTACCTTGCCTCGTCCTGACATCGTGGTGTCGTGAGTAATGGCCATCCACGTCAAAGCCGCTTGCGGAAATGTTCACCGCCGACGATCAGCAGGCCAGCCGCGACAATAAGCGCGGCACCCAGAAAGACCTCGCGGCGCGGCACGTCGCCCCAGATCGCGAAGCCGAGCGCGAACGCCCACAATAGTGAGGTGTATTCGAGTGGCGCCAGGATCGATGCCGGCGTGCGCTTCATGCCCTCGAAGAGAAGGTATTGCGCGAGGCCGCCGAGCGCGCCGACGCTGGCAAGAAGCAGCAATTGTGCCGGGTCCGGCGTATGCCACCACAACAGCGCCGGCACCGCCGAAAAAACCAGGAAATAGAAATTGTTGAGGAGGAGCTGGATCGTCGAGCGCTCGGCAAGCGCCGTCTTGCGCAGAAGCACGATGGCGATGCCCCACAGGAAAGCCGCCGTCAGTACCAGCAACACGGGCGCGGACAGGCCAAGATGGGCGGGATCGCAGGCGACAAAGACGCCGGCAAAGCCGACCAGAACGGCCAGCCAGCGCAGAAGGGGCACCTTTTCGCCGAGCAGGACCACCGATAGCACAGTGACGATGATCGGAGCCGCGTAATAGACGGTGGTCAGTTCGGCGAGTTGCAGGCTGCGGGCGGCATTGTAGTAACAGAGCCAAGCGGCGAGCGTGAAGGCGCTGCGCACCAGCATCGGCCGCACGATCGGCGAACGCACCGTGTCGGCGAACAGCGGCCGCCCGCCGATCACCGCGCAGGCGCCAAGAATGGTGATGCTGCGGAAGAACATGATCTGCCAGACGGTCATGCTGGTGACCAGCAGTTTGATCGAGGCGTCCTGTGTCGAAAACAGCAAATAGGCGGCGCCCGTCAGCAGGATTCCGGCGAAGACCCTTTCGCGTGTATCGAGAATGGCGATATCGGCCATAGGCGTGCGCCTGCTTGAGTGAAGGCGGCCCCAGCCCCTGTCGGCTCCGCACCTGCCAGCTATACGGGCGAAATCCCGCACGGCGCTGCTCCAGCACCGCGCTTGCTTTTGGGGCAGGCGGCAGTGGCGCGAAATGCAGCTTGTCCCGGATGCGGCTTCTGGCGCGGCACGGCCGATTGGTTTAGCATCATCTCATAAAGCCGGAGACGAAGGCAGGCGCGCAGAACGCCGGGGGACGGACAGCGAATTGGCGCTCAGCTCATGCCAGATGTAGCATGTACAGGCTTGGCTTGACGGCCGCCTCTGCCAGAGCGGATATTGCGGGGAGAAGGCTGATGCAGAAACTGCAGTCGCAAGGCGTCCATCACATCACGCTGGTGGGTGCCGGTCGCCAGACCTCGATCGATTTCTGGGAAGGTGTGCTGGGCATGCCTTTCATCTTCGAGCAGCCCAATCTCGACAAGCCGAGCGAAAGCCATCTTTATTTCGATCCGGGCGACGGCCGGCTGATCACCATCTTCACCGACGAGACCCGCACGGCCGTGCAGCGCCGAACCCCGACCGACCCGGGCTGCGTGCATCACATCGCCTTTGCGGTGTCCCGCGTCACTTTCCTGCAGGCTGTCGCCCGGCTCGACGAGCGCGCCATCAAGCACAGTGGCGTCAAGGATCGCGGCTTCATGGATTCAATCTATTTCGAGGATCCGCTCGGCCTTCTGATCGAGCTTGCCTCTTATCGTTTCGAGCCGCCTGCAGGGTTCACCCATGCCGATGTTCTGATGGAGGCGCATAAGCTTCGCGTCACGCGTGGCGACTACAACATCGCCGAGGTGCACCTGGCTGATGCGATCCAGGCGCTGGTGGAACGCGCGCGCGCGACATTGTCGGCGGACCGGGCGCCCAAAAATCCATACTGAAGGCTGAACAGGCAAGGGAGGAACACGTGGCAAAAGCAGTGACGAAGAGCGCAGGGAAACCGGCCGCCAAACCAGCGGCAAAAGCGACCGCAAAACCGGCGACCAAGATGGCGTCAAAGCCAGCCGCCGGCAAGACCGCGGCCAAGGCCAAGGCGAAACCGGCAAGGAAATCGGCGCTGACCATCAGCATGCTGAAGCCGAGCGTCAACAACATGACCGTTCGCGTCTTTGCCCGCGCCGCCGGACTCGACCATGCGGAGACCGATGCGTGGGGGCACACGCGCTCGCCCGAATACATGGCGCGCAATCCGGCCCACCTGACGCCGATGATCGAGGACAAGGGCCTGCCGCGCGGCGTGCTGTGGGAGAGCTGCGCCATCATGCAATATCTATCCAACAAGCATGGGCTGGAGAAATTCTACCCCAAGGCGCCAGCCAAGCGGGCGATGATAGACAGCGCCATGTTCTATCTGATCGGCACGCTCTATCCCTATGTCGCGCGCGCCACCTATCCCGCGCTCGGCTTCCCGCAATATGCCGGCGAAGTCGGTCATAGCGACGCCCACCCCGACAGGAAATCGGAAGCGCAGAAGGCCGCGGTCGCCGCCATTGCCGAACCGCTCGAGGTCTTCCACTCCTTCTTCCGCGACGGCAAGCCGTTCATCGGCGGCAAGAACCCGTCGATCGCCGACATCCGTCTTGCGGCGACGCTCGAATTCCTCGCTGTCATCGACTACGCCCTGCCCAAATGGGCGAAGGAATACGTGGCGGCGATGGAGAAGAAGCTCGGCAAGGCCTATGCTGGTCCGGCCGGCGACGTGCGCGGCTACATCGCCCATGTGAGATCGCAGGCTAAGGCGTGAGTTCAACCAGTCGATGGGGCGATGAGCTGCGGAAGCGGCCGCGGGACTGATCTCACCGGCGACGTCGCGGTTCCCCGCCAGCTTGAAGTTGGCGGGGCTTGCGTTAGTCTGGACGCGGATGCAGTCGAATTTTTCTCTCGACCGGCTTGAACGCTGGAGTGGTGGCGTGGCCGCCGCGGCCCTGGCGGCAACGCCCGAAGACTTGTCGGCCCGCTTCAGCGCGGCGGCAAGGGTGCTGCTTGGCTCGGATCGTGTCTATGTTGGCTTCTATCGTCGCGACATAACATCCCTGACCATCGACGATGCCGGACCCGATCGCTGGAACCGCGACTATGATGCGCGCGTCTATCGCCAGGATCCGTTCTTTCAGAGGTTCGCCAGCACCAGACGGGATTTCCTGCTGCCGTTGTCGGCTCTCAGCCAAGGCGATTTCGAGCGCACGCCGTATTATCGCGAATTCTACGGGCCCTCCGGCAGCTTCGATGAAATAACCGGTGTGTTCAACCTCGACGGACTGACCGCCGGCTATGTGACCTTTTTGCGCCGCGATGGCGCGCCGCGTTTTGGCGAGCATGATCTGGCTGTGGCCGGCGCTGCTTGCAGCGCGACAAAGCTCATTCTGCAAAGGCTGCTTCATTTGTGCCGTCTTCGGGACAAGGCTTCCGCAATCGAAGCCGCAGGGTCGCAACTCAGCGCCCGGGAAAGGCAGATCGCGCGGCTCCTGATCGAGGGTGGCAGCGCCAAGACGATTTCGCGAAACCTGTCGATTTCACCCGGCACCGTGCGCAACCACATCAAGCAGGTCTACCGCAAGCTCGGTGTGCACTCCCAAGTCGAGTTGCTGGCCGCCGGCTGGAAGGCCTCGCCCAACTGACGGTTCGCCAGCCTCACTGTCCCGTCACGACGCGTGTCCACATACGGTTTTGCAGTCGCAGCAGCTTTGCGTCGTTGTTCTCGACCACGAACAGCTTGGCCTTTACATCATCGGACGGGAAAACGCCGGGATCCTTTGCGACGGCCTGATCCATCAGCGGCAGGGATTCCGGGATGGCATTGGCATAGGAAACATAACTGGAATTGGCCGCTGCGATATCGGGCCGCAAGTTGAAATCGATCCAGGCCTGGGCATTCTCCGGATGCGGCGCATCCTTCGGCACGGCCATCGTATCGAAGTTTATCAGCGTGCCTTCCCTTGGAATGGAATATGCAATCTCCAGCTTCTTCGCGGATTCCGCCGCACGGGTCTTGGCCTGCAATATGTCGCCCGACCAGCCCAGCACGACACAGATGTCGCCATTCGCCAGGTCGTTGATGTATTTCGACGAGTGGAAGTAACGGATATAGGGCCGCACGTTGCCCATCAGCTCTTCGACCTTGGCGAGGTCG
This sequence comes from Mesorhizobium sp. LNHC229A00, assembly GCF_000502415.1. Lineage (NCBI taxonomy): Bacteria > Pseudomonadati > Pseudomonadota > Alphaproteobacteria > Hyphomicrobiales > Phyllobacteriaceae > Mesorhizobium > Mesorhizobium sp. LNHC229A00. The sequence continues at coordinate 14,898 of NZ_AYWQ01000010.1, forward strand.
TCCGGACTGGTCGACCTGGGATCGATGTGGAGATAGTTCATAGCCATAGGAATGATCTCCGCCGGAGCATCGATCATGGCGACGCCGCAATCGGAGAATTTCTTGACGACGTCGACGTCGAAGACCATGGCGAAGGATCCTGTCGGCGCATCCGGCATCCGTTGTTTGACGGCAGCGACATTGTAGCCGATCCCATCTGTGACGGCCATGTAAGGCACGGCGTACAGGTTCTGCGGATCCGCGCCCGCGATCAGCGACAAGGCTTGCGGATCGATTTTCGAGTGGTTTGAAAGCTTCGATCTGTCGAGCCGCAGGAAAGCGCCTGCCTTCACCTGGTTCTTCAGGAACGGAAAGGCCGAGGGATAGACCACATCATATCCCGAGCCGCCGGTGAGCAGTTTCGTCTCAAGGACCTCGTTGCCGTCATAGACATCGTAGCGAACCTTGATACCTGTCTCCTTCTCGAATTTCTCAGCCGTGTCCGGCGCGATGTAGTCGGACCAGTTGTAGACGTTGACCACCTTCTCATCGTCCGCCCGGGCGACGCCGAAGCCGATAACGCAGGCAAGCGCGGCGGTCACGATTGGGAAGAGCAGAGCGCGCATGGGTATCTCCTTTTGCCGGGCGGGCCAATGCGGCGCACCGTTCTGATTTCGCTTCGGCACCCTTGCCGCTCAACGCCGTTGCGGCGCATAAACGGGTAAGGTGATACAGGCGACATTGCCGCCTCCGAGCAGAATTTCGCGGGAGTTCTCGATGCCGACGATCTTGTGGTCGGGAAACAGCGTGGCGAGCTGTTGCTTTGCCTTCCGGTCGAGATCGCAGCCGAATTCTGGCACGACCACGACGCTGTTGCCCGGATAATAGTTGATGTAACTCGCCGCGATCCGGTTGCCGGTCGGCCGCGCCCAGGTCGAATCGACCCGGTCCACGCTCTCGCTTTCTTCCATCGTCATCTCGATCGGCAGGGGATGGTGCAGCCGATGAACCTCCAGGCGACTGCCACGCGCGTCACGGGTCGAACGCAGCACCTCTTCGGCTTCGCGTACTATCTCATATTGCGGATCATCCCGCTCGTCGGTCCAGCTCAGCGCCACAACGCCCGGACGAACGAAGCAGCAGAGGTCGTCGACATGGCCATCCGTCTCGTCGAAAGCAAAACCGCGCGGCAGCCAGATGATTTTGTCGACGCCGAGATACTCGCCCAGCTGTTCTTCCACCTTCGCCTTTCCGAGATGGCCATTACGATTGCGATTGAGCAGGCACTGCTCGGTCGTGATGAGCGTACCTTGGCCATCGCATTGCAGTCCGCCGCCTTCGGCGATCAGCGGTGCGCGATAACGGTCCATCCTCTCGATATCGAGGATCTTTCGCGCCACGAGGTCGTCGAGATCCCAAGGCGAGTAGAGGCCGCCGTCGAAACCGCCATAGGCGTTGAAGATCCAATCGACGCCGCGCACTTCGCCTCGATCACTGACGACGAAATTAGGGCCACTGTCGCGCAGCCAGGAATCATTGGTGGACATTTCCACCACGCGCACCTGGCTGGGCAACCGCGCTCTTGCGTTCTGCCACTGGCGGCTGGACGCCACCACCGTCACCGGCTCGCTTTGCGCGATCGCCGCTGCGACATTGGCGAACAGCTTCTGCGCGGGCTTGGCGCCCAGCCGCCAGGTGTCCGGTCGTTCAGGCCAGATCAGCCAACAGGCCGATTTGGGCTCGAATTCGCCAGGCGCGCGAAACCCATCCTGCCTCGGTGTGGTCGAGAGCGTATGTGACATTGTGGACCGCCGGAAATGGAATGACGAAGCCTTGCCCGATCAGACGGTTTTGGGGCCTTGTCCGTCAATGTCCCATTTGGGACAGCTTGATCACCGCGCCCGCCACCGGGCCTGCATCGGAGCCTTGGTTGCCCGGGGGACTCGATGTCCTGTCGTTTACTGGGTTGCCTGGTAAAGCTCCGAAGCGGCCTGCTTCAGCGCGCGCCGTCCGTCGGGTTCGAGATACATCATGTGCCCACCTTCAACGACGTCGAGGCGGATCGGCCTGGCGCCGGCGAGCGACGGGATCTGGCTGACCAGATAACGCGATGCCAGATAGGGAGTAACGAGATCGGTGTAGCCGTTGACGATGACGACGCCCAGCGCGGGATTCAAGGACCGCGCCCGTTGCAGATCATCCATCACGCCGGCATAGCCCTGGCGCGAGGCGCTCGTCCCATAGTCCCAGTTGTGGCTGATGTCGCCGTTCAGCAAGCGGTAGCTGACATCGGTGCGAAAGTTCAGCTCGTCGCGCGCGTAAGCGACAAAGGCCGAGGTCAGCGCCGGCACACTACGGTCCAGCACCGGATCGGGGCCAGCGATACGGGCGCTCTGGGGAGCGATGTCCGCCGTCGCGATCATGCCGTCATAAGGGCTGAGCACCTTGCCCGTGGCACGGCCAAACTCCCGTGCGAAGAGCGAGGTCGGAACGCGGGCGAAGTTGCGGTGAACGAGGTCGAGAGGCAGGCCGGTGATCTCGGCCACGCGATCGCCCGCCAGCCGTCCGCCTTGCTCCAGCCCACTGGTGAGCGCACTGAGGTACTCGCCAAGTGCATAATGCTCGACCTCGGCGAGCTTTTTCCGCAATGTGTCGCCGTTGACGCCTTCACTGCGCAGGCGAACCGCGGCGAGGGAGGGTAGTTCGAGAGCCCAATGCAGCGGCTCGAATTCGTCGGGCTGCACCAGGGTGAATTCCAGCGCTGGCGAGATCAGCACGATGCCGCTCGGGCTGATGCCGATGTCTTCCTGCAGTGTCCTGGCAAGCAGTGCCGCCCGGAATCCGCCATAGCTCTCACCGGCGAGGAACAGCGGAGATCCCATGCGGCCGTTTTGGGCGAGATAGAGTCTGATGAAGGCGCCGATCGAACTGGCGTCCTGGCTGACGCCCCAGAAGTCGTGCGTATCCTGGCCGGGCGCCTCGCGGCTGTAGCCGGTTCCCACCGGGTCGACGAAGACGAGGTCGGTCATGTCGAGCCAACTGTCGGGATTGTCGATGAGTTTTTGCGGCGCGGGGAGGAATTCCCCGCCGGCTCCGGTCGCCACGATGCGCGGTCCGAGCGCGCCGAGATGCAGATAGGCTGAAGCGGCGCCCGGGCCGCCGTTGAACACGAAGGTGATTGGCCGCGGTGCTTCCGTCGCCACGCTCTCCCGTGGCTTCAGCGTATAGGCAACATAGAAGATCTCCGCCGTGACCTCGCCCTTCCCGGAGAGCAGCGGAAGCGTGCCGGCCTTTGCTTGATACTGCAGGCTGCGTCCGCCAATCGTGATCGAATGGTCGGTGATCTCAGGTGACGGCAGCAGTGAAAGCACGCCGCCCGCGGGTGCCGGCCGCTCCGTCGTTTCGGCCAGGAGAGGCTGCGCGAAGCCGGCAAGCATGAAGAGGACAAGGGAGACGAGTTTCAGCTTGGAACGCATGAGACCTCCGCGGAAAGGACTCCCGCATAGCTATGGCCGAGGCGAATGAAGTCAAAGGGAACAGACGGTGACGCGCCCAGTGCTGTTCCGCCGAAACCATTTCCTGACAGCCGGGGTCGTCATGTTCGGATTGCCTCACACGTCTCGCAGGACCATGCTATCACAGCAGAAAGCCGTTCTCGGAGGAACGAAAATGGACGCAACCGAGCTCAAGGCCATGCAGGCGCCGCTGAAGCAGGCCTACCGCGGCGACGCCACGCAAGCACTGATCACGCTAAGGGCAAAGGGCTCGATCGACGAACAGTCGGTGGCCTGCAAGGTGGAGACGGGCAGGGCGTTGGCAATCGCCGGCCTTCATCCGGCAACAGGCGGCTCGGGGCTCGAACTGTGCTCCGGTGACATGCTGCTCGAGGCGCTGGTGGCGTGCGCCGGGGTGACGCTGAAGGCAGTGGCGACGGCGCTCGAATTCAAGCTCGGCGCCGCTACCGTTGAAGCCGAAGGCGACCTTGATTTTCGCGGCACTCTTGGCGTCGCCAAGGATGCGCCGGTTGGCTTTCGCGCCATTCGGCTCAATTTCAATCTCGACACGGCGGAGCCACGGGAGCGCATCGATTCGCTGCTGAAGCTGACCGAGCGCTATTGCGTGGTGTTCCAGACCATCAACCAGAAGCCGGAACTGACGGTGAGCGCGCGGTGATGAATCACAAGGCCCGCGGCAGCGGTCGCGGGCCTTGTGAATACCTGATGCTTACTGAGCTGCCGGCTCTTCGGCGTCGCCTTCGTCGGTGAAGGGCGAGGCGCTCGGCACGCACTGCACGGACCAGCCGGCGGGTGTCGGCTGCTTCTGATACTCGGTGATGGCGGCGGTGCACTGTTCGCGCTTGTCGAAGGTGCTGGGCAGCACGACCATGCCGCCCTGCGGGCCGGCGATTACCAGATACCAGACCAATGCTGCGGTCGTAGCCATGGAGTTTTCCTTGTTCTGCCCAGCTCGGGCTCTCGTTGCAGGAGTCGTTCGATCCTAACAACTCCTCGGAAATGACGAAAGCATGACCGCCCAGCGGCCTTCTCGCCTCAGATCACAGCCGCGTGATGATGCGTCGGGTTTTCTAGCCGGCGTGTTGCCCTCCACTATGGTTCAGTTGGTCGCAAAACAATAGAACAGGCCGTCGCCGCCTGTGCCTTTCAGCGCCTCCTGGCTGCAGCCGCCACGCGAGGCATGCGAGGAATTCCACGACTTCGCCGCCGCCGAATCGTCGAGACCGGTGCGGTCGTGATGGCCCATCATCGCCGCCCCTTCGGAGCCGCTCATCGTCCAGTCGCCGCAGGTCTGGTCGGCGATCCTGGTGCCGTCGGGCTTGGAGCCGGTCAGCATGTCGTGCCGGTTGGGCGTATCGCCGCGGCCGTTGACCGTTTCACCCTTCTCGTTCAGCGCGGTCTGCTTGGTGATGCCGTTGGCGTCGCCGTGCAGCGAGGCGATATCATCGGCGATCTTGGTGCCCTTGGCGTTGAACCAGGGACCCTTGCCGATGCGATCGCGCGCATCCTCCGCGCTGGTCGAGAGATAGGCGTGCCATGTCTTGCCGGTGACGCCGGCGGCTTCCGCCAGCGACGCGCAATAGGCATCCGCGCCCTTCAGCCCGCCGAGATCGGCCCCCTTGCCGGAGCCGACGCTGGTGACGAAGAAACTCATCTTGGCATCTTGGGAAACGGCCACACCGACCGTAGCTCCAAGAGCGGTGGTAAGGGCGGTGGCGGCAACGATGGCGAGTCTTGGCATGTCGGTCCTCCGGTTTCGAATGTCCTACGTCGGAAGAACGTAGCCGAAGGCTGTTTTAATCCGTTTCGAACCGGCTTTTATTCCGGTTGCCGGTAGGCGACGAAGCGGTTGTGCTTGGCCTGGAAGATCAGCCCGGTCTCTTTGAGGTCCGGGCTGGCCAGCGGCACGATGCGTTTGGCGATCTCGGAGGGGTGCGGCAATGTCTCGGGATCCTCACCGGGCACGGCTTGCGCGCGCATCGCGGTGCGGGTGGCGCCGGGATCGGCTGCATTGACGCGCAGCGGCAGGCTTTGCGTCTCATGCGCCCAGGAGCGCATCATGGTCTCCACCGCCGCCTTCGATGCCGCGTAAGGCGCCCAGAAGGCGCGCGCCGAATGCGCCACGTTGGACGACAGGATAATCACCCGGCCGGCATCCGAAAGCCGCAGCAGCGGGTCGACCGAACGGATCAGCCGCCAGGTCGAGGTGACGTTGATGGTCATCACCTTTTCGAAGGTCTTGGCCTCGACATGGCCGATCGGCGAGATGACGCCAAGCACGCCGGCATTGGCGACGAGGATGTCGAGCTTGCCCCAGCGCTCGTGGATGGCGCCGCCCAGCCGGTCGATGCCGGCCATGTCGGCGAGATCAAGCGGCACCAATGTCGCCTGGCCGCCGGCCGCCTTGATCTGGTCGTCGAGTTCTTCCAGCCCGCCGACGGTGCGGGCAACCGCGATGACATGCGCGCCGGCGGCAGCCAATTCCCTGGCGATGAAATAGCCAATGCCGCGCGAGGCGCCGGTGACGACCGCAACGCGGCCGGTAAGGTCGAGGGTCATGCGATGGCTTCCGGAACTCTGGCTAAGGCTGATGACAATCCGGCAATTCTACGCCCCGCTTGTCGCCAGCAGCGACAGCGTGCGCACATTGTCGTGGCCTTCGAAGTCGAGCAGGCGGGTCGGATACTGGCCGGTGAAGCACGCGTCGCAGAACTGCGGCTGCTCATCGTCGCGGCTCGCCTCGCCGACGGCGCGGTAGAGCCCGTTGATCGACAGGAAACCGAGCGAATCGACCCGAATGAACTCGGCCATCTCTTCCACCGACATGCGCGAAGCCAGCAGCTTCGACTTCTCCGGCGTGTCGACGCCATAGAAGCATGATGCGCTGGTCGGCGGCGAGGCGATGCGCATGTGCACTTCCTTGGCGCCGGCGTCCCGCACCATCTGCACGATCTTCTGGCTGGTGGTGCCGCGCACGATGCTGTCGTCGACCAGCACCACGCGCTTGCCCTCGATCATGCGGCGATTGGCGTTGTGCTTGAGCTTGACGCCCATATGGCGGATCGAATCGCCGGGCTGGATGAAGGTGCGGCCGACATAGTGGTTGCGGATGATGCCGAGTTCGAAGGGAATGCCCGCCGCCTGGCTGAATCCGATTGCCGCCGGCGTGCCCGAGTCCGGCACCGGTACGACGATATCGGCGTCGACCGGATTTTCCTGCGCCAGTTCCGCGCCGATGCGCTTGCGCACCTCATAGACATTGCGGCCCTCGACCGAGGAGTCGGGTCGGGCGAAATAGACATATTCGAAGATGCAGAAGCGAGTCTTCTGCGGTTCGAACGGGAACAGGCTCTCAATGCCCTTGGAGGTGACGACGACCATCTCGCCGGGCTTCAGGTCGCGCACGAAACGCGCGCCGATGATGTCGAGCGCACAGGTCTCGGAGGCCAGGATCCAGGCGCCGTCGAGATCGCCCAGCACCAGCGGGCGGATGCCGAGCGGATCGCGGCAGCCGATCATCTTCTTGGCCGTCATCGCCACCAGCGAGAAGGCGCCCTCGACCTGGCGCACCGCGTCGATGAAGCGCGAGTTGAGGTCGCGCTCCTTGCTGGTCGCGACCAGATGCAAAAGCGTCTCGGTGTCGGAGGTGGAGGAGAAGATCGCGCCTTGTTTCTGCAGCGCGCGCTGTACCGTCATGGCGTTGGTGAGGTTGCCGTTATGGGCGACGGCAAAGCCGCCATCGGCCAATTCGGCGAAGAAGGGTTGGATGTTGCGCATGCCGGCGCCGCCGGTGGTCGCGTAGCGCGTATGGCCGATGGCGCGGTTGCCTTGCAGGCTGTCGATGACGCGCTGCTTGGTGAAGGTGTCGCCGATCAGGCCGACATGGCGTTCGACATGGAATTGGGTGCCGTCATAGGAGACGATGCCGGCCGCTTCCTGACCTCGATGCTGCAGCGCATGCAGGCCGAGTGTGACGATGGCCGCCGCGTCCTGCCGGCCAAAGATGCCGAACACGCCGCACTCGTCATGGAAATGATCGTCAGCCTCGGCGGAAAGCACGTCGTCTGCGTCTGCCATCTTAAGCTCCGCTAAAATCGCCATATAAGGCGGTCGCGCGTCGAAAGCAACGCACTGCATGCGATCGTTCACATGGATCGATCGTCAGACGCCGCGTTCGGACCTCAGTTGGCGGGCGCTGGCGCCGGCTTGGCGGTGTTGTCGGCAGGACCGGCGTCGTTGTCATCGGGCGCTGGCGCATTGGCGTCGTCGCCGCCGGCTGGTGCATCCGCCGCCGGTGCGTCGGGCGCGACGGGCGTCTCGACGGCCGGCTGATTCGGATTGAGCTTCTTGAGGATGGCGTTTTCCGGGTCCTCTGGCAGCAGGCTCTCGAGCTTGGCGCCGATCTGTTCCAGCAGCGGCCGCGACTTGGCTTCCGTGACCCAGGCCGGGGCCTTGGCGCCGGCCAGCCAGTTGAAGAACAGCAACGCCACCGCGACGACCAGGACGCCGCGCGCGGCGCCGTAGAGGAAGCCGAGCGTGCGGTCGAGGGCGCCGATGCGCGAATCGATGATCCAGTCGGCAAGCTTCATGGTGATGACCGAAACCACGATCAGCGCGATGATGAAGACCACGCCTGCGGCCGCCGCCATGGCGATCTTCTCATTGTCGACATAGGGCTTCAGGTAGGGCAGGACCGGTTTGTAGAAGAAGAAGGCCGCCGCCGCCGCCGCCGCCCAGGAGACGACCGAAAGCACCTCGCGCGAAAAGCCGCGAACCATGGCGAGCATCGCCGAGACCAGGGTGAAGCCGACGAGAATTCCGTCAAGCAGCGTAATCGGCATGTCTTTGGCCCCACTCCGATCTCTTGTTCACGACTCGACGAGCCGCGTCATTCTTCATCGTCGGCACGGCCCCGCCGTGAGCCGGCTATGCGCGCCACGAGGTCGGCAAGCTCGGTCGGTTGGAAAGCGCCGGCCCCGATCCCCCCAGCAAGTTCCTCGCTGCCCAAGGGCAGAACCGCGCTACCAAAACCCAGCTTTTCGGCTTCCTTGAGACGCTGCTGCGCATGCGCCACCGGCCTCACCGCGCCCGAAAGGCTGATTTCGCCGAAATAGACGCAATCGGCGGGGAGGGCAAGACCAGTGAGCGAGGAAACCAGTGCGGCTGCGACCGCGAGATCGGCTGCCGGCTCGCTGATGCGGTAGCCGCCGGCGACGTTGAGGTAGACGTCATGCTGCCCGAAACGGACACCGCAATGCGCTTCCAGCACTGCCAGGATCATCGACAGCCGCGCGCCGTCCCAGCCGACCACCGCCCGGCGCGGGGTGCCAAGCGAGGAGGCCGCGACCAGTGCCTGGATTTCGACCAGAACCGGCCTGGTGCCTTCCATGCCGGCGAAAACCGCTGCTCCCGGCGATTTCGCGTGCCGTTCGCCAAGGAAAAGCTCGGATGGATTGGAGACCTCGCGCAGACCTTTGTCCGACATTTCGAAGACCCCGATCTCGTCGGTCGGTCCGAAGCGGTTCTTCACCGTGCGCAGGATGCGGAAGTGGTGGCCGCCTTCGCCCTCGAAATAGAGCACGCCGTCAACCATGTGCTCGACCACGCGCGGACCCGCGATCTGGCCTTCCTTGGTGACATGGCCGACCAGCACGATGGCGGCACCCGTGGATTTCGCGTAGCGGATCATCGCCTGGGCGGCGGCGCGCACCTGTGTGACGGTGCCTGGCGCCGAATCGGCCAAGTCGGTCCACAGCGTCTGGATCGAATCGAGGATGACCAGATCGGGCCGCTTGCCGTCGGCGATCGTGGCAAGGATATCCTCGACATTGGTCTCGGCCGCGAGTTCAACCGGGGCCGAGGCGACGCCGAGCCTCTGCGCACGCAGCCTGATCTGGGCAACTGCCTCTTCGCCCGAGACATAGACGATGCGATGGCCCTTGGAGGCAAGGGCGGCCGCGGCCTGGGTGAGCAGCGTCGATTTGCCGATACCGGGATCGCCGCCGACCAGAAGTGCCGAGCCCCGAACGAAACCGCCACCAGTGGCGCGGTCGAGTTCACCGATGCCTGAGATGATACGCGGCGCGTCCTCGATATCGCCCGAAAGCGTTGTCAGCACCACCGCGCGGCCCTTGCGGGCATTGCGCGTGTTGGCAGGGCCCGAGCCGATGCCGCCAGATGTGCCTTCCTCGACCAGCGTGTTCCACTCGCCGCAGGCATCGCATTTGCCGGCCCAGCGCTGATGCACCGAACCGCAATTCTGGCAGATGAACTGGACGCGGGATTTGACCACGCTTTACCTTCCCGCCCGCCGGCGGGCGCCGCGCGCGACAGCCAATCTCCCCCCATGTAGAGGAGATGTCCGGCAGGACAGAGGGCGGCGCAGAGCGTCGAGACCCGTTGCTATCGGCGAGGTCGCTGGCAAGAGGCTACTCAAACCTTTCCGCGATATGGTGCTCTTCCGCGAGATCGGAGAAGCGGGTGAATTCGCCGTGGAAGGCGAGCGTGACAGAGCCAGTCGGCCCATGGCGCTGCTTGGCCACGATCACCTCGGCCTTGCCGCGCATCTCGTTCATGTCGTTTTCCCACTTGACGTATTCCTCGGTGCCGAGCTTCGGCTCGCGGTTCTTGAGGTAATATTCCTCGCGATAGACGAACATGACGACGTCGGCGTCCTGCTCGATCGAACCGGATTCGCGCAGGTCGGAGAGCTGCGGGCGCTTGTCGTCGCGGCTTTCGACCTGACGCGAGAGCTGCGACAGCGCGATGATCGGCACGGCCAGCTCCTTGGCCAGAGCCTTCAGGCCCGTGGTGATCTCGGTGATTTCCTGCACGCGGTTCTGCGAAGACTTGGCGGATGAACCCTGCATCAGCTGAATATAGTCGATGACGATCAGGTCTAGGCCGCGCTGGCGCTTCAGACGACGCGCACGGGCAGACAACTGGGCAATGGAAATACCGCCGGTCTGGTCGATGAACAGCGGGATCTTCTGCATGGTCTGAGAACAGGCGACCAGCTTTTCGAAGTCCATTTCGCTGATTTCGCCGCGGCGGATCTTGGAGGACGAGATTTCCGTCTGTTCGGAAATGATGCGGGTTGCGAGCTGTTCGGACGACATTTCGAGCGAGAAAAAACCGACCACGCCGCCATTGGCCGCCTTGAATGAGCCATCGGCCTGCTGCGCCGGCTCATACATCTCGGCGATGTTGAAGGCGATGTTGGTGGCGAGTGATGTCTTGCCCATGCCTGGACGGCCGGCGATGATGATCAGATCGGACGACTGCAGGCCGCCCATGCGGCGGTCGAGATCGCGCATGCCGGTGGCGAGGCCCGATAGACCGCCGTCACGCATATAGGCGGCGTTGGCCATGTCGACCGCGGTCTTGACCGCGTCGGTGAAGCTCTCGAAGCCGCCGTCATAGCGCCCGGTCTCGGCCAGCTCGAACAGGCGGCGCTCCGCGTCCTCGATCTGTTCGGAAGGCGACATGTCGACAGGGGCGTCATAAGCGATGTTGACCATGTCCTCGCCGACGGTGATCAGCGCCCGGCGCGTCGCCAGATCATAAATGGCGCGGCCGTAGTCGGTGGCGTTGACGACGGTGACGGCTTCCACCGCCAGCCGCACCACATACTGCGCTACCGTCATGTCGCCGACCTTTTCGTCGGCGGGCAGGAAGGTCTTGAGCGTGATCGGCGTCGCCGCCTTGCCCATCCGGATCAGCTCGGCCGCGACATCGTAGATCTTGCGGTGCAGGGGTTCGTAGAAATGGCCGGACTTCAGGAAGTCGGACACCCGGTAGAAGGCGTCGTTGTTGACGAGTATAGCGCCAAGCAGCGCCTGCTCGGCCTCGATGTTGTTGGGCGATTCGCGATAGAGCGGTTGCTCCGCCACGCTGAATTTTCGTGCTGCCTCTGCCATGATGTCCCCGATTTCAATCCCCGTCTGTCGATATCAGAACTGGACAAGTCAGTGCTGACTTATCTGCAACAGCCCGTGAAGAAGCGGCTTTGGTACGCGCGATTCACAGCCAAAATTTTTCGGTGGAAAGAATCGCAATTGACTCGAATCGAGAGTTGCGAACTTAGCATTTTTCGCAGGAGAACAAAACAGGAAAGTGAGCGCTGCTGACACCGCATTGCAAGGCTGTCGCGTCTCTTTCATCCTCATGCCATTGAATCGCCCCAATCCGCCCGCCGCGCCACCTTGAACGCGTCACCGTCGCGCTTGGTGAAGAGCCTTTCGCTGGCGCTGCCGTTTGCCTCGCAAAGCTTGAGCACGACCTTGCCGGAACCGGATTTCGGCGGCGCGACGACCCGCGCGGCGCGGAAGGCAGCCGGCTGGCGCGAAGCGGCGACATAGATGAATTTCTCATCTTCCCACGGTACTTCCGCCTCTTTGGCCAGGCGGTGCAGGCGCGAGCGGGCGACGCGGCGGGAAAAGTGGCACCAGTCCGGCGGTTTGAGCGGGCAGGGCGCCTCGTGCGGACAGGGCGCCAGCACATGCGCGCCGGCCGCGATCAATTGTGCGCGTACAGCTAGAATGCGCAGCCAGCCCGCCGGCGTGCCCGGCTCGACAATCAACAGCGTGTCCCTGGTGAGTTGCCATAGCCGGTCGACCAGTTTGGGCAGGGACGCCGGCGCGATCTCGTCCAGCACATAGGCGCATGTGACGAGGTCGGCGGACTGGAGGTCGGCAATGTCCGTCGTGACATCGCCGGCCCGCCAGACGGTCCGCGCCGTGATCGCATCGGCGGCAAGCGTCTCACCGACCTTGCGTACCGCGGCACTCGCCTCAAGCAGCGTGGCCAGTTCCAGTTCAGGCCAGAGATCACTGGTGGCCCAAAGCACGGTGCCGGGGCCGGCGCCGACGTCGAGCAAGGTCGCGGGTGCGAAATCCGGCCGGGCTTCGGCGAGCGCATCGAGGCTGGCGCGGACCGCGGCGTAGGTCGCCGGCATCCGCGTCGCCAGATAGGCCTTGACCGCCATGTCCTGCGCCATATGCAGCCGACCGTCGCGCAATTCGGCGCGGTAGCGGTCGGACAGGGTTTTCGCCGCCTGTTTCAGGTCCGGCAGCGGCACCTTTTCCAAAAGGCGATCGACAGCCTGCCGAAGAGCGGCCGGCAGCTCCACGGCTATGCCCCTCTCGGTGCAAGCAGGATGATCGAGGCGCCAGCCATGCAGAGCGCCGCGCCGGCAAGGTCCCAGCGATCTGGCCGCACGCCCTCGGCCAGCCACAACCAGGCGAGCGAGGCAGCGATGTAGATACCGCCATACGCGGCATAGGCGCGGCCGGCCGCATTGGTGCCGACCAACGCCACAAGCCAGGCGAACACAATCAGAGAGGCAAAGCCAGGCAGCAGCCAGAGCGGCGACTTCTCCAGCCGCCACCACGCCCACACCGAAAAGCAGCCGGCGATCTCGGCAAGCGCCGCGGCTGTGTAGAGGAGATAGGTCATGAAAAGGGCCTCGCGACGATCACGAGGCCCTTTTCGGGGCAGGAGCCTGCAATGGCAAGCGCCAATAATGCGTCCCGTCAGCGCTGTCCCTATTCCGCCACCTTGCGTCGGCGGGCGGGCTTGGCGGACTTCTCGACAGGAGCCGCCTCGCGGCGGCCCATGTCACGCAACTCCAGCGCCTTCTCGCATTTGCCCATATAGTCGCGCGTCATCGGCAGCGTGTCGTTCTTCTTGGTGATCTGGAACTGGAAAATCACCAAGTCCTGCCAACGGAAGGCAGCTTCCGAGGCGGCCAGATAGAACTCCCACATGCGGCAGAAACGTTCGTCATAGATCGCCTTTGCCTTGTCCCGGTTGGCGGCGAAGCGCTGGCCCCAATGCTTCAGCGTGTCGGCATAATGAAGCCGCAGGATCTCGACGTCGGTGACCACGAGGCCGGACTTTTCGATCGCCGGCAGCACCTCGGACATTGCCGGGATGTAACCGCCCGGGAAAATATACTTGCGGATGAAGGCGCTGGTCGCCCAAGGCACGCCGGAGCGGCCGATCGTGTGCAAAAGCATGACGCCATCAGGCTTCAGCAATGTTGCCGCCTTGTCGAAGAAGGTGCGGTAATGGTTGACCCCGACATGCTCGAACATGCCGACCGAGACAATGCGGTCGAAGCGTTCGTTGAGCTCGCGATAGTCCTTCAATTCGAAATGGACGTGGTTTTCCAGCGCTTGCGCATGGGCCCGGTCGGTGGCGACGCCATGCTGTTCCGTCGACAGCGTCACGCCCTGCACGTCGACATCGAAGGCCTTGGCCAGATAGAGGCCGAGCCCGCCCCAGCCAGAGCCGATGTCGAGCACCGTCTGGCCGGCCTTCAGCCTGAGCTTGGCGGCGATATGACGTTTCTTTGCGGCCTGCGCCTCGTCGAGCGTCATGTCCGGCTGCTCGAAATAGGCACAGGAATACTGCATGTCCTCATCGAGGAAGAGCCGGTAAAGCTCGCCCGACAGATCGTAGTGGCGTTGCACGTTGCGGCGCGAGCGCGCGGCGGTGTTGATCTGCTGTAGGCGGCGGAAGGCGTGGCGAAGGCCCTCAATGGCTTTCGACCATGTCGCGTCGATGCCGCCGCTGCCCATGTTCTGGAAGGCAATGCGCATCAGTCCGAGCACGCCGCCTTCCAGAATGTCCAGCTCGCCGTCCATGTAGGATTCAGGCACCGCCAGCATCGGATCGAAGGTGATGGCGCGCTCGGCATGGCGGGTCTTGATGTGCATGTGCACCAGCTCGCCGCTGCCGTCGCCGAAGATGAATGTCGTGCCTTTCGGCCCGGTTACCTTGAGACTGCCCGTGCGCACAAGGCGGTCGAGAACGCGCTTCAACAGAATATTCATGGTCCGGTGTCCCCTCACGGTCAGACAGGCTGTCCTACTCTGCATCAATATATAGGGTTTCGAAAAGTTCCTTTTGGCACAAAAATGCCCGGGCGAGAGGCCCGGGCATTGGTCCAGAAATGACTGGAAATCGACAGCATGATCGGAGCGCCGGTCCGGCGCTCGGAGCGCATGTGATCAGGCGTTTTCTTCGCCGCCTTCGAACTCGGCATTCGGATCGAAGAAGTTTTCCGGCCGCGCATTGTCGTTGATGTCGTCGCCATAAATGGCTTCGGCGGTGGTCAGCGTCTCGCCCTTGGACTGGCGCTCGGCTTCGTCAGCCGTGCGGGCGATGTTGAGGGTGATGGTGACTTCGACTTCCGGATGCAGCGCGATCGCCACATTGGTGACACCGATGGTCTTGATTGGCTGGTTGAGCTGGATCTGGTTGCGGTTGACCGTGAAGCCTTCCGCGATCAGCAGGTCGGCGATGTCGCGCGTCGACACCGAACCGTAGAGCTGACCGGTTTCACCAGCCGAGCGAACGGCGATGAAGCTCTTGCCGTCGAGCTTTTCGGCAACCTCTGCGGCTTCCGACTTGCGCTCGAGGTTGCGGGCTTCGAGCTGGGCGCGCTGGCCTTCGAACTTCTTTTTGTTGGCTTCGTTGGCGCGCAACGCCTTGCCCTGCGGCAGCAGGAAGTTGCGGGCAAAACCGTCCTTGACCTTGACGGTATCGCCCATCTGGCCGAGGCGGGAGACGCGTTCGAGAAGGATGACGTCCATGATTATGTTCCTTTTGGTTGGGCGTCCGCCCACAAGGCCGACGCCGAATTCTCTGGAACAGGTCAGGAAGCAAAAGGGCGTTGCCGCCGGTGTCGCTGTCCTGCCTGTCGCGGCAGTTAGAGGTATTGACCTCAACTCGGGATTTGACGCTAACCGGTCATGCCCGTCATGGCCGGTGACAGGAACGGGCGGCGAACCGCCCGTTCGGAAGACTTAGCGAACCACGTAGGGCAGCAGGCCGAGGAAACGGGCGCGCTTGATCGCCTTGGCGAGCTCGCGCTGCTTCTTCTGGCTGACGGCGGTGATGCGCGACGGCACGATCTTGCCGCGCTCGGAAATGTAGCGCTGCAAAAGACGCACGTCCTTGTAGTCGATCTTCGGGGCGTTGGCGCCGGAGAACGGGCAGGTCTTGCGGCGGCGATGGAAAGGGCGCCGGGTCGGGATCTGGTTGATGTCGACCATTATTCTGCACCCCCTTCAAAACCTTCGCGCGGACGGCGCGGACCACGGTCGCCGCCTTCGCGATCGCCGAACGAACGCGGGCCACGATCGCCGCGGTCGCCGAAGCTGCGGGCCGGCCGATCGCCACGGTCGCGATCGCCGAAGCCACCGCGCTCGGAGCGCTCTTCGCGCTTCTGCATCATGGCCGAAGGGCCTTCCTCATGCGCCTCGACCTTGATGGTCAGGAAACGCAGCACGTCCTCGGACAGACCCATCTGGCGCTCCATCTCGTTGAGCGCTGCCGGCGGGCAGGTGAGGTCCATCAGCGTGTAGTATGCCTTCCGGTTCTTGTTGACCCGGTAGGTGAGGGACTTCAGTCCCCAGTTCTCGACCCGGCCGACGGACCCGCCATTCGCTGAGATGACACCCTTGTACTGTTCGACAAGCGCATCGACCTGCTGCTGCGAGAGGTCCTGCCGGGCAAGAAACACATGTTCGTAAAGAGCCATTATGGTTCAGTGCCTTTCTTCGTTTCTCTCCCGGTTCCCGGCGGCAAAAGCCTCTGCAACTTCTCTGACCCGCATGTGCCTCAAAGGCGCGGGGAAGAAAGGAGCATGACGAGACGGTCGAGAGCGGAGACACGGGAGGCGGAAGCGCTTCTGGCTTCACACGAAGGTTTTCAAAAAACCTCCGGCCCTCCGTTCAGCCCCCAGCTGGGACCGGCAGATTGGCGGCGTCTATAAACCAATCCGCTGATAAAGCAAGGCCAAGCGCCATTCCCTGATGTCGCAGGCCGCAAGGACGAGGTGGCAGCGCCGGCAAGGCCTGGCGATTTCCCGGCAACCGGCCCTTAACCACAATGTCAGGTTGTGCAGGGTTGAGCCACGCCGTCAACGGTCGATTCATCATGCAAGGCGCAAAAGCCCGATAACCGCGCATATCGAGCGGCAAGCATTTGCGGGGTAAGGATGCTTCTCAACAGATTCTGGCGCTCGAAGAGCGGCAATTTCGCGCTTCTGATGGGATTGGGGCTGCCGGCCATTCTGTCGGCCGTGGCCTTCGCGACCGACGTCTCGACCATGATGCGGGCAAAGAGCAACCTGCAGAATGCACTCGATGCGGCAAATCTTGCCTCTTCCCATCTTGGCGATCTGGACATTACCCGCACCGATGCTTTCGACCGCTATTTCCAGGCCAACATCGCCGGGCATGGCGAACTCGTCAACGCCAAGGCGACCCTGGCCGTCGACCGGGGCGTCAATTTCATCAAGACCAAGGCGGTGGCCTCGGCCGACGTCGGCTTGAATTTCGCTTTCCTGTTTGGTCAGAGCAAGCACATCGTGGTCGATGCCTCGGCGGTCGAATCGAACAATCAGCTCGAAGTCGTGCTGGTGCTGGACAATACCGGTTCTATGGCAGGCGTCCGCATTGCCGCGCTGAGAACAGCGACGAAATCGTTGCTGGACACGCTTGAAGCGACAAAGTCGCCGACGCGCGAGGTCCGCGCCTCGCTGGTTCCTTTCGTCACGGCCGTCAACGTCAATGGCGACGAATTCGATCCGTCATGGGTCGACATGGACGGTAAATCCTCAACCAATGGCGTCAATTTCCCAGTCGTAGATGGCAAGCGGCCCAATCATATGGCGCTGTTCAAGCAGCTCAAGGAGAATGGATGGACCGAGCCCGGATGGAACGGCACAGGATGGAAGGGCTGCGTCGAGGCGCGACCGGGCGCTTACAATATTTCGGACACCCCACCCGATCCGGCCAAACCCGACTCTCTGTTCGTTCCGTATTTTGCACCGGACGACCCGGAAGATGCCCAGATGCCGTCAGCGTCCTATGGCAATTCGGCTAAATATTACAATAACTCCTATCTGGACGACGTCAGCGACAAGGCCAAGCTCGCCAAGCAGAAAGGCAACCTCCTGCGTATCGATTTCAGTGATCTTCTTGGCGATGTGTTGGCGCCTGGAAATTCCGCCAAGGAAAAGATCGCCAAATATGTCGCGCCCGCCAGGGAACTCATCACCGAGACCGGCTCCGCCATCACCGTAGGCCCGAACCGTGCGTGTCCGACACCGGTGGTTCCCCTGACCGGCGATTTCGACAAACTGCGCAAGGCAGCCAGTCAGATGACTGAGTGGAACGGCTCGGGGACCAATGTTTCCGAAGGCCTGTCATGGGGCATGCGCGTGCTCTCGCCTGGCGCGCCGTACACCGACGGCGCGCCATGGAAAACACCAGGCGTTAGCAAGATCGTGCTGCTGCTCACCGACGGCGAGAATGTCGTTTATGGCGCCAGCGAACAGCCAACCAAATCCGACTACACATCTTATGGCTATCTCGCGGGTGGCCGTTTCGGATCGGACAACCAGACGGCAGCGGCGCGCAACGTCGACGGGTGGACCAAGAGCGTCTGCACTCAATTGAAGGATGAGGGCGTGCAAATCTACACCATGGTGCTACAATCCGACACCGCCGCCAACCGCACCCTTTACAGCGCCTGCGCCTCGACCCCCAGCGACTATTATGCCGTCAACGATCCGGCCAAGCTGCCGAACGTGTTTCTGCAGATCGCCAACAAATTTTCGAAGCTGCAACTGACGAACTGAGTTGGCTGATCCGAAGGCGGGCGGCAGGGAAATCAATTGCCCGCCGATCGGTTCAACTCGTATGGGCGACGACCTTGTCGACCGTTTCGGGGAAGAAGTCGGGCGCGGCATCGCGCTTGCCGAACATCATGTCATACTGGATCAGCTGGAAATCGCGGATCGCCGGGTCGATCTCCTTCTGACGCGACCAGTCGGGCGTGGCCGCGCCGGCCGGGGTGAGCAGCAGGTTGCGGTCGACAACGCGATAGCGCTCCCGCATCTCGCCCAGGAAGCCGGTGTAGTAAGGATGGGTGATGCCGGCGGCGGTGAGGATATGATAGGGCAGGAACGCGGGGCTGACCGTGCCCAGGTTCTCGACCGGGCCCGAGCGGTTCGACCAGATGATCAGCGGTGTCGCGTGATGTTCGAGGGCGGCTTCCGGCGTCGGTTCCTTGCGCGGTGCGACGTTGTCCTTCAGGAAGCCGGTCTCGACATAGACCGGTCCGAGCGGCGGCAGGTGGTCACCGAAAAACGCGACAATCGTCGGCCGCTCGCGCGTCTTGGCCCATTCGATCAGCCGTTCAAGGCCGCGGTCCGCGTCGGCTGAACCTTCGGCGTAAGAGAGCAGCGAGTCGCGCGCCCACTGGCTGATCGGCGCTTGCACCGAATGGGTCGGGTTCGAATAACGGTTCGGTTCATAGGGGCCGTGGTTCTGCAGGCTAACGGCGAAGAAGAACACCGGGTCCTCGCTGGCGTCCGCTTCGCGTATGATCTCGTCGGTCATCGCCGCGTCGGATGCCAGCGGTCCGCGCTTTTCCATGGGCGGCAGCGTCTCTTCCGATTTGAAGTCGTTGAAACCGAAATCGGCATAGACCGCCCCGCGGTTCCAGAACCAGTTCGTGCCTGGATGGATGGCGCGCGCCCTATAGCCTTCGCTCTTCAAGAAGGTCGCCATCGACGGCGTCGGGGTGCGGACATATTGCTGGTAGGGGATGCTGCCGGCCGGCAGGAAAGCATTGGAAAAGCCGGTCAGCGCTTCGAATTCGATGTTGGCGGTCATGCCGCCGAATTCGGGCGAGAACATCGAGCCCGAGCGGAGCGCCCGCACATTGGGCATCGGATCGGGGTTAATGGTGACTCCGGGCAGCTTGGTTGGATCCCAGAAGGATTCGCTCATGACGATGATGATGTCCGGCTTCTGGGCCGGCACCGAGGCGGTCACCTCGGGCCGCTCGATCGCCGCGATCGCCTTGTCGGAATAGCCCGGCGGTGCCGAGACATGCGCCATCGGCACGTTGAGCGCGAAGGCGAGCGCGAAGCCGTTGGAGGCGTAGTTTTCCTTCTGGTCCCACATGATCGGGATGATCTGCAGCCGGTCCCTGGTCCACGAGAAGGTGGCGTAATCCATGATCGAGACGAAGAAGGCGAGCAGCGGCACCGCCAACGTCAGCCGGGCAAGGCGGCCCTTGCGGCTGAGGGCCGGAATCTTGCGGCGCCATAGCCGCCAGCCATAGACGAGCAGGGACAGGCCGGCGACGATGCCCGCGACCATGGCCAGCGCCGTCATTGGCCGCTCACGCACCAAGAGCGGCAACAGGGCGAAGATCTGGCGGGCGTAGAGGAAGTCCGTCGGGTAGAGGGGATCGCCGAGATAATGCGACTTCTGGTGGCCGACAAAGGCCAGCGACAGGGTCAGCGGCGCAACGATCATCAGGCTCTGATGACTGCGGCCGAGCACCGCGTCGAGACCGATCAGGACCAGCGCGAAGACGACGATGGTTGTCCAGCCCGGCTTGAACGGCTGCAGGAAGAAGGAAACGGTGCCGGCGATATCACCGCGCACGATCAATTCGATGGCGAACACTAGGACGGCCGAGATCGCTAGGCTGATCAGCCAGTAGCGGACAACAGGCCATCTACGACCCGGCAGATAGCCGGTGGACGGATCGTCTTCCAGGAACTGCGGCGCCGCGTTGCCGGCACGTTTGAAACTCTTTGCCACTTTAACTTCCCGCCCGAAGACAACCCACGTCATTCGATTGTCATATAATTGTCACGCAAAGCTAGCGCCTGTGGCGGAAATAAGAAGAGCCAGCGAACGATTCGTGAGCGGTTTTCATCAGGTGTGATCGCCAAAAAGCCTTTCGGAACAGGCACTCACACAGGGATGGGCCCATTGCCATGGGCTGAAGTGGCTTGACTTGGCGGCCTGCCTTGCGTCACAGGCAGGAAAAATTCGTAGTATCAGGCAAGCAAAACCAGTCAGGGGAGCCCTCGCATGGCCGTTGCATTCACCTTTCCGGGACAGGGTAGCCAGGCTGTCGGCATGGGCAAGGATCTTGCCGATGCCTTTCCCGAGGCACGCAGGATTTTCCAGGAAGTCGATGACGCGCTCGGTGAAAACCTGTCGAAGCTGATCTGGGAAGGTCCCGAAGAGACGTTGACGCTGACGGCCAATGCGCAGCCGGCGCTGATGGCGGTGTCGCTGGCGGCGATCAGGGCGCTGGAAACGCGCGGTTTCTCGCTGAAGGACAAGATCGCTTATGTCGCCGGCCATTCGCTGGGCGAATATTCGGCACTCGCCGCCGCCGGCTTCGTTTCCGTTGCCGATGCCGCCCGTCTGCTGCGCATCCGCGGCAACGCCATGCAGGCAGCGGTGCCGGCCGGCGAGGGCGCCATGGCGGCGATCATCGGGTTGGAGCAGGCCGATGTCGAAGCCGCCTGCGTTGAGGCCGCCCTGGGGGCTGGCAAGGGGGCCGTCTGCCAGGTGGCGAACGACAATGGCGGCGGCCAACTGGTCATATCGGGGGCGAAGGCGGCGGTTGAACTGGCAGCGAAACTGTGCACCGCAAAAGGCGCCAAACGGGCGCTGATGCTGCAGGTTTCGGCGCCCTTCCATTCCGCGCTGATGACGCCGGCGGCCAATGTCATGCGTGAGGCACTTGCCGGCGTGACAACGACCGCGCCCATCGTTCCCGTGGTGTCCAACGTATCGGTGCAGCCGTCCACCGATCCTGACGGGATCGCCGGGCGCCTGGTCGAGCAGGTGACCGGTCGCGTCCGCTGGCGCGAAACGGTGGAATGGTTCGGCGCCAACGGCGTCACCACGCTTTACGAGATCGGTGCCGGCAAGGTGCTTTCAGGATTGGCTCGTCGCATCAACCGCGACATCGCCACCGCCTCCGTGGGTTCCGCAGCCGAGGTGGAGGCGGCTGTGGCTGCGCTGTGACTTGAATTCTTCGCCGCCGACATCTTCTTTGACGACTTTTTGGAGATATCGGATTGGGGATTACCGCGTAATCTGCGATGTACAGGACAGGCGGCTGGTCATTCTGGTGGTAACGATTGGCCATCGGGGTGATGTTTATCGATAACCGTCCGTACGATTTGAGAAGAGGACAAGAGATGTTCGAACTGACCGGCCGCAAGGCGCTTGTCACCGGCGCATCGGGGGGCATCGGCGAGGCGATCGCCAGGGTGTTGCATGCGCAAGGCGCGACCGTCGGCCTGCACGGCACGCGCGTCGAGAAACTGGAGACGCTGGCCTCCGAACTGGGCGACCGGGTCAAGCTGTTCCCGGCCAACCTGTCGAACCGTGACGAGGTCAAGGCACTCGGCCACAAGGCGGAGGCCGATCTGGAGGGCGTCGACATCCTGGTTAACAATGCCGGCATCACCAAGGACGGCCTGTTCGTGCGCATGTCGGACACCGACTGGGATACGGTGCTGGAGGTCAATCTCACCGCCGTTTTCCGGCTGACCCGTGAACTCACTCACCCGATGATGCGCCGCCGCCATGGCCGCATCATCAACATCACTTCGGTGGTCGGGGTGACCGGCAATCCCGGCCAGGCGAATTACTGCGCCTCCAAGGCCGGCATGATCGGCTTGTCCAAATCGCTGGCGCAGGAGATCGCCACCCGCAACATCACCGTCAACTGCGTCGCGCCGGGCTTCATCGAATCGGCAATGACCGACAAGCTCAATGACAAGCAGAAAGAGGCGATCATGGCGGCCATCCCCACCAGGCGCATGGGCACCAGTGCCGAAGTGGCATCCGCCGTTGCCTATCTGGCTTCGAATGAGGCAGCCTACGTAACCGGGCAGACCATTCATGTGAATGGCGGTATGGCGATGATCTGAGCGAGGTCCGAGAGCAACACCGACGGGCTGTGAAAACCCACCATTTCGGCTTGGACCTCGGCTATTTTTCGTGTAATGCGGCCCGCAACCCGGCGGTTCGGGCAAAACCGGTCCGTGGCCGTTGCGTTTCCGGCAGGACCATCTTTCAGCTTGATTAGCGGCATTCCGCCCGCTAACGAAGACAGACAAACAAAAGACGAGGATGCCCCAAATGAGTGACACCGCAGAGCGCGTCAAGAAGATCGTCATCGAGCACCTTGGCGTCGATGCCGACAAAGTGACGGAGCAGGCGAGCTTCATCGATGATCTGGGCGCTGACAGCCTCGACACAGTTGAACTCGTCATGGCGTTCGAAGAAGAATTCGGCGTCGAGATCCCCGATGACGCGGCCGAGACCATCCTGACGGTCGGCGATGCGGTGAAGTACATCGACAAGGCTTCGGCCTGACGCTTTTCGCAGTCGTCACCGGGGAGGACCTGCGATGAGGCGTGTCGTCGTCACGGGCCTTGGCCTGGTTTCGCCGTTCGGTATGGGCTTCGAGCACGGCTGGAAGGAACTGCTGACCGGCCGCAGCGCTGCCAAGCGCGTCACCGAGTTCGAGGTGGACGATCTTGCCTGCAAGATCGCCCACGTCATTCCGCGCGGCGACGGCTCCAACGGCACGCTCAATCCCGAAGCCATTCTTGAGCCGAAGGAACTTCGCAAGATCGGCGACTTCATCCTGTACGGGATCGCGGCCGCCGATGAAGCGCTGAAGGATTCGGGCTGGCAGCCTTCAACCGAGGAGGAGCGTTGCGCCACCGGTGTGCTGATCGGCTCCGGTATCGGCGGTCTTGAGGGCATCGCCGAGAATGCGATCATCCTCAAGGAACGCGGCCCGCGCCGCATCAGCCCGTTCTTCATTCCCGGAAACATCATCAATCTCGTTTCGGGCCAGGTTTCGATCCGGCACGGGTTGAAAGGCCCCAACCACGCTGTCGTCACCGCTTGCTCGACCGGTGCGCACGCCATTGGAGACGCCGCCCGGCTGATCATCTTCGGCGATGCCGACATCATGCTGGCTGGCGGCGCCGAATCGCCGGTGACCCGGCTGTCGCTCGCCGGCTTCGCCGCGTGCCGGGCGCTGTCGACCGAGCGCAACGATACCCCGCAAACGGCCTCGCGGCCCTATGACCGCGACCGTGACGGCTTCGTCATGGGCGAGGGCGCCGGCGTCCTCGTGCTGGAGGAGCTCGAGCATGCCAAGGCGCGCGGCGCCAAGATCTATGCCGAGGTGACCGGCTACGGCCTGACCGGCGACGCCTATCACATCACCGCACCGGCTGAAGATGGCGACGGCGCTTTCCGTTGCATGACGGCGGCATTGAACCGGGCAAAGCTTACGCCGGCCGATGTCGACTACATCAATGCGCACGGCACCTCGACCATGGCCGATACGATCGAACTCGGCGCTGTCGAGCGGCTGGTCGGCGATGCGGCGTCGAAGATCTCGATGTCGTCGACCAAATCGTCGATCGGCCATTTGCTGGGAGCGGCAGGCGCGGCCGAGGCGATCTTTTCGATCCTCGCCATCCGCGACAATATCGCACCGGCGACCATCAACCTCGACAATCCAGAACGCGAAACCGCGATCGACCTGGTGCCGAACAAGCCACGCGCCCGCCAGATCGACGTGGCACTGTCCAATTCCTTCGGCTTCGGCGGCACCAACGCCTCGCTCGTCTTCCAGCGGTATAATGGCTGANGCTTCGCGCAGCCAGGTCGTCGTGTTCATGAACTTCGTCCTCTCCGCGGTGATGCTGATGGTTCTGGCGGCGGGCGTGGCCCTCTATTTCGGCAAGCAGGAATTTACCGAACCCGGCCCATCCGCTAATGGCGACACTTTCCTTGTCAAGCCCAGCACCGGGGTCCAGGACATTGCCGACCAACTCGAGCGCCGCGGACTGATCAGCGACGCCCGCGTGTTCCGCCTCGGCGTGCGTGCCTTCGGCAACGATTCCGCGCTCAAGGCCGGTGAGTACGAGATCAAGCCCAGGGCATCCATGCGCGACATCATGGAACTGCTGAAGAGCGGCAAGTCGGTGATGTATTCGCTGACTATTCCCGAGGGGCTGACGGTCGAGCAGGCCTTGCAGCGCATCGCCGACGAACCCGCTTTGAGCGGCGATATGCCGGCGAAGACGCCCCCCGAGGGCAGCCTTGCCACCGACACGCTACGCTTCACGCGTGGCGCAACGCGTCAGCAGATGGTCGACAAGCTGCTCGCCGATCAGAAGAAACTGGTCGATGAGGTGTGGCAGCGGCGCGCGCCGGATCTGCCCCTGGCCAGTGTCGAGGACTTTGTCACCCTGGCCTCGATCGTCGAGAAGGAAACCGGCAAGGGCGATGAACGCTCACGCGTGGCCGCCGTCTTCCTGAACCGGTTGGCCAAGGGCATGCGTCTACAGTCCGATCCGACCATCATCTACGGTCTGTTTGGCGGCAAGGGCAAGCCGGCGGATCGCCCGATCTATCAGTCCGACATCCAGAAGCAGACGCCTTACAACACCTATGTGATCAGCGGCTTGCCGCCGACACCGATCGCCAATCCGGGCCGCGCGGCCCTTGAGGCCGTGGCCAATCCGTCGAAGACCGAAGATCTCTATTTTGTCGCCGACGGCACGGGCGGTCATGTCTTTGCCTCGACACTGAACGAGCATAATGAAAACGTCGCCCGCTATCGCGCGCTGCAGAAGAAGCAGGCCGATGAGGCAGCCAAGGCTGCTGCTGCCGCCGGTACCGGCGGCAGTGCCGACAAGCCTGCTGACGACAAGCCTGCTGACGACAGGCCTGCCATTGACAGCGGCACCGATGGCGACAATGGCGATGCGGGCGGTGATGCGGGCGCGGCCCAGTAAGGCGAAGAAAAGCGTTGCCTGGAAGGCGGCGGCCTGACATTTGAAGGAACGCCAGGCGTCCGATTTCGACGTATTCGCGGAGTGATCATTTTAAGCCGCACTTGTCCCTCCGGAAAACCGGTTTCGGGGTGAGGCGCCAGGGATGTGCAGGCGACATGAATTTGCAGAGCATGACCGGTTTTGCGCGCGCCGTCGCCGAGCATGACGGCACCTCCATTGCCTGGGAAGTCAAATCCGTCAACGGCAAGAGCGTTGAGGTGCGGTTGCGGCTGCCTCAGGGGTTCGAGCGGTTGGAGCCTGTGCTTCGGCAAACGCTGCAGAAGCGTTTCGCGCGCGGCAACTTCCAGGCGACGCTGACCATCGGCCGTGCCGCCGGCGCCCAGGCGCAACCAGTGGTCAACGAGGTGTTTCTGAAAGATCTCGCCGGCCTGGCCAAGCGATTGCAGGAACAGTTCGGCGTTGCGCCCGCGACGGCTGACGGATTGCTGTCGCTGCGTGGTGTGCTCGACGTTCCCGAAACCATCGAAACCGACGAGGCGCGGGCCGCGCTCGACACCGCCATCATGGCCGCGCTCGACGTGGCGCTGAACGGCCTGGAACAGGCCCGGCAGGGCGAAGGTGCCGCACTGGCCCTGCTGTTGTCAGGTCATATCGACACCATCGAGACACTGACGCTGCGCGCGGAAGCGGACCCGTCGCGCGAGACGGTGGCGATCCGCGAACGCATCGCCGAGCAGGTCAGGCTGTTGATGGACGCATCCGCCAATCTGGATGCAAGCCGATTGCACATGGAGGCGGCGTTTCTTGCCACCAAGGCCGATATTCGCGAAGAAATCGACCGGCTGAAAACGCACGTCGCGTCTGGCCGGGCCCTGCTCGAGGGCGGCGGCGCCGTTGGCCGCAAGCTCGATTTTCTGGCACAAGAATTTAACCGTGAATCGAATACGCTGTGTTCGAAGTCGAATGCCGCCGCCGTCACCGCGATCGGGCTGGAACTGAAGGCGGTCGTCGACCAGTTTCGTGAACAGGTCCAGAATCTGGAGTAGCCGATGGTTGCCAAGGAACCGATGGTTGCCAGGGATTTGGGATCCCGCATCCGCCGCCGGGGCTTGATGCTCGTCCTGTCGTCACCATCGGGTGCCGGCAAGTCGACGATCGCGCGCAACCTTCTGGAGAGCGATTCCAGCCTCGAACTGTCGGTCTCGGTCACCACAAGGCCTCGCCGCGGCTCGGAAATCGAGGGCGTTCACTACCATTTCCGCACGATGCGCGAATTCGAGCGGCTGCGTGATTCCGACGCGCTGCTCGAGTGGGCCGAAGTGCATGGGAATTGCTATGCGACGCCGCGCGAGCCTGCCGAACTGGCGCTGGCGCAGGGACGCGACATGCTGTTCGACATCGACTGGCAGGGCGCCCAGCAGCTCAAGGAGAAGATGCGCGCCGACATCGTCTCGATCTTCATCCTGCCTCCGTCGATGAAGGAATTGAAGGCTCGGCTGAAGCGCCGCGCCGAGGATCAGGAAGCAGTGATCGAGACGCGGCTCAAGAACGCCCGCAACGAGATCGAGCACTGGAAGGAATATGACTTCGTCATCGTCAACGACGATCTAGACCGTGCTTTCGCTGAAGTGCGCGGCATCGTCGTGGCCGAGCGGCTGCGCCGCGACCGCCGGCCGGGTCTTTTCGATTTCGTATCGGGCTTGCTGGACGAGAAGACGGATTGACCGCTTTTTTCCTTCTCTCCAGACAGCCCTGCGTGAGCGGGGAGGAGAGAGCTAAACCGCATTGGTCAACCGCACGAACTCCTCGACGCTAAGCGTTTCGGCGCGTCGTGTCGGGTCGATCCCCACTCGTTCGAGCAAGGCCTCGCCGCCAAGGCTTTTCACGCTTTGCCGCAACATCTTTCGGCGTTGGCCGAAGGCGGCTTCCGTGACCCGACCGAGTTTCTTCACATCGGCGGGCAGGGGTGTCGCGCGGGGTTCGAGATGCACCACCGAAGAGGTGACCTTGGGCGGTGGCGTGAAGGCCTGAGGCGGCACGTCGAAGGCGATCCTGGCCTGCGTGCGCCAGCCGGCGAGCACACTCAGCCTGCCATAGGCGTCGCTGTCGGGCGCTGCGACGATGCGCTGGGCGACCTCGCGCTGGAACATCAAAGTCATCGAGGCATAGAACGGCGGCCAGTCCGTGACCGTCAGCCATCGGACCAGCAGTTCCGTGCCAATGTTGTAGGGCAGATTGGCCACGATCCGCACTTGCCCATTGTCTCCAGCCGCCGCGGCGAGGGCGGCGAAGTCGGTCTTCAGCGCGTCGCCCGAAATCACCTCCAGCCGGCCGGGGTAATGAGCCGAGATTTCGGCAAGCGCTGCCAGGCAGCGTTCGTCGCGTTCTATGGCGACGACCCGGCGGGCGCCGTTGGAAAGCAGCGCCCTCGTCAGCCCTCCGGGCCCAGGCCCGACCTCGATCACCGTGGCATTTGTCAGGTCGCCGGCGCTGCGCGCGATCTTGCCTGTCAAATTCAGGTCGAGCAGGAAGTTCTGCCCAAGCGCCTTTTTCGCCTGCAGTCCATGACGCTCGATGACGTCGCGCAGCGGCGGCAGCCCATCGATGCTCATCAGGCCCCGGCCTTCGCGTCGGTGTCGGCGAGTTTTCTGGCGAGCTTCAGCGCCGCGATCAGGCTGTCGGGCCGCGCAATGCCCTTGCCGGCGATTTCGAAGGCGGTGCCGTGGTCGGGCGAGGTGCGGATGAAGGGCAGCCCCAGCGTGACGTTGACCGCGTCGTCGAAGGCCAGCGCCTTGGCCGGGATCAAGGCCTGATCGTGATACATGCAAAGTGCCGCGTCGTAGCCTGCTCGCGCCCGGGCATGGAACAGCGTGTCGGCGGGCAGGGGGCCGAAAGCATCGATGCCTTCGGCGCGCAGGATGTCGACCGCCGGGCGCACGACATGCTCGTCTTCCGTGCCCATGGAGCCGCCTTCGCCGGCATGCGGATTGAGGCCGGCAATGGCGAGCCNGCCAGGGCGATGTGGATGGTGACGGGAACCGTGCGCAGGTCCGGGCCTGCCAGCATCATCACCGGCATCGCCTCGACGCCGCTGTGCCGAGCCGCGAGATGCGCCAGATATTCGGTGTGGCCGGGAAAAAGGAAGCCCGCATCGTAGAGCGGCTTCTTGGCAATCGGGCAGGTCACGACGGCGGCGGCCTCACCGGCAAGGCAGGCGGCGACCGCTCGGTCGATCGCTTCGACGATGCCGGCCGCATTGGCCGGGTCCGGCCGGCCGGGGCTGTCGATGAAGCGGGCCGTCAGCGGAACGACCGGCAAGGCGTGGCCAAAGACCTCGGTCGCCTGCACCGGCGTCACCTCCTCGACGGGCAGCAAAACGCCGAGGTGGCGCGCGCGTGTGGCGACCGCAGCCGGGTCGGCCAGCAGATAGAAGGGGGGCAAGCCGACATCGTCACGCGCAAGGAAGGCGGCGATGGCTATTTCAGGGCCGATACCGGATGGGTCGCCGACACTCAACGCCAGCGCGGTCATCGCGCTACCCACGTCAGCGCTTGACGATGCGGGCTTTGGCCTTCAGCTCGTCGACATATTTCTTGCTGAGATCGTCTGCGGCCTTGTCGTTGGAACCTTCGCTCTGGAACACCATCTGGGCGGTCTTGTCGTCGGACACTTCGCGCGAAGAGCAAATGCCGATGAATTCGACGCCGCGTTCGGTCTCGCGCGTAACGGTGGCGCCGCCGACCTTGGTCGCTTTGATCTGCTCGGCCCAGTCTGGCGGCAGTTGCGGTGCCAGAATCCGGCCGAGATCACGAACCGTGACGTCGATCAGGCCCTTGGCGAACTCGCGCGTCGTGTTGCAGCCGTTGAAGCGAGCGCGCATGGCGTCGGCCTCGCGCTTGCGCTTGGCCAGCGTCGCGCTGCGTTCGGCCGCGGGCACGACGAAGATGACCTGCTGCAGCATGTATTCCATGGCGCTCGGCTTGGCGCCGCCCTTGTCGAGCATGCGTCGCACCGCGTCCTGTTCGGTCACGCTGCCGCCTTCGCCGGAACGGTAGCGCGCGCTCAGGGCCTGATTCCAGGCCATCTGGGCGCGGATGAACTCCTTGAAATGATCCTTGCCGACACCGGATTTTTCCATGACGCCGTCGAGTTGGCCGAGCTGCATTTTGTTGTTGGTGGCAAAGCGCTGATAAGCGGCCTCGACCTGGGCATCGTTGATGCGGATGCCAAGCCGCCTGGCCTCGGCGAGGCGCAGCGTTTGGTCGATCATTTCCTGGCCAGCATCACCCTTTTTGCGCTGCAGCTTCAGGAAGGCGGCACGATGGGCGATATCACCGGTGGTGATCGGTATGTCGTTGACGACGTATTTGATCTCGCTGGCGAAAGCCGGCGGCGTCATGACGGTCATCGACACGGATGTCGCCGCCACAAGCAACGCGAACCCTGCTGAAAAGAGGTATTTCCTCATCCTTGGCATCCCAATTCTATTCCCGGCTCCGCCCGTTCCGTCCCCTTCCGGATGCGCGAATCCGTGCCAGCCCTATGCGGCGAAACGATGTCGCCGCCTATTGGATGGTGTCGACTCCGTTGCTCGACGAGCCGAAGTCGCCGAGGGTACGGAACGAGAGGTTGAATCCGATGCTCTGCGTCACTTCCCTGGTGTTCAGGTCACGCGACTGCGCGTACGTCATCAGATAGGTGAAGCAGGAATCGTTGTAGGCGAAGCCCACCCCGTCCTTGACCAGCAGGCCCTCCTGCAAATCGTAGGTTCCTGTCCCGAACACGCGCCAGTTCTCGGCAAGATGCGTGGATGCGCCGAGCGTGACCTCGTGACGGTCGCTGGTGAAACCGTAGAGCGGCTGGGCCTGGATGAAGGCATACTTGGCGCTCAACGACACCGGCAGGCCGGAATAGGCCGCTTTCAGCTCGGCGCGGCGGATCTCGAAGCTCTGTTCGTCGAACCGGCCGCTCACCGATGCCGCGAATCCATTGGGGCTGGTTATGCCAAACAGGCCGACATAGTCGGACTTGGTGGTCTCAAGGCCTGAATTCGCGCCGACATTGACGAGGTCGGGTGCGGCGAAGGAGTTCTCGCCGCCAATCTGATAGGATTGGCCGAAGATGGCATTGGTGCCCCAGCCATTGATGTAGGAGCCGGAATAGCGCAGCCCGACATTGGCACGCGAGCCACCCTCGATACGGTCATAACCGGAGAACTTGTCGCGCTCGAACAGCGTGGTCGCATCGAAAACCATGCTCTGCGCGTCTTCGTTCGGAACGGAGAGGCCGCCGACATACTGTTCGTTCGGACGCAGGAACACCTGCGCCATCGGCTCGACAACGTGGCTCGACCCGCTGGCCAGCGAGAACAACAGGGGCCAGCTCATCTCGAGCCCGGCAGTCGCCATGTAGCGGGCAAAGGACGAGCGCATGTCTTCGCTGGTATTTATCACAGGGTTGGCGGCCATCTCCTGAATGGCCGCGAGCGAAGCTGATGAAGCTCGGACGTAGTCAACGTCGCCCTGGAATGCCAGCAGCGGTGTCAACACCAGCCCGTCATCGGTGACGAAGCTCCGTTTCCACTCCGCCTCAGCGGTGAGGCGGCCGGACTCGCCTTCGATACCGCGCACGCGCTGCGCAAACGTAGAAGAGTCGTATGGCGTGTTGAAAGCCTCGTCGAGATCTTCGCGGCGGATGACGCGCGTATTGACGTTGAGCGACAACTGGCCGCCGGCGACCGATGTGTCGGGGATATAGGCATAGTCGAGCGAGGGCAGCACCCAGGGCTGCTGACCGCTTCGCGCGGCGGGATTGTCGTTGGGCGTATCTTCCTGGACCTCGAAATGCATGGCGCGCACGTCGAAATAATTTCGGTCATTGAGGCCCGTGAGGTAGACCGAGGACTGATGGACGTACGAATTGTACTTGGCGATGTTGTAGGTATTCGAGAAGTTCTTGTCGGTCTGCAGCAACACGTCCCAGCCGAAATTCCAGCGTTCGTTGATGGCGAACTGCCCTTGCGTGCCCATCATGCCGCGGAACTTGTTCGGATCGCCCACCGCACCGGAATCGATATTGTGGCCAGCGGTCGAGGGGAACGCGGCGCCGTCGAGGAAGTCGTCCGGATTCTGCTGCTGGATCCCGGCGACCTTAAATGTGTATTCGCCGTTGTTGAAGCGCTGGCGCCATTCGGCTTCGCCAAGGAAGCCCTGCTTGGTGTAACCGCTTCCGGTCACAGTCAGATCATATGTCGGCGAAAGGGCGAAATAATAGGGAACCTTGACGCTGTACCCCAGATGGCTGTTGTAGCCGATGCTGGGGATCAGGAAGCCGCTCTTGCGCTTCACTGTGGGATCGGCGATCTCGAACGCCGGCAGGTAGGCCAGCGGAAAGCCGAAGAACTCGAAATTCGCGTTCTCGAAGCGAACCGTCTTCTTCTCACCGTTCCAGATGATCTTCCTGGCTTTGACGCGCCATGTCGGCGCCTTGTCGGGCTTGTCCTCGCAAGGTTCGCAGGCGGTGTAGACGCCATTGTGGAAGGTGGTCAGCACACCGCCCATGCGTTCGGCGCTTTCGGCGGCGAAATAGGCCTTGTCGACCGTTTCAACGCGCAGCGCGTTGACGAAACCGTCGGCGAAATCGTCGGTGATGTCGATGTGCTGCGAATTGATCTTGGTGCCGTCGCTGTTGACGATCTCGACATTGCCGCTGGCAACCATCCGCTTGGTGTTGCGGTTGTAGACGACCTTCTGGGCGACGAGACGGTTGCCGCCATAGTCGATCTGCACGCCGCCGACGGCGGTCACGGTCTGGTTGTCGTTGTTGTATTCCAGCGTGTCAGCGGCCAGCAGCATCTGCGAACCGGATGGAACGGTGGTCGCCAAGTTGCCGACCTCCTGCGCGAAGGCCGGCAGCGGGACGCCGCAGGCAAGCAGGCACGCCAAGGCGCTCGCCGCATAAAGGCGCGCCAAATGGGCCTGCCTGTCGCTGGGCAAAAACGCCTCCCTCACTAGCCGTCTTCCTTGTATAGCAGGAAAGTCACCCCGAAGAACATAGCTACCACGACCGGCACCCAGGCGGCTATGGCTGTCGGCACGAACCCCGCCACGCCGAACGCCTTCACCAGCACCGAAACGACATAAAGCAGAAACCCGGCAACGACGCCACCCAGAATCATCGTTGCCGATTGTCCCATCCTCGCAAACCGCATTGAAACTGTTGCAGCAATCAGCGTCATGGCGACGAGCAGGAACGGCAACGCCACCAGCGAATCAAACTGCATGGCAAAGGCATTTGCCTTGAGGCCGAAGGAACGGGCAACCTCGATTTTTCCGGGCAGGTCATAGAAGGGAATTGTCTCCGGGCGCGCCAGCCGCTCCTGCACGAATTCCGGCTTCAGATTGGTCGGCACACGATCGCTCGCGACGGGCTGGATGGTGCCGTTCCTGAAGGTCTTTACATCCTGCAATTCCCAATAGCCGTCGCGCAGGTAGGCCCGTGCGGCGTCCTTGCGCTCGACGATGTTGCCTTGCTGGTCGAGGATGAAAAACACGGCATCGGCCATCTCCAGGCCCTGGTCGAGGATGGCCCGCGCGCCGATGATCGTGTCGCCGGAACTGGTTTTCTGGCGAATCCAGGGCGCGGCATCTGCTGAAATGGTATTGGATTTGCCGGAGCGCAGCTCGGTCTCGATCTGTTCGGACAAGGAGAAAGCGTGGGCGG
Organism: Mesorhizobium sp. LNHC229A00; assembly: GCF_000502415.1. NCBI lineage: Bacteria > Pseudomonadati > Pseudomonadota > Alphaproteobacteria > Hyphomicrobiales > Phyllobacteriaceae > Mesorhizobium > Mesorhizobium sp. LNHC229A00. The sequence goes on from NZ_AYWQ01000010.1 coordinate 47,790, forward strand.
CAAGCGGGTTGATGATCCCGACCGACACGACGCCGAACAGCAATGCGCCGATACAGCACGGCAAAAGGAACTGCCAGGCGGAAACGCCCGCGGACCGCGCGATGACGAGTTCGTAACGTCGGTTGAGCGAAACCAGCGTCGCCATCGCCGAGAACAGGCCAACAAACGGCACCGTCTGCAGCATGATCATGGGCATTCGAAGGCCTGAAATGGCCATCGCCGTCCCATAGGTGAAGCCCGGCAGGCCGGTGGTGCGGCCCGACAATTCCGTGAAATCGATCAGGAATACCAGCGCGAGAAGGCCGATGAAGAACCAGATCGTGATCGCCACGTAACGGAAGAAGAAGTAACGGCCCAGCGTCCAGCCCATCAGCCGACTCCCTGGCCCGAGGTGTCGCGCCTGGACAAACGCGCCTTGAGGGCATTCCACCCTTCACCGATGCGGCCGGCCAGGTTTGTCATCCAGTCCGCCCAGGCAACCGGCAGTTCCATGGTCCTGTTCGACACGATGAACCAGATCGCCACCGCGGAAGCCGCGATCGGTATGCCATAGACCACATAGGAATATTGCGGCACCTCGTCGGCCTTGCTCGCGGCGAAGAATCCCAGCCAGCGTACGAACAGCGATATCGCGATGGCGGTGATCAGCGGATTGACGCGCGCCTCGCGATGCGAACGCGCGTCTCCCGCGACCGCGAGCGCGATCAGTGCGAAAACCATGGAGTATGTCCATTCCGAAAACCGCTGGTCGACCTCCGCCCGGTACTCCTGCGGACTTTGCTGGTAGTTCTTGTCGTTGGGGCTTGGATTGAGCAGGTACTGGGTGGTCTGGTCCTTTGGCAGGAGCGTTACCTGGTTGGCCGCCGACATAAAGGCCGACATGTCGAAGGCATAGGACGTGAACCGGATGACACTGAGGTCGCCTGTCAGCGTCTTGCGATGGATGACGCCGTCATTCATCATCAACACCTTTTCGCCGCCCCGCTCGATGATGCTGCCGGTCTTGGCATAATAGACGAGATTGACGCCTTCCTCACGGGAATCGGCGACGAAGATGCCACCCAGCCGGTTGTCGGGAAGCCGCTCGCCAATCTGCAGGAACAGTCCTTCCTCGATCTTGCGGAAGGTGCCTTCCTGAATGATCAGCGACAAAAGGTCGGCGCGCGACTCCGCCACCAGGGCGCGGTTCTTTTGTCGTGCATAGGGGTCGATGCCGTTGTCCACGGCGAACGAAAAGACGCTGGCGGCCAGCGCCAGCAGCATGATCGGCCGCACGATGAGCCAGCGCGAGGCACCCGATGCATTGACCACCGCGAGTTCCGAATCCGAATTCATCACGCTGAGTGTCTGCGCGACCGCCACCACGAGCGCGAAAGGTACGACGATCGGAACGATGGACGGGAGAATGAGAGACGCGACCTCGAAGAAAGTCAAAGCCGACTGGCCGCTGTCGGTGACCAGATTGATCTTGGCCAGCACCTGCGTCGTCCACACGATGGCCAGCGTCCAGACCAGCGCTGCGATGAAGACAACGAAAGTGCGGCGCATGATGTAGCGTTCAATGACCTTCATGAAGGCTTTACTCGATTTTCTCGAACGGCATCATGCCACCACGCTAAGGGTAGCTGTCCGGCCACGCCCGCACAACTGGCTCCGTTGGGCTGCATCAGGCAGGCGATCCGGTTCCCGTCCCACGTCGCGTGCCGCAGCGGGTCGGAGTGTCGGCGGCAATGGATAAGAAAGGACGAACATCGATGGTTAACAACAGGTTGCGGCATGAAGCGGGGCCGTGCCGCGACGAATCGCCTTCGATTCCACGTCACATATGGGTAGCCATTTTGGCAACGTCTTGCCAAATGCAGGAAAACGACCAAATGTCGCGGATCGCTTCAAACCGCTTCGCGCAAAGTCGCCCAATCCCGAAAGCAGGACATGATGAACCCGAGACCGTCGATCGCCTTTGCGAAATTCGCCGCGCCCCAGGCGGCGGCGAGCAGGAAGGGCACGGTCTTCGTGCTGTCGGCGGATAATGGCGGCCTGAGCGATGCGGCCAGGGCTTACGATCCGGGCAAGACGCTGGATCGGGCTTTCCCGATCGCCGAGTTTACCGGCAAGCTCGCCGGCATCGTCGAAATCCTGGCGCCGCAAACAACGTCGCTCGACAGGTTGGTCGCGATCGGCGCCGGCGAGGTCGCTGGGCTCGACGAATATGCCTGGCTGAAGCTCGGCGGCACCGTTGCGGCATCGCTGCGCAAGGCAACCGACGTGGCCGTGGTGCTCGACCTTGCCGGCGCCTCGCCCGATGGCAAGGACGCCGCGAACCTCGCGGCGGGCATTCTTTTGCGCAGCTATTCCTTCGACAAGTACAAGACCAGGAAGGATAAGGACGACGGACAGGGGGGCGGTCAAGGGAGCGGCCAAGGGAGCGGCCAAGGGAGCGGTAAGGCCGACCCGAAAAGGCCCGTCAAGGTGACCATTCATACCGCCGATCCTGCAGGCGCCAAGAAAGCTTTCGCCGATGCCGAGGCGGTGATCGACGGTGTGCTTCTGGCGCGCGATCTCGTCAACGAACCGGCAAACGTGCTGGGACCTGTCGAGTTCGCCGCCCGCGCCAAGGAACTCGAGGCGCTCGGCGTCAAGGTCGAGATCCTGACCGAGAAGGAGATGAAGAAGCTTGGCATGGGCTCGCTGCTGGGCGTCGCGCAAGGCTCGCCCCGAGGCGCCCGCATGGCTGTCATGCAGTGGAACGGTGGCAAGCCCAAGGACAGGCCTGTCGCCTTCGTCGGCAAGGGTGTCACATTCGACACCGGAGGCAATTCGATCAAGCCGGCCTCGGGCATGGAGGATATGAAGGGCGACATGGGCGGGGCTGCCGCCGTGACCGGGTTGATGCATGCGCTCGCCGCGCGCAAGGCCAAGGCCAATGTCGTCGGCATCATCGGTCTTGTCGAAAACGCCGTCGACGGTCATGCCCAGCGCCCCGGCGATATCGTCACCTCCATGTCGGGACAGACCATCGAGGTGCTCAACACCGACGCCGAGGGGCGCCTCGTTCTGGCCGACGCGCTGTGGTACTGCAACGACCGCTTCCAGCCAAAATTCATGGTCAACCTGGCAACGCTGACCGGCGCCATCATGGTTGCGCTCGGCCTGCATTATGCCGGCCTGTTCTCCAATGACGACGAACTGGCGCAAAGGCTGACCGCGGCCGGACACTCAACGCAGGAACGGCTGTGGCGCATGCCGCTCGGCGCCGAATACGACAAGCTGATCGATTCCAAGAACGCCGACATGAAGAACATCGGCGGCCGCTACGGCGGCGCGATCATTGCCGCGCAGTTCCTGCAGCGCTTTGTCAAGGACACGCCCTGGGCGCATCTCGATATTGCCGGGACCGCGATGGGCTCGCCGTTGAACGAGATCAACCAGTCCTGGGGTTCGGGTTTCGGTGTTCGGCTGCTGGACCGGCTGGTGCGTGATCACTACGAGAGCTGACGTTCATCCATGGCCGATGTGCTGTTCTACCATCTGACCGAATCGACGTTGGAGGATGCGCTGCCGGGCCTGCTCGAGCGCAGTGTCGATCGCGGCTGGCGCGCCGTGGTGCAGACCGGCACCGAGGAGCGGCGCGACGCGCTTGACCAGCATCTGTGGACTTTCCGCGACGATTCCTTCCTGGCGCACGCGACCGATCGCGAAGCTTACCCCGGTGAACAGCCAATCCTGTTGACCACCGGCGACGGCAATCCCAACCAAGCCAAGATCAGGTTCCTCATAGACGGCGCGGCGCCGCCCGACCTCGGCGGCTATGAGCGTGCGGTGTTCCTGTTCGACGGCCATGACGCGGCCCAGGTCGAGATGGCCCGGGCGCATTGGAAGACGATGAAGGACGCGGGCCACGCCGTGACCTACTGGCAGCAAACCGCGGACCGCCGCTGGGAGCGCAAGGCGTAGGGCAACCCACGGAAAGTGTGGACCTATCCCGGGAAAAGCGCGCAGCGCTTCGCGTGGCGAATTGCACAAGAACGAAGCGAGAAACGAACAACAGCTCCAGCCCGGCGGCTTTCGCATGACAGTTCTAAAGCCTTGCCCTGATCCGGTTCTGTTTCCGGGTGACGTAGTCGCCGTATTCAACTTCATGGACTCGTCCGACCGGTTCCGATGCGAGCTCCTGAAAACGTGCCACTCGCCATCAGGCGACTTGCGCTTGTGGATCGCCTTGCCGGTCTGGCGATGCAAAAACAAGAACGGAGCAGGCGAAGGGGCAACCAGCCTTGCGGCAGACATCGACTTCGCGCTTGTAAGCGAAATCCAGTCCTTGGGTGCCCTGTTGGCCCAGGTGAATCCACCGTTCTTGTCTACCATTTCCTGCACCCAACTCGGGGCGGGGTGATGCGGCCAGTCCTTCGACCAGGTCCACGGCTCGATCGTGATTAACAGCGAGCGCCCGCGCTGCTGGGCATAGGCCAGAGGCAGCGTCGATAGGTGGGCGCAGAGTTGCGCCCTATCTCTTGCCCTTCGATCGCCATGGGCTCGGGGCCATGGAATATCCATGGCGTTCCGATCTCCTCATGAAGGTCGGCTCGGGCGGAGCCAGCCGTCATCGTCGCCGGGCGTCGGCCGTGGACGCGCGACATAGGCCGATGATCCGTTGGCCTCGTGATAGACGCGGGCCAGCATTTCCGCCAGCACGCCCGACGTCACCATCTGCACTCCAGCTATCAGCAGAAAGAAGCCAGTGAACAGCATCGGCCGTGTTCCGATGTCTTGCGCGAAAAACAGCTTCAGGCAAAGCAGATAGGCAAGTATGAGCGAACCCAGCGCGCCGAGCGCGATGCCGATGCCGCCGAAGAAATGTCCGGGCCTTGTGCGATAGCGCATGAAGAAATACATGAACACCAGATCGAGCACGACCCTGAAGGTGCGCGAAATGCCGTATTTGGACTGGCCGTGGATGCGGGCATGATGCGTCACAACCTCCTGCGCGATGCGTCTGGGGGTGGTCACGGTAGCCAGCCATGCCGGGATGAAGCGGTGCATCTCGCCATAGAGCTTGACGCTGCGGATGACGCTGCCGCGATAGACCTTGAGGCTGCAGCCATAGTCCTTGAGGCGCACGCCGGTGACGCGCGCAATCAGCGCATTGGCGATACGTGAAGGGAGTCTGCGCATCAAAAGCCCCTCCTGGCGGTCCTTGCGCCAGCCGACCACCAAATCGAGATCCTCGCTCAGCAGGCGGTAGACCATGCGCGGGATGTCGAAGGGATCATTTTGCAGGTCGCCGTCGATGGTGGCGATGACATCGCCGCGCGCCGCGTCGATGCCGGCCTGCATCGCGGCGGTCTGCCTGTAATTGCGCACGAGTTCGACCGCATGCACATGCGGGCCGTAGTGCGCAGCCAGGCGCCTGATCTCGCTCACCGTCGCGTCTGTGCTGCCGTCATCGACCAGCACGACCTCCCACGGCTGCTCGTAGCGTTCCATCGCTTGGTGTATCCGTGTCAGCAGCGGCTCGACGTTTTCGGCCTCGTTGTACATGGGCACGACGATGGACAGCGTATGGTCCGGCATCACCGCGCCGTCAGGCAGCCCCGAAGCAGGGATAGGCAATATGTTCATTGGGATGGCTTCCTTGCAGGTCCGACGGCCGGAGTCCCTGGCAGCGTCGATTTCGAGGGAAACAGCCAGGCTATAGCGCCGGTAGCGATAGCCGAGCAGAAGATGAACAGGTGCAGCGCCAGTGCCGCCTGCAGACCACTCTTCATCGCGATTCCGGACGTGAGCAGCGCTGCCGCCGCTCCCGCTTCATAAGTGCCGAAGCCGGCGACGCCTTGCACCGGCAATATCGCGGCGCCTTCGGCCCCGACGACGCCAGGAAAGGCCGTCGTGAAGGATGTTCCCAGTATCAGGGCCAGCAGCCATCCCTGCACGGCGAGCTTTAGCGACCAGTTGGCGATCGTCCACCACCAGCCGTAACGCGAGCGCCCGGTCGCCTCGGTGAAGGTGTCGCGAAGCAGGCCTAGCTTCGACACGATCCTGCCGCGCCCGGCCCAGTCGTGCGGCGCGCGCGCCCAGCGCGGCAGGTACCAAGCGGCAGCGATCAAGGCGGCGATCCCAGCGATCCTTATCGCCGCATGCAGGCCCGGCCACACCGCCAGGGCCAGCACGCCGACGACGAAAGCGTCCTGCAGCCTGAACCACAGCAGCGAGGCGCTGGCGCGCATGATCGGCACGCCGAAGACCTGGCGCAGGAGCAAGGGAAAGGCCGTCTCGCCGCCCCGGAAGGGTACGACGTTGATCATCGCATTGTGGATCAGAATGACGCGCAGGCAGGCTCCGAAACGGCCATTCACCTCGTCGCGGAATTCATCGCAGACGCGCAGCGCCCGCAAGACATAGGTAACGAACAGAGCGAGCGTGACAGTCACGAACGAACCAGGCGTGATGCTGCTGAAGGCATCGCCGACCATCTTCCAGCGGGAGTCGCTGACGAGCCAGGCCAGCAGCGCCAGTGTCACGACTATCGAGATCACTCTTTTCAACCAATTCTCCGTTGGCTTTCACCGCCGCGTTCCGCGGCAGCGTCCGCGTGGTGCGCGAGTATTCACGGCGTCATGCGGCCCGCTGCCTTGCCGTCGGGCGAATGCGGCCGTCGACCGTTGGCGCCACCTGTCCAGGACCCGCCGGCCTGAGACGGTCGCGGATCTCTCGGTGGGTGATCCTATAGATCAGCAAATCATCCGAATCCACAAGCTTGACCCCATCATGGTGCTCGACGAGCAGCCGCCAGAGTGGCCGGGGTAAAATGGCTGGTGCCAGGGGACGGCTCGCGGCTGCCGGCGGTCCCTGGCAGGACAATGACAAAACGGTCGCTCGTTCGGGACCGTAAGCGGCTTACTGCCCGCCCATTTCCTTCTTGAATGTGTCGAAATCGACCTGCATGCCGTTGAAGATAGTGCTCCAGTGGCGAGTCAGCGCCGCCATCGCCACGGCTTCCTGGATCTCCTCGTTGGTAGCGCCGGCGCGCTTGGCGTCCTGTGTGTCCGACCAGATGCAGTAGGTGCAAGGAATCTGCGCCGCCACGGCCAAGGAGATCAACGATTTGACCTTGGGCGGCAGCGCCGTCTTGTCGCTGAGCTCGATGGCCTTGACCTCGGCCCAGGCACCGGGCAGACCGGTTTTGGGAAACTGTTTTACAAAGCTTGGTACGCCGCCCATGGTCGACTGTATGTCCTTGAGGGTTGCATCATAGTCGTCGGCATGGGCAGGCGCGGAGCCAAGCGACAGGACACAGGCCGCGGGCGGCGGACAGGAACACATGCTGGGACGAAGACTGCACGGATTTGACGATGCGATGGTACGACATGGTTTTCTCCTCTGGTCTTTGTTAGCCTTACGATGTAAGGTGACGGCGAAAATGAACCTTACACTGTAAGTTGTCAAGCGGCGCTATGGATCAATCAATCACGAAACAGAGAGCGCGCGGGCGTCTGTCGCGCGAAATGATCGAGGACGCGGCCTTCGAGGTGATCGAGAGGGAGGGCCTTTCCGGCTTTTCGATGCGCAAGCTCGCCGCCGCGCTCGGCTGCGAGGCCATGAGCATCTACCATCACTTCCCCTCGGTGGCGCATCTGCACGAGGCGCTGATCGACCGGCTGATCGGCGCCCTTGAAGTGCCCGACGCCAGCCTTCCTTGGCGGCAAAGAATGCGTGTTGCCGCCGACGATTTCCGCCGCATCGGCCGCGAGCATCCCGCCTATTCCACTTTCATTGTTACCTACCGGATGAATTCCCCGACTTGCCTTGCCTGGTTGAACGGCATTATCGGCGTGTTCAAGGATGGCGGCTTCGATGCGGAACGCGGTGCGCGGCTCTTCCGCGCCGTGGGTTATTATCTGATTGGCGCGGTGCTGGACGAGAACGCGGGCTATTCCAGAGGCCCGTCCGCGGTGAACACGGTCAGCGACGATCAACTTGCCAGGGACTATCCAAACGTCGTGGAGGCCGGGCGTTTTTTTGGCGCCGCCGAATTCGACAAGACCTTCGAACTCGGCCTCGACATGCTGCTGGACGAAATGGAACGCCTGCGCGACGGTGCCGATATAAGCCGACCGTCCGGCAAGGTTTGATTGCAAGGTGACCGCCTGAATGCGCTTTCTCTTCGTCCTGATCCTGTTGGCCGGCACCGGCATCGGTCTCATGTATCCCTGGGCAATGGCAAATTTTTCCGGCCGGGAAATCGGCACCTGGCGGGTCTACGAGCAGGGCCGATTCAAGCCGCTGACCGTATCGCTTAGGGGTCGCGATGCGCCGGTGCGGGTGCTGGTGGACCTGACCGCGAGGGCCGAACGCATCGTTTCGCAGCAGCGCACGGTGTTGACGCTGACCGCGGCCACCAATGGCCACACGGTGCTTGCGTCGACGCTGCAGTTCAACCACGTGGACAATCCGCGTCAGGCCAGCCCGCAACTGCCCGACAAGATCTTCCGCGACGAGGCTGGCCTGATCGCCACCGTCAGCCCTGGCGCTTACGTCTTCACGGTCGGCCCAGGCGATGCGGAGGACATACCGATGCGAGCGGTCGACCTTGTCTTGCGCTCCGGTGCCGGGGAAATCGACGGCCGCGCGCGGCCGATAGGCTTCTCGCTGATGGCGGTCGGCCTGATCGGTTTCTTGCTGTCCTTGCGTTCTGCTGGCGGGCGACCGGAAAATCCGAATTCGCAGCCGCCGCCGCCACGTTGGGGCAGGGGGCCCACGTGAACTACCGCCACGCCTACCACGCCGGCAATTTTGCCGATGTCGTCAAGCATGTCGTGCTGACGCGCCTGCTCGACTACCTGAAGCAGAAGGACAAGGCGTTTCGCGTCATCGACACGCATGCCGGAATTGGCCGCTACGATCTGTCGTCACTCGAAGCGCACAAGACCGGCGAGTGGCAGGGTGGCATAGGCAGGCTGGTCGATGCCTCTTTCGACGCGAAGGCGGCGGCGTTGCTGGCGCCTTATCTGGCGGCGGTGCGCTCGCTCAATCCCGAGGGCGGCGTGAGGAAATATCCGGGCTCGCCGCTGCTCGCGCGCAATCTCCTGCGCAAGCAGGACCGGTTGTCGGCGATCGAACTGCACCCGAAAGACGCCGCCAGGCTGAAGACGGAGTTCGCCGGCGATTTCCAGACAAAGGTGATGGAGCTGGACGGCTGGCTTGCGCTCGGAGCGCACCTGCCGCCGAAAGAAAAGCGCGGTCTGGTGCTCATCGATCCGCCCTTCGAGGAAGAGGGTGAGTTCGGCCGCATCGTCGACGGGCTGGTGAAGGCGCACAGGCGCTGGCCCAGCGGCATCTACGCGCTGTGGTATCCAATCAAGGACCGCAAGGCGGTGATCGCCTTCAGGAAAGCGCTGAAGCAATCCGGCATCTCGAAAATCCTCGACATAGAATTCGAGATCAGGCCGGCTTCTTCCGATCCCAGCCTCGATGGAACCGGCATGGTGGTGGTCAATCCGCCCTTCACGCTGGAAGGCGAACTGCAAACCATACTGCCGGCACTGCACAAATTGCTCGCCGTGGGCAAGCCGGCCCATTGGTCGCTGGAATGGTTGGCCGGCGAGCAGGTCCCGCCGCCGGGATAGTCAGTTTCCATCGCCGCGTTCCATCCGACCGCACGATCAGTCCGCGGGGAACTTAGCAGTTACCTGCGGGTTGCTGCTTACAGCAACTGCCCGGCGCCGGTTTCTGGAAACCATTGTTTCGGCAACCGCTTGACCGCCGCCGAGCGAATCCGCACAGTGCACGCAATCGACATCGAGAGGCTGCCATGACTCGCTTCGCCAAATCCGCACTTGCTGCCCTGATTTCGCTCTGCACGCCCCTTGCCGCGCCTCTCGGTATCACCCGGGTGGTCCAGGCGGCCGACCTCGGCGTCTATACTGAGGACGATGGCAGCGTCTGTGGCGAGACTTGGGTGCTGAGCAAGATCACGCATCGGTTCTCCTACCAGGTGCATCACGTGCCTCATCTGCCTGACGTCGCCATCACCGATTTTCGCGACATTCGCCAGCACCGCTATCAGCAGGCGAGCGAGGAATGGCCGATCGGCCGTCACTATTGCCGGGCAACCGTCAGCCTGTCGGATGGCCGGGACCGGTCGATCTTCTATCTGATCGAGGAAGGCCAGGGCTTTGCCTCGATCGGCGACAATGTCGAGTTCTGCGTCTCTGGCTTCGATCGCTGGATGGTCTATAACGGCCTTTGCCGCGTCCTGCGCTGAGGGTTCTCTCAACCTGATCCAGCTAAACCGGAATGGACATCCGTCCCAGTTTCGTGATGGTGCGTTCGATCCAGTCGATCACCGTCGCGTTGCGTGCGAGGTGGCGAAGGTCGGGATGTATCGTCAACCAGATTTCACGTTCGGGCAATCGACCGCCGTCGCGATCGGCGTTCGTGCGGCGGGCAATGTCGGCGCCTATACCGCCTGGGTCCTGCTGGCTATGGCGCATTGCTGCCGGCGATCTTCATCGCCTTTCGCTGCAACCTTGTTGTCGATGCTCGGGCACCGGAAACCTGGAAGGCGCTGGGCGGCGGCCTGTTTGCGCTTCTGGCGTATGGCGTCGTGGTGGCCGCCTTCGCGCTCGGGCCTGCCGGTCCGATCGCCGCGATCCGCGCACGGGCGGCTCACCGTATCGTGAGGCGGTGAGCCAAGGCTCGTCGCTCGTTATTTTCTACGACGCGTTGCCTCTGCCTGATCGATGATCTTGCGAAGGTAGGCAATGTGACCGCGAAAGGCCCGCCGCCCGGCCGTCGTGGCCTTGATCCGTGTCTGCGGTCGACGTCCGACGAAAAGCTTTTCAATGTCGACATAGCCAGCCCTGGCCAGCGTATCGAGATGTGCTCCGAGATTGCCGTCGGTGACTTCGATCATGGCTTTCAACTGGATGAACTCCAGGGCCTCGCGCCTTTCCAGCGTGTTCAGGACGGCCATGATCCTGAGCCGTGTACTCTGGTGGATAATGTCGTCGGCGCTCATCAATAGGCTCCAATGCGGCAAAGCCTTCGGTTGTGGCAATATGGCTTGGCGACTTTGCGGTGTCACTTGCTTCTGTATGGCCGAAACCGAAGGCGATCATATCTCGTTGACAGAATATTCTGTACCACAGAGTATTCTGTCAGTCGGAAAGCCGATCCTCGGAACATGCTTGACAAGGTGATCTTCAGGTCGAGCGTCGCATCGCGCTCGTGATCCGCGCGAACCGCGCACCTGCAAAAGATGATCACCTCGATGACGCGGCGGGTCATGATGTTCACCCCCAAAGATCATGCGTGAAGCGGCTCGCTAATCTTCGGATCTTGATGGCGAGATCGCATCGGGAACGCCGGCATCGATTTGCTGGCGACGTCGGAAGATCAGCAGCGGATTTTGCGATGATGAGTGTGATTGTGTATGGATCGCAACCAAAATTTAAGTTGAGAAAATCATACCATTGCTTCGCTGGCTAGCGAGACGCGAGTCAGATATGCATTGCGCGCCGGGGTCATTCACGGCCATCGGCATAACGTGAAGGGGCATGACATGGCTAAGCAGTCATCTAAAGCGCCGGCATCCAAGGCACCGGCAAAGAAAGCACCCGCAAAAGCGGTCGCGGCGAAGGCCGCGGCTGCAGTGAAGAAAGCAGCGCCTGCCAAGGCGGCGGCAAAGCCGGCAGCGAAGGCAGCACCGGCTAAGAAGCCGGCGGCAGCCAAGGCTGTCGCGAAGCCGGCAGTGAAGAAGGCAGCGCCAGCGAAAGCCGCGGCGAAGCCGGCGCCGGCCAAGAAGCCTGCAGCCAAGGCGGCGGCCAAACCCGCAGCCAAACCCGCTGCTAAGAAGGCGGCTCCCGCGAAAACTTCGGCGAGGCCGGCAGCAAAAGCGGCACCGGCCAAGAAGCCGGCGGCCAAGCCAGCTGCGAAAGCAGCCGCCGCCGCGACCAAGCCGGCGGTGAAGAAAGCCGCGGCGCCGAAGGCAAAGGCAGCGCCTGCGAAGGCGAAGGCTCCGACCAAGAAGTAGACGGATCGTTGGGGCGTCGCGTGTCCTTCGGGATCCGGCAAGGACGCTCTGACGCTCAGTATGTTCGGCAACGGGTTCAGCCCTCTGGGCTGAGCGTCGGGAAGGGGCCGAGGGGCAAGCAAAGCGAGGCGCCGGTTGGCTGCCTCGCTCGCCCAACTCTTTCGCTCCTCGCGGCGGTTGGCGAAGGTATCGGCGTGACGCTTAGCGCCTGCGAAGCATGGGTGCCAGGGAAGTGTGGGCGCACGTTCGAATCGGCGGCTTGTTGTCGTGGCCTGCTGATACTTTCCACAGTACCGGTATCAAGCTTGTCGTGATGCCACGGCGGAAACCGCAGCCGGTTTCTGGCCGCTGTTTTTTTTGCAGTCTGGCAATTGATCGCGACAGTCCTGCGGTCAACACTGTATGCTTGCAAACAGGAAACGGATCATGCCGAAGCTGCTCTACGCGTCCAGCTCTCCCTACAGCTCCAAGGTAAGGATGGCCGCGGCCTATGCCGGGATCACCCTCGATGAGGTGCCGGTCAAGACCGAGGACAGGCCGGCCGAACTGATCGGCGCCAATCCGCTCGGCAAGATCCCGGTGCTGGTGCTCGACGATGGCCGTTCGGTTCACGACAGCCGCGCCATCACCCAGCACCTCAACCGGCTTTCAAAGAACGCGTTGTTTCCGCGCAATCCCGACAAGCGTCTGGAAGCGGAAGTGCTGGAGGCGCTGGCCGACGGTATCTGCGATTGCGCGCTGTCGATGGTCTACGAACGCCGCACCCGGCCTGAAGAGATGGTCTATCAGCCCTGGCTCGATCGCCAGTGGGCGAAGATCACGGCAGCACTCGATCTGCTCAATGCCAATCCGCCAAAGCTGCCGAAGAAGATCACGGCCGGTCAGTTGGCATTGCGTGCCTGCCTTGGCTATCTCTCGCTGCGCTTTGGCGGTCGGTGGGAGAAGGGGCGCGGCCGGTTAACCCGCTGGGCGGCGCGTTTCGACGAAAAATTCCCGGAGCTGAAGTCCGCGGTTCCGGCCTGAGCGACCGGCATAAAAAAGCCGGGCGCGAGGCCCGGCTTTTCGTGTCGTGGCTTGAACGACTTAGAACTTCATACCGAGGCCGAAGGTGACGCGGTTGTCCGTCGCCTTGACCTTGCCGATACCGTCGAAGCTCTTCGAGCCGAAGTCGGTGTAGCGATACTCGACGCGGCCGAAGACATTGTCGGTCAGCTTGATGTCGGTGCCGACGCCAGCGGTCCAGCCGAGCATGGTGGCGGTGTCGCTGGCAGGAATGACCGAGTCTTCCACCTTCAGGCTTCTGCCGGCGAGACCGCCGGTGCCGTAGAGCAGGATTTCCGGGGTCACGGCGTAGCCGAGACGGGCACGCAGCGAGCCTTCGATGCCGCCCTTGGAGTGGATGCCGTTATCGTCACCCTTGACGCCGTTGTAGCCGAGTTCGGCTTCACCGCCGTACACGAAGTTCTCCTGCTGCCACTGATAGCCGCCGAAGACACTGCCGACAAAACCCTTGGTATCGGTCGAAACGCCGAAATCCTTTTCCTTGGTCTTGCCGCCGAAGCCGTAGCCAAGGTTGATACCGGCATAGGGACCGGCCCACGAGGCGACCGGAAGTTCGACAACCGGAGCGGGTGCCGGCGGCTCTTCCGAAACGACGTCCGCGGCATAAGCGGTACCGCCGAGGGCGAAGAGCCCGAGCGCAACAGCCAGCGGCCGTGCGAATTTGAGATTGGCTTGCATTGTTCTTTACTCCTTAAGCCACAGGACACAGGCTTGTTTCTCACGATCGCCATCGACCCGTCCGGGGGGTGAAACGGATCTGGCGTTCGTCGGTTCCAAATGTCGTGTCAAAATGCGGCTGAACCGAACCTGAACTTGGGTCATTCCCCGGCGCGAATGAGGCAGAACCTTGACGTTGCATCTTCGCAACAGCGAAATGTCAGCAGCAAGTTCGTGCTGCGCTGCACGCGGCTTGGTGCAAGGACTCCAGCGACCTATATTGCGGTCCTGCGGTTCCGAGTCCAAGACGACCCGGCACCTCGAACTGGGCACTTCGCCACAATGTTGCCCCAGGTGCGAACGCCGTTTAACGCATGGCGGGCCATATTTCGTCGGCGTCGCGTTTTCGGCCGAAATTGAGGATTGACACATATGAGCAAAGCCACTGCCGTAGCGCTGGTGACCGGTGGGGCGAAACGGATCGGCAAGGCGATTGTCGAGGACCTCGCCAGCCATGGCTTTGCGGTCGCCGTCCATTCCAATCGCTCGCACGATGCGGCGGATGCGCTGGCGGCGGGGATCAACCGGTCGGGCGGCCGCGCCGCCGTGGTTGCGGCCGACCTGACCGACATGGATGCCGTCGGCGACCTCGTCGGACAGGCGGAGGCCGCTCTGGGCCCAATCTCGCTGTTGGTCAACAATGCTTCGCTCTTCGTCGATGATTCCGTCGAGGATTTCGACTGGCGCGCCTGGGACCGCCATTTTGCCATTCACCTGAAAAGCCCGGCGCTGTTGGCCCAGAACTTCGCCCGCTCCTTGCCGGAAGGGCAGGAGGGGCTGATCGTCAACATCATCGACCAGCGCGTCTGGCGGCCGACGCCGCGCTATTTCTCCTATGCGCTATCGAAATCGGCATTGTGGACGCAGACGCAGATGTTGGCCCAGGCGCTCGGGCCGCGCATCCGCGTCAATGCGATTGGGCCAGGCCCGACGTTGAAGAACGTGCGCCAGGACGATTCGGATTTTGACGCGCAGGTCGCTGGCCTCATTCTGAGGCGCGGCCCGGAATTGCCGGAATTCGGCGCCACCATCCGCTATCTCTGGCAGGCGCGCTCGGTCACCGGTCAGATGATCGCGCTCGACGGCGGCCAGCATCTTGCATGGCAGACGCCCGATGTGACAGGCATGGCGGAATGAGTCCTTTGGATCACAAGAACAAGGCGCGCGGCGGCGCCGATGATCTTCCACCCGAAATCGACCTTGAGGACGAGGCGCTGGAGGAGATCGTCGAACCGGTTGGCCCGGATGTCGCCTTCACGGTCATCGACTGGACGCCGCATGCAGGCGACGCCGAAGGCATGGTCGGCGCCGAGGTGATCCAGACGCTGGTCAAGCGGCTGCCCAATGCGCCCGGCGTCTACCGGATGATGAACGCCGCCGGCGACGTGCTCTACGTCGGCAAGGCGCGCAGCCTGAAGAAGCGTGTCACCAACTACGCACAAGGCAGATTCCACACCAGCCGCATCGGCCGCATGGTGCGCGAGACGTCGACGATGGAGTTCGTCGTCACCCGCACCGAGATCGAGGCGCTGCTGCTCGAAGCCAATCTCATCAAGCGTTTGCGGCCGCGATTCAATGTGCTGATGCGGGACGACAAGTCGTTCCCGTATATCCTTTTGACCGGCGACCATGTCTCGCCCGGCATTTACAAGCATCGCGGCGCGCGGTCGCGCAAGGGCGACTATTTCGGCCCCTTTGCCTCGGCCGGTGCCGTCGGCCGCACCATCAATTCCCTGCAGCGCGCCTTCCTGCTCAGAAGCTGCACCAATTCTTTCTACGAGAACCGCACGCGGCCATGCTTGCTCTACCAGATCAAGCGCTGCGCGGGTCCGTGCACCGGCGAAATTTCGCATGAGGGTTATGCCGAGTTGGTCGCCGAAGCGAAGGACTTTTTGTCCGGCCGCAGCCAGAAGGTGAAGACCGAGATTTCGGCTGCCATGCAGCAGGCTTCGCAAGACCTCGATTTCGAGCGCGCCGCCATCTATCGCGACCGTCTGGCGGCCCTGTCGCACGTCCAGAGCCATCAGGGCATCAACCCGGCGACCGTCGACGAGGCCGATGTGTTCGCCATCCACCAGGAAGGCGGCCAGGTCTGCATCCAGGTGTTTTTCTTCCGCACTGGCCAGAACTGGGGCAACCGCGCCTATTTCCCGAAGGCCGATCCGGCGCTGGAGGGATCGGAAGTGCTGGGCTCGTTCCTGGCGCAGTTCTATGACGACAAGCCGACACCACGTGCCATTCTCTTGTCGCGGCCCGTCGATGACCAGGACCTGCTGGCCGAGGCGCTCTCGACCCGCGCCGGCCGCAAGGTGGGGATTTCCGTACCACAGCGCGGCGAGAAGAAGGACCTGACCGACAACGCCCTGCAGAATGCGCGTGAGGCCCTCGGCCGTCGGCTGGCCGAAACCTCGACGCAAGCGCGGTTGCTTGCCGGTTTCGCCGAGACCTTCGGCCTCGCCAAGCCGCCGGTGCGCATCGAGGTTTACGACAATTCGCACATCATGGGCACCAACGCCGTCGGCGCCATGGTCGTCGCCGGGCCGGAAGGCTTTGTGAAAAACCAGTACAGAAAATTCAACATCCGCTCGACCGAGATCACGCCGGGCGACGATTTCGGCATGATGCGCGAAGTGATGGAGCGGCGTTTTTCGCGGCTGCTCAAGGAGCATGGCGATGTCGCCATGGCTGAGGATGCGGCAGCGGGCGAGCCGAGGGCGGCCGAGGCGGGCGATGATATCGAGGACGACATTTCCGGCAGCTTCCCGGCATGGCCGGACGTCATCCTGATCGATGGCGGTCAGGGCCAGATGACGGCGGTGCGCAAGATCCTGTCGGATCTCGGCATCGAGGACCGGGTCGTCGCCATCGGCATCGCCAAGGGCCAGGACCGCGACGCCGGCCGCGAGCGTTTCTTCGTCAGGGGCAGGGACTCGTTTTCATTGCCGGTGCGCGACCCCGTGCTCTATTTCGTCCAGCGGTTGCGCGACGAAGTCCACCGCTTCGCCATCGGCTCGCACCGGGCCCGCCGCAAGAAGGAGATGGTCAAGAGCCCGCTCGATGAAATCGCCGGCATCGGTCCCGGCCGCAAGCGCGCCCTGCTGCTGGCCTTCGGAACCGCCAAGGCGGTCAGCCGCGCCGCCATCGAGGATCTGAGGAAAGTCGACGGCATTTCCGAGCAGGTTGCCAAATTGGTCTACAATCATTTCCACGATAGTTGAAAAAATTCGTCACTTTCAGCTGGCCAGTCGAATCTGGCCTGTTGACCCCCTACAACAGCTTCTGATTTGAGTACGCAGGCAGAAAGAGTCCACCAGACATGGCCCAGCGCGCGTTCAACCTGCCTAATATACTGACCTACGCCCGTATCGTCGCGGTGCCGCTGGTCGTGTTGTGCTTTTTTCTCGAAGGCCATCTGAAATCGAGCGACTTCGCTCGCTGGTCGGCGCTGGTCATTTTCCTGCTGGCGTCCGTTACCGATTATTTCGACGGCTATTTTGCGCGTGCCTGGCAGCAGACCTCCAACATCGGCAAGATGCTCGACCCGATCGCCGACAAGCTGCTGGTCGCCACGTGCCTCTTGCTGCTTGCGGCCGACACCGACCGCCATGCCGGCATCGCCGGCTGGTCGTTGTGGGCGGCCATCATCATCCTGTGCCGCGAAATCCTGGTTTCTGGCCTGCGCGAATATCTGGCGGCACTCAAGGTCTCGGTGCCGGTGACGCAGCTCGCCAAGTGGAAGACCACCATTCAGATGGTCGCAATCGCTTTCCTGCTGGCAGGGCCGGCGGGCGACAAGGTCTTCCCGCTGACAACGCAGACCGGTCTCGTGCTGCTGTGGATCGCGGCCCTCGTGACGCTCTACACCGGCTACGACTATTTCCGCGCCGGCCTCAAGCACATCATGGACGAGTGAGATGACGACCCGTCTCATCTACTTTGCCTGGGTTCGCGAACGGATCGGCATGCCGGAAGAAGATGTTGAACTGCCGGCCGGCATAGAGACGGTCGCCGACCTCTTGCGCTGGCTGCGGTCGCGCGGCGAAGGCTACGAACACGCACTGCAATATCCCGACGTGATCCGCGTTGCCATCAACCAGGAACATGTCGACCACCGCGAGAAGATATCGGGCGCGCGCGAAATCGCGCTGTTCCCGCCGATGACCGGGGGCTGACACTCATGTCGGCCGTCCTGGTAGCGACCGTGCGCATTCAGCGCCCGGATTTCGACGTCGCCGACGAGATCGCCGCACTGACCCAAGGGCGCGTCGACATTGGCGCGGTGGTCACCTTCTCAGGCCTGTGCCGCGACGAGCAGGGCGCGCTCTCGGCACTTGAACTTGAGCACTATCCGGGCATGGCTGAAGCCGAGATCGGCCGCATCGCGACCGAAGCTGGCGAACGCTGGCCGCTGCAAGGCCTCACCGTCATCCATCGCCATGGCAAGATCGCGCCGGGGGAGAACATCGTGCTGGTGGTGGCCGCTTCGGCGCACCGCCAGGCGGCGTTCGAGGCGGCGGACTTCCTTATGGACTACCTCAAGTCGCGTGCACCCTTCTGGAAGAAGGAACATCGCACCGACGGCTCCGAAGGCGGCTGGGTCGAGGCCAAGGAAACCGATACGCAGGCAGCCCGGCGCTGGAAGCGGCCGCCATCCGAATAATACCGTGCTGGCGTCACGGAAAGACAGCAATTCTTCCCCCAACTGGCCACGTGACTGATCTGGGCAAGGGAAACGGTCATGCTGGACAGGATCGCCGAGTTCTTCGTCTTCGGCTTGGTGCCCGACCTTGTTCGTCCATGGCAACCGCGACCGCTCGGCGCCCATCGAATTGACGGGCATTCCGTCGGCCCGGCTCATTCCGGACTGCCGTTCCTCGTTTATGAGGGCGCCGCATGGCCTCATGTCCACGCATATGGATCGGCTGCATGCCGATATGCTGCGATTCGTGCGCGAGAATTGACCGCCAGCAAAGAAAAAGGCCAGCGAAACACCGGCCTTCTCGCATGCAACGTGCAGTGTCGGCTCAGCCGACGATCTCGGTATCGGAGAACCAGTACTTGATCTCCTGCGCGGCCGTTTCCGGCGCATCCGAGCCGTGCACCGAGTTCTCACCGATCGAGAGTGCATGCACCTTGCGGATGGTGTCTTCGGCGGCACTGGCCGGATTGGTGGCGCCCATCACTTCGCGGTTCCTGGCGATGGCGTTCTCACCTTCCAGCACCTGCACGATGGTCGGGCCCGAGGACATGGAGTCCACCAGCTCGCCGAAGAACGGGCGCTCCTTGTGGACGGCGTAGAAGCCCTCCGCCTCTCGGCGGCTCATCCACACCCGGCGCGAGGCGATAACGCGCAGGCCGGCCTCTTCCAGCATCCTGGTGATGGCGCCGGTGAGATTGCGCCGCGTTGCATCCGGCTTGATCATGGAAAAAGTGCGTTCGAGCGCCATGGGTCGTCCTTGTCTGAATTCGAATTGAGAGTGGCGGGCTCTATACAAGCCGCCCGGCTGATTGCCAAGAGGGGTGAGGAGCGGGGGGTGAGGAGTGGTCCGGCAGGCATCCGGAAAGCCAATTGCTTGGCTTACCGGACGACAAACGCCCGGAGCGACAGCGCAGGGCCGGAATGGTCGGTGCTTCCGTGGCTGATCCCGTCGGCCGGTGGGATCAGACGGCTGCACAGCAACGGTTTGCTTGCTATAGTCGCCAGGTCGGCGCCGCGCTGAAGTCGGCCCGAATGGAGACAACATGACCATGACAGACGATCGTCAGGAGCGCATTCGCAACCGTGCACATCAGATCTGGCAGGAAGAAGGGCACCCGCCCGGTCAGCACGAACGCCATTGGCACCAGGCGGCAGCCGACGTCGACCGGGAGGACGCGGGGAAGCCGACGGTGGGCAATAAGCCGGCCAAGAAGGCATCTGGCGCCGGCAAGGCAAAAGCCCCGCCCAAGCAAGAAAAGCTCATCGCCAAAGCCAGCAAGCCGAAAGCCAGCAAACCAAAGTAGGCTGCGAAGTAAGGTCAGCTGTTCGGCCCCTGATTTCGCAACAGGTTGACGGTGCTCGAGCTGCCCTGCGGATAGAAGGCCGTTGCGGCGTCACGCCGCCGCCGAAACCTTTCGTCCAACCCCGCCATGCAGGTCGAGGCAGCGGGTGAACCACTGCGCCACCACGTCGCTGTCTTCGAGCAACTTGTAAGGCGATGCGATGCGCGCCCATTGCAGTGCGCCGAAGACGATATAGTCGGCGAACAGCGGCGAGGCGCCGCCGATGAACGGCTGGTAGCTCAACATGGAGCGCAGCGGCTCCAGCGCCGCCCGGAAGATTGCCAGGCCGGCGTCGCGTGCGGCGACGACGTCCTCCAGCCGTTTGCCGAAGCGCTGCTCCCGGCTCTTGCGGAAATACGAGCCATTCTGTTCGTCTTGCATGGCATGAAGGTCGACGAGCGCCGCTGTGGTGACGTAAGGGTGGATGTTCGATTGCGACCAGCGCTCGATGAAGCGCGCCATCGCCTTGCCGCCTTCGCCGCCAAACAGGCTAGGCCGATCGGGATAGGCCTCTTCGAGATAGAGCGCGATGGCAAAGGAATCGGTGACGACCTTGTCGCCGTCGCGGATCACCGGAACGGTTTTCGAAACGCCGCCCTCGACGGCGGGCACTTCGAGAAAACGCGTCGGCGCGGTCGAGATATCGAGCCCCTTGTGGGCCAGCGCCATTGTTGCCTTCCAGCAGTGCGGACTGAACGGACGGCCCTCGTCACGCCCGACGAGATCATAAAGCAGAATGGTCATTGGCGCGGGTTCCTTTGCAGTCTAGGTATCGCTCCCGACACCCGAAACAGGCCCGGCGGGAAAAAATGAAACAGCACTTCACGATGTTTGCGGCATACAATCAATGGGCCAACGGCCGCATCTACGATGCCGCCGACGATCTCAACGACGAGGAGTTCAATCGCGACGTCGGCGCCTTCTTCGGCTCGCTGATGGGCACGCTCAACCACCTGCTCGCCGCCGATCGCATCTGGATGAAGCGCTTCACCGGCGAAGGCGCCGCGCCGACGACATTGGACGCTGTATTGTTCCGGGCCTTGCCTGTCCTGAGGACAGCGCGCGAGGCCGAGGACCGGCGGATTATCGACTGGCTCGGCGGGTTGGGCGACAAGGCGCTGTCGGGTCGTTTCACCTATATGACCGTATCGGACATGCGCACCGTCTCGCAACGCCTGGCGCCCGCGCTGGCTCATGTCTTCAATCACCAGACCCATCACCGCGGCCAGGCGCATATGATCCTGACGGTCCTGGGCCGCCCGTCAGTGCCGCTCGATCTGGCGCATTTCCAGCGCACCGAAGAGGGCAGGGCTTTCGCCTGATCCAGATGGTTTCGTTCTAAATTCGACAGCGAACGGTTGGAGCGGACTATCGCAGCATTTTTTTAGACAGCCGCCGAAGCCAGGCCGGTGACTTCGCCATCCAATTGGCTCTGTGTCTGAGCCGCTTCCGCCATCACCCATTGCTTGAACCGCAGCACCTTGCGCGTGGCAAGGCTCTTGTGGGGCGAGACGAAATACCAGCCGGCCGTGTTCGGATGATGGACCGCAAAGGGCGCGACCAGCCTCTCGGCGCGGATGTCGCTGGCCATATAGGCACGGTTGGCGACGGCAAAACCCATTCCGGCATTGGCCGCCTCGTAGGACATCATGCACGAGTCGAAATAGATGCTTTTGGTCTCGCTGAGCACAAAACTGGCCCCGGCGAAACCAAGCCAGGATTGCCAGTTCTGGGTGCAGGTGTCGGAATGCAGCAGCGTGAAGTGCTTGAGGTCGTCCGGCGTCACCTTCGACACCGGCTTGTCGCCGAGAACCTCATGGAACAATTTGCGGCTGCACACCGGGGTCAGGTCTTCCCGAAACAGCAGGTCGGACGGCAGTCCGTTGAAATGGCCGTCGCCATAGCGGATTTCCAGATCGAATTCGGAAGTCGTGAACTCATGCGTCGCGTACGAGGTCGAAACCCGCATCACGATATCGGGATGTTGCTGCTGGAACAGCGGCAGGCGCGGAAACAGCCAGCGCGCGGCAAATGTCGGCAGCACGGATATTTTCAGCACATGTTCCTGTGATTGCCCGGTCGCTTCCATGCTGGCGGCGACGATACGCTCCAGCGCCTCGCGAACGCGCGAGACATAGGTCTCGCCCTCCGGCGTCAGCGACACCGCATTGCCGCCTCGCTGGAAAATCTTGAAACGCAGCTGGTCCTCCAGGCTCTTGACGCGCTGGCTGACCGCCGAAGCGGTGATGAACTGTTCTTCTCCGGCACGCGTGAAATTGCCGTGCCTCGCAGCACTCTCCACGATTTTCAACGAATTGAGGTTGACCTGACTGAGCAGACGCACGGTTTCGACCTTAAGCTTGGCTTACGGTAGCACTAGCATTCCTAATTTTACAGGGGGTGCTAATTTAATTGACTGTTAACCAAGTGTTTGCCCCCACTTGGAGAAGTACAATGAACGCCCATACGATACCCGAATTGCGCTATGCGATGAGCCGCGAGGCCATTATCGGCCACGAAACCGCCTGGAAGGTGTCGAGCTTCGGCGTTGCGCAGTATCTGCACGGCTATGATCCGGCACTGCTTGCCGCGATCGAGGAGGCCGCCCTGAAGCTCAAGGCCAGCCATGCCGTGCACAAGCACCTCGATCTGACCTTCATCACCGGCGCCGACCGTTTCATACCTGAAATCAAGGAGTTGCTGAACGACAAGTTGCGCTTGGAGAGCCTGTCCGACATGATGGGCACGAAGCTGGAACCCTATCCGCTGTCGATCGTGGGTTCGACCGTCACCTTCATGAATCCCAGGGATGGCGCCGTCGAATGGCATTGCGACGGCGTTCCGGTCACCGAACTCATTCCGCTGTCGATCAGCGATCCGCTGGTCGGCGGCCATCTCGAAATCTACTGCGACGATTCCGAGACCGGCCGCGCCATTCTCGAATCCGGCCGCGAGATTCCGCGCAACCGCATCATGCGCATCGATCACAAGATGAGATATGCGACGCTCGGGCAGTTCCTCGGCGTCCTGCACCGCACGGCGCCGATCCAGTTCGGCGAACGCGTCACCCTGGTGCTCAACCAGCGCTCCGTGGCCAAGCCCTATGTCGACGACAACAGGATGTTTTACCTTGCCGCCGACAACGATCACGACCGCGAATGGGTCAATGAGCTGGCCGAGGACGTGTGGACCAATCAGCTGCCGGCCTATCGCCGGTTCGAGGCGGAACATCCGACGCCGGTCCCAGCCGAAGGACCAGTTCCGGGTGGGGCTAGGGAATCATGGTGACAGTCCATGATCCGGAAAAAAGGGAGCCGGTTTTCGGAAAGGATCATGGCCGAGCGCAGAGATAGAGCCCCATGGCGCTTTTTTCGGCATGGATCAGGCTCGGTGTCCGCGCTGGTCTTCGCCACCGGCGCGGTAGCGTTGTGGTCGACAAATGCGCTGGTCGGCAAATCCCTGCTGGCCAGTCACCCGGTGTCGCAGGTGCAGTTCCTGCAATTTGTTGGGGCCGCACTGGTCTTCGCGGCCATCCGGTTGATGAGCCGGGAGAAAGCCACGGCAATCACGGCGAGCACCGCGCTGGTGCCGCTCGCGGTCGGCTTCATCGGTCTGGTCGGCACCATGGTGCTGCAATATATCGCCTTCGCCTCGATGCCGGTGATCGAAGCCAATCTCGTGGCCTACACCTGGCCCTTGATGGTTGCCGCGGCAGTGATCGCCTTCGAAAATCCCCGGCGTCCGGCTTTGCTGGGCCTTGCAGCGGCCCTTGGGTTCGTTGGCGTCGCACTGGTGATTTCGGGAGGCCGCGACCGCACCTGGTTTCAGGGTGATCTCGCCGGCTATTTATGCGCATTCGGGTCCGCGCTGTGCATGGCCTTCTATTCGGTGATGGTGGGACGGCTCGCCACTTCGCCGGACCGCCTGTTGCTGCCATCGTCGCTGGTTGGCGTCGCGTTGACGCTTATATGGTCCGCTCGCGAAGGCATCGCCTGGCCCACCGGAGTGGATCTGGCCCTCGGGCTCTATCTCGGTGCCGGCCCTATGGGGCTTGGTTATTACTTCTGGTCGCGGGCCCTGAAACTTGGAGGCAGCGCGAAGGTGGCTGTCATCGCCTATCTCACGCCGATCGCTTCGACACTGCTGCTGACCTTGTCCGGCGAACGGCTGACGACGACAGCCATTGCCGGAGCCGTCCTTGTCGTCGGCAGTTGCATCGCTGTTGGACTGGAGCGTTCGGAGGCGGAAAATTATGTTTGACGACAATGAACGTCTCGCCAGGCAGGAAGCGCATTGGCTCATCGAGGAATTTGGCGCCGAGGCACCACTTTACGCCGCGATGAGGGCCGAAAAGGCGATCGAGCAGAAGGATTTCGGGCGTTGTGCCCGCTGGAAGCGTATTCTTGAGATATTGGCTGACAGCCGTTCAACCAAGTCTGCCGTATACAAGTATTAGATTTTCTAATTTGCACGACGTCGATTTCGCATAAAAGTAGTTGACGCCAAGTCTTGATTCGTTTTGGGAATTGGCGGGCCCGTTGGGGGCGCGGTTAAAGAGATACATCGACAGAAGTCTTCACTGGGTAGACGACTTTGTCGCAAATAGGGTGAAAGAATTGTCAAATATCGAGGATAAGATCGTTATCGAGCTAACCGCCGATATTGTCTCGGCTTATGTAGGCAACAATCCGCTACCGGCTTCGGGCCTGCCTGACTTGATTGCCAGCGTCAGCGCCTCGGTCCGAAAGCTGGCTGGTGCGGCTGTCGTGGAAAGCCCGAGCCTTGTTCCGGCCGTAAATCCGAAAAGGTCGGTGTTTCCCGACTACATCATCTGCCTGGAGGACGGGAAGAAGTTCAAGTCGCTCAAGCGACACCTCAGGACGGACTACGGTTTGAGCCCTGACGACTATCGCGCCAAATGGGGCTTGCCGCCGGACTACCCGATGGTCGCGCCGAATTACTCCGCGACCCGGTCGGCCTTGGCGAAGTCGACGGGACTTGGCCGCAAGCCGGCCGCTGCGCCGGCAGTCGTGGCCAAGGCGACAAAGCGCGGCAAGGCTGCTGCCTGAAGCCTTGTCGGCTGGCACGGCAGGCCGCTGTCGCGGCTCTGACGGCGCGGTTGTGGGCGCCGTTTCCAGGCCTTGTGCGGCCAACTGGCCCGCAAGGTCTTGCGAAGCGTTGATGTCCAGTGCAAAAGCGCGGCCATGCTTATCATCAACGACCTCTCGCTCCGCATGGCGGGGCGCCTGCTACTCGACCACGCCTCGCTCACCCTGCCGGCCGGCACCAAGGCCGGTCTTGTCGGCCGCAACGGGACCGGCAAGACGACGCTGTTCAGGGCCATAACAGGCGATTTCCCCTCCGAGACGGGTTCGATCAGCCTGCCGAAGAATACGCGGATCGGTCAGGTGGCGCAGGAAGCGCCCGGCACCGAGGACCCGCTGATCGAGATCGTGCTCAAGGCCGACCTCGAACGTTCCGCGCTCCTCGACGAGGAAAAGACCGCCACCGATCCGCACCGCATCGCCGACATCCACATGCGGCTGGCCGATATCGACGCCCATTCAGCCGAGTCTCGCGCGGCCACCATCCTGGCCGGCCTAGGCTTCGACGACGCCGCGCAGCGCCGTCCGGCCTCCTCCTTCTCAGGCGGCTGGCGCATGCGCGTTGCACTGGCCGCCGTGCTGTTTTCAGAGCCCGACCTTCTGCTGCTCGACGAACCGACCAACTATCTCGACCTTGAAGGGACGTTGTGGCTTGAGAACTATGTTTCAAAGTATCCGCACACGGTGCTTCTGATTTCGCACGACCGAGATTTGCTCAACCGTGCCGTCAATTCGATCGTTCATCTCGACCAGAAGAAGCTAACGTTCTGGCGCGGCGGCTACGACCAGTTCGAACGCCAGTATACCGAGCAGAAGGAATTGCAGGAAAAGGGCCGGGTCAAGCAGGAAGCCGCCCGCAAGCACATGGAATCCTTCGTCGAGCGTTTTCGCGCAAAGGCATCCAAGGCAAGGCAGGCACAGTCGCGCATCAAGGCGCTGGAAAAGATGAAGCCGATCTCGGCCATCGTCAACGACACGGTACGGCCATTCTCTTTCCCCGAGCCTGTGAAGACCGTGGCCTCGCCGATCGTGGCGCTGAACAACGTCAATGTCGGCTATACCGAGGGTCAGCCTATCCTGAAGAAGATGACGTTGCGTATCGATGCCGACGACCGCATCGCGCTGCTCGGCGCCAATGGCAACGGCAAGTCGACCTTCGCCAAACTTCTGTCGGGTCGTCTGAAGCAGGAGACCGGCACCATGACGGTGGCGCCGGGTTTGAAGGTGGCGATCTTCGCCCAGCACCAGCTCGACGATCTGCGTCCTGAGGAAAATGCCTATGAGCACGTCCGCCGGCTGATGCCGGAGGCGCCCGAATCGAAAGTGCGCGGCCGCGTCGCCCAGTTCGGCCTCACGACCGAGAAAATGAATACGCCCGCCAAGGATCTGTCCGGTGGCGAGAAGGCGCGCCTTCTGATGGGCCTGTCTGCCTTCGAGGGGCCGAACCTGTTCATCCTCGACGAGCCGACCAACCATCTCGACATCGATAGCCGCGAATCGCTGATCCATGCGCTGAACGAATTCCCCGGCGCCGTTATCCTGATCTCGCACGACCGCCATCTGCTGGAAGCGACCGCCGACAGGCTGTGGCTGGTCAAGGACGGTGCGGTCAATCCCTATGACGGCGACCTGGAGGACTACAAGACGCTGGTCACCGGCGTCTCCGGCGACCGCCGTGGCAAGCGCGAAGCGGACAAGGCTTCAAAAGCCGACCGACGCCGCGACGCGGCCGCACGCCGCGCCGCCTTTGAGCCGCTGGCCAAGGAAATCCGCGCCACCGAAGCGCTGATGGATCGCATCCGCAAACGCATCGATGGCATCGAGGACGAGCTGTCCAATCCGGCGGTCTACGAAAAGGATCCCTCGACCGCGACGCGGCTCGCCAAGGAGCGCTCGCAGCTTGCGCAGACGCTGGCAGGCCACGAGGAAAAATGGCTGACCATGTCGGCCGAATATGAGCAAGGCACGGCGGAGTAGGATGAGCGCTTCTCCTTCTCCCGTTGGGGGAGAAGGTGGCCTCGCGAAGCGAGGTCGGATGAAGGGTATGCCAGGGAACGCCAGCGTCTCATCCGCTAAGACGCCCTCAACATCTCGGCGCTATCACGCCGATCCACCTTCTCCGCAAGGGAGGAGGGAAGGCGCTATCTGGCCCTACACCTGACCGTCGTAAACGGGTAGTTTGCTCCCATGAACCAGCACGCCAACCTCCGCATCGGCCATTCGGCCTGTCCGCATGATTGCCCGTCGACCTGTGCTCTCGAGGTCGAACTGCTCGACGGCAACCGCATCGGCCGGGTCCATGGCGCGAAGGCCAACAGCTACACGTCGGGCGTCGTCTGCGCCAAGGTCGCCCGCTATGCCGACCGCGTCCATCATCCCGATCGGCTGCTGAAGCCGCTGGTGCGCAAGGGCGCCAAGGGCGAGGGCGTCTGGCAGGAAGCGAGCTGGGAGGCCGCACTCGACCTCATCGCCGAGAAATTCGACGCGGCCGAAGCGAAGTACGGCTCGGAGACGGTCTGGCCCTATTACTATGCCGGCACGATGGGGCTGGTGCAGCGCGACGGCATCGAGAGGTTGCGCCACGCGAAAAAGTACTCGGGCTTCTTCGGCTCGATCTGCACCAATCTCGCCTGGACCGGCTGGATGATGGGGGCAGGCGCGCTGCGAGGACCGGACCCGCGCGAGATGGCGAAATCTGACTGCGTGGTGATCTGGGGCACCAACGCCGTGGTCACGCAGGTCAATGTGATGACCCACGCCATCAAGGCGNGCCCTATTACTATGCCGGCACGATGGGGCTGGTGCAGCGCGACGGCATCGAGAGGTTGCGCCACGCAAAAAAATACTCGGGCTTCTTCGGCTCGATCTGCACCAATCTCGCCTGGACCGGCTGGATGATGGGGGCAGGCGCGCTGCGAGGACCGGACCCGCGCGAGATGGCGAAATCCGACTGCGTGGTGATCTGGGGCACCAACGCCGTGGTCACGCAGGTCAATGTGATGACCCACGCCATCAAGGCGCGCAAGGAACGCGGCGCGAAGATCGTGGTCATCGACGTTTATGAGAATGCGACGATGAAGCAGGCCGACATCGGTCTGGTCCTGAAGCCCGGCACCGACGGCGCGCTCGCTTGTGCCGTCATGCATGTCCTGTTTCGCGAAGGCCTGGCCGACCGCGCCTATCTGCAGAAATACACGGACGATCCTAAGGGCCTGGAGGCGCATCTCGTTACCCGCACGCCGGAATGGGCGGCTGATATCACTGGTTTGACGGTCGCCGAGATCGAGACCTTCGCGCGCCTCGTCGGCACGACGAAAAAGACCTATTTTCGCCTCGGCTACGGCTTTGCCCGCCAGCGCAACGGCGCCGTCAACATGCATGCCGCGTCCTGCATCGCCGCCGTCACCGGCGCCTGGCGGTATGAGGGCGGCGGTGCCTTCCATTCCAATTCCGGCATCTTCAAGCTCAACCAGGAGGTGCTGGAGGGCACGCGCATGCGCGATCCCTCGATCCGCTATCTCGACCATTCCCGCATCGGCCCGGTGCTGACCGGCGCCAGTGACGCGCTCTATGGCGGACCGCCGGTGACGGCGATGCTGATCCAGAACACCAATCCGGTGAATGTCGCGCCCGAGCAGCGGCTGGTGAAGCAGGGCTTCCTGCGAGACGATTTGTTCACCTGCGTGCACGAGCAGTTCATGACGGACACGGCCAAGCTGGCCGACGTCTTGCTGCCGGCGACTATGTTTGTCGAGCATGACGATATCTACAAGGGTGGCGGCAACCAGCACATCACCTGCGGCCCCAAGCTGATCGAACCGCCGGAAGGGCCGCGCACCAACCATTTCGTCATCGAGCAACTGGCCGGGCGCCTTGGTGTCGCCGACAGGCCGGGCTTCGGGCTGACCGAGCAGCAGCATATCGACATCATCCTCGGCAAGCGCGGCTTGGGCAGCTTCGCCAGCTTGGAAGAGCAGAAGTGGATTGATCTGCAGCCGGATTTCGACACGGCGCATTTCATCCGGGGCTTTGGCCATGCGGATGGCAAATTCCGTTTTCGCGCCGACTGGACCGGCCAGGCGGCTCCCAACCGGCCGCCGAAGAGCATGGGCCTGTTCGGCCCGGTGGTGCGATTGCCCGAATTTCCCGATCATGTCGACCTGATCGAGGTGGCTGACGAAGCCCATCCGT
This sequence comes from Mesorhizobium sp. LNHC229A00, assembly GCF_000502415.1. NCBI lineage: Bacteria > Pseudomonadati > Pseudomonadota > Alphaproteobacteria > Hyphomicrobiales > Phyllobacteriaceae > Mesorhizobium > Mesorhizobium sp. LNHC229A00. The sequence continues at coordinate 76,938 of NZ_AYWQ01000010.1, forward strand.
TCCGGCTGACGACCTCGCCGGCGCGCAACTTCCTCAACTCGACCTTTTCCGAAACACCGGTGTCGAAGGCCAAGGAGGGCCGCCCGGAACTCCTGCTGCATCCCGATGACGCGGCGGCTCTAGGGCTGGCCGAGGGCGACCGTGTCGAAATCGGCAACACGCGCGGCGAGGTGGTGCTGCACGCCAGATTGTTCGGCGGCGTCAAGCGCGGTGTCGTGATCGCCGAAGGTATCTGGCCGAACAGCGCGCATGAGCGCGGCGAGGGCATCAATGTGCTGACCGGCGCCGACGCCCCGGCACCCTACGGCGGCGCTGCCTTTCACGACAACAAGGTCTGGCTGCGCCGGGCGCAAGAGCTGAGTGCATAGCGGCCGCGAGTATCGATTGCGCCTGATGTCAATTTGTCCGTCGGAATGGGAGAGTGTCGATGGCAGGCGCGATTTCGCTTCTGGGAATACCGCATGACGAGAATTCGTCCTACCTCCAGGGTGCGGCCAAGGCGGCGCCGCTCATCAGGCGCGAACTCACCAGCGATGCTTACTCCTCATGGAGCGAGACCGGCTTCGACCTGACCGGCCGCTTCGTTGATCATGGCGACATCGACTTCGACAAACCTGGCGATCCCTGGCAGCGCATCGAAAGCGAAGTCGGTCGCGCCCTGGACGCTGGCCACCCGCTGATCAGCCTTGGCGGCGACCATGCGATCTCCTGGCCGGTGCTGCGCGCGGTGCGCCGTCGCCACCCGAGCCTGACGATCGTGCATATCGATGCTCACCCCGACATTTATCATACCTACGGTGACAATCCGCGTTCGCACACCTCGCCATTCGCGCGCATCATGGAGGAACGGCTAGCCGACCGACTGATCCAGATCGGCCTGCGCACCGTGAACGACCATCACCGTGATCAGTTCAAGCGCTTCGGCGTCGAGGCCGTGGAGGCCGCTCATTTCGGCGAAAGCCTGTCGCTTGATCTCAAGACGCCGGTCTATATCTCGATGGATCTCGACGGGCTCGATCCAGCCTTTGCGCCCGGCGTCTCCCACCGCGAGCCCGGCGGCCTGTCGACGCGGCAGGTCATCAACCTGATTCAAGGCATCAACCAGCCGATCGTTGCCGCTGATATCGTTGAATACAATCCGAGCCAAGACCTCTCCAACATGACGGCGCTTGTCGCCGCCAAACTGACGAAGGAGATCGCCGGCATGATGCTCAGGACATCGCCCGCGGTGGATTGAGGGCGCGGTCTGGGATCACACCGGCAGGGTTTCGGCCACCTTTTTCCTGTTTTGCCGCTGGCGGATGTCGTCGGCGACCGCCTGGGCTTCGATGCCGATTTCGCGCAACAGCCCGGTGACCGCATTGTGAAAGCCGACCAGATAGAGGCCGAGATCCGAAGCTCGGGCATTGACGCCGCTGGGGCCGGGCTCCGCGCCGGGTTCGAGGAACCTGGCATAGCCTGGCCGGTAGCCGGTGGCGAAGAGGATGGCGTCGAATTCGCCGTGCTTGCCGTCCGCAAAACGCGCACCGCTTTCCGAGATTTCGGCGATGTCGGGCGCCACCTTGATCGCACCTTCCCGGATCTTGCCGATGGTGCCGACATCGATCACCGGAATGCGCGACGCAAGGGCGATCTGCTGCAGCAATCCCTGCTTCGGCCGTCTGAGCCCAAACTTCTCCAGCCTTCCCAGCACCAGATCGAGGATGACGGGGAACAGCGCGTCGTTGATGCGCCGCGGCCCGAGCCGCGTCGCCATACCGACCATCTGGATCGGCACGCCAAAAAGTTCGCGCGGCACGATGTGAACGCCGCCGCGCACCGAGATCGTCGGTCGGGCGCCGCCTTCCACCAGATCGAGCGCAATCTCCGCGCCGGTATTGCCCATGCCGACCACCAGCACCTGCTGGCCGGCAAAAGGCGCGGCGTTGCGATAGTCGGCGCTGTGCAGCGTCTTGCCCTTGAAGGCGTTGAGGCCGGCAAATCTGGGCAGCAAGGGTTCGGCATTGTAGCCGGACGCGATCACCACATGCGAAGCGCGTAAGGCGCCGGAGGTCGATTCCACCCGCCAACCGCGGCCCTCCCGGGCGACCGCCCGCACCGTTTCGCCGAAACGGGGCTCCAGGTCGAAGCGTTTTGCATAGGCGGCGAGATATTCGACCACGAGGTGGCGCGGCACATAGCGCGGATAATCCCTTGGGAAGGGAACGAAGGGCANCCTCCCGGGCGACCGCCCGCACCGTTTCGCCGAAACGGGGCTCCAGGTCGAAGCGTTTTGCATAGGCGTCGAGATATTCGACCACGAGGTGGCGCGGCACATAGCGCGGATAATCCCTTGGGAAGGGAACGAAGGGCAGCGATGAGTAACGCTTGGTCGTATGCAGATGCACGCGGTCATAGTGACGCCGCCAGGCTGTCGCGGCCTGCTGCTCCTTTTCGAGCATGACGAAATCCTGCCCGGCCTGGCGAAGACACGCGGCAACCGCCAGGCCCGCCGGCCCGGCACCGATGATCGCGACTTTCGTGGTTTCGTCCATGCGCGCCTCCCCTCCAATTGGCGATCCAGAATGTCAGAAACGTGGCAAGGGTGCCACCGGCTCATCCAGGCAGGGGCACCGTCAACCCGACCTTGGCGCGGTCCATGGCGACGAAGGTGCGGAACTTCCGCACATTGTCGCTGCCGAAGAACAGTTTTCGCGTCAGCGCCTCGTAGGCACCCATGTCGGCCACGGTGATGACGAGGATGAAGTCGGCCTCGCCGGTGACATAATAGCATTGCTGAACTTGCGGCTCCGCCGAGAATTGCCGCTTGGCCTCGTCGATCAGTTCGGTGCGTTCGCTCTCGAGCTCCACCTCGACGAAGATAGTGATTGGCTGGCCGACGGCCGCCGGCTCGACAATGGCGACATTGCCGGCGATGACGCCGGTCTGCTCCATGCGGTTGATGCGGCGCTGCACCGCCGGCGCCGACAGGTTCACCGCCTCGCCGATCAGCCGTTGCGGCGTCGTGTTGTCCCGCTGCAGGATGGCAAGGATGGCCAGATCGAAGCTGTCGAGTGAGGCTGGCCACCGAGACATTGTTATCCTGACGAAACAAACTTGCATTTCGAGAGCCAAAATACGGCGCTTTTTGCGCAGGGTTTGCAATATCTTCTCTTGGACGACGCCAAGGAGAGCCGCCAATGTTCCTGCCCAATCGCCATGCCTTGCATCGCCAGCCGCTGGACGAGGCCGATGCCGAAACCGTCGGCATCGCCGGGGCGGATACTGTCGAGCGTTTCCTTGCCTGCCGTGACAATCACCTGACGACGCCGCTGCACGCCCTGCCGGCATTGGCTGGCGAACTCGGTCTCGGCACCTTGCATGTCAAGGATGAGGGCTTTCGCCTCGGCCTAGGCAGCTTCAAGGCGCTGGGCGGCGCCTATGCGGTCTTCCGTCTGGTCCTGGAGGAGGCAAGCAAGCGGCTCGGCCGCTCCGTCGATGTCGGCGATCTCGATCGGCCCGAGGTCCGGTCGGTCGCGGCGACCATGACGGTTGCTTGCGCTACCGACGGCAATCATGGCCGCTCCGTCGCGCAAGGCGCCGAGCTTGTCGGCGCAAAGGCAGCGATCTTTGTCCATGCCGGTGTCAGCGACGGGCGCGTCGCGGCCATCGCCTGCTATGGGGCGGAGATGATCCGCGTCGACGGCAATTACGACGATTCGGTCAGGCAGGCGGCGCGCGTTGCCGCGGAGAAAGGCTGGACGGTGGTTTCCGACACGTCATGGCCGGGCTACGAACGCATTCCGGGCCTCGTCATGCAGGGCTACACGGCGATCGTGCGCGAGGCGCTGGGCCAGATCTCCGAACCGCCGACCCATGTCTTCGTGCAGGCCGGCGTCGGCGGCATCGCGGCGGCGGTCGCCGGCCATCTCGCCATAGTGCTTGGCGAAGCCAGGCCGGTTTTCACGGTGGTGGAACCCGCCCGTGCCGCCTGTGTTTTCGGCGCCGCCAAGGCCGGGCATCCGATCAAGATCACGCATGGCGAGGCGACAGTCATGGCGATGCTCGAATGCTACGAGGCCTCGCCGGTCGCCTGGCGCGTGCTGGCACGCGTCGCCGATGCCTTCATGACCGTCGACGAGGACGAAGCCATCGCCGTGATGCGGCGGCTGGCACGCCCGGCCGGCAACGATCCGGCCATCGTCGCCGGTGAAAGCGGCGGCGTCGGCCTTGCCGGGCTGATCCGGGCGATGGCCGATCATAAGGCCGAGCTTGGCCTCGACGCCACTTCGCGCGTGCTGGTCGTCAACACCGAAGGCGCGACAGATCCCCACCGCTATGCCGAACTCGTCGGCATGAGTCCGGCGGATGTGCTTGCCGGTAATGTGCTTTCTGGAGCGACGCCATGACCTTGATCGATCCAATGACCTTGATCGATGCAATGACCTCGATCGACGCACAAAGGCTGCTTGGCCGCATCCTCGAGCTCGGCGGCATCGGTCGTGATGGCGAGGGCCGATTGGTGCGGCTGGCCGCCTCCGACGCCGACAGGCTGGGTCGCGACCGCTTCGTCGGCTGGCTGCGCGAGGCCGGTCTCGAAATCGCCATCGATCGCATGGGAAATATCTTCGGCGTCTGGCAGGTGTCGGAGAATGCCGGCCATGCGCCGATCCTCATCGGCTCGCATATCGATACCGTCATCGATGCCGGCATCTATGACGGCTCCTACGGCGTGCTCGCCGGGCTGGAGGTGATCGAGACTCTGAAGGCGTCGGCTCTTGTCCCGTCGCGCCCGCTCGCGGTCGCCGCCTTCACCAACGAGGAAGGGGTTCGCTTTTCCCCCGACATGATGGGTTCACTGGTCCATGCCGGCGGCGTCGGTATCGACGAGGCGCTGGCGGCCGTCGGCACCGACGGCAGCGTGCTGGGAGAGGAACTGGCCCGCATCGGCTATGCCGGCGACGAGGAGCCGGGCTTCCTCAAGCCGCATGTCTATCTCGAATTGCATATCGAGCAGGGCCCGGTTCTGGAACGCGAAGGCGTGCCGATCGGTGCTGTGGAAAACCTGCAAGGCATCTCCTGGCAGCGCATCACCATAGACGGCGTCGCCAACCACGCCGGCACCACGCCGATGTCGATGCGCAATGACGCCGGGCATGCGGCTGCGCGTGTCGTCACGTTCCTGCACGACCGCGCCAAGGCCTCGAACACACCGACCGTTGCAACGGTCGGCACGATGCGTTTCGAGCCAAACGCCATCAATGTCATTCCCTCCCGCGCCGTCTTCACCGTCGACCTGCGCGACCCTTTCGAGCATCGCCTGCAAGCCGAGGAAGCCGCACTCGCCGCGTTTCTTGAGGACCTCGCGGCCGACGATGGCGTCACTATCTCGATCGAGCGGCTGGCCCGCTTCGAGCCGGTGATCTTCGATGTCAGCATTGTCGAATTGATCGAGACTGCCGCGAAAAAGCGCGGGTACGCATCGAAGCGCATGACCTCAGGCGCCGGCCACGATGCGCAGATGATGGCGCGGCTCGCGCCCGCGGCGATGATTTTCGTGCCGAGCGCCGGCGGCATCAGCCACAATCCGCGCGAACATACCGCCGATGCCGAGCTTGTCGCCGGCGCCAACATCCTGCTTGATATCGTCGCCCACCTTGCGGATCCGGAGGTATCAGGCAATGGCTGAAATCGATCGTGATGTGCTGAAGCTGGAGATGACAGGGTGGCGGCATGATCTGCACGCGCACCCTGAATTCGGCTTCGAGGAGGAGCGCACCGCGGCCTTCGTTGCCGCCAAGCTGCGCGAATTCGGCCTGGACGATGTCGCCGAGGGTGTCGGCGGCACCGGCGTCGTCGGGACTTTGAAGCGCGGCAGCGGCAACCGCGCGATCGCGTTGCGGGCCGACATGGATGCTCTGCGCATATCAGAGCAATCGGCCGCGCCATACCGCTCCGGCAATCCCGGAATCATGCATGCCTGCGGCCATGACGGCCACACGGCGATGCTGCTCGGTGCGGCCAAGCTCCTAGCCGAGGAGGGCGGGTTCGACGGCATCGTGCGCTTCATCTTCCAGCCGGCGGAGGAATGGGGAAAGGGCGCGTTGGCGATGCTCGACGACGGCCTGATACAGCGCTTTCCCTTCGACGAGATCTTTGGCCTGCACAACATGCCGGGCTTGCCGATCGGACATTTCGAGACCCGCGTCGGCCCGGTCATGTCGGCCGAAGACATCTTCGAGATCGTGCTCAGGGGATTGGGCGGCCACGCTGCGCGGCCGCATTCGGGTCAGGAAACGCTGGTCGCCGCCTGTGCGCTGGTTACCAACCTGCAGACCATCGTCTCGCGCCGGCTGAGTCCGGCCGACATTTCAGTGGTTTCGGTGACCGAACTGATCACCGACGGCACCCGCAACGCACTGCCGAGCCTTGCCCGCATCCTTGGCGACGCGCGCAGCTTCCGCTCCGAGGTCAGCGCCGAGATCGAATGCCAGATGCGCATCATCGCCGAAGGCATCGCTACCGCCTACAATGTTGCCGCCGAGGTCAACTACACCAGGGAATTCGTGCCTTTGCGCAACGATGCCGAGCTGGTCGACGCGGCCTTTGCCGCCGCCGGGACTGTTTTCGAACGCGGCAATATCGCGGTCGCCCGCGAGCCGATGACGGCGTCGGAGGATTTCGCCCGCTTCCTCGACCACGTGCCGGGCTGCTTCGTCTTCCTCGGCAACGGCGAGGCCTCGGCACCGCTTCACAATTCCAGCTACGACTTCAACGATGACGGGCTGTTGTTCGGCGCCAATTTCCATGTCGCCATCGCCAGGCAGCGGCTTGCGACTTGAAATCCACGGGCGCTTTTCGCGGCATTTACCGGGGGAAAAACGCCCGGGAAGGCCGAAATACTTGATCTCGCATGACGCTGCGGCAAGACTCAGCTAGCCTCGCTCACGCGGCGGACCTGATATCCGCCTGGCCGGCGCTATCAGATTACCTCCCAAGCGGCGCCGGCCTTCTTCCCTCTGCGCTAAATTAGATTTTAAAGTTAGAGCGCTCGCGCTTGGCGGAAGTTAGGGTTTTGCTGTCATGGCTGTGGCACGTTTTTGGGTGCTACGGGTTCAGGATGCGCGGGCGGAGCTGGATAAAGGCGGTGCGTGAGGATGAAGCACGGCGGGTGCGCGCCCGCATCGCTCAACTCGAACAAGATTTGACCGCCGCCTCGGCGCGGACACGACAGCTGCGCTAGGACGCAGGCCCCGAGTTGCGCAATGCCAAGTTCCGCCTCGAGCGTATCGATGAATACATCGCGGCAATGCGTTGAAGATCCCGCCATCGTTTTTCACTGGCTGGCAATGGCATTGTTCACGGCAGGAATGGCGAGATCTTGATCGGCCCCAGTTGCCTTTGTCGGCGGCAATTTGTTGTCGCAGGCCGAGAGACCCAAAGTCACCAGCGCGAGGATCAGTCCCAGCTTTTTCATGGCTCCTTCCTCCACCCGCGGAACGAGGTGGTGTCGGTTTGGTTGCACGATTGCTCCGAGGGAACAAAATCCCCCGCCTCAGGTTGACCCAGCGAAGGAGGACCGCCGCATGATCCGTTTGCTTCTGGTTGGCACGCTGGCCTTTGTCACTTACCGTCTCGCCCGCAAGATGATCGACGAGGTTCCCGACAGTGTCGATCCGCTCTTGCTGCCGGCGCCCGCAAACGACCGCCAGGCGCTGCGCCGGCAGTCGGCGTCGATGGGCGTTGACCCGAAGCGCTGATTGCTCCCGCTATATCGGCGGAGTTGCTTCTCTGTTGCGAACAAAGCGGAAACGATGCTTGATGGGCGATGAACCTCGCCGCCCATGATTCGACGTTTTTGGAACAGACCGTCCAGCCGGCTTATCTTGCCCGGCTGAACGACGCCCAACGCCAGGCGGTCGAACATGGCGACGGCAAGATTGCAGGCCCGCTGCTGGTTATCGCCGGCGCCGGCTCTGGCAAGACCAACACGCTGGCGCACCGCGTCGCCCACCTGATCGTCAAGGGAGCCGACCCGCGCCGCATCCTGCTGATGACGTTTTCGCGGCGCGCCGCTTCCGAAATGGCGCGACGTGTCGAGCGCATCGCCGGCGAAGTGCTCGGCCGCGACGCCGCGGTGATCACGGACGCGCTGACCTGGGCCGGCACTTTTCATGGCATCGGCGCCCGGCTGCTGCGGGATTATGCGCTGGAGATCGGCCTCGATCCGGCCTTCACCATCCATGATCGCGAGGATTCCGCCGACCTGATGAATCTCGTGCGCCACGAACTCGGTTTCTCCAGGACGGAGGCGCGCTTTCCGACCAAAGGCACCTGCCTTGCCATCTATTCGCGCGCCGTCAACGCGCAGGCGCCGCTGGGTGAGGTACTAGGGTCTGCCTTCCCCTGGTGCGCCGGCTGGGCCGAGCAGCTCAAGCAATTGTTTGCCGGTTACGTCGACGCCAAGCAGGCGCAGAATGTGCTCGATTACGACGATTTGCTGCTCTACTGGGCGCAGATGACGGCCGAGCCTGAAATCGCCACGCATCTGGGCGGACGGTTCGACCATGTGCTGGTCGACGAGTATCAGGACACCAACCGGCTGCAGGCCTCGATCCTGATGGCGCTGAAACCCGACGGTGCCGGGCTGACGGTCGTCGGTGACGACGCGCAGTCGATCTATTCGTTCCGGGCCGCCGAAGTGCGCAACATTCTCGACTTCCCCAGACAGTTCGCGCAGACAGCCGATGTGGTGATGCTGGAGCGCAACTATCGCTCGACCGAGACCATTCTGGCGGCTGCCAATGCGGTCATCGGCGAAGCCTCGGAGCGCTTCACCAAGAACCTGTGGTCGGAACGCAAATCCGCCGATAAGCCAAGACTAGTGACCGTGCGCGACGAGGTCGAGCAAGCGAACTTCGTCTGCGACACCATCCTCGCCGAGCGCGAGGTCGGTACCGCGCTGAAGTCACAGGCGGTGCTGTTTCGCGCCTCGCACCACAGCGGGCCGCTGGAGATCGAGCTGACGCGGCGCAACATTCCCTTCGTCAAGTTCGGCGGCCTGAAATTCCTCGATGCCGCGCATGTCAAGGACGTGCTGGCGGTGCTGCGTTTTGCCGAAAATCCGCGCGATCGTGTCGCCGGCTTTCGCGTGCTGCAGCTTCTTCCCGGCATCGGCCCTTCCGCCGCCGCGCAGATCGTCGAGGCCATGACGTCGGCGCTGGACGAGGCGATGGGCCTGGCCGGCTGGCGTCCGCCGCAGCGTGCCGCGGACGACTGGCCCGGCTTCGTCTCGCTCTATTCCGGCTTGCGCGCCGGCGCCAAATGGCCGGCCGATCTCGAACAGATCAGGCTGTGGTACGAACCGCATCTGGAGCGCATCCACGAGGACGCGATCACGCGCCGCGCCGACCTGCTGCAACTCGAGCAAATCGGCTCGGGCTATGCTTCGCGCGAACGCTTCCTGACCGAGCTGACGCTCGATCCGCCGGATGCAACCAGCGACCAGGCCGGCCCTCCGCACCGCGACGAGGACTATTTGATCCTGTCGACCATCCACTCGGCCAAGGGCCAGGAGTGGAAGAACGTGTTCGTGCTGAACACGGTCGACGGCTGCATTCCGGCCGATCTCGGTGTCGGCACCAAGGAAGATATCGAGGAGGAGCGACGGCTGCTCTACGTGGCGATGACACGGGCCAAGGACAGTCTCAACCTCGTCATGCCACAGCGCTTCTTTCCGCATGGCCAGGCGGCACGCGGCGACCGCCATGTCTACGCCTCGCGCACCCGTTTCATTCCGGCCTCCATCCTCGCCGCGTTCCAGCAGCTTTCGTGGCCGGCCGCGCAAGCGGCGCAGGGCAGGGCGCCTCGGCCGGAGGTGCGCGTCGACATCGGCGCGCGCATGCGCGGCATGTGGAAATAGCAGGAGCCGATGCCGCAGCCGCCGACCAGGATCGCCATTTCTGGCGCTCTCGGCCGCATGGGTCGCCAGATGGCGGATGCGGTGCGGGCCGATGCGCGTCTGGCGCTCGCCGGCTGCTTTCACCGTCCGGGCAGTGTCGGCGATGGGCTGGTGAGCCGCGACGAGGCAATTGCCATGGCCGACGTGGTCGTCGACTTCACCACGCCGGCCGCCTCCGCGGAACTGGCCAGATTGTGTGCCGAAAGGGGCGGGCCAGCCTTGGTGATTGGCTCGACGGGTTTCGAGACCGCCGAGATAGCCACCATCGCCGATGCCGCGAAAGCCATTGCCATCGTGCGCTCCGGCAGCTTCTCGCTCGGGCTCAACATGCTGGTCGGATTGGTCGAACAGGCGGCGCGGGCGCTCGACCCCGACGACTGGGATGCGGAGATTTTCGAGGCGCATCATCGCCACAAGATCGACGCGCCTTCGGGCACGGCGCTGATGCTGGGGCAGGCGGTTGCCGGCGGACGCGACGTCCGGCTGGACACGGTTGCGAGGCGCGTCCGCGATGGTGTCACCGGCGCGCGGCCGGCGGGCGAGATAGGCTTCGCGGTGGCGCGCGGCGGCAGCATCGTCGGTGAGCACAGCGTCAGCTTCCGCGCCGAGGGCGAGACCGTCACCGTGTCGCATTCGGCTGGCGACCGCATCATGTTTGCACGCGGCGCCATCGCCGCGGCACTCTGGGTGGCGGGCCGCGCTCCCGGCGAATACGACATGCGCGACGTGCTGGGGCAGAGCGCTCGGGCGTGACGCTGCGAACGTTTTTGCCTTGCGGCTGAAAGCCAGCTGAAAGCTTGGGCATGTCATGACGGTTTTGCGGTGTCACCGCATGTCCGACCCGCGACGGTCGGCGAGGGAGGAATGCGGCGCGGCTTCACAGCCCGCCGCCCAAATGGAGGAAGTTTTGTGACCGGTTTCATCTCGAAGCGTGCCTTGCGCACCGCTGCCTTGACGCTTGCCATCACCGCCACCGGCGCCGCAGTGGCATCGGCGGCCGACGAAAAGATTTCCATCATGGTGGGTGGCTACGAAAAGCAGATCTATCTGCCCGCCAAGCTCACCGAGGCCCTGGGCTATTTCAAGGACGAGGGTCTCGACGTCGAGTTGCTGAACGAACCGGCCGGCGTCGATGCCGAAAACGAGATGCTGGCCGGCGCCGTGCAAGGCGTTGTCGGTTTCTACGACCATTGCATCGACCTCCAGGCCAAGGGCAAATTCGTCGAGTCCATTGTCCAGTTCAGCCAGGCGCCTGGCGAGGTCGAACTGGTTTCGACGAAGCATCCTGAAATCAAGTCACCGGCCGATTTCAAGGGCATGAGCCTTGGTGTCACCGGCCTCGGCTCCTCGACGAACTTCCTCACTGAATACCTCGCCGTGAAGAACGGCTTGAAGCTAGGTGAATTCACCTCAATCCCCGTCGGCGCCGGCGATACGTTCATCGCCGCGATGCAACAGGACAAGATCCAGGCAGGTATGACGACTGAACCGACCATCACCCGGCTCCTCAAGACGGGTGAAGCGAAAGTCCTTGTCGACATGCGTACGATAGAAGGCACCAAAGCCGCGCTCGGCGGCACATACCCGGCCGCCTCTCTTTACATGCAGACGGACTGGGTCGAGGCCCACAAGGATGTGGTGCAGAAGCTGACCAATGCTTTCGTCAAGACGCAGAAATTCATCAATACCCATAGCGGCGCTGAAATCGCCGACAAAATGCCGAAGGACTACTATGTCGGTGACAAGGCAGGCTATGTGAAGGCTCTTGATGACGGCAAGGCGATGTTCACCGCCGACGGTATAATGCCCGAGGGCGGCCCCGAGACGGTGCTGACTGTGCTGTCCGCCTTCAAGAAGGAACTGCAAGGCAAGCAGATCGACCTGTCGAAGACCTACACGACGGAATTCGTCAAAAACGCGAAGTGACCCGTCTGCCGGCGCGATGCACCGCCTCGCGCCGGCATCGTCTGGTTTTCACGCCCGGAGGCCTTGGCCGACGGCGGTCCTTCGTTCGAACCGGGAGTTAGCCCAGCATGACACAAGAAAACAGCGCACCGGCAATTGAGCTGATCAATGTCAGCCGCCGCTTCCTGTCCCCCACCGGCAAGTCGCTGACCGCGATCCGTGATTTCACCATGACCGTCGAGCGCGGCGAATTCGTCGCCGTCGTCGGCCCGACCGGCTGCGGAAAGTCCACCACCCTCAACCTCGTCACCGGATTGGCGAGCCCAAGCGCGGGCGAGGTCCGGGTCATGGGTGCACCCGTCAAGGGCATCGATCCCCGCATCGGTTTCGTCTTTCAAAGTGATGCGCTGTTTCCATGGCGCACGGTGATCGAGAACGTCATGGCCGGGCCGCTCTTCCGTGGCAGGGCCAAGTCGGAAGCGACCGCCGCGGCGCGCGACTGGCTGGCGCGCGTCGGCTTGGCGCGCTTCGAGCATCACTATCCGCACCAACTCTCCGGCGGCATGCGCAAGCGAGTCGCCTTGGCGCAGACCTTTATCAACGGGCCCGAGATTCTGCTGATGGACGAGCCGTTTTCCGCCCTCGACGTGCAGACACGTGTTCTCATGCACGAGGAACTGCTCCGTCTGTGGTCCGAAGCCAGGGCCTCGGTCGTCTTCGTCACACATGATCTGGAGGAAGCAATAGCGCTGGCCGACAAAGTCTACGTGCTGACCGCCGGGCCGGCGACGGTGAAATCGGTCTACACCATCGACCTGCCGCGCCCGCGCGTCGTCGCCGACATCCGTTACGAGCAAAGCTTCATCGACTATTCGCGCACCATCTGGGCCGATCTCAAGGAAGAGGTCGAGACCAGCTACGCCCGCGCTGCCGCGTGAGGGAGGACACAATGACCGATGCCGCCATCGACATCAGGGCAGGAAGTTTCAGGCCGGGAACCTCGGACGCCGAAATAGAAGCCGCCGCCGCCAAGGCCGCGCAGCATCGCCGCCGCACGGTGATCTTCTGGCGGTATGCCATCCTCATCGTCTTCCTCGCCGCCTGGGAAATCGCCGGGCGCAAGGCCTGGATCGATCCGTTCTTCTACGCCACGCCAAGTGCGATCGCGCAGAGGCTCTATGAGTGGATGACGGAAGGTACGTCCGAAGGGCCGCTCTGGTACCATCTGTATGTGACGATGGAGGAGTCCGTCCTCGGCTTCGTCACGGGCTCGGTTGCCGGCATCATCATCGGCGTCGCGCTTGGCCGCAACCGCATGGCCGCCGACATTTTTTCCATCTACATCAAGGTTATCAACTCCATCCCTCGCGTGGTGCTGGCGCCGATCTTCATCATGATCCTCGGCCTTGGCCTTGCTTCGAAAGTGGCGCTGGCCTTCATCATGGTGTTCTTCGTCGTCTTCCACAACGCCTTCCAGGGCGTGCGCGAGGCCGACCGGGCGATGATCGCCAATGCCCGCATCCTCGGCGCCTCCGACTGGCAGCTGACCCGCTCGGTGATCGTGCCGTCGGCGATGAGCTGGATCTTCGCCAGCCTGCATGTCAGCTTCGGCTTCGCCATCATCGGCGCCATCGTCGGCGAGTTCGTCGGCTCACGCTACGGTATTGGGCTCTTGATCAACATCGCCAAGGGTTCCTTCGACGCCGCGGGCATGTACGCCGCGATCGTCATCATCATGGTAGTAGCGCTGGGCGCGGAATATCTGATGACGATGGTCGAGAACCGGCTGGCGAAATGGCGTCCGCAGCCGCTGCACGAGACGCAGTAAGCAGATCCGAGCGGGTAGCCTAGCCGCTGGCCAACGGGAGGCGCACCTCGACCACCAGGCCGCCGGTCGCGCCATCCGCGAGGGTGATGCGACCGCTCGCATTTTCGACCACCTCGCGCACGATGGCGAGCCCGAGGCCGCTGCCTTCGTCGGTCTCGCCGGTCAGCCGATAGAAGCGCTCGAAGACATGGTCGCGCTCGTCGGCAGGTATGCCGGGCCCGTCGTCGGTAACGGTCAGCACGGCCTCGCCGCCGGCGGCGGCGAGCTTGACGGTGACGGTGCCGCCTGCCGGTGTGTAGCGCAGGGCGTTGTCGACGAGATTGACGATCATCTCCCGCAGCATAGTGCCGTCCCCGATGACCGGTACGGCGCCAGTCTCATCGAGACCTAGATCGACGTTGCGATCAATGGCCCTCGGCGCATGCGTTTCCAGCACTTGGCGCGCGGCTTGCGTCAGGTCGATGCGATCGGCGCGCGGTCGCCGGCTGCCCGGTTCGGCGCGCGACAAGGTCAAGAGCTGTTCGGCCAGCCTCGCCAACCGGGCGGAGCTTGCCTGCAGGGCGATGAGCGCTTCCCGGCGCGCATCGACAGCGTTTTCGCGCAGCGCGTAGCTCGCTTGCGTCGACAACAGCGCCAGCGGCGTGCGCAATTGATGCGCGGCATTGGCGATGAAACGGCGCTGCGCCGCCATCTGCGCCCGCACCCGTTCCATATAGGCGTTGAGCGCATCGACCAGCGGCCGGATTTCGCTCTGCGCACCGGCGACTTCGATGGGGTCGAGTTCGCTGCGTTTCGGTGAGCGCACCGCATCGCGCAGCCGGATGAGCGGCGTCAACCCTCGCCGCAGGCCGAGCAGCACGAAGACGCCGGCTATCGCCACCAGCGCCAGTTGCTGGGTGAAGGCGCTGAACCAGAGATGCCGCACCATCGCGTCGTGCCCGAAAAGCGTGACCCCGACGGTGACGGATATCGGCGAGTCTTCGCCGGCGCCGACCACCGCATGCGTAATTGTCAGCAGCCGCAGCGTCTGGTCGCGATAGGTCGCTTCCATGCTGGGGCGTCCGGGTGTCCTGGGCAGCCCGGGATAGCCTGTCAACAGCCGCCCTCCAGCTGCCTCGACACCGTAGTAGACCCTGTCGCGGTCGCCCGTGTCGAACATCTCGAGCGCTGCCGGCGGCACTGTGGCGTTGATCACCCCGTCGGTCATTGCGACCTGCTCGGCAATCATTCGTGCCGATCCGACCAACATGCGATCGGTGATCAGATCGGCGGTCGCCAATGCGTTGCGCTGGCTGGTCCACAGATTGATGGCCGCAAGCCCGGCGAGAGGGAGCACGACCCAGGCCAGCAATTGCAGGCGCAGGCTGCGCGTTCTCATGGCACGCGGTCGTCATGGCGCAAGAGATAGCCGAGGCCGCGTAACGTGGTGATCTGGACCCGCGACCCTTCAAGCTTCTTGCGCACACGATGCACATAGATCTCGATGGCGCTTGGATCGGCGTCGGTCTCGAAATCGTAGATCGCCGCCGACAGTGCTGCTTTGCTCACCGTGCGTCCCGCCTTGATCATCAATTGTTCAAGCACGGCATGTTCGCGCGGTGTCAGGGCCAGTGTTTCGCCGCCGAGCGAGAACAGCCTGGTGTTGGTGTCGAAGACGAGGTCTCCGCAGGCAACGACCGGTGCCGTCCGGTCATTGGCGCGGCGCAGTTGCACGCGGATGCGCGCTTCGAGCTCCTCTACCTGGAAGGGCTTCGGCAGATAGTCGTCGGCGCCTTCGTTGAGGCCTTTGACCCGGCCATCGAGACTGGCATTGGCGGTCAGTATGATCACCGGCACCCGGTTGCCGCGGGCTCGCAGCATGCGCAGCACTTCCAGTCCGCCCATGCGGGGCAACGCAAGGTCGAGAATGACAAGCGCGTGGTCGCCGGCGGCAAGCGCGTGCTCGACATCCTCGCCGTCATGGACGACGTCGACGACATAGTTCGCCTGGCGCAAGGTCTTGCCCAGCCAGTCCGCCAGTTCGCGATTGTCCTCCACAAGCAGCAATCGCATGTCTATTGCCGTTCCAGCATCGCCCACTTTCGGTCTCAACGGCCACCAAGGCTCGATCGACGATCCCATTCGGCAATCGGACCCGGATGATCGATAGTATCGATCGCAACGCAAGGCAAATGCGGCTTGGCTGCGGCCGGCGATGTTTTTCGCGGGCTAGATGCCCCTGTTTTGAAAGTTAAACACGAGACCGCCGACAAGCCCGCCACCGACTGGCCTGAGCCTGGCCAGGGCATCTGGGGTAACTGATGTCGCGGGTGCGGCGGGTCTGATCTTCCGCACCCGCGACATCAGACTTCTAGCTCAGGTCCTTCGGCCGCAGGCTATGTGTCAGCCTGGCGGCCGACAGACCGGACCAATCGTCTTCAAGGACGAAGCGCGCGAGGGCTGCTGTCGGAAACTTGTTCTCGAGCCTCTTGCGCGCCTTCGCCTCCGATCCCGATCCGGCAAGCCGTTTTGCCAGCTCCTCAAGGCCTGGATTGTGGCCGAGAACCAGCAGGCAGCCGCTCGACGGGTCCGCTTTGCGTAGCTGACTCAGAATATCCGCCGCTGCAGCATCGTAGAGCGCCTCGGCAAACGCGACCCGGGGATGCACTGGCAGTTCCGCCGCCACCAGCCGCCAGGTATCGCGGGTGCGCAGCGCCGGCGAGACCAGCACCTGATCCGGCAGCCAGTCGCGCGCGGCAAGCTCGCGGCCGATCAGCCGGGCCGCCTTCAACCCGCGTTCCGCCAGCGGTCGGTCGAAATCGTCGAGGTCAGGGTCGTCCCAACTCGATTTGGCGTGACGCAGCAGGAGCAGCTGTTTCATCGCTGCGCTCTTCGCTCAGGGCGTGATCCGCGCCAGATGCTCGAGGTCGGCTTCCTCGCGCAGCGGATCGGGCGCCATCACCACCGAGGTGCCGTTGTCGGCATCGTCGGCGAAGTGGGCAAGAACCGTATGCCCGGCCTCCATGCGTGCCTTGCCATCGGCGACCAGGCCAAGCGCCAGAGGGTAGAGCCGGTGCTCAGCCTTGAGCACGCGGGCGGCCAGCGTATCGGCATTGTCTCCGACCATCACCGGCACGGCCGCTTGCGCGATGATCGGGCCATCATCCATCTCGGATGTGACGAAATGCACCGTGCAGCCATGGATGCGGATGCCGGCGGCCAATGCGCGCGCATGGGTGTCGAGCCCCTTGAAGGCCGGCAGCAGGGCAGGGTGGATGTTGATCATGCGGCCCTGCCATTTCTGGACAAAGCCGGGAGTCAGGATGCGCATATAGCCGGCCAGCGCCACGATGTCGGCGTTGAAGGCCGCAAGTGCCGCGTCGATCGCCGCGTCATGCGCCTGCTTGCTGCCATGGTCGGCGCGGGAAATGACCTGGGTGGCGATGCCGCGTGCCTTGGCGATGCCGAGGCCGGCGGCGTCCGCCTTGTCGGAAATGACGCCGGCAATCTCGGCCGGGAAGGCCGGATCGTTGGCTGCCGCGATCAGCGCGGTCATGTTGGAGCCGCGCCCCGAAATCAGGACAACAGTGCGTTTTCTCTGCGTGCTCATAGGCCGATCGAACCCCGATAGATGACGCCGGCGTCGCGCCGCGGCACGATGCGGCCGATCGGCGTCACCGTCTCGCCGGCTTCCTGCAACACGGCCGCGACCTGCGCCGCCTGACCGGAAGCGACAGCCAAAATCATGCCGATGCCGCAATTGAAGGTGCGCATCATCTCCTCCGGCGCCACGCCGCCTGTCTTGGCCAGCCAGGAAAACACCGGCGGCACGTCGATGGCTTCGAGATCGAGCTCGGCCGAGAAATCCTTGGGCAGCACGCGCGGAATGTTTTCCGGAAAGCCGCCGCCGGTGATGTGCGCCAGCGCCTTGATGCCATGCGTGTTGCGGATCGCCTTGAGGATCGACTTGACGTAGATGCGGGTGGGTTCGAGCAGTGCCTCGGCAAGCGTCGCCTCGTCGTTGAACGGTGCCGGATCGTTCCACGCCAGACCGCTGGCGGCGACGATGCGGCGCACCAGCGAGAAACCATTCGAATGCAAGCCGGAAGAGGCCAGCCCGAGCAGCACGTCGCCCTCGACGATGTCGTCGGTGGGCAGGAGTTGGCCACGTTCGGCCGCGCCCACGGCAAAGCCAGCAAGGTCATAATCCTTGCCGTGATACATGCCCGGCATTTCCGCCGTCTCGCCGCCGATCAGCGCGCAGCCGGCCTGGCGGCAGCCTTGCGCGATGCCGCCGACGATCGCGGCACCCTGATCGGGATCGAGTTTGCCGGTGGCGAAATAGTCGAGGAAGAACAGCGGTTCGGCGCCCTGCACGACGATGTCGTTGACGCACATGGCGACAAGGTCGATGCCGATCGTGTCGTGTTTCCCCGACTCGATGGCAATCTTGAGCTTGGTGCCGACGCCGTCATTGGCTGCTACCAGCACCGGATCGGTGAAACCGGCCGCCTTCAGGTCGAACAGGCCGCCGAAGCCGCCGATCTCGCCATCCGCACCCGGCCGGCGCGTGGCGCGCACCAGCGGCTTGATCTTCTCCACCATGAGATTGCCGGCATCGATGTCGACACCGGCCTGCGCATAGGTGAGCCCGTTTCCGCGCTTTGATGCGTCGCGCTTGCTCATCGCATTTTCCCTGCTCGTTTGCGGGCTCTTCGCATGAATGGTTTCGGGGGGCAAGGATAACGGCCGAACCGGGTTCCGTTTGGCTCGACAAAAGCGTGGATAGCCGGGGCATCGCACTCAGTGCTTGCGGCTGGCCCAGCCGGCTCTCCCTTGCCTCGGCCCTCCATCGCCCTCATCTATCTCAACGCATAATACGGCGGGACAATGCGTTGACCATCCCCAACCTGATCACCATGCTGCGCGTTGTCCTGGTGCCTGCCGTGGTGTTGGCCATGCTGCAGGCTCGTTGGGACTGGGCCTTTGCCGGCTTCGTCGTTGCCGGCATTTCCGACGGCGTCGACGGCTTCATAGCCCGCCGGTTCAACCAGCAGTCCAGGTTCGGCGCCTATCTCGATCCGATCGCGGACAAGCTGCTGCTGGTTTCGGTGTTCGTCGTCATGGGCATCATCGGGCAGTTGCCGCTCTGGCTGGTCGTCACCATGGTGTCGCGCGACGCGTTGATCGTCTGCGCGGTCCTGTTGTCCACGGCGATGGCCCATCCGGTCGAGATGAAACCGCTTTTGGTGTCGAAGGCGAATACCGCCGTCCAGATCGTGCTGGCGGCGGTTGTGCTGGGCGAACTCGCCTTTGCCGTGCACCTCGACCCTCTGCGGCCAGGCCTCATATTGCTGTCCGGGGTCTTGACCGTGGCTTCGGCCGCGGCCTATCTCGTGGCTTGGCTGAGGCATATGAGCGGCTATGGCGAAGGCGGTAAATCAGGCTGACAAGCCCATCGACGGCAAGCCTGCCCGCAAGCCGGCCGCCCGCAAGGCGGCGGCGCTGGGCAAGGCCGACGACGGCCAGATGGTTGTGGTCGTGCCGGAAGGCGAGACGGCGGCAGAGGCAGAGGCGTCTTCCACGTTCCGCCGCCAGATATTCTTCTGGCTGGCGGGGGCCGCGATCCTGGCGCTCTTCCTTTATGTCTTCAGCGACATCCTGCTGCCCTTCGTCGCCGGCATGGTGCTTGCCTATTTCCTCGATCCGGTCGCCGACCGTCTGCAGCGGCTCGGCCTCAGCCGCTTCATGGCGACCGTGGTCATCCTCATCACCTTCCTGATCGTGCTGGTGCTGGCCTTCGTCATCCTCATCCCGGTGCTGGCGACGCAGATGGCCGATTTCGCCAGCAAGCTGCCGGAATACCTGACCCGGCTGCAGAGCCTGATCACCTCCTTTGATCCGAAGTGGCTTGAACAGAAATTCGGCGTCAACGCCAACGGCTTGCGCGATGGGTTGAACTCGCTGCTGACCTCCGGTTTCGGCCTGCTCACCACGGTTTTCACTTCGATCTGGAGTTCGGGCGTGGCCCTGGTCTCGGTGGTCAGCCTGTTCGTGGTGACGCCGGTCGTGGCCTTCTACATGCTGCTCGACTGGGACCGCATGGTGGCGGTCATCGACAGCTGGGTGCCGCGCGACAACGTCGCCACGGTCCGCGCCATCGCGCGCGACGTCAACACCGCCACAGCCGGCTTCGTGCGCGGGCAGGGCACGCTCTGCCTGGTGCTGGGCGCCATGTACGCCACCGGCCTGACGCTGACCGGGCTGAACTTCGCCATCCTCATCGGCCTGTTCGCCGGGCTGATCTCCTTCATTCCCTATGTCGGCTCATTGACCGGGCTGGTGCTGGCCGTCGGCGTCGCCTTCGTCCAGTTCTGGCCGGACTGGACGATGATCGTCGCGGTTGCGGTGGTCTTCTTCATCGGCCAGTTCATCGAAGGCAACATCCTGCAGCCAAGGCTGGTCGGCAAAAGCGTCGGCCTGCATCCTGTATGGCTGATGTTCGCGCTGTTCGCCTTCGGCGCGCTGTTCGGCTTCGTCGGCCTTTTGATTGCCGTGCCGGCTTCAGCGGCGGTTGCGGTGCTGGTGCGATTTGCCATCGCCCGTTATCTTGAGTCGCCGCTCTACAAAGGCCATGCCACAGAACCCGCGCCGCCACTGCCAGCCGATCGCGGCGGCGGCCACCGCTCGCAACCGCGTCGCTGAAGTGACCGCGCAGCGAACCGACCCGCCACGCCAGTTGCCGCTCGATCTCGGCCATGGCACCGGTTACTCGCGTGATGAGCTGGTCATCTCCGGCACCAACAACCAGGCGGCCGCACTGGTCGACCGCTGGCCGGATTGGCCAGCACCGGTGGTGGTGCTGGCAGGCCCAGCTGGCTCCGGCAAGACGCATCTGGCCTCGATCTGGGGTGCGCGCGCCAAGGCGGTGACTGTCGACGCCAGGCGCATTGGCGACAGCATCGCAAATCTCGGTGCCCGCCCGGCCCTGATCGATGACGCCGACGCACGCGCGGTCGACGAACTGGGCCTGTTCCATCTCATCAATGCGGTGCGTGGCGCCGGCTCGACGCTGCTTTTGACCGCACGCCGCTTTCCCTCGGCCTGGGGTGTATCGCTGCCCGATCTTGCATCGCGGCTCAAGGCGGCGGCGACAGTCGAGATCCATGAGCCCGATGATCTCCTGCTCGCCGGTGTCATCACCAAGCTGTTCGCCGACCGCCAGGTCGAGGTCGAGCCGCATGTCGTGCAGTATTTGGTGCGGCGCATCGAGCGTTCTCTGGCAACCGCGATGCGTGTGGTGGAGCGCCTGGATCGTACCGCGCTGGAGCGCAAGATGCCGATCACCAGGGCATTGGCCGCCGAAACCGTCAATGCCATGGACGAGGGGCAGGGCGAGTTCGCGATTTGATGACTTCAGGTTTCCAGAGGTCTCCGTCTCGACCAGAGTCCCATTTTGGGAAACAAAACTGGCACTCATCTTGCTGCGTGAGCTTGCCGGCTGACCCCGGTCCTGATTGCGTTCCAAATCAGGTTGTAGGCTCGCCGGGAATGAGGCGGTTGGGGTTCTCGCCCGGCGAGCTTGCGTTCAAAATGCGTCGAGCGGTTGCGCCGCAGCGGACATTCACCCCGACGACAGTGACCGCCCAGCATCGTCGAAACTCTTCAAGCGGACCACTCGACGGTCTATTTCTCAATTGAAACTTGGACCAGAGACTGGTCCATGCGCAGTAATCGATGCAGGTATCCGTTACCGATGCCAAGGGACAACTGACCGAACTGGTGCGCCGCGCGGAGGGCGGAGCCGATTTTTCGAAAACCGATATCGAGGGTGTGCTCTCAACGTAGCACTGTTGGCGGTGAGCTTGCGGCCAATCACAGCCACATTCTGACGAAATACCGGACCAACAGATAGACGGCTGAGTGCACGGCGATATAGCAGGCGGCGACCAGCACAAAAATTCCGATGCTGGCTGCCCACGAACGGGAGGCGACGACGCCAGGTGCGAGCCTGCCAAGCCTGCGGCTCTCGCGATTGTTCCACATCGCCAAGGCCGCACAGGCGATCGCCCATGCCACCATGAACGGAACCGTCACGCCCGCATAGGCAAAATAGGCCGGCCCGAACAGCGAGACCCAAGCATCGATCCCAAGCACCGCAAACCCCCGTTTGCCGCAGCTTAAGCCGGCAATGGCGATGGAAGCGAGCATGAAATAGCGACACGCGGATAGGGGCCAAAACCCCTTCGGTGCCATCGGTGTCGCATTTTAAAGAGAAATGGTCGGAGTGGAGAGATTCGAACTCCCGACCCTCTGGTCCCAAACCAGATGCGCTACCAGGCTGCGCTACACTCCGAACGGTCTGTTGCCTATTCATTTCGGTCGTACATGGCAAGTGCAAAAACCTTGCCGCCGCTGCCAATGCGCAGTAATGACGGCGAAGAGGGCGGCGATGCCGCCTTGCCAACAAAGAGGTGGCCATGTCCGCGCGCATTTTCAGTCCAGCCAAAACCGCGATGCAGTCCGGCAAGGCCAAGACCGGCCATTGGGTGCTGGAGTTCGACCCCGAGATGCGCAAGAAGATCG
Organism: Mesorhizobium sp. LNHC229A00; assembly: GCF_000502415.1. Classification (NCBI taxonomy): domain Bacteria; kingdom Pseudomonadati; phylum Pseudomonadota; class Alphaproteobacteria; order Hyphomicrobiales; family Phyllobacteriaceae; genus Mesorhizobium; species Mesorhizobium sp. LNHC229A00. The sequence goes on from NZ_AYWQ01000010.1 coordinate 99,176, forward strand.
ATCCCCTGATGGGCTACACCACGTCGGGTGACATGAGAAGCCAGATCCGGCTCACCTTCGACACGCGCGAAGAAGCGGTCGCCTACGCCGAAAAGGAAGGGCTTGCCTTCCGTGTCGAGGAACCGAAAGAGACCAAGCGCCGCCAGATTTCCTATGCGGAGAATTTCCGCTATGACCGCAGGACGCCCTGGACGCACTGAAGGGCGCAGGCGCCAAGCATCCAGCCGGCCGTGGCCGGCCGACGGTCCCGTAGCTCAGCTGGATAGAGCACCGGCCTTCTAAGCCGATGGTCACAGGTTCGAATCCTGTCGGGATCGCCATAATTTCAATGGCTTATATTGCATGACCTCACGCGGTCACTTGCCAGTGCTGCCACGCCGTCTACCGGAAGGCGAACAGAGGTCCGGTCCGCGCAGGGCTCTGGAATTATTTCGTGATCCGACCCTGTTGGAACCTTGGCCAAAACTACGCGTTCGGGGCCTTGTATTCGTGGAGCCTCATAAAAGGCAGCATGCGGGCAAGCGAACGGGTGGGGCAAAACAAGCGCGGGTTGGTGGAGGAGAAACAAGGCTATGTCGAAACGTGAAATTGGAACGTCCCCAGCCTTGGGGCGGCGTATCGCCGATCTCAGGGCCCGAATGCAAGACGCCGAAATATCCGGCCATGAAATGCAAACCTTTCACAAAGTCGCCGCCATCATGGGATCTGGCGACGGTTCCTTGCAACTGGATGCCGACGACCTGATCGCGGCATCCTTCGTCGCCGAGGCGGTCGGGCCGGCGCCTAGCCGCTGACTTCGGAATTTCCATGTCCGAAATCCGGTGAGCAAGTTGCGTCCAACCATCGGGGCACGGCCGCCTATTGGCGATCGTGCTCCATCTCCCGGCCCCCTGATCTCGTCTCGTCGCCACCTGAACTCGAATTGAAAGGAAAGTCTTATCATTTTGTTTGCGTTGGCACGTCATAGTAGGGACGGCTAACGGAGTAAAAAGGGATGAAGCTGGACCTGTCGCCCACCAGCTGGGGCAGGGTGATGGCCGTCACCGCCGCCGGCACGGCATTCTTCATTGCCGTGGCGTTTTTCGTCGATTCGTTCAATTTCCCCTATCTTTCGCCCGAGTCTGTCTGGCGCGCCAAGCTGACCGACCTCCTGCTGCCCTTGGTGCTCGGCGGCTCGTTTCTGTTTTTCCTGATGTGGAAGATCCGCCAACTGGCGATAGCCCAGCGCGACCTCAGCGTCATTGCCGCGACGGACAGCCTGACGGCGGTGCTGAACCGCGGCGCCTTCTCGATGCTGGTCGAGGCCTATCTCGAACAAACCCGCAAGCAGGAAGAGACCCGTACCGGCGCGCTGCTGATCATCGATGCCGACCACTTCAAGTCGATCAACGACCGCCTCGGCCATGATTGTGGCGACCAGGCGCTCAAACTGATCGCGCAGGCGATCAAGGGCCAACTGCGTGGCACCGATATCGTCGGCCGGATCGGCGGCGAGGAGTTCGGCGTGTTCCTTCCCGGCGTCGACCCCTCGCAATCCTGGCTGGTTGCCGAAGGCATCCGCCGACGGATACGCGAAATGGACTTTTCGCCCGATGGCCGGTCCTGTCCGCTTTCCGTCAGCATCGGCGGCACCAGCTTCAGCGGGCCGACGACCTACGAGGCAATATTCTCCGCCGCCGACAGACGGCTTTATGCCGCCAAGTCGAATGGACGCGATCAGGTCAGCTTCGATCCGGCGGAAGCCGCTCTAGCGTCTCCGCTCAGCGCCGCCACCGTTCATTGAAAGCAGCCTCGCAGCCGGGCTGGCACCGACCGCTTCCTTGACGCATACCTGTCTGTGTGCTTCCTCCGCGCAAGTGATGTATGGAGCATCGCCAGAAACAGTCCTGCTTTCTCGAGTCCCTCGATCGTGCGGTCCGCGGGCACGGCACGGCCCGCGGATGCAGGGAATTGAATGGCCAAACGCCCGGGCCCGATAAGCACCGCGATCATGATCCACTTATTCAACGGCTTTCAGAACCCGTTTGGCGGCAGTGAGCGCGAAACCCTGGAGTTGTATCGGCTGTTGAGCGCCGACTCGCAGGTGCGCCTCTGGGCAACCTCGTCGGGCGTATCCGAAGACCTGATGCAGGAATTTCCGATACGCCGCGTCTCGCCGGCAACACGCAATGTGCCGGCTGGCGGCACCTATGTCTTTCTCGGTGCGCACTGGCGCAACAAGACGTGGCCTTATCTGATCCCGCGACCGCGCCGGCTGATCTATGTCTTCAACACCTTTCATCCCAAGATCATCGCGCTGACGACACGCAGACCGCGCCTGCTGGGTTGGCCCGGTGCCGAACTGGTGCTGATCTCCGACTTTCAGAAGCGCATGCTGCGGGTTGAGGGCGTCGTGCATCCGTCACCCATCGATATCGAGCGCTTCTCGCCACGGCAGGCAAGGCCAAACGGTCCGTTCACGGTGGGGCGGCTGAGCCGCGATACGGCGGACAAGCATCATCCTGACGATGTGGCGCTCTATGAGGCATTGCTGGCCGACGGCGATGCGGTGCGGATTCAGGGCGGCATGCCGCTCAAGGACAGGCTCGCGCCGCATACGCAACTCGAGCTCCTGCCGCAGGGTGAATTTGCCGCCGAACAGTTTTTGCCGACGCTCGACGTCTTCTATTATCGCACCGGCTTGCATGTGGAGACGTTCGGCCGTGTGGTGTTCGAGGCGATGGCCTGCGGCCTGCCGGTCGTTTGCCATTCGCATGGTGGCTACGCCGATCATATCAGGCATGGCGAAAACGGTTTCCTGTTCGAAACGACGCAACAGGCAGCACGGATCCTGGCCGAGCTTAAAGCCGACCCGGCACTGCGGTCGGCCGTCGGTCAGAAGGCGCGGCAAACCGTCGAGCAGCTGTTTTCGCCACAGGCGGTGCAACGGCGGTCGGACTTCTATCGGCGTTAGCGGCGCCACGCCGTCCGGCTTTCCAAACACCCTCGGCCAGCAATCCACGTACCCCGTTTGGCATCGATGCCGACATCGCGCTAAAGCTGGCATCACGTGAATCGCGGGGCGGCCGGCATCGGCGCGCGGACAGATCGAGCAGGGCTTCTACCGATGACATTGACCGGCGCCGCGGCACTGCTGATCCTGATCTTGACTTATGCCGGCGTCGCAATCGGCCGCATACCTGGCTTGCGGCTCGACCGGGCAGGCATCGCGCTGCTTGGCGGCGCGGCGATGATCGCCATCGGCGCGCTCAGCATGGAGGATGCCTACCGGGCCATAAATTTCGACACCATCACGCTTCTGCTCGGCATGATGATCGTCGTGGCGCATCTGAAGGTGTCGGGTGCCTTTCGCGGTCTTGGCGCCATCGCCATCGAGCACGCACATGCACCGTTCATGCTGCTGGTGATGGTGACGCTCCTCACCGGCGTGCTGTCGGCCTTCCTGGTCAACGACGCCATCTGCCTGGTCATGGCGCCGATCGTCGTCCACGTTACCCGCGTTATCAACCGCAATCCGATCCCTTATCTGATCGCCACCGCCACCGCTTCGAACTGCGGCAGCGTCGCCACCATCACGGGCAATCCGCAGAACATGGTCATCGGCGCGCTGTCGGGCATTTCCTATCCCGCCTTTTCGGCGGCGCTCGCCCCGGTCGCCTTGTTCGGCCTTGTCGCGGTGATCGCCATCGTGCGCATCGTCTACCGCGCCGAATTCACCCTCAACGGCGAACTGACGCCACACATTTCGCGCGGCCGCATGCATCGCGGCCAGGTGCTGAAGGCGGTGGTAGTCTGCATCGGGCTGGCGATCGCCTTCTTCGCCGGTGTTCCCGTAGCCAAGGCGGCGCTCAGATCGGAAGAGCACACGTCTNGCTGACCCGCGCCATCAAGCCATCGCGCATCTACCGCGAGATCGACGGACCGCTGCTGTTCATGTTCGCGGGCCTGTTCGTGGTGGTTGCCGGCGCGGAAAAGACGCTGCTGACACCTGACATGATCGCCTCGGCCAAGAACATCGGGCTCGACGATGTCTGGCGGCTGTCGGGTTTCACCGCCGTGTTGTCCAACATCATGAGCAATGTTCCGGCCGTGCTGGCGCTCAGGCCTTTCATACCCGGCCTGGAAAACCCCGAGCGCGCCTGGCTGGTCGTGGCCATGAGCTCGACGCTCGCCGGTAATTTCACGCTGCTCGGCTCGGTCGCCAATCTGATCGTCGCCGAGCAGTCCAAGGCCGCAGGCACGCCGTTGTCTTTCGGCGCCTTCTTCAAGGTCGGCCTGCCGCTGACGTTGATCACGCTGTTGGCCGGTACGGGGTGGCTGGCGTTCGGCGGATAGCCCTAGGCCTGGCTGCCCGACATTCGCGCCCTGACCAGCGTGGCCGCGGCTCGTCCGGCTGCGTCGACGTAGTCGGGGTTGCGATGGATGAGCATGATCGAAAAGCAGCCATCCATCAGCAGCACGATCTCGCGCGCCAGCGCCTGCGGCCCCTCGATATGGTGGCCGGACAATTCTGCCGCCAGCCATGTCTCGAAATTGCTTTTGTGCCGCGCCCCGACCTTGACCGCCGGGTGCCCTGGCATCGAGGCAAGCTCCGCAGCGGTGCGCAGGAAGCCGCATCCCTTCCATTTCGGATGGCGCGTGGCGCGGGCCAGGTTGGCGAAGATGGCTTCGACCTTGCTGTCCACGCCACCTTGCTCAGCCTCGAACCAGCCGGCCATCCGTTTCAGATTGGGCTGATCGCGGCCGTCGAGATAGGCTGCGATGAGGTCGTCCTTGCTCTTGAAGTGGTAATAGAGCGTCCGCTTCGTAAGACCCGCTTCCTCGGCGACGGCATCGACGCTGACACGGCCGATCCCCTCCGCGTAAAACAATCTGGTTGCTGCGTCGACAATGCGCTTGCGGGTAGGACTTTGTGCTTCGGGCATGGGTCTAAGTATACCGACTAGTGAATATACACAAGCCGCGAATGGCGTAACCTCCCATCTCGTCACCATGCTGGAGGAAGCCATGACCNGTAAAACAATCTGGTTGCTGCGTCGACAATGCGCTTGCGGGTAGGACTTTGTGCTTCGGGCATGGGTCTAAGTATACCGCCTAGTGAATATACACAAGCCGCGAATGGCGTAACCTCCCATCTCGTCACCATGCTGGAGGAAGCCATGACCGATCTTGTCCTGAACGAAAACAGGGAAGGCATTGCCGTCCTTTCTCTCAACCGCCCGGAAAAGCTGAACGCGTTAAACTATGCGCTGATCGATCGCCTGCTCGCGACACTCGACGACATTGAAGTCGACGACCGCATCCGCGCGGTCATTCTGACCGGGGCCGGCGAGCGGGCCTTCTCGGCGGGCGCCGACATAGAGGAGTTCTCGGCCAGCGTGGCGCTGGGCGCCGAGATAGCGCTGCGAGACTTCGTCATGCGGGGACAGCGGCTGACGGCGAGGCTGGAAGCCTTTCGCAAGCCTGTCATCGCAGCCGTCAACGGCCTCGCCTTCGGCGGCGGCTGCGAAATCACGGAAGCCGTGCCGCTTGCAATTGCCAGCGACCGCGCGCTGTTCGCCAAGCCGGAGATCACTCTGGCAATGCCGCCGACTTTCGGCGGAACGCAGCGCCTGCCCAGGCTCGCAGGGCGCAAGCGCGCGCTCGAACTGCTTTTGACCGGCGACTGGTTCCCGTCACAGCGGGCTCTTGACCTTGGCCTCGTCAATCAGGTGGTGCCGCACGACGATCTGATGCCGGCTGCGTTCAATCTGGCCAGGCGTATCCTTCGGCACTCCGGACTGGCGGTCGCGGGCATCCTTACGGCGGTGACGAGCGGGCTCAATCTGAGCATCGCCGAAGGCTTGCTGGTCGAGGCCGAGCAGTTCGCCCGTATGGCCCCGACAGCCGATTTGCGCGAGGCGCTAGATGCCTGGATCAGCAGGCACAGGCCCGGACACGACGGATCGTGGACGCATGTCGCGAGACCCGATGAGGCAAGACGGGCCTCCTCGGCCTTGGATCACGGCGCCACCAGCAAGCGTCCCTTCATGTTGGGGTGGAAGCGGCAGAAATAGTCGACCGTTTGCGACGTCTTCAGCGTCATGCTTGCCGACTTCTTCGGCGGGATNCCCGATGAGGCAAGACGGGCCTCCTCGGCCTTGGATCACGGCGCCACCAGCAAGCGTCCCTTCATGTTGGGATGGAAGCGGCAGAAATAGTCGACCGTTTGCGACGTCTTCAGCGTCATGCTTGCCGACTTCTTCGGCGGGATTACCACCTCCCAGCCGCCCTTCACGGTGGCCGTGTGGGCGATCACGTCCTTGTTCACCCACTCGATCGTGTCGCCGACCTTGGCATCGACGCTGGCCGGCGAAAAGACGAGTTTGTCGACGGTGACCTGGATGGTTGCCGCCGCTGCCGGCGCTGTAGATACCAACGCCAGCACGACCAGCCGCGCCAGATGATCCAAGGCGCCCGCTTTCATTTCAGCATGCCGGCGAGGTGTTCGGCATGCTGCTCATGGCCTTGGAAGATCTTAAGACCGGTCTCGAGCAGGCTCTTCAGCTCGGCATTGCTGGCCGAGGGAATGAGCAGGGTTTCGAGCGCGCCATTCACCTGTTTGTGATAGGCGACCTCGTTTTCGATATAGGCCTTGTCGAAGGCCGCGCCTTTCAGCTTGGCGAGCTTGGCACGTTCCTCCTTCGCCGCCTTCGTCAGCGCCTGGCTGGTGGCGTTGTCCTCGGGCTTCACCTTGAGCTTCTTGACGAGATCGAGCGCCTGCTTGTTCACCGCTTCATGGTCGCGCTCCATGTCCTTGGCGAAATCGACGACCTCCTTGCTTTTTGACTTCTTGATCGCCTGCTTGGCCGCCTCGATGTCGAGGACGCCTGCCGTATAGGCGATATGGGCGATCTGCGGGTCGGTCGGCTTGTCGGCGGCTTTCGAGACCGGGGCAGCGCCGACGAGAAGCAGGGCTGCAAGGGCAACGGTATATCGGGTGAACATGGCATCCTCCTTGGCCCGGCCTCGCGGAGGCGCCGGGCTCGAATTTGCAGTTGACGCTCATTGGATGCGGGGCGGAGAGAAACGTTCCCGGAAAATCGGGACGGCATCATTCAAAACCCAGCCGTCCCATCACCGCCTGGGTCAGTCGATCACAGCGCCGACCCGCGAAGGGGAAGGCATCCAGCAGCACAGGGCCGATTTCATCGTCCAGCGCCTTGCGCAACAGGGCGCGCGCCCGATGCAGTCTCGTCTTGACGGTTTCTGGCCGCACGCCGAGCAAATCGGCGGTTTCCTCCATGCTCAGGCCCTCGATGACGCGGGCGACGAAGACCATGCGGTAGATGTCGGGCAGGCTGTCGGTCGCCCGTTCGACAAGTGCGAGAATCTGCCGCTGCGCCATCGTCCGCTCCGGATCGTCGTTGGATTTGAGGGGAAACCTGATTATCCGCGCTTCCGGATCGGCAGGCATCTCCACCGTGCGACGTCTCTTGCGCAGGCGGCCGAGCGCTTCGTTGATGACGATGCGCGACAGCCAGGTGGCGAGCGTGGATTGGCCGCGAAACGCCGCCAGGCTGGCGAAGGCGTTGACATAGGCCTCCTGGACGACGTCCTCGGCTTCGGCGTCGTTGCGCAGAATGCCGCGCGCGATGCGGTAGAGCCGCTGGTTGTGTACCTTCATGATGGCGCGAAAAGCATCCGGCTCGCGCGCCAGCGCGCGGTGGACAAGCAGCATGTCGCCGGAAGGGCTTTCGGCAATCGCCGGCACCGTGGCGGGCATTGGCTGCTTGCTCATCGCGACCGGATCTCCTCGTGCAAATGCTGCGCATTGGATGCGCCTGCCGGCAAAAGGTTCCCGGACCAGAGGGATCCGGGTTCGGTATTCTAGGCTGCCGCCAATCCCTTGTCTGCCCTCTGCACGCGTGCGGCCGCCGCCAAGAGGTCGGTCTGCGTGATCAGGCCGAGAATATGCCGCTCGCCGTCGACGATGACCACGGCATGGCTGCGCCCGTCGGTCAGCACCGGGAGCAAGCTCATCGCCGGTGTCTCGGGCCAGGCGGTGCCGGCTTTTGCCATGACGCTCTTCACTGTGTCGGTGGCTTTCGTCAGCTCGCGCAGGCCAACGGCGCCAACCAGCCGGGCATCCGCGTCGACCACGGGCAAGGTACGGATATTATGATCGAGCAGTTGCTGGCGCGCCTCGTCGGCGGTGGCTTGCTCAGACACCGAAACCACGTCGCGCGACATGATGTCCTCGCACAGCAGCGTGCGGTGTGAGCGCACCATGGCCTGCAGTTCGACTTGTCTCAGCAACCGTTCGAGGTCGTCGCGGTCGATGTCGAAGGTCTCGTCAAGTGTGGTCAGCGCCGCGTCGATATCCTCGGGCCGGAAGCCGACGCGCTGCTGAGCCGGCGCATCGGCGGTGCCGTGGCTGTTGGCGGCTGGTGTCGCGACATGCGGGTAATTGCGCCGCGCCAGCTTGTGGAAAAGGAAGCCCAGCGCCACCAGGATGGTCGAATTCAAGGCCACCGGCACGAACGGGAACAGGAAGCCCGCGCTGATGACGGCCGGGCCGCCGAGCACCGCCGTCAGCGCGGCGGCACCGCCTGGCGGATGCAGGCAGCGCGTGAACGACATCGCGGCGATGGCGAGCGCCACCGCGAGCCCCGAGGCCATCACCGGATCATGGATGAAATGTGCCACGGTCACCCCGACCAGCGCCGATATGGAATTGCCGCCGATGATGGACCAGGGTTGCGCCAACGGGCTGGCCGGTACGGCGAACAGAAGCACTGCGGATGCGCCCATCGGCGCCACCAGCAGGGCCACATGCGGGCCGCCGCCCATCGCCAGCCCGCTGATCGCGCCCGTCAGCGCGATGCCGATCGTAGCGCCGATACACGCCAGGATGCGTTCACGCAGCGTGGCGCCGGCGAGGATGGGGACAAAAAGACGAAAGGCCATTGGAGAACTTTGCGAGGACTGGATCTGTCGAGATGAGCGGCACGCATGCAGGCGAATTCGCCGATTTGAAAGTCAAACAAATCCGTAAAGTCACGATGTAAGAGAATAATATTGCGCACCGGCCTTCGCCGGAGTGCTGGCAGCGCCTCGCGTTTTGTCATCAGCGACAAGGGCTTGCGGCCCCTTTGCTGCCTTTGTTTGAGGTCAGCCTGCGCGCGCCGCTGCCGCAAGCCCGCTCCGAATGTCGGCTTTCAAGTCGTCGACATCCTCTAGGCCGATCTGCAGTCGTATCAGTGGACCTTCATAGGGGCCTTTCGCAACGACGCGGTCGCCAAGCCAGACCGGCACCGCGAGGCTCTCATAGCCTCCCCAGGAGTAGCCGAGACCGAAGATCCGCAGTGCGTCGAGGAAAGCGTGCTGCTCGTGCTGGCCCCCACCGGCCAGCACGATGGAAAAGATGCCGCTCGAACCGCGGAAGTCGCGCTTCCAAAGATCGTGGTCCGGATGGCTTGGAAGGGCAGGGTGGAGCACGCGCGCCACGCCTTCTTCGCCTTCGAGCCACGAGGCGATGGCTAGCGCGCTGCGCTGGTGACGGTCGAGCCGAACACCCATCGTGCGCAGGCCGCGCAGCACTTGGTAGACGTCGTCGGGTCCAGCACAGCAGCCAAGCGTGCAAAAGCTCTCGTAGAGCTGCCCCCAGCAGGCCTCATTGGCCGAGACCGTGCCGAGCAGCACGTCCGAATGGCCTGCAGGATATTTCGTCGCCGCATGGATCGAGATGTCGACGCCATGGTCTAGCGGCCGGAAATAGAGCGGCGTCGCCCATGTATTGTCCATCATCACGATGGCGCCGGCCGCATGCGCCGCCTTGGCGATCGCCGGGATGTCCTGCACCTCGAACGTGTTGGAGGCCGGCGATTCGGTGAACACCACTTTGGTGTTCGGCTTGATCAACGTCGCGATGCCGGCGCCGATATTGGGAGCATAATATTCGACCTCGACGCCGAGCCGCTTCAGCATCGTGTCGGCGAAGTTTCTCGTGGGATGATAGACGGAATCGACGATCAGCAGATGATCGCCCGCCGATACGAAGGCGAGCAGCGGCACGGTCACAGCCGCAAGGCCCGACGGCACCGCGATCGTGCCGGCCGAGCCTTCCAGCGCGTCAATGGCATGCGCAAGAGCGTCCGTCGTCGGTGTGCCACGCGTGCCGTAAGTGTACTTCTGGCTGCGTGCGGCCATCACGGAGGCATTTGGGAACAGCACGGTCGAGGCATGCACGACCGGCGGGTTGACGAAGCCGAAATAGTCATGCGGGTTGTTACCCGAATGGGCGAGCCGCGTGTTGATGCCCATCGTGCCGGAACCCTGCTCGCTGCCGTCTTTCGCCATTCTTGGTCGCCTTGTTAGACAAGGCACTAGCCATAATGCGGCGTCGTGGACCGTGCAACAGCCCACCGTTCGCCAGGAATGGACTTCGAATATGCCAATTCCTGGGCCCGAAGACAGCCCGCGATCTGATCCGGAATCGGACCAACCACGCGCGGCGGCGCCCTGTCGAAAGGTTGGTGGCCAGCTGGTGAACCTATTGTAGCCGGCTGTGAAAGGTATATGATAAATTTCTAATGGTAATCGCCGGATGCTTCGATCAGATGCTGCCGGATGGTTCTTGCCGGCTACCTCCTGGTCCCGATCCGGGCATCCCGCTCCAGCGAGCGGAAAGGGGAGGAATGTCATGCCTGACGTCAAATGGACGATGAAGGCGCGCGAATTCATCAACTGCAATTGTGCCTATGGCTGCCCATGCCAGTTCAATGCCATGCCGACATACGGATTCTGCCAAGCCGTCGCCGGCATGGAAATCGAGACCGGCCATCATGGCGACACCAAGCTCGACGGGCTGCGCTTCGTCGGCATCTTCAGCTGGCCCGGCGCGATACACCAGGGCAGGGGGGAGGCCGCGGTGGTCATCGACGAGAGGGCCAGCGAAGCCCAGCGTGAAGCCCTTCTCCGCATACTGGGCGGTCAGGACACCGAACCGGGCGCGACAATATTCCAGGTCTTTTCGACCACCTTGGAGAAGTTCCACGATCCGATCTTCGCCGCGATCGATTTCGAGGTCGACGTCGATGGCCGAACGGGCCGGCTGCACGTCAAGGGCGTAACCGACGGCCGTGGTGAGCCGATCAAGAACCCGGTCACCGGCGCCGAGCATCGGGCGCGCATCGACCTGCCGCACGGCTTCGAATACGCCATCGCCGAGGTCGGGCGCGGCTGGACCAAGACGACGAGCCCGATCAAATTCGAGGTGGCGGACACGCATAGCCATTTCGCCAACCTGCATCTCACGCAGAGCGGCATCGTGCATTGATCTGATCCGATGGGCGACACGGCTCTTGAGGCGGTGCTGCGGCGCGACCGCGCGGTCGTGACGGCCGCGCTCGCCGTAATTGCCGTGTTCGCCTGGGCCTATGTTCTTTGGCTCGCCGCCGACATGGGCATGCCTGGTAGCCCCATGTCGGGCGGCGAGGCAGGCGACATGGCCGGGATGGACATGGCCGGGATGGACATGGCCGGGATGGACATGGCGAGCATGGATATGGGCGCTGCCGTGGCGCCGGGTTTCCGGGCCTGGGCATCGGTCGATTTCGTCTTCACCTTCACGATGTGGGCCGTGATGATGGTCGGCATGATGACGCCGTCGGTCGCGCCGATGTTGCTGCTCTATGCCGGCGTCGCCCGCAAGGCGCTGGCGGACAGCCGGCCTATCGCTTCGACTGCATGGTTTTTTACCGGCTATCTCGTCGTCTGGGTCGTCTTCAGCATCGTGGCGACGGGTGCGCAATGGCTGCTCGTCCGTTTCGGGATGCTCGATCCCTTGATGGCGGCGCACAGCGCGGTCCTCGGCGGTATCATCCTGATCGCCGCCGGCCTCTACCAATGGACGCCGATCAAGGGCGTCTGCCTGCGCCAATGCCAGGCGCCGATCGCGTTCCTGGCGAGCCATGGCGGATTCCGCACCACCGCGCCCGGCGCACTTCGGCTTGGCATGGATCACGGCGCTTATTGTCTCGGCTGCTGCTGGGCGCTGATGACCCTGCTGTTCGTCGGCGGTGTCATGAACGTGCTGTGGATCGCCGGCATCGCCGTCCTTGTTCTTCTGGAGAAGGTGGTTCCGGCCGGGCAATTGATCCCGCGCATCTCCGGTGCATTGATGGTTGCGGTCGGCATCTGGCTGGGCCTTCCCGCGCTTTGAGACCGCGCGCCACTTTGTCCACAAGCAATATCGACCGGCAATCATGGGGTAATCGTCGGCCNTTCCCGCGCTTTGAGACCGCGCGCCACTTTGTCCACAAGCAATATCGACCGGCAATCATGGGGTAATCGTCGGCCGAAAGTATTCCGTTACGTCAACGTATTTCGTGCCGGGGGCAGTAACGCCGAGGTATTGCCCGGAACGGATTCTACAGCGCCGGCTCACATCTGCGTCAAATGAGCTTTGCCGATTCAAGTCGCGCTTCTGACCAGATCGCGTGCACGTTTGTCTGCAATTTAGCCATTTCAGGCAATCGATTTTCAAACCCGGTCGGATTCGGTCATTTTCCTTGACCTCACGGGAATTATCGCCTTCGATGCTGTTCGTGAATGGAAAGGCGGCGCGTCGGTTTGCGATGCGGGGTTTCGGGAATGGGACGGGATGGGAGCTGCGTTCACAAGGGAAAAAAGATCAGGGTTTGCCTGAAAAAACAGAAAAGGGTCTGTGGGTTATGAAACACATTGCTATCGGCATTCTTGGCGCCGCTACGCTCGGATTGATGGCGTCGGCCGCGTCGGCGGGCACGCTTGACACCGTCAAGGCGAAGGGCTTCATCCAGTGCGGCGTCTCGACCGGTCTGGCCGGCTTCTCCGCGCCGGACGACAAGGGTGACTGGCAGGGCATCGACGCCGATTTCTGTCGCGCGGTTGCCGCCGCCGTCTTCGGTGATGGCACCAAGGTCAAGTTCACGCCGCTCAGCGCCAAGGAACGCTTCACCGCGCTGCAGTCCGGCGAGGTCGACATCCTCTCGCGCAACACCACTTGGACGATCAACCGCGATACCGCGCTCGGCCTGAATTTCATCGGCACGACCTACTATGACGGTCAGGGCTTCATGATCAACGCCAAGAAGCTGCCCGGCGTCAATTCGGCGCTGCAGCTTTCGGGCGCCGCCGTCTGCGTGCAGAGCGGCACGACCACCGAGCTCAACCTCGCCGACTACTTCAAGGCGAACAAGATGGAGTACAATCCGGTCGTCTTCGAGAAGCTCGAAGAGGTCAATGCCGCTTATGATGCCGGCCGCTGCGACGTCTACACCACCGACCAGTCGGGCCTTTACGGCATTCGCTTGACGCTCGGCTCGCCGGCCGATCACGTCGTGCTGCCCGAGATCATCTCGAAAGAGCCGCTCGGACCTGCCGTTCGCCAGGGCGACGACCAGTGGTACCACATCGTCAAGTGGACCTATTTCGCTCTGCTCGACGCCGAGGAGCTCGGCATCACCAAGGCCAATGTCGACGAGATGAAAAACTCCGCCAGCCCGGAGATCAAGCGTGTGCTCGGCCAGGAAGCAGACACCAAGATCGGCACCGACCTTGGCGTCTCCAACGACTGGGTCGTCAACATCGTCAAGGCCACCGGCAATTACGGCGAAATGTTCGACCGCAATGTCGGCTCGGGCAGCCCGCTCAAGATTGCCCGTGGCATCAATGCGCTATGGACCAAGGGCGGCCTGCAATACGCGCCGCCGATCCGCTGATCGAAACGTGATCCGGAAGGCAGGCTCCTGCCTTCCGGTTTCTCTTTCACAGGGGACGTGACATGGCATCGCAGGAAATCCTACGCGAGGAGCCGAGCCGCGGCTCCTTCGTCAATGACCCGAGAATTCGCGGTCTCTTCTTTCAGACGCTGGTCGTCATCGTTCTGTTCGGCTCCATCTGGTGGATCGTGCAGAACGTCATCGACAATCTGCAGCGCCTGCACATCGCCTCCGGCTTCGGCTTCCTCAAGGGGCGCGCCGGCTTCGACATCTCGGACACGCCGATCGCCTATACGTCGGACTCGACCTATGGCCGCGCCATTGTCGTCGGCCTGATCAACACCATCATCGTTGCCGTCGCCGGCATCATCACCGCCACCATCATCGGCTTCGTCATCGGCATCGGCCGGCTGTCGCAGAACTGGCTGGTCCAGAAGATCTGCACGGTCTATGTCGAGATCTTCCGCAACATCCCGCCGCTGCTGGTCATCTTCTTCTGGTATTCCGGCGTGCTCGCCGTGCTGCCGGCGCCGCGCGATTCCTATCATCTCCCCTTCGGCTCCTTCCTCAACCAGCGCGGCTTCTATTTTCCGCGCCCGGTCTGGGGCGACGGCTCCTGGCTGATCCTGGTCGCCCTTGTCGTGGGCATCGCGATGTCGTGGTTCGTCGCCCGCAGGGCGCGTCAGCGGCAGATGGCGACGGGCCAGCAATTTCCGGTGTTCTGGACCTCCGCCGCGCTGATCGTCGGCCTGCCGCTGCTGGCTTACGTGCTGAGCGGCTTTCCGCTGAGCTTTGATTTGCCCAAACAATCGACCTTCAACCTGACCGGCGGCTTCCAGGTCAAACCGGAGTTCCTTTCGCTCTATCTGGCGCTGTCCTGCTACACGGCGGCCTTCATCGCCGAAATTGTGCGCGCCGGCATCAGGGGCGTCAGCAAGGGCCAGACCGAGGCGGCGGCCGCACTTGGGCTGCGATCCGGTTCGATCCTGCGGCTGGTCGTGGTGCCGCAGGCCATGCGCATCGTCATCCCGCCGCTGACCAGCCAGTATCTCAACCTGACCAAGAACTCCTCGCTGGCGATCGCCATCGGTTATCCCGACCTGACGGCAACGGCCGGCACCGTTCTGAACCAGACCGGACAAGCGGTCGAGGGCGTGCTGATCATGATGATCGCCTATCTCATACTCAGCCTGGTGACCTCGGCCGTGATGAACGTGGTCAACGCCAGGATGGCGCTGGTGGAGAGGTAGGACCATGCAGGAACACGATCTGTCCTGGGTGCGCACCGAAATGGCGCTGGCGCAGACCGCGCCGGCGAGCGTCAGCGGCCCCATCGCCTGGGTGCGCAAGAACCTGATCGGCTCGGTCGGCGACACCATCCTCACCATCCTCGGCATCGTCATCGTCGCCTGGGTTCTGCCGCAGGTCATCAACTGGGCGTTCATCAACGCACAGTGGACCGGACCGGACCGCACGGTCTGCGCCACCGTCGCGCAAGGCGGCATTCAGCCCGACGGCTGGAGCGGAGCCTGCTGGGCTTTCGTCAATGCCAAGTTCGGCCAGTTCATGTTCGGCACCTATCCGGTCGAGGAGCGCTGGCGGCCGATCCTGGTCGCCATCCTGTTCGTGGCGCTGCTGGTGCCGATGCTGATGCCGCGTGTGCCGCGCAAGGGGCTGAACGCGATCCTGCTTTTCCTGGTGCTGCCGATCGTTTCCTTCTTCCTGCTGGTCGGCGGCGTATTCGGCCTGCCGCATGTCGAAACCTCGCGCTGGGGCGGGCTGCTGATCACGCTGAGCCTGTCCTTCGTCGGCATCGCCGTATCGCTGCCGCTGGGCACCGTGCTGGCGCTCGGGCGGCGCTCGAAGATGCCGATCGTCAAGATGCTGTGCATTATCTTCATCGAAGCCGTGCGCGGCATACCGCTGATCACCGTCCTGTTTTTCGTCAGCGTCATGCTGCCGCTGTTCCTGCCGGCCGGCGTCAGCTTCGATAAGTATCTGAGGGCGCTGATCGGCGTGTCGCTGTTTGCCGCGGCCTATATGGCCGAAGTGGTGCGCGGCGGCCTGCAGGCGATCCCCAAGGGCCAGTATGAAGGCGCCGATTCGCTCGGTCTCGGCTACTGGCAGAAGATGAGCTTGATCGTGTTGCCGCAGGCGCTGAAGCTGGTCATACCCGGCATCGTCAACACCTTCATCGGCATGTTCAAGGACACCAGCCTGGTCCTCATCATCTCGATGTTCGACCTGCTCGGCATCGTCAAGCAGAACTTCTCCGACGCCAACTGGGCTACGGCGCAGACCGCGAAATCCGGTCTTGTGTTCGCCGCCTTCGTCTTCTGGCTGTTCTGCTTCGGCATGTCGCGCTATTCAATGTACACGGAACGCCGGCTCGACACCGGCTACAAACGCTAAACAAAAGAACAAGGGGACCCCAGCCATGGCCACCGAAAATGCCGTCAGCGCGGAGGAGATCAAGGTCAACGCGGCCAAGATGCATATCTCGACCACCGATGTCGCCATCGACATCATCGCCATGCATAAATGGTACGGCGAGTTCCATGTGCTGAAGGACATCAATCTGAAGGTGATGCGCGGCGAGCGTATCGTCATTTGCGGACCGTCCGGGTCGGGCAAGTCGACCATGATCCGCTGCATCAACCGGCTGGAAGAGCACCAGAAGGGCAAGATCATCGTCGATGGCAAGGAACTCACCAACGATCTGAAGAAGATCGACGAGGTGCGCCGAGAGGTCGGCATGGTGTTTCAGCACTTCAACCTGTTCCCGCATCTGACCATCCTCGAGAACTGCACGCTGGCGCCGATCTGGGTGCGCAAGACGCCGAAGAAGCAGGCCGAGGAAATCGCCATGCATTTCCTCAAGCGCGTCAAGATCCCCGAGCAGGCCAACAAATATCCGGGTCAGCTTTCCGGCGGCCAGCAGCAACGCGTGGCAATCGCCCGCTCGCTGTGCATGAACCCGCGCATCATGCTGTTCGACGAGCCGACCTCGGCGCTGGACCCGGAAATGATCAAGGAAGTGCTGGAAACCATGGTGGGTCTGGCCGAGGAAGGCATGACCATGCTGTGCGTCACCCACGAGATGGGCTTTGCGCGGAAAGTCGCCAACCGGGTGATCTTCATGGATCAGGGCCAGATCGTGGAGCAGAACACGCCGGCCGAGTTCTTCGACCATCCGCGCCACGAACGCACGAAGCTGTTCCTGTCGCAGATCCTGCACTGAGCGGACTGACGCCAACTCGAGAAAGCCCGGTCGCGCCGCGGCCGGGCTTTTTTGCCTCTGGCCGATCGGATAATGATCTTCTTCATTGAGCCGCGAATGGACACGCGAAGCCGCGCCGATGAGAAAACTCCTGCGTTTCCTGGCCATGCTGGTTGCAGCACTGGTGCTCGCCGTGTCGCTCGGCACGCTGGTGCCGCGCCCGCTCTGGCCGGCAGCCGCAGCGGGCGAGGGCATCATGCACATATTGGTGCTGAAAAATCCGATCCACACCGACATCGCCATTCCGGTGGATGACGAGGTGCGCCGGCGCTTCCGTTTTCTGGCCGATGCCGGCTTGCCTTCGGACGCGCCCGATGTGCGCTACCTCGTCTTCGGCTGGGGCGGGCGCGCATTCTACCTGGAAACGCCAACATGGTCGCAATTGAAGGCGCTGCCCGCATTCAAGGCTTTGACGCTCGATGCGTCGGTGATGCATGTCGACGTCGCCGGCAATATTCCCGAGCCGCACCCCGATGTCGCAGGCTTCGACGTGGGCGAAGACCGTTTTGCCGCATTGCTCGATTTCATCGAAGCGAGCTTTCAGCAGGGGCCGAACGGCCCGATCGTCGTCGACAATGCCGGCTACTCCAATTTTGACCGCTTTTATGAGGCGAATGGCCACTTCAACGCGCTGATCGGTTGCAACACCTGGACGGCGGCTGCACTGCGCACTGCCGGCCTGCGCACCGGCTGGTGGAACCCGCTGCCGGTTTCGCTTGGGCTGTCGATGCGGCTGTATAATTAGCTTTGCCGCTGGCTCCTTTCACCGAGGGATGATCCGCTGCTGCTCCCACCCGTAAAGCCAGTCCAGATCGGCTGCGAGCTTCTCTCCCGGTCGCGCCGCCAGAAACAGATTGCGGGCCAACGCCACCGGGCCATGGGCATGCCAGGCAAGCCGGTTGAGCGCGCCGCGACGGATGACCTTGGCGATGCGCGACCGCCGCAGGTTCTCCCAGATGATGAGGCTTTGCGTCAGGTCGCCGGGGATGTCGGCGACGAGGTTGGCCAGCGTCGCGGCGTCCTCGATCGCCATGGCAGCACCTTGCGCCGCGAACGGCGTCATCGCGTGCGCGGCGTCGCCGATCAGCGCGATGCCTTCCGGCACAGTCCAGCGTCGCTGCTCGACCGTGTGGATGGGGAAGGCGGTCCACGGGCCAGCGAATTCCACTAATTGCGCCAGCGCCGGCGCGGTGCGGCGCATGGCGCCCGAAAGGATGGCGGGGTCGGCACTGCGTGACCACCCCTCGGCGATGCGCTCGCCCCGGGTGAAGGCGGCAAGGTTGAAGGCGCTACCCCTGCTGACGGGGTAGGCGACCATGTGGAATCCCGGGTGCAGGAAGGTGGTGACGCAGTCGGTGGCGCCGATCGCGGCGAAGGCTCGCCCCGCCTCGTTCTCCGCGCTCACCGTCGCCCGCCAGGCCAGTTCGCCGGAGAAATGGCTGTTCGCGAAGCCGGCTCCGCTGCCTGGACTGGCAAACCTCCGCACCGCTGACCAGACGCCATCGGCGCCGACCAGCAGAGATCCTTGGATATCGATGACCTTGCGGCCGACCCCGTCTGTCCTGGTGATAACGAGTGAACCGGAGGCCACGCTGCTGACCTGCGCACCGGTGGTGAGATGGATGTCGGGCAGTTGCGCAACGCGCCCCATCAGGGCGTCTTGCAGATCCGCCCGGTGCGCCAGGAGATAGGGCGCGCGCCAGCGTTCCTCGCCGGCTCCGCCAAGCGGCACGCGTGCCAGTTGGCGCAGGCTCGCGGCGTCCTTCAGCACCACGGCTTCCGGCCGGACGGCATTGGCACGAAGCGTGTCGAGCACGCCAAGCTGGCGCAGTATGCGCGTCGCGTTAGGAGAGAGCTGGATGCCGGCGCCCGCCGCTTCGAGGCGCTGCGCCTGTTCGAACACCCTCACGGAATAGCCGCGTTCGGCAAAGGCAATCGCTGCTGTCAGTCCGGCGATGCCAGCCCCGGCGATCACGACCTGCCGGGACTGCGTCTCGCTCATGATCGGAAGGTCAGGCGGCCTGGTCGATGTAGAGACAGCCCGCCGGCAGCGTTTCGGTCGCCTTCAGCTTCGGCGAATAGCGATAGAGGGTCGAGCAGTAAGGGCAGACTTTCTCATTGTCGTCGCCCATGTCGAGAAAAACATGCGGATGGTCGAAAGGCGGGTTGGCGCCCGTGCACATGAATTCCTTGACCCCGATGTCGATCGCCGGGTGGCCCGCATCGTTCTGGAAATGGGGAATGGAACCGCCTGCCATCGTCGTCTCCTTAACGCAGTCGCTCTGCATCTGGATCATATCAAGTCTGTTTGCAAGTTCGATGAAATCAAACTGTCGCAAAAGCCTGTCAGAGAACTGTCGCAAAAGCCTGCCACAGGATAAGTTAAGCCGGTTAACCGGCTGAGGCGGGCGGAAGAGCAGGAATCATGAACGAACTGAAGCCGGTACAGAGCGAATTCAGCAATGTCGCGGCAGCGAGCCCGGAAGGCAATCCGGACCGCTTCGTCAATCGCGAATTCTCCTGGCTGCAGTTCAATCGCCGCGTTCTCGAGGAATCGCTGAACACCCATCACCCGCTGCTGGAGCGCGTCCGCTTCCTGTCGATCTCGGCCGCCAATCTCGACGAATTCTTCATGGTGCGCGTCGCCGGCCTTGCCGGCCAGGTGCGCGAAGGCATCGTGCTGAAGAGCCCGGACGGACGCACTCCCGAACAGCAGCTCGAACAATTGCTGCGTGAGGTCGAGCGGCTGCAGGAGGACCAGCAGAAGAGCCTGTCGGCCCTCACGGTGCTGCTCAACAAGGAAGGCATCGAAACCATCACCCGCGACGCGCTGACCAAGGACGAGAAGGTCTGGCTGGAAGACCATTTCCAGGAGCAGGTGTTTCCCGTGCTGACCCCGCTCTCGATCGACCCGGCGCATCCGTTCCCGTTCATTCCCAATCTCGGCTTCTCGATGGCGTTGCAGCTTCGCCATCGCAAGAATGGCGAGGAGATGAGCGCGCTCTTGCGCCTGCCGGTGGCGCTGAAGCGCTTCATCCGCCTGCCGGACCGCAAGCACCATGTCCGCTTCATCCCGCTGGAGGAGGCGGTCGGCCTTTACATCGGCAAGCTCTTCCCCGGCTACGAGGTCAAGGGTTCCGGCACGTTCCGCATCATTCGTGACAGCGACATCGAGGTCGAAGAGGAATCGGAAGATCTCGTGCGTCTGTTCGAAACGGCGCTGAAGCGCCGCCGCCGCGGTTCGGTCATCCGAATCGAATTCGACAAGCTGATGCCCGGGGAATTGCGCGATTTTGTCGCCGGCGAGCTTGGCGTCTCGTCGAGCCGCATCAGTGTGCTCACCGGGCCGCTGGCGCTCAGCCAGATCTCCGAGATCGTCTCCGTTCCCCGCGACGACCTGAAATTCATCCCCTACAACCCACGTTTTCCCGAGCGTATCCGCGAGCATGGCGGCGACTGTTTCGCCGCCATTCGCGAGAAGGACATCGTCGTCCATCACCCCTATGAGTCGTTCGACGTGGTGGTGCAGTTCCTGCGCCAGGCAATGGCCGATCCCGAAGTGGTGGCGATCAAGCAGACGCTCTATCGCACCTCCAACGACAGCCCGATCGTGCGTGCTCTGGTTGATGCGGCCGAAGCCGGCAAGTCGGTGACGGCGCTGGTCGAGCTCAAGGCGCGTTTCGACGAGGAGGCCAACATCCGCTGGGCGCGCGATCTCGAACGTGCCGGCGTCCAGGTCGTGTTCGGGTTCCTCGAACTCAAGACCCACGCCAAGATGTCGCTGGTGGTGCGGCGCGAGGACGGCAAGCTGCGCAATTACGTCCATCTCGGCACCGGCAACTACCACCCGGTCACCGCGCGCATCTACACCGACCTGTCCTTCTTCACCACCGACCCGACGATCGCCCGCGATGTCGCCCAATTGTTCAATTTCATCAGATCGGAAGAGCACACGTCTGAACTCNCCGGCGCGTATCTGGATGAAGATGAACGCGCTCGTCGATCCCATCATCATCGATGCGCTCTACGATGCAAGCCGCGCCGGAGTGGAGATAGACCTCGTCGTGCGCGGCATCTGCTGCCTGCGGCCGCAGGTGCCGGGCCTGTCGGAAAACATCAGGGTCAAGTCGATCGTCGGCCGGTTCCTCGAGCACAGCCGCATCTACTGCTTCGGCAACGGCCACGGCCTCCCGTCGGACGAGGCGATCGTCTACATCTCCTCGGCCGACCTCATGCCGCGCAATCTCGACCGCCGCGTCGAGACCATGGTGCCGATCACCAATCCAACTGTGCATGAACAGATTCTGGGCCAGATCATGCTGGGCAACATCATGGACAATCAGCAAAGTTTCGACGTATTGGCTGATGGAACCTCCCGGCGCGTGGTGCTGGAGGAGGGCGAGGAACAGTTCAACGCGCAGGAATATTTCATGACCAATCCGAGCCTGTCGGGACGGGGTGACGCGCTGAAATCGCATGCGCCTAAGCGAATAGCCCAGTTCAAGCGCCGCAAGAAGAACGCCACCACCTGATGCTGTCCAATTCCCAGGGCCGGCTGCAGGACCGCCGACCGCTGTCCATCATCGACATCGGCTCCAATTCGATCCGTCTCGTCGTCTATGAGGGGCTGGCGCGCTCGCCGACCATGCTGTTCAACGAAAAGATGCTGGCCGGCCTCGGCCGCGGCATCGTGTCGACGGGGAAGCTAGACCCGGAGGGGGTGGCGCGCTCGATGGAGGAGTTTCGCCGTTTCCGCGCGCTCTCCGACCAGGCTGGCGCCGAACACATGTACGTGCTGGCAACCGCCGCCGCCCGCGAGGCGATCAACGGTCCTGATTTCATCCATCGCGCCGAGGATGTGCTCAAGACCGAAATCCGTGTGCTCTCCGGCCGCCAGGAAGCGCATTATTCCGCGCTCGGCGTCATCTCCGGCTTCCACCCGGCCAACGGCATTGCCGGCGACCTTGGCGGCGGCAGCCTCGAACTCATAGACATTGATGGCGAGGCGATCGGCGACGGTATCACGCTGCCGCTCGGCGGCCTGCGCCTGCAGGACATGGCGAAGAACTCGCTCGTCCAGGCACAGAAGATCGCGCGCCAGGAACTGGCCCGGGCCAAGCTCTTGAAGGGCGGACAAGGCAGGACTTTCTACGCTGTTGGCGGCACTTGGCGAAACCTCGCCAGGCTGCATATGGAGATGAACAACTACCCGCTCGGCGTCATGCACCACTACGAAATATCGGCCGAGAGCGCTCAGAACTTCCTCAAGCAGGTGACCAGGGGCGAAGTCGAAAAGGTGAGGGGTATCGAGGGTGTCTCCAAGAACCGCCGCTCGCTGCTGCCCTATGGCGCTCTCGTGCTGCAGGAGATCATGACGGCGATGCAGCCGTCCAGGATCATCGTTTCGGCGCAAGGCGTGCGTGAGGGTTTCCTCTATTCGCTCCTCGATGAGGCCGAGCAGAAGGCCGATCCGCTGATCTCGGCCGCCGAGGAGCTTGCGCTTCTGCGCTCGCGTTCGGTCCATCACGCGCATGACCTGGTCGAATGGACCGGCAAGGCTTTCAAGGCGTTCGGCATCGACGAGACGGAAGACGAAGCGCGCTATCGCCATGCCGCCTGCCTGCTCGCCGATATCGGCTGGCGCGCTCATCCGGAATATCGCGGCAAGCAGTCGCTCAACATCATCGCGCATGCCTCGTTCATCGGTGTCGATCACCCCGGCCGCGCCTACCTGGCGCTGACCAACGCCTACCGTCATGATGGCGTCTTCAATGAATTGGTGGCGCCCGAAATCAAGGCGCTGGCGCCGCCGCGCCTGCTGGAGCGCGCCCGCGTGCTGGCAGCGATGATGCGCGTCGTCTATCTGCTGACGGCCGCCATGCCCGGCATCATGCCGAGGCTGAAATGGGAAAGCCGCCCGAACGGCGCGCTGGCGCTAGTACTACCGGCTTCGCTCTCCAACCTGTACGGCGAGCGCCCGGCCGGCCGGCTGGCGCAACTGGCGCGCATCACCAACCGGCGTCTGGTGCTGGCGGTCGAGGGCGGGCAGAGCGTGTCGGCGAAATAGTCAAGTCGCGTCGGCGCCGATGCCGAAGCCGCGACTGTCGGCCGACCATGCGCCGGCGCCGGCCATGGCAAGCGCCAGGAACCCACCCGATATCGCGATATCCTTCATCAGCATCTGCTGGTGCAGGAAGGCGAGCGTCGCATCCTCGGCGCCTTGGCCGTAATGGCCGATATAGCCGGCCGCGACGCAGAAGCCGGCCAGCAGGAGTGCCACGATCCGCGTCTGCAAACCAACGAGGATCAGCAGCCCCGCGATCAACTCGAAAAGGCCAGTGCCCCAGGCGGCGAGCGCTGGCAACGGCAGGCCGAGACCGGCGAAATAGCTGGTGGTGCCGGCAATGTTGGCGAGCGCCTGGAAGCCGGACGGCACGAACAGCACGGCAAACAACAGCCGTGAAACCAGAAGCAATGCACTGCGACCCATGGCTCCCTCCCTTGCCGGCACGGTCGCCGGCGCCGTTGCAATCTAATGCATGTTGCCCGGGAGTGTCCTAGGTTCCGGGACAATGACATGCATAAAATCAAAAGCTTACAGCAGGGTGGGCGAATTGCCGCGACATGCTGTAGGCCTGTGATCCCATAACGAAAAAGCGGCGCGGAAAATTCCGCGCCGCTCATTTCAGGTCCTTGGAGGAAAACCTCAGCCGCGCTTGGCGTCGATCGAATATGCGCCGGCACCCGAAGAGGCCAGCAGCAGGAAACCGCCGGTGATGGCGACATTCTTGAGGAACTGGATCATCTGCATCTGGTCGGCCCAGCCGGTGTGGGCGACCAGCCCGGTCGCGATCGTGAAGATCGCGAGCACCCAGGCGGCGACCCTGGTCTGGAAACCGACGAGGACGGCAAGGCCGCCAAGCAGCTCGATCAATCCGACGATGACGGCCGTCGCCGTTGGTGCCGGCAGGCCGAGGCCGCCGAAATAGGCGGCGGTGCCGGAAATGGCTGTGAGCTTGCCGAATCCGGAAAGCAGAAAAATGACCGCGAGCAGGATACGGCCGATGAGGATGGTGACGGAGCTGTTGGACGCGGTGCCGCTGCCGGCGAAGGAGGTGTTTGTGGACATGGTGGCTCTCCGAAAGAGGTTGATACCCCATCAGATAGACCATGCCGACTGTTCACCAAAGCCGCCTGTCCGGCGACACATTGTTCACAGGGCATACGTTTCTGTGAGCCGGTAAAAAACGGAAATTCGTGTCAATCGATGAGCTGGAGTGAGGACATTCTCCCGCCGAAAAATGCCTTCACCCCGGATGCGTCATGTCCTGCGGCCGCACCAGGCGGTCATAGTCGGCCTCGCTGACCAGTCCGGTTGCCAACGCTTCCTCGCGCAACGTCGTGCCTTTCTTGTGCGCGGTCTTGGCGATCTTGGCGGCGTTGTCGTAGCCGATGGTGGGCGCAAGCGCAGTCACCAGCATCAGCGAACGGTCGAGTGCCGCCTTGATGTTGTCCTCTCGCGCCTCGATGCCGACGACGCAATTGTCGGTGAAGGAGACCGAAGCGTCGGCGAGCAACTGCACCGACTGCAGGAAATTATAGGCCATTAGCGGATTGTAGACGTTGAGCTCGAAATGGCCCTGGCTGCCGGCGAAGGTCAGCGCCGCATTGTTGCCGAACACCTGCACGCAGACCTGGGTCATCGCCTCGCACTGGGTTGGGTTGACCTTGCCCGGCATGATCGAGGAGCCCGGTTCGTTTTCCGGCAGCGACAATTCGCCGAGGCCCGAGCGCGGGCCGGAGCCGAGGAAACGGATGTCGTTGGCGATCTTGAACAGTGCCGCGGCCGCGGCATTGATGGCACCGTGCGAGAACACCATGGAATCATGGGCGGCGAGGGCCTCGAACTTGTTCGGCGCGGTGACGAAGGCGACGCCGGTAATGGCGGCGATGCGATCGGCCACCCGCTCGGCGAAACCGACCGGCGCATTGAGGCCGGTGCCGACGGCGGTGCCGCCCTGCGCCAGTTCCTGCAAGCCGGGCAGCGTCTGCTCGATGCGCTTGATAGAGGAGGCGACCTGCGCCGCATAGCCGGAGAATTCCTGGCCCAGCGTCAGCGGCGTGGCATCCTGCGTGTGGGTGCGGCCGATCTTGATGATGTGGTTGAAATCCCGGCTCTTGGCGGCGAGCGCCTTGTGCAGGTGGTGCAGCGCGGGGATCAGGTCATGTATGATCCGCTCGGCGCAGGCGATGTGCATGGCCGTCGGATAGGTGTCGTTGGAGGACTGGCTCATATTGACATGGTCGTTGGGGTGGACCGGCTTTTTCGAGCCCATGACGCCGCCCAGCATCTCGATCGCGCGGTTCGAGATCACCTCGTTGGCGTTCATGTTGGACTGCGTGCCCGAGCCGGTCTGCCAAACCACCAGCGGAAAGTGGTCGTTGAGCTTGCCGTCGATGACCTCCTGCGCGGCCTCGATGATCGGTTTGCCGATAACCGGATCGAGCCGCTTGAGTTCCATGTTGGCTTCCGCCGCCGCCCGCTTGACGATGCCCAGCGCGCGCACGATCGAAGCCGGCTGCTTCTCCCAACCGATCTTGAAATTGCCGAGGGAACGCTGCGCCTGCGCGCCCCAATAACGGTCGGCGGCGACCTCGATGGGGCCGAACGTATCGGTTTCGGTTCTCGTCTTTTGCGTGCTCACGGCAAGGCTCCGGTCTGTCGATTTGGGCAACGGCGTATCGCGTTGCACAAATGGCTTCAAGCGGAGAATGCGAACGGTAAGGATGCAAATCGGTTGAAGCTATAGCCGGTCACCCCTATCGCGGCGGAGATGACTCACCCCGCCGTATACCCCCCGTCAATCGCAAAGATGCCGCCGCTGGTCCAGGCGGCATCATCGCTGGCGAGATGGACCGCCATCCCGGCGAGGTCGTCAGGGCGGCCGATGCGGCCGAGGGGATAGCTGCGCTCGACATAGGCTTTCAGTTCCGCCTGTGCCTCGGCCGGCAGGTTGTCGACAGTCTTGCGCCGCATTGCCGTGTCCACCGTACCGGGTGCGATTGCGTTGACGCGGATGCCGCGCGGGCCGAGTTCGAAGGCCAGCGATTTGGTCAGCGAGTTCAACGCGCCTTTGGACAGGGAGTAGAGGCTTGATGGCCGCTTCGGGATCATCTTGTTGGCGAAATAGGAGGAGATGTTGATGACGGATGCACCTGCACCGAGATGCGGCAGCAGCCCCTGGGTGAGGAAGAAGGCAGCCGTCACATTGAGCGCGAAAGAGTGCTGGAACTGTGCCTCGCTGACACTCTCAAACGGCACGAGATAGGCGACACCGGCATTGTTGACGAGAACGTCGAGTGGCCGGCCGGATTCTTTCACCTGCTCGACGACCGCTGCGAGGCCGGGGCTGGTGGCGAGATCGGCCGACAATATCGCCACCATGCCTTTCGAGCCGAGGGCCGTCAGCTTATGGCGAGCGGTGTCGAGTTTGCCCGCGTCGCGGCCGACGATCAGGACATCGGCGCCCTCGTGCAGGAATGCCTCGGCGATCGCCAGGCCGATGCCGTCCGATCCGCCGGTGACCACCGCCCGCTTGCCGCGAAGCCTCATCACGCACCTCACCATGCGTTTGCCATCAAACAGAGGGATCGCACCGCAAGTCCGTGACGGGGTCAAGCCATCAGGCTATCTCAGGGTATGAACTTCGGCCGGCGTCCGCCGCAAGCGCCCGACCGGATCCCGTCTCGTCTGGGCGCAAAGTTGCGGTCGCGATCCCATTGGGAGGACCCGGCCTTTGTCGCCTCGGCGATGACGGGACAGTTGACCGGCCCCTGATCACCGCAACAGCGACCGGGCCGTGGGCGCCAGCCGCAATGTCTCGACCGGCTTTATGCTGATGGCCTGCATGTTCTGGCCAAGCGCCTGCCACACCGGCGAAGTGGCGAGGCGATGGCTGGCATGGGCATCGCCGTCGGGGAAGCCGATAACGGTCATGAAGACGTTTTCGCCGGCGCGCACGGGAAGTCGCGGGAAGGTGTTTGCGGCTGGCTCCGTCAGGAAGGCGCCCAGCAGACGCGCGGCGGTCTGGGCAAGCCGCGCAACCATCTCCGCCCGGAAGCGCCCGGCGAGGTCGGCGCCGATGCCCGACCGCAAATGATGAATCGAAATCTCAACCAGGCTGGGCAACCCGCTCCGTTCGCTTGTGCTTTTGGCCGTGTCGGCCGTTGGCCGGTGCAATCCTGACAGATCGAAACCGGCATCCGGCCACGCCGGCCGTAGCAGCAACACATCGTCGGAATCGATCATCGTCGCGTTTGCGGCGTCGCGGTGCGCCGCCCATACCGGGCCGTCATAGAACGCACTCAGAGCGTCCTTGCGCGCATCCATGCTCTCGAAACCGCGCATCCAGACGAACATATCGGGGCGGTCTAGATCGCGGAACTGGCCGATGATGGTCATCCCCGCGTCTTCCTGGCTTTCGATGAACTGCGTGTCGAAGATATCGATCAACGTTTCGCGCCGGCCCGGCTTCAACGTGTACTGCCGCAATTCGACGATCGGCGAGGTGAGTACCGCCGGCTTAGGCGTGGCATTCGGGATCGGGTTCATCCGCGGAGTCTCCAAAACAGGTTGATCATCCTGTTTATAAACAGACCGGTTGCCCTGTTTTGTCAACATGCTATCCTTCGACAATGTCAGCAGAGCTCAACATCCGGCCGCGGCGAGTCCGAGGTAAACGCATCAATGACCCCGAAGGCATGCGCCGCAAAGTGCTCGATGTCGCCGAGGCGGCGTTTCAGGCACGCGGCTACCATGCTTCCAGCCTCGGCGACCTGATGGCGGCGGCAGGCGTCAGCGGTGGCGCCTTGCATCATCATTTCCCGACCAAGAAGGCGCTGGCGCTGGCGGTCATCGACGAGCGCGTGGCGGCGGCGGTCGAGGAGACGTGGATCGCGCCGGTGCGGCAGGCGGTTTCGGCCCGCGAGGGCGTGCGTCAAGTGTTCGACGCCGTGGCGGCGGAACTGGAACGGCAAGGTTTCGTGCGCGGTTGCCCTCTCAACAATCTGGCGCATGAACTGTCGCTCGCCGATCCCGAATTTCGGAATGCCCTTGCCGGCGTCTTTTCGGCCTGGCGCCAGGCGATCGCCGACAAGATCAGGGCCGACCAGCGGGAGGGCAGGGAGCAAGGCACGGATCCCGAGCATTTTGCGGTGTTTGCGGTCGCCGCCTATTCCGGCGCCATGTCGATGGCCAAGACAGCGCAGGACGCCGGCCCCTTGCGCGATTGCGTTGCGGCGCTGGAGCGGAGCGCCTCGCTCGCCGCATCACCGCAGGGCGAGCCGGTGGCGAGGCGACGTCGCAGGGTGCTGCGCCGGCACGGCGCTACTTGAGGCAGGTGGATCGCTAGGGCCCGGCTATGTGGCCGATGTCTCGACCAACTGGACGGACAGACGCCGCTTGTGCTGAATTCCCCGATGATGAATCGACTTCCGTCCCTATTGTTTTCACGACGTGGTTTTCTGGTGTGCAGCGATGCGGACCGCCAGGCCTTGCTGCCCGCCCTGAAGGGCTAGAACGTCGTTGCCGTCTTTCCACGGTCACCAGCACGAGGTGCCGATGATCTATCAACGCGCCGGCCTCGATCTCTTCAAGCCGAAAGCCGCCTAGATGGGCGGCTTCGCCTTGGCACGTGTCACCAGCAACAGCCTGGATGTCGTGCTGGGCGAAGCCGGCGACGATCATGGCGACGTGATTTTCACCAACGCTTTCAGCAAATCGCTGAAGACGTGAAAAGGGCCGCTCGACGCGGCCCCTTTCCTCAGCGGTCAAGCGATTTCTTGACCTTGTCCTTCGCGTCGCCATAGGCCTTCTGCACCTTGCCGGTGGCCTTGTCTGCCATGCCTTCTGCCTGCGTCTGCCTATCGCCGGTCACTTTGCCGGCGGCTTGCTTGACCGAGCCTTTTACCTGCTTGGCCGCACCGGCGACCTGATCCTTGTTCACCATTTTCTCATCTCCCGGGTTTGGTTCGCCTTGGCAAACGAGCCGGCACGGTTTCGGTTCCAACAGCCGCCGCTTATGTCGGCGAAACAGGGTGTCTTTCGGGCGCCGCGCCGGCAGGCTAGGGTGCCGGCCAGCGCACTCCGCAAGGAGCAAACCGCCAAGGGGGACAAATGTCGGAATTCACGCTCTATATCGGCAACAAGTGCTTCTCGTCCTGGTCGCTCAGGCCCTGGGTGGCGATGCGGCACCTGGAGATACCGTTCGAAGAGGTCTTGGTGCGGCTGCGCACCCCCGAGACCGCCGCCAACCTGGCGAAAGTGTCGCCGACAGGTCAGGTCCCTGTCTTGGTTCACAAGTCCTCGAATCACACTGGCGGAATGGTCTGGGAAACCCTTGCCATCCTTGAATACCTCGCCGATCTCTTTCCGGAGAAAAAGCTCTGGCCGGCCGATATCGGCGCCCGGGCGCTAGCGCGTTCGGCGGCGACCGAGATGCATTCCGGTTTTCGCGAAGTCCGCTATGGCTGGCCGATGAACTTGCGCCGACCGAGGGCCCACAAGCCACTCGACGCCGAGGGCGAGGCGCAACGCACCCGCATCGAAGCGCTGTGGCGCGAGTGCCGCGAGAAACACGGCAAGGGCGGCCCGTTTCTGTTCGGCCATTTCACCGCGGCCGACGCCATGTATGCGCCTGTCGTCACCCGCTTCGACACCTATGGCGGGGATCTGGCGCCCGATACCAGGGCCTATGTCGACGCGATCCTCGCGCTGCCGGCGATGCGCCAGTGGTATGCGGAAGCGGCGAAGGAGCCGTGGCCGGAGCCGGGGCCGGACGAATAGGACCTCTCTGCGAAGCGGCCTTCCCCGTTTATCGGGACGGCCTATCTAGGAGCATTGGCGCGGCGCCTTTTGGAGATGTTGCAATGAGCGTTTCTTACATGCTTGCCGGCAA
This sequence comes from Mesorhizobium sp. LNHC229A00, assembly GCF_000502415.1. Lineage (NCBI taxonomy): Bacteria > Pseudomonadati > Pseudomonadota > Alphaproteobacteria > Hyphomicrobiales > Phyllobacteriaceae > Mesorhizobium > Mesorhizobium sp. LNHC229A00. The sequence goes on from NZ_AYWQ01000010.1 coordinate 129,157, forward strand.
GGTTGCTCTCGTCACCGGCGCCTCCTCGGGCATTGGCGAGGCGACGGCTGCGGCATTGGCCGCTGCCGGGGCAAGTGTGGCGGTCGCCGCCCGTCGGGTCGAGAGGCTCGAAGCTCTGGCCGCCCGCATCGAAAAAATCGGCGGAACGGCTTTGCGCATCGAGGCCGACGTCACCAGCAGCGACGATGTCGCGGCCATGGTCGGGAGGGTCGTGGCCGAATGGGGTCAGCTAGACATCCTCGTCAACAATGCCGGCGTGATGCTGCTCTCGCCGGCAGCGGAGGCAACGCTCGACGACTGGCGCCATATGGTGGAACTCAACCTGTTGGCGCTGATGGGTGTCACCAAGGCGGCGCTGCCGCATCTCAAGGCTGCCAAGGGCCATATCGTCAATGTCTCGTCGATCGCTGGCCGCGTCGCCAATCCCGGCGCCAGCGGTTACGCGGCGACGAAATTTGGTGTCGTCGGTTTTTCGGAATCACTGCGGCGCGAAGTTTATGCCGACAAGGTTCGCGTCACCGTGATCGAGCCCGGCCTCGTGCGCACGGAGCTTGGCGACCATATCACCAACGCTGCCTCGAAGGCGGGGCTGGACCAGCGCCTCGCCACGATGGAAGCGCTGACCGCCGAGGATGTCGCCGCCGCCATCCTCTATGCCGTCGGTCAGCCGGCGCGCGTCAACGTCAACGAGATCGTCATCAGACCGACCGACCAGGAACGCTGAGCGACCGCCGGCAACGCTCAGGTGCGGACGCTTGTTCACCATGGATGTTGGCCAGATGACGCGCTTTCAGCCGTCGAATTCTCGGATCGATGGCGCAACATTTGACAGGCGTCTGAAACACGCGTAGAAGAAAGTTGTCGATATTTGTTTGACTGACTTTTGTTATCCGCGCTTCCGAGCGCGCCTTTGACGAACTTCCCACATCAAAAATCGAGACAAACGACGTTGTGCATCCGCATAACGGCGAACGAATATTTGCCATGGAAAGGGTTCGTCATGAGCACCGGCACAGTTAAGTGGTTCAACGCCACCAAGGGTTTTGGTTTTATTCAGCCTGACGACGGCTCCGCCGACGTTTTTGTTCACATCTCGGCCGTGGAACGCGCCGGTATGCGCGACATCGTCGAAGGCCAGAAGCTCGGCTACGAGATGGTCCGCGACAACAAGTCGGGCAAGATGTCCGCCGACCAGTTGAAGGCGGCCTGAAGAAAGAATTCAGCCGTCCCGGTGACCACGGATGTACTGGCACCGGTGAACGGCGAATTCGGGCGCATGGCCACGGGAACCTGAGTTTCCACGGCCTGTGCTGCCCATAAGGAGCTAGCCATGTGCGTCCAGTTGGATGCGCGGCGCTCCCAGGGAAGGTCAGGCGGTGCCTGGCCTTTTTCATTTTACGCTTGTTGCCGCCGAAAATGCGCTGCGCATTGGGCCGAACGTGCTAAGGGACGCTCCAGCATCTTGAATCCGCTGCCGCATCGCTTTGTGCATGGTCCGGACCGAAGACCCGGTCTCGTCCTATCGGCACCAGGCTCCTGACAGGAGAAAGATTTTGACCGCCCATTCGAAGACAGCCGTCGATCCGGCCGTGTCGCTGTTCAGCAAAACGCAAACCCAGTCGATGTCGCTTAACCGCATCATTTCCGAACGCGACGCCGTCAGCGAAGCGCGGGAAGCCAAGACCGCGCGCCTGCGCGAGTTGCGGCTGGAGAAGGAGGCCGACGCGATGGCGGCCGCCGCGGCACTCGCGGCGTTGCCGAAACGAGCCGGAAAACGCTGATGGCCACCAAGCGCGTACCGCAAACGCCAATCGCGGCCGATGTGACCATCGCCGACATGGTCGAGACCTTGGACAAGCCGGTCGAATATGTCCGGCGCGTGCTAGAAAAGCTCGAACGCTGCAAGCGCGCCCATGGCGACGCCCAGGTGCGCGTCGGCGTGCGCGGCCGGGCCGAGTGCCCGAACTACCTCATCGAGTATGTCCGCGAAGACGCCAAGACCCGTGAGCGGGTCACCTATCAGGATGCCGCCTATAGCGGCAGCACGCATCGTGAGCTGGCGGCGCACCACATCGCGGAAGCCAGGAATTGGTCGCCCGAGGAAATGAACATCACGGCGGTTTCGGCGTTGATCGGCCGCTTGCGCAATCCGCGCGCACCATCATCGCGTTTCGCCGACGAGGATTGAAATGGCCATAAAATTCTCCGCCAAGGACCAGCCGGCAGCACCGGCTCCCGCCGCAAAGCCGGCCAAGCCGGTTGTCGCGCCGAAGGCCGCCGAGGCCGACCAGGCAGCGACCGATCTTTTCAAGTCGCCAGCGGACGCACCGAAGGGCAAGACCGGCAAGAAGAAGTAGCGCCTTGCCGCGGGACACCGATCGCAATCTTGCGAAGCCGGGGCTGATTGCCCAGCCAGCCACGACCAGCCTGCCGTCGGCTCAACCAGGCATCGCTCCCATGTTCGATTGCCAGAGCTGCGGCGCGTGCTGTTCCTATTCAGCCGACTGGCCCCGCTTTTCGACCGAGGACGATGCGCAGCTCGACCGCATTCCGGAAAAATTCGTGGCGGCCGACCTGTCGGGCATGCGCTGCGACGGCGTGCGCTGTTCGGCCCTGTCTGGCGAAGTCGGCAAGTCGACCGCTTGCACCATCTATGACCTTCGCCCGGATGTTTGCCGCGCCTGTATGCCTGGCGACGACGAGTGCCTGACGGCGCGCCGGGCGCTCGGATTTTCCGCCTCTTAGCGGCGGCTTCCTGGCGGCGAATGCATGTCGCCCGAAGCGTCCTCGGTTCCGGGACAACGACATGCAGAAAATCGGAAGCTTACAGCAGGTCGGCGAATCCTGTCGCCGCGACATGCTGTAATTACTGTCGCTTGTGCACACCCCGCTTGCTGGCTAGGCTGCGTCAGGGTAGGGCGCCGGAGGAAATCATCGTGAGCATCGAATTTCTGTTGACGTCGCTGATCGTCGTGGCTTCGCCGGGAACCGGCGTACTCTATACGCTGAGCGCCGGGCTTTCGCGTGGTGCGCGGGCCTCGATCATTGCCGCCTTCGGCTGCACGCTCGGCATCATCCCGCATATGGCGGCCGCCATCACCGGCCTGGCGGCGCTGCTGCACACCAGTGCTGTCGCCTTCGAGACGCTGAAATATCTGGGCGTCGCCTATCTGCTCTACATGGCCTGGAACACGCTGAAGGAAAAAGGCGGCCTGAGCGTCGACGACAATGTCGCGCCGCGCTCGGCTGGCAAGGTGATCGCCACCGGCATCCTCGTCAACGTGCTCAATCCGAAACTGTCGATCTTCTTCTTCGCCTTCCTGCCGCAATTCGTCAGCACCACCGAACCCAACGCACTGTCGAAGATGCTGGAGCTCAGCTCGGTCTTCATGTTTTTGACCTTCGTGGTTTTTGTCGGCTACGGCATCTTCGCGGCGTCGATCCGCAGCCATGTCGGGTCGCGGCCAATGGTGCTGACCTGGATGCGCCGGACTTTTGCCGGCGCCTTCGTCATGCTCGGCGCCAAGCTGGCGCTGGCGGATAGGTGACCGAGGCGCTTGGTCTAGCCCTTGACATAACCCATCGCCTCGACGATCCGCCCGTCCGCGACGCGCATCAGGTTGACGCCGCGCAGCGAATTGCCGTCGGCCATCCAGTAGCGCCAGCGGACCGTGGCGCGGTCGCCGGCCACGAAAGTCTCTTCGAGGTCGAAGCGCGTACCGGGTGCGGCGGCGATCGCCGACCACAGCTCGACGCATGCTGCCTTGCCGGCGCGGCGCGCGCCGTCCGGTGCCGGCGTGGTGTTCTCGATCACGCAGTCCTGCGCCACCAGATCGTCGAGAGCCGAGGGATCGTGACGCTGGAACACATCGTTATAGCGCCGCATGATTTCAGCCGTTTCGCCGGAGCGGCTGGCCGTGGTGATGTCGATGATCAATTCCTGGGTCATGCGATTTCTCCTTCCGTTCAGTGACTTATGAGCTTCGCTTTCAGCGTGATCGTGGCGACGCCGGCCAGCGCCCGCGAGACGAGGCATCGCGCCTTGGCCGACTGCGCCAGCCGCTCGAAGTCGGCGGCGGCGAGCCCGGGGACGTTCGCCTCCGTCTCCAATTCAACGCGGGTAATGGTCGGCCCGGCCGCGGTGGCGCCCAGATGCACCTTGGCGATCGTGTGGATGTCGCTTGCGATGTGACCTTCGCTGCCGAGGATGGCGGTGAGCGCCATCGAGAAGCAGCCGGCATGGGCGGCCGCGATCAGTTCCTCCGGATTGGTGCCGGGCCCGTTTTCGAAGCGGGACGGGAATGAGTAGGGACCCTCGAACGCGCCGCTGCCCAGCCGGAGCCGTCCGGAACCTTCCTTAAGCGGGCCGTGCCATTCGGCCGATGCTTCGCGAATTGTCATTGCTACGTCTCCTCTGCTTGATGAAATGAAGGCTCCGCGACCGCTTCGCGAGCCAGGACGCCGTCTTGCCCTTCCCGCCAATACATCTATCTCTGTCACATATATAGACCGATTTACATATTATGTAGACCGATTGTCATATTGCGGGCAAGGGCTATAATGCGCACTCCTGACAGAGGTTGACATGGCGACGCACACACGCACGCGGATGATCGAGGCGACGGCACTGCTATTGCGGCGGCGCGGCTATCACGGCACGTCGCTCAACGATATCTTGAGCGCCAGCGGCGCGCCGCGCGGCTCGCTTTACTTCCACTTTCCCGGCGGCAAGGATCAGCTGGTCGTCGAGGTGACGCGCGCCAGCGTCGCCGAGGTAACCGAGCGTCTGGGCGAGGCTTTGGCCGCCGAACGCGACCCTGCGGTCGCCGTCCACCACATCTATCAATCGGTGGGACGCATGCTGGAAGACAATGAGTTCTCACTGGGCTGCCCGGTCGCGCCGGTCGTGCTGGACTCGCCAGGCGATGTGCCCGACCTTGTCGAACTGTGCCGCTCTGCATTCGAACAGTGGATCGGCTTGCTGCGTGAGGCTTTCGTCAGGGCAGGAGTGCCCGAGCGTCGCGCGCAGGCACTGGCGCTGCTGGTCGAGTCTTCGCTGGAAGGCTTGATGGTGATTGCCCGCGCCACCCGCGACCGCTCATCGCTCAACGCCGTTGCCGATGAGGTGGCCGTCCTTATCGAGCAGGCCGTGCTCGCCGGCAAGGCGCCCCAGCAAGCGGAGACTGCCGCTGTCTGACCGGTAGTCCCAACTACCGCGGTGGAGCACCAGCCTCAAGACGCAAAGAAAAGGGCGACCACTCGGCCGCCCCTTCAATAATTGTCGAGGATGGACTTCTTAGAAGTCCATGCCGCCACTCAAGCCCGCTTGCGGGCTTGAGCAACTTGGATTCATGGGCGTGCTTTATGGACTTCTTAGAAGTCCATACCGCCACTCAAGCCCGCTTGCGGGCTTGAGCAACTTGGATTCATGGGCGTGCTTTATGGACTTCTTAGAAGNCCGCCACTCAAGCCCGCTTGCGGGCTTGAGCAACTTGGATTCATGGGCGTGCTTTATGGACTTCTTAGAAGTCCATACCGCCCATGCCGCCCATGCCGCCGCCGCCCATGCCGCCAGGCATGCCGCCGGCGCCAGAGTCCTTCTTCGGAGCTTCGGCGATCATGGCTTCGGTGGTGACGAGCAGGCCGGCGACCGAGGCCGCGTCCTGGAGGGCCGTGCGCACGACCTTGACCGGATCGACGATACCCATGACGATCATGTCGCCATATTCGCCGGTCTGGGCGTTGTAGCCGAAGGTCGCGCCCTTGTTCTCAAGGATCTNGACTCCTTCTTCGGAGCCTCCGCGATCATGGCTTCGGTGGTGACGAGCAGGCCGGCGACCGAGGCCGCGTCCTGGAGGGCAGTGCGCACGACCTTGACCGGATCGACGATACCCATGGCGATCATGTCGCCATATTCGCCGGTCTGGGCGTTGTAGCCGAAGGTCGCGCCCTTGTTCTCAAGGATCTTGCCGGCAACGATCGAGGCTTCCGCACCAGCGTTGGCCGCGATCTGGCGGGCCGGAGCCTGCAGCGCACGACGCACGATGTTGATGCCGGCGGCCTGGTCGGCGTTGACGCCGGTCACCTTGATGTTGGCCGAAGCGCGCAGCAGGGCAACGCCACCGCCAGCAACGATGCCTTCTTCCACGGCCGCGCGGGTCGCGTTGAGGGCGTCATCGACGCGGTCCTTCTTTTCCTTGACTTCGACTTCCGTCGCACCGCCGACAGATCGGAAGAGCACACGTCTGAACNTCCCTACACGACGCTCTTCCGATCTATCGACGCGGTCCTTCTTTTCCTTGACTTCGACTTCCGTCGCACCGCCGACGCGGATCACCGCAACGCCGCCGGCGAGCTTCGCCAGACGTTCCTGCAGCTTCTCCTTGTCGTAGTCCGAGGTGGTCTCCTCGATCTGCTGCTTGATCTGGGCGACGCGGCCCTGGATCTCGGCTTTCTTGCCGGCGCCGTCGACGATGGTGGTGTTCTCCTTGGAGATCGACACCTTCTTGGCGCGGCCGAGCATGTTGAGGCCGACNTTCTTGCCGGCGCCGTCGACGATGGTGGTGTTCTCCTTGGAGATCGACACCTTCTTGGCGCGGCCGAGCATGTTGAGGCCGACATTCTCGAGCTTGATGCCGAGGTCTTCCGAAATGACCTGGCCACCGGTCAGGATGGCGATGTCTTCCAGCATGGCCTTGCGGCGATCACCGAAGCCCGGCGCCTTGACGGCGGCGATCTTCAGGCCACCGCGCAGCTTGTTGACGACCAGCGTGGCGAGCGCCTCGCCTTCGACGTCTTCCGAGATGATGAGCAGCGGCTTCGAGGCCTGCACGACGGCTTCGAGGACCGGCAGCATCGCCTGCAGGTTGGAGAGCTTCTTCTCGTGCAGGAGGATGTAGACGTCCTCCAGCTCGGCAACCATCTTGTCGGCGTTGGTCACGAAGTAGGGCGAGAGATAGCCGCGGTCGAACTGCATGCCTTCGACGACTTCGAGTTCGGTCTCGGCGGTCTTGGCTTCCTCAACCGTGATGACCCCTTCGTTGCCGACCTTCTGCATCGCTTCAGCGATCATCTTGCCGACCGACTCGTCGCCATTGGCCGAGATCGTGCCGACCTGGGCGACTTCCTCGGAAGTCTTGATCTTCTTGGCGGCCTTGCCGAGAGCAGCGACCACTTCGGTGACGGCGAGATCGATGCCGCGCTTCAGGTCCATCGGGTTCATGCCGGCGGCAACCGATTTGTGGCCTTCCTGGACGATCGACTGCGCCAGAACGGTCGCGGTCGTGGTGCCGTCGCCGGCGATGTCGTTGGTCTTCGAAGCAACTTCGCGGACCATCTGCGCGCCCATGTTCTCGAACTTGTCTTCAAGTTCGATTTCCTTGGCGACGGTGACGCCGTCCTTGGTGATGCGCGGGGCGCCGAACGACTTGTCGATGACGACGTTGCGGCCCTTGGGACCGAGCGTGACCTTCACCGCGTCGGCGAGGATGTTGACGCCGCGCAGCATGCGCTCACGGGCATCGCGGGAGAATTTTACGTCNATCTCGCCTTCCTGCGGCTTTTCCTTCGCCGTGTCCGGGATGATGATCCCGCCGGCGGTCTTGGATTCGGATTCGACCCGGCGAACGACCACGCGGTCATGAAGCGGGCGGAACTTCGACTTTGCCATTTTTTCTTCCTCGAATGAGAACGGTGAGAACAGTTCCTCCGTCCGGCGAGCGCCGGACATGTGGTTAGCACTCACCGGTGGCGAGTGCTAACTTCGTGCTGAAATAGGCCGTGGGCACGTACTAGTCAAGACGGAAGAGGAGACGGGCGAAGAGCAGAAGATTCTGGAATCGGCGCGAAAGCCACCGGGCCCTTTTACGTCGGGAGAAAGCTCTTTTTGAATTTTTGCTGCCAGTCGCTCGTCCACTCCGGCTCAAACATCTCCGCCGGAGATTGCCGAGCCCGCACTTCGAGGCCGCACTCGGGATGACACCTGCCGCGCTCGCAGATATGCCGGGCGGCCATAACTTCGGATGTACTGGTGACCGCTCGATAGAGCGAGCAAGAATACGGCTCATCGCAGCAAATTGCTGCAAGAGCGATCCGAATTCCTTATGAAGTAACCTTAAGGCAAAGGCGGGGTTGGCCCCGCCTTTTCATATTCCGGGCAGATTATGCCGATGGCAGCTGCGCGCTCCAGAACGAAGCTCGAGTGCGGAAATCAAGCTGCGACCTTCTTGCGGGTCCGCTTCGTCGGCTCCGGCGCTTCCGGCTCTTTCGGTTTGCGGCCGAGCCCCATCGTCTTGGCTAATGCCGAGCGCGACGCGGCATAATTCGGCGCGACCATGGGATAATCAGCCGGCAGACCCCATTTGGCGCGATATTCATCCGGCGTCAGCCCGTAGTGGGTCGACAGATGGCGCTTCAGCGACTTGAATTTCTTCCCGTCCTCAAGGGAGATGATGTAGTCCGGGGTCACCGACTTCCTGATCGGGACAGCAGGCTTGAGCGCCTCCGCCATTTGTGCGGAAACGTTGCCGACCGTGCCTTTCAGTGCTGCGTGCACTTGGCCGATCAGGGCAGGGAGATCGCCCACCGGGACCGGATTGTTGGAGACATAGGCTGAGACGACATCAGCGGTAAGCTCGATGAGGACGTCGGTGTTGTTGTCGGCTTCTTCTGTCATGAAAACTCTCCGGGGTGGCTTGAAGGCAGTCGGCGAAGTGTTGCTTCATAGTGGCGGTTGTCGGTGAAGGCAATAAAGCCCCGGCAGGACTATTGCGATGCTCCGGTTAAAGCGACGCATCCGCCTTTTGCGCGCGTATTGATCCGGTGGGGCAGACCCGGTCCTCATAAAGCTGACGCTGCTCTCCGCCTCGATGAGGAAGCGATAATCGTAAACAATTTCCGCGCCCCACCGCCGGGTACCACAGCGCAAATTTGGTTTCGAGGCGGTCCCGCCTAAGCAGTGGTGCGGATTGCGGTGCTTAGTACTTCATTGAACTGATCGGGTCTCCATACGATCGACGTGATTTCTCGAAGTGCAGGGGTGACGCAGGGCCGCCCAAGCATTAATTTTCCGTGGCAAAAATTGACTATGTTGCAGGCTTGGCGAAGACCATAGGCAAACCACGTTTCGACGCCATCTCGACCACCAGTTCCTCGATTGCTCGATCGGAAAGGCGGGTCTGCAGTGTCGTACGAATTCGTTTGACCAGTTCGTGCACCGGTAAAGGCAAGAGATCCTCGCCATCGTCGAGAAGCCGACTGACTTCGATCACAACGTCAGCATCGATGTCGCTCGGCAAATCTCGCATATGCTATCTCCGATCAAGGTAAATGTTGTCGTCTCCCGACCGTTGTCGAGTCAAGCAGATGAACGTCGGGTTGTTTCCACGACGGCAGGACTCAGTGCTCTACTTCGGCTGCACAAACCCCGGTCACCGCTGCGACTCGTGAAGCTCTGCTTTCCCCCAGTCACTTTGGAAGCCATCGAGGCTACTATCAATTTGGACATCAGTCGCTGCGTAGGATTTTCGCTTCTAACGCCGCTGTAACAAAGGCCCGTCTCGCTACCGGCGTCCGGGCTTCACCACGCAGAACCTGAAGACATGCATCCATGGCCAGTTTTCGGATCGTGGCTGCATCGTTCACATCGAATATGACGCGCTCACGGTCATGCCGGCCAACTTGCACCACCACGGGCCGGACGAACCTGCTCGACATGCAATTACACTTTCAATTCCGACCGTGACACGGTCTTCGCGTATCATGACGTCGGGTCAATTTATACATTTGTGGGTAGGGCCAGAACAGAACTGACGGTTGCCCAATCTCAAGACAAGTTGCCTGCCCAATTTCAGCAGGCCGCTACCCGAATTCGGATGGGGTTCTGGTCTTGTTGCGCAAGAAAGCACCGCGGAATTCTGTCGCGACCGGAAGGTGAGCGGCGCTTGGTCCCAGGCGCGAGCTTTCCTGAAGGCCAAGCCTTCCTTCCTGGGTGCCAGCCGTGACGCGTCCGCTGCCGCAATGGCGTCGCTGATAGTGGCGCGCCGGTGCCGGAGAGGAAGGGGGCGGGCGGGTTGCGGTGGCGGGTAAAGGTCCGGGAGAGAGTCTCCCGGCGCCCGCCAAGGAGCAACACCCATGACCCAGATGGAAATTCTTGCGCCCAAGCGCAACGAGCGTGCCGGTTACAAGGTCGACCCCAGCCGCGGCCAGCGTATTGGCCGCGTGTCGTCAGAATGGTTCAACCGGCCAGCGGATGAGCGATACCTGTCGCTCAACGACCTTGGAAATGCGGTGAAGAGCCGGTCGGAGCGCAGCAAGACCCGCATCGTCGAAAGTGAGCTGATCCGCGTCGAGGCCAGCCGCGACGATCCGGAGCGCCTGAGGCTAATGCTGCCCGATGCGCCTGCCCCTGTTGCTCCCACGCATTGGAGTTTTGGCCAACTCGCCAGTCTGGTCGGCGCTCCGGCCACCTATTTGCGCCAGCTTCCAGCCCCGCTCGCCGCGATCAACCTTCAGTACGGTCTCCTCAACCACCGCGCCGAGCAGGTGAAGACGCTGGCAATCGAGAACGGACGCCTCGAGCTGCGAGCGGTGACGGGCCTGGACTACGGTAGAATATTTGACTCAGAACTGGTGGACGCCGTGCAGAAGATCGCCGGCAACGGTACCGGCGACACCCGCTGGAAGGTGCCTGGTGTGCTCGACTGGTCGACAGGTATCTACAATCCGCACGTCGACATCTCCTGCGACACCACGACGCTCTACTCGTCAGATCGCGATATCTTTGTGTTCCTCGTCGACGATCTGAACCCGATCGAGGCCGGGCGGCTGCCAAATGGGGAACCGGATCTCTATTTCCGCGGCTTCTACTGCTGGAATTCCGAAGTCGGCGCCCGCACCCTCGGGATCGCCAGCTTCTATCTGCGCGCAGTGTGTCTGAATCGCAATCTGTGGGGCGTGGAAGATTTCGAGGAAATCACCATCCGCCACTCAAAATACGCGGCCTCCCGTTTCGCACTGGAAGCCGAGCCGGCGCTGATCCAGTTTGCCGATTCCTCCCCCATGCCGTTTGTCAACGGCATCAAGACGGCGCGGCAAAGGATCGTGGCCCGAGATGACGAAGACCGCCAAAACTTCCTGCGCAAGCGCGGCTTCTCCAAGTCCGAGACCACGAAGATCATCGATACTGTTCTCATGGAGGAAGGCAGACCACCGGAATCGATTTTTGATTTCGTGCAGGGCATCACGCGGGTCGCGCGCGACAAGCCGCATCAGGATGTCCGCCTGGACATGGAGGGCAAAGCCAAGAAGCTCCTCGATTTCGCCGCCTGATCCTGCGCAGGCCGGCAACGAAAACCCTCGTCGCCGGCCTGCCTCCGGGCCGTCTCCATCAATCCCAGCGCGGTCCTTCGAAGCAAGTGGACGGCGCTTTTCTCGTGGGAGGACGCGGTGACGCCAACATGCTGAAGGCGTCTCGGGCGCGGCTCGGCCGCGTCTAGATCCGCGAGCCGAAACCAGCAGCGCTTCATGTCGAGCCTGCAAGTCGGGAGGCGGCGCTGGCGTGAGCCCTGGAGGCAGAGGGGGAGGGGAGGGTTGATGACGGGCTTGGAGGTTCGGGGAGAGGCCCCGGGCCGCCCGTCATGGAGAACCTGACCATGGCAAAGAACGCCATTCAGAAGATCGCGATGAACGCCGCGGAGAATATTCCCTATGACAAGTTAATGTTGTCGCAGAAGAATGTTCGACGCATCAAGGACGGCGTGTCGATCGAGCAACTGGCCGAAGACATCGGACGGCGAAAGCTGATCCAGAGCCTGAACGTCCGACCCGTGCTCGACGGCGAGGGCGAGGAGACCGGCACGTTCGAGGTGCCCGCCGGCGGCCGACGTTATCTGGCGCTCGGCATCCTCATCAAGCAAAAGCGCCTGGCGAAGAACGAGCCAATCCCCTGCATCGTCAACCGCGGGCAGGAGACCTCGGCCGAGGAGGACTCGCTTGCCGAAAACCTACGGCGCGCCGACCTGCACCCGCTCGACCAGTTCCGGGCCTTCATGACGCTCAGCGATCAGGGCCTCGATCCCGATGAGATTGGTGCCCGCTTCTTCGTATCGCCGGCGACAGTGAGGCAGCGCCTGCGGCTGGCATCGGTGTCACCGAAGCTGCTCGAGCTCTACGAGAAGGACGAAATCCGGCTCGAACAGATCATGGCGTTTTCGATCTCCGACGATCACGCGCGCCAGGAGCAGGTCTGGGAACGGATATCCGGCTCGCACATGCAGGAACCCTATTGCATCAGGCGCCTGCTGACGGAGACCACGGTCCGGGCCGATGATCGTCGGGCCGTGTATGTCGGCGCCGAGGCCTATGAGGCGGCCGGCGGCGTCATCCTGCGCGATCTCTTTGAGCAGGACTCCGGCGGCTGGTTCCAGGATGCGGCGCTCCTTGAGCAGCTTGTCTTCGACAGGCTGAAGGTGGATGCCGAGGCGATCCGCGCCGAAGGCTGGAAATGGGTCGAGGCTGCAATCAGCTTTCCCTACGGCCACACCTCCGGCATGCGGCGCATCTACGCCGAGGCGCAGGAACTCAGCGCTGAGGAGATCGAACGCTACGACGCGCTGAAGGCCGAATACGACAAGCTGGATGCGGACTATGCCCAGGCCGAGGATGCCGACGAAGCAATCGAGGCGAAGCTCGACCAGCTGGGTGCCGAGCTCGATGCGATTGATGATCGTCCTCAAAGTTACGATCCCGCCCAGAAGGCCAATGCCGGTGTGTTCGTTACGCTTGCCGCGAACGGCAAGCTCCAGGTCGAGGCCGGTTTCATGCGGTCCGAGGATGAGCCGCGGACCGAGACCGGCGATGGCGATGAGCGCGAGGAAGCGGACGCGGAGGGCGAAACCCGATCCCATGGTGACGACGATGGCGATGGTATTGTCGTCAACGGCAAACCGTTGGGTGACAGCTCTGGCGACGACGGCGAGGACGATGGCATCAAGCCACTGCCCGATCGGCTCGTCGTCGACCTGACTGCGCAGCGCACGCTGGCGCTACGCAACGCGCTCGCCGGCGACGTCAACATCGCCTTCATCGCCGCACTGCATGCCTTCGTCCTGCAGGTCTTCTATCGCTTCGCGCCGAACACGTGCCTGGAGATCAGCATGAAGAGCGGCAGCTTCAGCCAGGTCGACGGTCTTGCCGAGACATCCTGGGCCAAGGAGATCGCCGAGCGGCACGAAGCCTGGGACCGCGATTTGCCCGATCAGGCGGAAGGCCTGTGGGACTTCCTTCTCGGCCTCGATGAAGCAAGCCGCAAGGCGCTGTTCGCGCACTGCGTCTCGCTGACCCTCAATGCGGTGGTCGAACCCTGGAACAGGCGAGCGAAGGCGCTCGAGCATGCAGACGTGCTTGGCCGCTCGCTCCAGTTCGACATGATCGACGCCGGCTGGACGCCCACGGTCGAGTTCCTCGGGAGGCTCACCAAGGCGCGGATCCTGCAGGCTGTCCGTGAAGCGCGTGGCGCGGACTCCGCGCAGCTGATCGACCACATGAAGAAGGACATCATGGCCCGTGAAGCCGCCCGTCTTCTCGAAGGCTCGAACTGGCTGCCGGAGCCGCTGCGCGTTGAGGTCGATGAAGTGTCTGCCGATGCTGGCGACGCGGTCGCCGGCGACGCGTCGGACGAGGCGGCTCTCGACGGCGTTGCCGCCGAGCTTCCGGCCTTCCTCGCCGACGATGCGGACCCGTCCTCCGATGAGCCGGTGACCATCGACGGCGACGAAACGGACCACCTCCAGGCCGCCGAATAGTCGGCCTTCCGCTCCGAACAGGTCCGCACCTCCGCCGGACCTGTTCCAGTTCCAACTCACTCTCAGGCCCGGGATCGCCATAGCGCGCCCGGGCGCTTTCGTTTCATGGAGATCCACAAGTTCGATTGGAACAGAAGCTGCTCCTATGACGAGCAGCAGAAGAGACGCTTCCACACGACAGCCCGTTCACGGCTGAAGAAACTCGCCGCCGAGCTTGCACTACCGCAGGGAAGCTTTGACCTGCGCTCAAACAAGGCGGGCATAGCCGTTTCCGGTGAAATTACCCTGCACCATGACCGCACCTACATCCAGGTCGGCCAGTTCGGTTTGTCCTCAGGTCACGGCATCCTGATCCGCACCTGCAAGGGCCGTAAGGACTACACCGGCGGGGCCAACCACTTCGTTGTACTCGGCATGCTTGACGATATCCCGGCGCTCGCCGCCGCCGTCCGTGCCATAACCGGGGTTGGTCGAGACGCTTCGCGTTCCTCCGAACGACGCGCCGCCTGAACCCTGCAAACCCCATCATCGCCGATGCACGCGCCGGTCGCCGGTCTCGACAGCCACAACACCACCAAGCAGTTGCGGCGACGCGGTTCATGCCGCGCGTGGCCGACCTGCGTTCAGGAGAACCCCATGACCGCGCATCCACCCTTCAGGAAGGTGCTCGAAGGCGTCGCCACCCGCGAGCAGATGTTCCAACTGTTCAGCCGTCACAAAGACGCCCCCGGCATCGATCCGCTTTCCGGCACTCCCTATTCAGCCGAGTGGTTCGAGATCCCCGCGTCAGAATACCATTTCATGCTCGATTTGCTGCCGCCGCTTCATGCGAACCGGCATGTTCGGCATGTCGGAGTATAAGGCCGGTAACGTGACCAGCGTATTCTTCGCGATCCGAATCCGCGGGCGCGCGCGCTGGTTTCACGGGTTCTGCGATCTCACGGATCGGCAGTCGCCAGACAAGATGCGCGCCGCCATCATCGCCCACGAGACCGGCGCGAGCGACAGCATGACCCGCGCGGAAAAGCTCGAGGCGATCTGGAACATAACCCCTGTCGAACTCAGGGGGACCGCCCGCAACGCAGATTCCGAGACCGGGTGGGCCGAACATCGCGGCAAACGCACGATTCTCGTCAACCCCGGAAGGCATGATGCTGCCTTCAAGCTGCTCGATGATCTGTCGGATCTCGAGATCGACGAGTTCCTGTCCAAAGTGCGATTGCGTCGGAGCTGACGAAGGAAGGCGACGATGGGCATTATAAGAACCGCGCTTCGGCGGTGAAGCGTCTCCATCACGGTACCGACTTTTCGCTCAATGGATGCACCCGCTTACAGCCCATCCTCAAGCTGTTGAGACATGCGAGACCGTATGGCCAACTGCCCCGAGTATTAAAGCATCCGGCCCCCAGAAAAACGTCGGGTCAGTGCCTGCCACGCGGTAGGTATCCGGCATTGCGTAAAGCGCCGATGAACAGGCTGGCCGGGCCGGCGATGCTCGTCCTGGCCTGCGTTGCGAGCGGCAGCGTGTTCCAGTCCTCCAACGGAGTGATAAAGCTGGAGAAGGTGCCATTGACCATGCAATGGCTGGTCAACAAGCCTTGCTTATCCAGCACCAGAACGCCAGTCTGGTTGCTTGGATACCGGATGGCGGCGACGCGCTGAAGTTCCATGTCGCCATCGATGCGCAAATTGAAAAGCAGGTCCCCGAGGCTTCTGTGGGCGATTTCCGCGACTTTTTCCGCGAAAGGAACAGAAAGCGCCCGAACGCTGTCGACCGCCATCCCGAAAACAAGCGCGTCCAGCTCATCCGCCGCCATGAGAAGATTAGTTCCCAAGAATATAAGGATTGCAATCGCTCCAGCCGGATTGTGCACAGTCATCGCACTCCGCCGGTTAGACGCCTGAGCCATGGCGTGTATGAGACAGCTCTCTCTCCGTAGGCATGTTTGCCCCGATGATTGAGCCGGCTGCCCAACGCCCATGACACACCGCTTGCTCGTTGCGGGGTTTCTCCGATAAAGCACGACGAAAGCGATACGTCGGGTACTCGCTAACACGAACAAACGACTTGGCTTGCAAGTCATGCTCACATCAGGAACAGACTATGAAGCGCCAGATCCGGCCATTCATCGTGGAAGTGAAACAGAGGCGCGGCAAGCAAAAGCCAAGCCATTCGATCTGGGGCGATCTCGACCTGTCCAAAATTGCCATGGAGATGACGCAGCCGGATGATGCTGCTCAGTTGCCAAATTCAGAGGTTATTGACTTCAGTATAAGAGCCATTGATGCTGAAGGAGCGGATAAACCACAAGCGGAGCATACTATGGCCGATTTTCAGGACGCTCAGACTGTTCAGACGACAGTAACCCCAGCCAAAGTGGAAGTGCCTGAATCCAAAAAGAAAGTTCCGCGAGCAAAGAAAGCGAAGGCAGAGCTCGTAAAGCCGGCCGGAAAGAACGGGGCGAGACCAGTGCCCCAGGCCGCGGAAGCTCCCGTGGCAGCGAAGACCGCCCGCAAGACATATTCCGAGAAGGAACGCGCCCAGAAGCTTGCCCAGATCGAGAAATCGATCGCTGGCGGCGCGACCAGCAAGATTGCGGTCGGCCAGGCCGGCATATCGGAGCAGACCTATTATTATTGGAAGAGGGCTGCCGCACCGTCCTCAGACAGCGGCGACCTTCGCGATCTTGTCGCGCTTGAAGAAGAAAACAAGCGCCTCAAGAGCCTGCTTGCCGACCATCTGCGCAAGGAAAATGCTGAGCTCAAGAAGAAGCTGGGCCTCGCCTAAGGCATCGTGAGCATCGCTGGAAATTCGGCACGACGCTCAGAGCGGTAGCGGCGGCATATCGCTTTCGCCGACCTGCCATACCCAGGAGCCGATCTCCGGACGCGCGGCGATCATTTCATCGAGCGACGCTTCAAAGGTCTCGTCCGCTCCGGCCGGAACGACAAAGAGCGCGATCGGCCCGTCCCTGTTCTGAAGCAACGCATTGGCGATCGGCTGGTCGGGTTGCAGGTCAAAGCGCAATCCCTTCACGCTCTTCTCGCGAAGGCGGGCGAGCCCATCGACGAGCCTTTTCTCCGGGACCGTCTCGTAGGGAATCCAGTTCTCGGATACCACCATCAACGCGACCTCCTCGACAATGGCGAGGCCGGCCGGGTTCAGTCCGAACGTCGCGATCGTCATCAGATGCGAGCTTGAATCCGCTGCCCACAGAGACAATTCTTTCTCAAAACGTGCCTGCAAGCGGCGGTGCAATGCATCGTCGATGATAAAGGGAAAGCCGGGCAAATGTCTGATGACAAGTTTTTGGCCGGAGCGGGCGGGCACGATCTCCTTCATCTCGCCGACAAGGACGAGTAACTTTCGTGGACCTGATTTCGGCGGGAGCGCCGTGCCGAGAACCGCGTTGCGACGATTTTCGATCGCTTGCTTGTTTTCGGCCCGAAACGGCTCGGGCACGAACAGGATGTCCGCGAGCGGTCCGCCCCTCACCGTCATTTGCCCGGCTGCCTCGAGAAGATGCCAGCGGACATTCCACCAATGTCGCTTGCCGGCCCATCTCGACGTCCAGACCGTCAATTCGGCCTCGTGCCAGAGATAGTGAAGGAGGCCACGCAGTGACATCCTGCTTGGATCTCCGCTTACGCTGGCGGAGTTTTGGCCAGCCCGCACTGACGCTGCCCGGCTCCCCGTCCTCGAGAGGCTGAAATCAAGTTTCAAAGCCGCCATGCCGCTTTGCGGATCGACCTGGATCGCGCTGCCCATCAACGCGCCGAGCCCAGACAGTTCGTGAGGGGGCTCGTAGGAATCGCAGGAAGAATCGTGCCCGCCGCCGCTGAGCGGCATGCGCTTGATCAGGTAGAGGTCGCCGATGCGGGCGACATACATCGGACAGCCCGGCTCACGGCAGAGGCATGATGGACGCTCCTTGCGGGCATAGGCGTTCGCCAGCGCGGCCTGCAGGTCACGCGCTCCCTCCTCGTAGACCTCACTGCCAATTCTGAACCGTCGCATCCCCTCCACAGCTCCAGGTCGCCGCCGCATCCCTGTGCGCGCATTCAAGCCATGGCTTTGCGCGGAGCGCAACCCGTTTGGTGCATCCGCGCCAGAGGCAGAGGGGAGCCGGGAGGAGTGTGGCCCGGCTGGCGCGGAGAGAGTGCCGGCACGTCGGCTCTCCCCCTCTCGCGAAGGACATTTCCATGAACATCGTTACGACCACACCGGCCGCTCCCAGAACGGCCTCTCACCTAGCCGCGCAGTCACCCGCCGGCCGCGACAAAGCTCAGGCGGTCTATCAGGCGGGAATGCTGCTTCTGCCTTTCCTCAAACAGGGCAAGCCTGTCGCCACCGCCGCCCTGCGCACGGCCATGACCACAAGTTTCGGCGGCACGGATGCGCAAGGCTTCTGGATCTGGAAGGACGCCTATGACGCGCTCGAAGCCGCGCAGGTGCTGTTTCTGCGCCGCTTCGGACCGGCGATCCTGTCGCAGTCGACCACACCGCAGGCCACGCTGGCGATGATGAAGCGGATCGCCGAACTTCTTCCTACCCACACACGGCGTTCCGACGAGAGCCAGGCCATGCAGCAGCTCTCCACGCCGCTGCCGCTCGCCTTCGTCACGGCGCTAGCCGCGGCAATGGCGTCTTCAGACCTCGTTCTCGAACCCTCGGCCGGCACCGGCCTGCTCGCAGTCCATGCCGAGATGGCGCGGGCCTCGCTCGCGCTTAACGAGCTTGCGGCGACGCGTGCCGATCTTCTCGGCCTGCTGTTTCCGCGTGTTCCCGTCTCCCGGTACGACGCGGCTCATATCGACGATCATCTCGACGTCGCCATCGAGCCGTCCGTCGTGCTGATGAATCCACCTTTTTCGGTCGCCGCCTATGTCGACGGCCATGTCGCCGATGCGGCATGGCGGCATTTTTCATCCGCATTCGCACGCCTGCGCTCGGGCGGCCGTCTTGTCGCCATCACCGGCACTGGCCTTTCTCCCGAAAATCCCAAATGGCGGCCGGCCTTCGAGCGGCTGCAGCAGCAGGGCACCGTTATCTTCACCGCTGCGATCGACGGCCGTGTCTACGCACGCCACGGCACAACCGTCGAAACCCGCTTGACGGTGATCGACAAGGTGCCAAACGCCGATCCGTCGCGTTTCCCCGCGTCGCCGGGCAAGGCGCCCGACGTCGAAACGCTGCTCTCCTGGATCACGGATCTGCCGCCCCGGACACCGGGCGGTTTTCCGGACTCGATCGGCGCCCTGTCGAACGGGATCCTGCGCAATGCGGCGATGCGCATGGCCGCCCGTTCCGCAGCGAGAGCCGCACCTGTCGTTGCGTCACCGGCTGCTTCCAGGGTGACCTGGCCCGTCCGCGCTGCTGCCCAGGTCACGCCGGTCCGCCCGGTCATGGCAAGCAGCACACCTGCTCTTCCCCTTGCCTATGAGCTGCGCGACTGCATGCCGGAGGAGGGTGGCCGGCTCGTCAAGAAGATCGGCCGCGACGGTATCGACCGGCTTGCCGTCGAGAACCGCCCGGGCTCGGCCAATCTCGCCGAGACCCAGAGTTTTATGGATGACCACAAGCGCGAACTGATCTTTTCGGACGCCGGCGGCACAGGGCGCTCCTATCATGCGGATCTCGGGGCGAAGAACCAGAGGCTGCGCAAGCACTATCTGCTCGAGGCCGGCTGGCGCGCCGACAACGCCATCCAGGGGCTCGGCCGAACCCACCGCACCAACCAGGCGCAGCCGCCTGTGTTCCGTCCCACGGCCGCCAATGTGAAGGCCGGCAAGCGCTTCCTGTCGACCATCGCCCGGCGGCTCGACACGCTGGGCGCCATCACCCGCGGCCAGCGCCAGACCGGCGGGGCGGGACTGTTCCGCGCCGAGGACAATCTGGAAAGCCCCCACGCCCGCGCGGCGCTTCGCCAGTTCTATCATCTGCTCCGCCAGGGCAAGATCGAGGGCTGCTCGCTCACGGCCTTCGAAGCGGTGACCGGACTGTCGCTGACCACCGAGGAGGGCGGCCTGCGCGACGAGCTCCCGCCGATCACCACCTGGCTCAACCGGCTGCTCGCGCTGCGCATCGATACCCAGAATCTGTTGTTCGAGGTGTTCGAACAGTTGATGACGGCCAGGATCGAAGGCGCGATCGCCGCCGGGAGCTATGACAAGGGTCTGGAGACGATCACAGCCGAGAGCATCGTCGTCACCGATCGGCGCACCGTCTACACGCATCCGGTCTCGGGCGCGCAGTCGCATGTGCTCACCGTCGCACGCAAGGACCGCATCCGGCCGCTCAGCCTGGTCGACGCGCTGGCCATCGCCCAAGCGGAGCCACAGTCAATCCTGCTCGTCAACACCCGTTCGAGCCGCGCGGCGATACAGCTTCCGACAGCGAGCCTGATGCTCGACGATGGAACCGTCGAACACCGTGTGCGCCTGCTGCGGCCGACGGACGAGCTGCGCTTTGGTCTTGGCGCGCTTGCCGAAACGCACTGGCAGCCGACTGAGCGAAACCTGTTCTGTGACCTCTGGGAGACTGAAGTCGCCGCTGTCCCGGAGTTCACCACCAGCATCTTCCACATCGTCACCGGCCTCCTTTTGCCGATCTGGCGGCGGCTGCCTGACGATGATTGCCGGGTTTATCGGATCCAGACCAATGCCGGCGAACGCATCATCGGCCGCCATATAGCGCCGACGCTCGTGGCGACCTTGTTCCGCAATCTGGGCATCGACCATGTTCCAACCTTGTCGACCGGTGAGGCCTGGGCCGGACTGCTCCGGGGACGCATCGGGCTGCAACTTGCTGACGGACTGATCCTCCGTCGCAGCCGCGTCATGAACGACTACCGTGTCGAGCTGATCGGCTTCACCGATGCCATGGTTCCCCGGCTGAAGGCGCTTGGGCTGATGTCCGAGATCATCTCGTGGAAGCTCCGGCTGTTCATCCCGACCGCCGCGCAAGGGTCCGTCATCCTCGCCGCGCTCTTCGAACGCCACACGCTGGTCGGGGTCACCGACCGCACCGCAGCGGCTTGAGGGGAGGTGATGATGACCGGCTCGGCGTCCGAGCTGGCACGCCGCCTTGGCGACCATGCCGAGGCGGTGTGCCGTGAATATCTCTCCAATGGCCGGCGCATCGGCAACTACTGGATCGTCGGCGACGTGCGCAATACAAGCGGCCGCTCCATGCATGTCCGCTTGAAGGACAATGGCAGGGGGCCAGCCGGAAAATGGGTCGACGAGGCCAGCACCGAGCACGGTGACCTGCTCGACGTCATCCGCGAAAGCTGTGGCCTTGTTGATTTCCGTGAAGTCGCCGATGAAGCACGTCGCTTCCTATCCATGCCGCTGCCACCGCCCCATCCCCCTGGCGCGCAGCGCAAACCCGGCGCGGCACGCGGCTCTCCCGAGGCCGCGCGTCGCTTGTTCGCAATATCTCAGCCGATCGCTGGTACCCTGGCCGAACGCTATCTCGCCGGCCGCAGGATCCTGCTGTCCACACATGAGCGCGCCCTGCGCTTCCATCCCGCCTGTTATTACCGCGATCTCGTCACTGGCCAGACGCAGACCCTGCCCGCGCTGATCGCGGCGGTCACAGGCCTCGACGGGCGTCTCACCGGACTGCAACGCACCTGGCTCAATCCTTCGGGCAACGGCAAGGCGCAGCTCGCCGAGCCCCGCCGCTCGCTCGGGCATCTTCTTGGCAACGGTATCTGGCTTGGCCTCCAGCCCGGAACGCCTGTTTCGGTCATGGCTGCCGGCGAGGGGTTCGAGACAATGGCCTCACTCCGGACGGTGATGCCGGACCTGCCGGTGGGAGCCGCCACCTCGGCCAATCACCTCGCCGGCCTGATCTTCCCGCTTGGCTGCCGTCGCCTCTACATCGCAGCCGATGCCGACGCCGCCGGCCGTCAGGGCATCGAGCGCCTCAGCCAGCGCGCGGGCGAGTCAGGGATCCTTGCCCTGGTGTTGCGGCCGCAGCTCGGCGACTTCAACGACGATCTGCGTCATCTCGGCCAAGCCCACCTCGCGGCATGGCTCCGCGATCAACTCGTCCCGGAGGATGCCCGTCTCTTCCTGCCGCCCGGATGAATGGGTCGGGCCGGCACGCGGCTCGGCGCGGCGTCGGACAGCCTGCAGATATGGCGGGGGTCCACCGGAGAGGCCGCGCCCGCGGCCTGCCTGAGAGGCGACCCCTGCC
>NZ_AYWQ01000011.1:0-130488 GCF_000502415.1 Mesorhizobium sp. LNHC229A00
GCTCGGTGGCCTAGCTGCCGCGGCAGCCGGCGCGGCGCTCAATGGCGCGCCGTCCTTTATCGTCATTCTCGTCATGGGCGTGGCGGGCATGGCCGCCGGCGGCATCTGGATCGGTACCGTCGGCGCGCTCCGCCATTACCGCGCCGTCAACGAGACCATCTCCAGCCTGCTGATGGCCTATATCGCCATCGCGCTGATGAACCAGCTGGTCGAGGGACCGTTGCGCGACCCGGCCTCACTCAACAAGCCGTCGACGAAGCCACTGGCCGAGGCCTACCGCATCGGCAACATTTCGGGCATGGAGGTGCATTGGGGCCTCGTCATCGGCATCGTCGCCTGCGTGCTGTCCTGGGTGCTGATCGAGAAAACCCGTTGGGGGTTCGCCGCCCGTATAGCCGGCGGCAACGTCAAGGCAGCGCAGGTGCAGGGACTTGCCGTCGGGCCGCTGATCGTCGGCTTCACGGCACTTGCTGGCGGCTTCGCCGGGCTCGCCGGCATGCTTGAAGTCGCGGCCGTACAGGGCAGCGCCAACGCCTCGCTGGCCGCCGGTTACGGCTATACCGGCGTTCTCGTGGCCTTCCTCGCCCGCCACAATCCGCTCGCTATCATCCCGGTCGCTTTCCTGCTCGGCGGCATCGATGCCGCCGGCGGCCTGATCCAGCGGCGCATGGACCTGCCCGACGCCACCGTGCTGGTGCTGCAAGGCATGCTGTTCATCGTCATCCTGTTCAGCGAGACCTTGTACGGCCGCTTCAAGGCCTTCAATCCCGATCTCTGGAAGAGAGTGGCCTGATGGACCCGACCGACATCGGCCTCTGGGGCGTGCCGCTCGCCATCGTCGGCGGCGCCATCCGCGTTTCGACGCCCTTCATCTTCGTTTCGCTGGGTGAAGCCATCACCGAGCGCTCGGGTCGGATCAACCTCGGCCTCGAGGGAACGCTGGTATTCGGCGCCATGACCGCCTATGCGGTCGCCGTGATATCAGGATCGCCATGGCTCGGCCTGATTGCCGCGGCCGTTGCCGGTACCTGCTTCGGCCTGTTCCACGGCTGGATCTGCAAATTTCCCAAGGTCAACGACATCGCCATCGGCATCGCCCTGATGCTGTTCGGCTCGGGCCTCGCCTTTTTCTTCGGCAAGCCTTTCATCCAGCCCAAAGCGCCCAATTTGCCGGCGATCCCCTTCGGTGGCTGGTCCGATATTCCGCAGGTGCAGGCCGCACTTGACGTCAATGTTTTGTTTCTGATCGGGGCGGTGCTGGCGGTATTCCTTTGGTGGGCCTTCAAGAACACGCGCGCCGGTTTGATCGTGCGGGTGGTCGGCGACAGCTCCGACGCGGCGCGTGCCATGGGTCTCAACCCGAACACCGTGCGGCTGCTCGCCACCGGCGTCGGCGGCGCGTTCGCAGGCGTCGGCGGCGCTTACCTCTCCCTTTACTATCCCGGCAGCTGGACCGAGGGCATCTCGTCCGGACAAGGCCTGATGGCGGTGGCGCTGGTCATCTTCGCGCGCTGGAACCCGCTCGGCTGCTTTGCCGCCGCATTGCTGTTCGGCGGCGCCGGCGCGCTCGGGCCGGCCCTGCAGTCGGTCGGCGTCACGCAAGGCTACTATCTGTTCTACGCCGCCCCCTACATCCTCACCCTTGTCATCATGATCGCCACCTCCTCGCCCGACCGCTCGCTGGCCGGCGCGCCCGGCGAACTGTCGATCACCAAATGAGGCTGGCACCAAATGAGGCTGGCACCAAATGAGGCTGGCACCAAATGAGACTTGGCAGCAAATGACTGGAGTTTCCGCATGAATGCCAGAGCCGAATTCACCCAGCACTACATCGACGCCGATCCCTATCCGTGGCCGTACAATGGCGACCTTCGCCCAGACAACACGGCGCTGATCATCATCGATATGCAGACGGATTTCTGCGGGCCTGGCGGCTATGTCGACCATATGGGCTACGACCTGTCGCTGGTGCGAGCACCGATCGAGCCGATCAAGTCGGTGCTGTTGGCGATGCGAGCCAAGGGCTACACCATCATCCACACGCGCGAAGGCCACCGCCCCGATCTCGCCGACCTGCCGGCCAACAAACGCTGGCGCTCGCGCCGCATCAATGCCGGCATCGGCGACCCCGGTCCGTGCGGGCGTATCCTGGTGCGCGGCGAGCCCGGCTGGGACATCATTCCCGACCTTTATCCCATCGAAGGCGAGCCGATCATCGACAAGCCGGGGAAGGGCTCGTTCTGCGCCACCGACCTGGAACTGATCCTCAACCAGCGCGGCATCGAAAACATCGTGCTCACCGGCATCACCACCGATGTCTGCGTGCACACGACGATGCGCGAAGCCAATGACCGTGGCTTCGAATGCGTCATGCTGGAGGATTGCTGCGGCGCCACCGACCACGGCAACCATCTGGCCGCGATCAAGATGATCAAGATGCAGGGCGGCGTGTTCGGCGCGGTGTCGAATTCGAAAGCCTTCGTCGCGCAACTGCCATGATGGAGCTCGGCCATGAGTGAGAGCGACAAGAAAGCGGTCGGCGTCGAGACCGTCGGCATGACCATGCGCTTCGGCGGCTTCACTGCACTCGACACCGTGTCGATCAAGGTGCCGGCGGGGTCGTTCCATGCGCTGCTCGGCGAGAATGGCGCCGGCAAGTCGACTCTGGTCAAATGCATGATGGGTTTTTATCACCCGACGTCAGGCGACATCCTTGTCGACGGGCGTGAGGTCAGCATCGCCAGCCCGCGCGACGCATCGGCGCTCGGCCTCGGCATGGTCTACCAGCATTTCACGCTGGTGCCTTCGCTGACCGGCGCGGAAAACCTGGTCATCTCGCGCGAGAAAGTGCCAGGGATTATCGACTGGCGGCAGGAGCGTGCCGACCTTGCCGATTTCATGCAGCGCATGCCGTTCAAGCTGCCGCTCGACGTGAAAGTGGCCGAGCTTGCCGCCGGCGAGAAGCAGAAGCTGGAAATCATCAAACAGCTCTATCTCGGACGCAGTTTCCTAGTGCTGGACGAGCCGACTTCGGTGCTGACGCCGGGCGAAGCACAGGAAGTGCTTGGCCTGCTGCGCGGCATGGCCAAGGCCGGCGACCTGACCGTGCTGATGATCTCGCACAAATTCCACGAGGTGACAGCGTTCGCCGACGATGTCAGCGTGCTGCGCAAGGGCAAGCTGACTGGCACCGGCCGGGTCGCCGATCTCGACCACAAGGCGATGGCGGCGATGATGATCGGCGATCAGCCGATCACCGCGCTCGACAGCCGCGCGATGACAAAACCGGACGCGGACATCGTGCTCAAGGTGACGTCGCTGAAGGCGCCGGACCGCACCGGACTGAAGTCGATCCGCATCGACGATCTCGGCGTCCGTTCCGGCGAGATCGTCGGCATCGCCGGCATCTCCGGCAATGGTCAGAAGGAGTTCCTCGAAGTGCTCGCCGGTCAGCGGGCACGCGACGGCGGCGCGGTACTGGTCAAGGGCTCGCCCTATGCATCGAGCCGCACCGAGGCGCGAACGCTGAACGTGCGGCTCATTCCGGAGGAGCCGTTGAAGAACGCCTGCGCGCCGAAGATGACGGTGGCCGAGAACATCGCCTTTCGCAGCTTCGACATCGACGGCAACGGCAAGCTGGTGAACTGGATCAACACCAGCGGCATCAAGAGCTTCGCAGCAAATCTGGTCGAGCAATTCAAGGTCAAGACGGCGTCGCTGGCTTCACCGATCTCGTCGCTGTCCGGCGGCAATGTGCAACGCGCGGTGCTGGCCCGCGAACTGACCGGCGAGGTCGACCTGCTCATCGTCTCCAACCCTTGCTTCGGCCTCGACTTTTCCGCCGTGGCCGAAATCCGCGCCCGCATCATGCGCGCGCGCAATTCCGGCGCCGCGGTGTTGCTGCTGTCGGAGGACCTCGACGAACTGCTCGAACTCTCCGACCGCATCTTCGTCATGTCGGACGGCGCGCTGGTCTACGAAACCCCGATCGCGCAAGCCAGTAGATCGGAAGAGCACACGTCTGAACTCCANATCACTGATGGCGGAAATCGACGCGCTTCCCTTCGCCTTCGCTTTCAAGCCTGGGACCATGGCGCTCGTGGTCATCGACATGCAGCGCGATTTCGCCGAACCTGGCGGCTTCGGTGCCAGCCTCGGCAACGATGTCAGCCGGATCACGGCAATCGTGCCGACGGTGAAGAAACTGATCGAGGGGTTCCGCGCCGCCCGCCTGCCGGTGATCCACACGATGGAGTGCCACAGGTCCGATCTCTCGGACCTGCCACCGGCCAAGCGCAATCGCGGCAATCCGTCGATCCGTATCGGCGACATAGGCCCGATGGGGCGGGTGCTTATCTCCGGCGAGCCGGGTACCGCGATCCTTGATGAACTGGCCCCGCTTCCCGGCGAGATCGTCATCGAGAAGCCCGGCAAGGGCGCTTTCCATGCGACCAGCTTTGGCGAGGATCTCAAGCGGCTCGGCGTGGAACAGTTGGTCTTCGCCGGCGTCACCACCGAGGTCTGCGTGCAGACGACCATGCGTGAAGCCAACGACAGGGGCTATGAATGCCTGCTGGCCGAGGATGCGACCGAAAGCTACTTCGCCGAATTCAAGATGGCGGCGCTTGCGATGATCCGGGCGCAAGGCGCCATTGTCGGCTGGACGGCGACAACCGACCAGGTGCTCGAGGGAATTGCCAATGCCCAATCTTAGTTTTGCCGGCCTCCTCGACGGGGGCTGGCGCCAGCTGGCGTTCGAGCATTTTCGCGACGGCATCACGGTGCACTGGCTGCTGAGAGGGGGGCCGGTCGAGCCCTCCGTCGCAATCCTGAACTACCAGCCCGGCGCCGGGGTGCCGCGCCACCGCCATGTCGGGCTGGAGACTATCGTCGTCATCGAGGGCATACAGAGCGACGAGAATGGCGAGTATGCCGCCGGCAGCGTCATACTGAACCCGGTCGGTACCGAGCATTCTGTCTGGACGGAAAAAGGCTGCGTCGTGCTGATCCAATGGGATCTGCCGGTGATCATTCTGGGGGAAGAAAAATGAGCGACATTCGCTTTGATTTCGGCAATCTCCACGCCGCCTATGCAGCGAGTCTGCCGGCGTCGGCCATGGTCGAGACGGTATTCGAGCGCATTGCCGCAGCCGCTGACCCCGGCATCTTCATCCACCTTGCCGACAAGGCCGAGTTGCTTGCGCAAGCAGAGGCTCTTGGACCCTTTGATCCCGCGGCGAAGCCGCTGTGGGGCATACCTTTCGCGGTCAAGGACAATATCGACGTTGCCGGCATGCCGACCACGGCGGCCTGCGCCGAATATGCCTATACGCCGCAAAAGGACGCCACGGTGGTTGCCCGGCTGAAGGCGGCCGGAGCATTGGTGATTGGCAAGACCAATCTCGACCAGTTCGCAACGGGTCTCGTCGGCGTGCGCTCGCCCTATCCTATTCCGAAGAACGCCATCGACCCGAAACTGGTGCCTGGCGGCTCATCGTCCGGTTCGGCGGTGGCCACGGCGCGCGGCATTGTCTCCTTCGCGCTCGGCACCGACACGGCCGGCTCCGGGCGCATACCGGCCGGCCTCAACAGCATCATCGGCCTGAAGCCGACGGTCGGCGCACTGTCGGCCGCCGGCGTGGTGCCGGCCTGCCGCACACTGGATTGCATCTCGGTCTTCGCGCTGACCGTCGACGACGCCTACGCGGTGTTCAAGGTGGCTGCCGCGAAGGACGAGGCCGATGCCTACTCGCGCACCATTGCCGCGCCGCCGCCCGCCGCCCGTCCGCCTGTGCTGACCGTCGGCGTTCCCGCTGAGAGCGACCTCGAATTCTTTGGCGACGATGCCATGCAAGCCGGTTTCGCCGCTGCACTCTCTATGTTGAAAGAGCTCGGCTGCAAGCTGGTCGAAATCCCCTTCGGCGATTTCTACGCCACCGCCAACCTGCTCTATGAAGGCGCCTGGGTGGCGGAGCGCTACGCGGCGATCCGCGGCTTCATGGACACCGACGAAGCGGCGATGCATCCGGTGACGCGGCAGATCATCGCCGGCGCGCGCCGGCTTTCGGCGTCAGACGCCTTCAACGGCCTCTATGCCTTGCAGGCCTTGAAGGCCAGGCTCGCCCCGGTCATCGCCTCCGTCGATCTGTTCTGCGTGCCGACGGCGCCGACGCACTACAGCGTCGATGCCGTGCTGGCCGATCCAATCGTCACCAACAGCCGGCTCGGCACCTACACCAACTTCGTCAATCTGCTCGACATGTGCGGCATTGCCGTGCCGACCGGCACGCGCGGCGATAGCTTACCGATGAGCGTCACCTTGCTCTCGGCGGCCGGGAAGGACGCGCTGACGGCTGCGCTGGCGCGCGATCTTCATGTCGCAAGTGGTCTCACCCTCGGCGCGACCGGCTGGCAGCAACCGAATGCCCAGCCCAAAGCTGGACCGACTGAAGATGGCACGATCGAACTGGTGGTAGTCGGTGCGCACCTATCGGGGATGCCGCTCAATGGCCAGCTCAAATTGGCCGGTGCATCTTTCTCAAGAGCCACGATGACGTCGCCTGTCTACAGGCTGTATGAACTTGCTGACCAAATCCCGCCTAAGCCGGGGTTGCTGCGGGTCGGTAGCGGCGGCGCGGCCATCGAAGTCGAGGTCTGGCGTCTTTCTGCCGACGCCTTCGGCCGTTTCGTTGCCGCCACCCCGCCGCCGCTCGGCATTGGCACCATCGAGCTCGCCGACGGCACAACGGCAAAGGGTTTTCTGGCAGAGACCGCGGGGCTGTCGGCGGCTAAAGATATCTCTGCATATGGCGGTTGGCGCCGCTTTGTTGGTGCGGCAAGTTCCAAGCCGGCATTTTTAACCTCTGAAATCCTCGCTACAGAGTAGGGGAGCGGCCTGTCCGCTTCTGATGCGGTGGACGGCTCTCCTCCCGCCCTGCGGTATGATCGTTGGGCCAGAAGCTGGAGGAGATCTATGATGGGCAACGTTACGACGATTGGTCTGGATATTGCGAAGTCAGTGTNGTTGGGCCAGAAGCTGGAGGAGATCTATGATGGGCAACGTTACGACGATTGGTCTGGATATTGCGAAGTCAGTGTTTCAAATCCACGGGGTGGATGCGGCGAGTGAGGCCCCAAGGCTGCCTGTCTGAAAAGCGCCTATTTCAGTCGTGGAGTTCCGTTTTTCGGTTGCCTGCAAGCAGACATTTCAGCAAAGCGCTTGGAAGGGTAGCTGGACTCACGCGGTTCTAGACCAGGCTAAGTTTATCTCGAGCGATCTGCCAAGCCGATTCGACATGGCGCCGTGCCGCCGCTTCCGCCTCCTGGGGTTTGCGCGCCCTTATCGCATCCATGATCTCAGTCATTTCGGTGATGGCTGGCTCGCGGCGGTTCTCCGAAAGAATGGTCATCGAACGGAGCTGATTGATGCGGACATTCAGGCCGCTGACGATTTCCCAAGCGACGCGCTTGTCGGCAGCCTCGAATAGCGCTTCGTAGAATTTCGTCGTTGCCCGCATCACTGCTGGCGGTGTCCCCGATGCCCACGCATCGAACAGATCCGCCAGCGCGCGTTCGAGCGTAGCCAGCTGCTCGCTGGTCGCCGACAGGGCGCAGGCGCGCGCCGCGATGCCTTCAAGCAGCGCCCTGAGCTCGTAAATCTCGTCGGTGCGGCCAAGATCCGGCCTCGCCACCGCCGGCCCATGCCCTGGGATCATCTGCACGAGCCCCTCCGCCTCGAGCTGACGCAGAACCTCGCGCACGACGGAACGGCTGACGCCAAGCTGGTCGCATAGCGGCCGCTCGACCAGCCTTTCGCCGGGCTGGAAATGGAAATCCATAATCGCTTCGCGCATGCGCTCCAGCGCCAACGTCCTCAACGTCTTGGCGCTGCGGTCGATGCGGAGCGTGTCGTCTGGCATGTGTTGCCTCCTGCGCCGCCATGAAAACAGATTCCATGCCCGGTTGACAAGGTACTTGGCGCTCCATAGCATGGTATACCATAAGATGGTACAGGGATCGATGGATCCCCCATGGCATCACGGACCCGAGGATTGCAATGCAGCCTGCCATTCGCAAGATCGTGACCTATACCGAGAACACGTTGATCGAAGGCGGCAAGGCCGCGCCCCGGCCACTACGCCTGATCGGCGTCGCCGCGGTGCTGGCCAATCCCTGGGCCGGTCGCGGCTTCACCGACGATCTGTCGCCCGAAATCCGCGCGTGCGCGCCGATGCTGGGAGAGATCCTGACCAGTGAGATCATTGCCATCGCCGGTTCCGGCGAGGCGATCGAGGGCTATGGCAAGGCGGCCGTTTGCGGCACGTCAGGCGAGATCGAGCATGCCTCGGCGCTGATCCATACACTGCATTTCGGCAATCATTACCGGCGCGCCGTCGGCGCCAAGACCTATCTTGCCTTCACCAATCTGCGCGGCGGGCCGAACACGCCGATCATGATCCCGCTGATGGATAAGAATGACGAAGGACGGCGCTCGCACTACCTGACCGTGCATTTCCAGATTGGCGATGCGCCAGCGCCGGACGAGCTGGTGGTGGCGCTTGGTGCTTCGATCGGCGGCCGCCCGCATCATCGCATAGGTGACCGCTACCAGGACCTCAAGGAACTCGGGGACGTGCATGGCTGACGCTTCCGCGTGGGCTCGACAGGGCACGGCGCCCGACGGCACTGGCTTCATCCGTGCCGGCGCGGGCGCACCGGTGCTGTTAATCCACGGCGTCGGCATGAACGCAGCGATCTGGCAGCCGCAGATCGACCGCATGGCCGAGAGCTTCGACGTCATCGCCATCGACATGCTCGGCCATGGCCGGTCCCCGCTGCCGCCGCCGAACCCGGAACTCGCCGACTACGCGGATCAGGCCATTCGCCTGCTCGATCATCTCGGCCTCGATCGGGTGTCCGTCGTCGGCCACTCGATGGGTGCGCTGGTTGCCCAGGAACTCGCGCTCAACGCACCGGAGCGCGTCCGCCGCATCGTCTCGCTGAATGCCGTGTTCCGGCGGCCACCTGAACTGGCCGAAGCCGTTCGTCAGCGCGCGGTGGCGCTCACCGGCCATAGTGACGCGGCCGGCACGGCACTGACCATTGCCCGCTGGTTCGGAGATCCGGTGCCAGCTGAGCTGAAGGCTGCAGCGCAGAAGACGGCATCCGCACTGGGCGCGGTCGACCCGGAAGGCTATGCCCGCACCTACCGCCTGTTCGCTCGTGCCGACGGCGACCACGCTGATCGCCTGCCGACGCTTGCCGTACCGGCCCTGTTCATGACCGGTTCCGAGGACAGGAATTCTTCGCCGGCAATGTCGGCGGCGATGGCGCGCCTGGCGCCGCTTGGCCGCTGCACGGTGCTGCCGGACGAGAAGCACATGATGGCGGTCGCGGCACCCGATCTGACAGCGCGGCATATCGTCGATTTCCTCGGAGAGGACGAAGCGATCGAGCAAAGAAGTGCCGCGGAAATGGGCGCCGCTTTCGACAACGGCGAGTTCCGCCGGGCACTGGGTTCCTTCTTGACCGGCGTCACCATCGTGACCACGATCGGCCCGGAAGGCGAGCCGCGCGGCTTCACCGCGAACTCCTTCACTTCCGTCTCGCTCGATCCGCCGCTGGTGCTGGTCTGCATCGCCCACAAGGCGCTTGGCCATCCCGTCTTCGCCACCGCCAAGAGCTTTGCCATCAACGTGCTCAACGAGGATCAGAAGGCCGCCTCCGGCATCTTCGCCTCGAAGGCGGCGGACAAATTCGCCTCCGTCGGCTGGCAGCCGGGCCGGACCGGCAGCCCGGTGCTCGACGGCTCGGTCGCATCCTTCGACTGCGACATGGAACGGCTGGTCGAGGCAGGCGATCATTCGATCCTCATCGGCCGAGTCCGCGATTTCGAGCACAATTCCGCGCAGCCGCTCGGTTATTGCCGCGGCGCCTATGTCGCCCCCGGCCTCAGCCAGGACGCGCTGGCCGCCACCCAGCCCGGCACCGATGTCGGTGCCATCCTCGAAAATGGTGGCAGGATCCTGTTCCTGGAGACGGCGGATGGTTTCGAACTGCCGCGCGGCCGAGGATTGGGCTCGGCTGGCGATGACAAAAGCCTCCGAGGGCTGCTTGCGGCGAAGGCCATCGAGGCCCAGCTCGGCTTCCTGTTCGCGGTCTGGGACGACGCCGGACCTGTTTCGCGCACGCATGTCTACTATCGCGGCACGTTCGACGTGCCCGCTTCCAGCGATCGCGGCATCCGGCTGATCGAGATCGACGCGATCGAACGGTTGAAGATCGCCGATCCGGCGATCCGCTCGATGCTCTCGCGCTATGTCAGGGAATGCTCGGTGGATGCATTCGGTGTCTATGTCGGCAACAATGTCGAAGGCGAGGTCCGGCCGCTCGCCAGACCCAGCGCTTCCACCGTCAATACAGGTGACCACGGATGAAATTCTCGCTCTTCGCGCACATGGAACGCTCGGACCTGACCAAGCCGCATTCCGAGCTTGTGACCGAGCTCGAGGAGTTGGTCCTGCTGGCCGAACAGGCTGGCTTCGAGACCGCCTGGATCGGCGAGCATCACGGCATGGAATTCACCATCTCGCCGAACCCTTTCATCAACATTGCCTATCTCGCCGCCAAAACCAGCCGCATCCGCCTCGGCACCGGAACCGTGATCGCGCCCTTCTGGCACCCGATCAAGCTTGCCGGCGAAGCGGCGATGGCCGACGTCATCAGCGGCGGACGGCTCGACATCGGCATCGCGCGCGGCGCCTACAGCTATGAATATCAGCGCATCTTTCCCGGCCTTGACGCATGGGGCGCCGGCCAGCGCATGCGCGAGATCATACCGGCGATCCGCCGCCTCTGGGACGGCGACTTCGAACTCTCCGGTGAGTTCTGGCAATTCCCCGCCACCACCTCCTCGCCCAAGCCACTGCAGAAACCCTACCCGCCGATCTGGGTGGCGGCTCGCGACCCGAACTCGCACGATTTCGCAGTCGCCAACGGATGCAAGGTCCAAGTGACGCCGCTAGCTTCCGGCGATGACGAGGTGACGAGCCTGATGCAGCGCTTCAACGCCGCCTGCGCCGCGCATCCCGAGATCGAACGACCAGAAATCATGCTTTTGATGCACACTTTCGTCGCCGTGGACGCGGCCGACGCCGATCGTCTCACCCAGGACCTGTCAACCTTTTACTGCCAGTTCGGCGCCTGGTTCCAGAACAAGAAGCCGGTGCACCAAGGCATGTTGGAGCCGCTGACGGCGGACGAGATCGCGGCCATGCCGCAGTATGCGCCGGACAAGATCAGGCGGAACCTGGTCATCGGCGAAGCCGATGAGGTCATCGCCAGGCTGAAGACCTATGAGGCGCTCGGCTACGACCAGTACTCGATCTGGATCGACAGCGGCCTTTCGCACCAGCGCAAAATGCAATCACTGCAACTGTTCATCGACCGGGTGATGCCGGCCTTCCTCCGATCGTGAGCCCATGACCGACGCTGTTTTCAGGAACTTCATCGATGGCCGCTTCGACGAGCCGTTCGCCACTTTCGACAGCGTTGACCCGTCGACTGGCGCGGCCTGGGCCAGGATGCCGGCGGCGAGCGAAGCGGATGTCGACCGCGCCATCGAAGCGGCGCACCGCGCGCTGCGCTCGGGCCCGTGGCGGACGATGACGGCGACAGCGCGTGGAAAACTGCTGGTCAAGCTCGGTGACCTCGTCGCCGCCAACGCCGGACGCTTGGCCGAACTCGAGACGCGCGACACCGGCAAGATCATCCGCGAGACCCGCGCCCAGATTGCCTATGTCGGCGACTACTATCGCTACTATGCCGGGCTCGCCGACAAGCACGAAGGCACACATGTCCCTGTTGACAAGTCGGATCTCGACGTCACCATCCGCCGCGAGCCGATCGGCGTCGTCGCCGCGGTGGTGCCGTGGAACTCGCAGCTCTTCCTTTCGGCCGTCAAGCTCGGTCCGGCGCTTGCCGCCGGCTGCACCATCGTGCTCAAGGCCTCCGAGGACGGCCCGGCGCCGCTGCTCGCCTTTGCCGAACTTGTCCAGGAGGCCGGCTTCCCCCCAGGCGTCGTCAACATCCTCACCGGCTTTGGCCATGATTGCGGCCGGCGCCTGACCAGCCATCCGCTGGTTTCGCGCGTCGCCTTCACCGGCGGTCCGTCGACGGCGCGCGCCATCGTCAGGAACACAGCAGAGAACCTCGCCTACACCACGCTCGAACTCGGCGGCAAAAGCCCGGTTGTCGTCTTTGCCGACGCCGATCTCGACAGCGCGGCCAATGCGGTTGTCGCCGGCATTTTCGCCGCGACCGGACAGAGCTGCGTCGCTGGCTCGCGGCTGCTGGTTGAACGTTCGGTGAAGGATGAATTCCTCGCCCGCCTCAAGCGCAAGGCCGAAGCCATCCGCATCGGCGATCCGCAGGATCCGACGACCGAAATGGGTCCGCTCGCCACGCTGCGCCAACGCGACTGGATCGAGAAGGTTGTCGCGGAAAGCCTCGCCAGTGACGGCACGCTCATCACTGGTGGAACACGGCCAGCCGGCAACGGCTTCTATTACGCACCGACCATCATCGATGCCGGCGGCAGCGACCTGCCCTGTGTGCGCGAGGAATTGTTCGGGCCGGTGCTCAGCGTGCTTGCCTTCGACACCGAGGCGCAGGCGCTAGCACTCGCCAACGACACGCCCTTCGGCCTGGCTTCCGGCGTGTTCACCAGCAATCTCGGCAAGGCCCACCGCATGGCGCGCGACATTCATGCCGGCGTCGTCTGGGTTAACACCTATCGCGCCGTATCGCCGCTCGTTCCATTCGGCGGCTACGGCCAGTCAGGCCTCGGCCGCGAAGGCGGGCTCGAGGCCATCAGAGATTACACACGCTCGAAATCCGTCTGGATCAACACCTCGGACGAGCCGATCCCCGATCCCTTCGTCATGCGCTGAGAACCGTACGGCGACGGAGCACTGTGAAGAACAAAAAACAGAACAAACCAACCAGAGGAGAATGACATGAAACTGATCCTGACCGGCCTGCTGGCCGGGCTGCTCACGACAACCGTCGCCAAGGCCGATGAAATGGCGTTCACCAGCTGGGGCGGCACCACGCAGGAAGCGCAGACCAAATCCTGGGCGGCACCCTTCGAAGCCAGCTCCGCCATCAAGGTGTTGCAAGATGGGCCGACCGACTACGGCAAGCTCAAGGCCATGGTCGACGCCGGCAATGTCACCTGGGATGTCGTCGACGTGGAGATGGATTTCGCCATCAAGGCTGCCAAGGATGGGCTTTTGGAGCCGATCGACTATGCGGTCGTGCCCAAGGCCGATCTCGACCCGCGCTTCAGCAATGAGCATGCCGTTGGCAGCTTCTATTATTCCTTCGTGCTCGCCTGGAACAAGAGCACAGTCACGGGCGAACCGACCGGCTGGGCGGACATGTTCGACACCAAGAAGTTTCCCGGCAAGCGGACCTTCTACAAATGGTCGGCGCCGGGCGTCATCGAAATCGCTTTGCTGGCCGACGGCGTGCCGGCGGACAAGCTTTATCCGCTTGATCTCGACCGTGCCTTCAAGAAACTCGACACCATCAAATCCGATATCGTCTGGTGGAGCGGCGGCGCTGAATCACAGCAGCTGATTGCTTCCGGCGAGGTTTCGTTCGGTCAGTTGTGGAACGGGCGTGTCTTCGCCCTCCAGCAGGATGGCACCGATGTCGGCGTCGCCTGGAAGCAGAACCTCACCGCCGCCGACGTGCTCGTCGTGCCGAAGGGCGCCAAGAACAAGGACAGCGCGATGAAGTTCCTCGCCGCCGCCACCAGCCCGGCCGGCCAGGCGAAATTCGCCGAGGCCAGCGGGTATGCGCCCATCAACACCAAGGCCAAGGCGGAGATGCCCGCCGACGCGGTCAAGGCCCTGCCCGATGCCCATATCGATGGCCAGATCAACCTCGACATGAACTACTGGGCCGAGCATCGCGACGAGATCGCCACGCGCTGGTATGCCTGGCAGACCAAGTAACACCGTTGCAGACCGACGGGGCGCGGCTTGCGCGCCCCGTTTCGAGACAGGGCCGCTCGATGCAGGGAAGTTCTTTCGGACGTAGCTCGGTTGCCGGCCTGCCAGCTGGCAGCGGCAGCGCCTTGCCGGCCCTGCTTCTGGTTGGCCTGTTCTTCATCGTGCCGGTGGTTGCCCTGCTGCTGCGCAGCGTCACCGATCCCGAACCGGGCTTACAGAACTACGCGGAGCTGTTCGGCAGCGGCACCTATGTGCGAGTGTTCCTCAATACCTTCCTGGTCGCATCGGTCGTCACCGCCGTCACCATCCTGGTGGCTTTCCCCGTTGCCTGGATGCTGGCGATCATGCCGCCGGCCAAGGGCTCGATCGTCTTCGGCATCATCATCCTGTCGATGTGGACGAACCTTCTCACCCGCACCTATGCGTGGATGGTGCTGTTGCAGCGCACCGGCGTCATCAACAGGGCACTGATGGGTTTGGGCATCATCCATGAGCCGCTGCCGCTCATCAACAATCTGGCCGGCGTCACCATCGGCATGGTCTACATCATGCTGCCCTTCATGATCCTGCCACTGGTTGGCACACTGAGGGCGATAGACCCGATGACGCTGCGCGCCGCGGCCCTTTGCGGCGCAAGCCCGTTCGAGGCCTTCCGCCGCATCCTCTTGCCGCTGTCGCTTCCCGGCGTCGCCGCTGGCGGCCTGATGGTCTTCGTCATGTCGCTCGGCTATTTCGTCACGCCGGCCTTGCTCGGCGGCACATCGAACATGATGCTGGCCGAAATGATCGCCCAGACGGTGCAGTCGCTGCTCAACTGGGGTCTCGGAAGTGCGGCCGCCTTCGTCCTGCTTGTCGTCACCATGGCGCTCTACGCGATCCAGCTTCGCCTGGTCGGGGCCAAGCGCGCCGGCGGAGGGATCTGAGTATGCTGCTCGACTATGACCGGCTCGGATGGCTGCGCGTGGCGCTTGTCGGCTTCACCGCGGCAGTCGCGGCTTTCCTGTTGCTGCCGGTGGTCTTCATCGTGCTCCTGTCATTCGGCTCATCGCGCTGGCTGGCCTTCCCGCCACCCGGCTGGACGCTGAAATGGTACCAGCAATTGCTGGCCGACCCGACCTGGATCGATGCCGCGCTGACGAGCGCCCGGATTGCCGCCATGGCCGCCATCCTCGCCGTCATCATCGGCCTGTTCGCCTCCTTCAGCCTGGTCAGGGGTGAGTTTCGCGGACGACAGGTCCTGCGCGGATTGCTGTTAACGCCGATGGTGCTGCCAGTCGTCGTTTTCGCCATCGCCATCTACGCCTTCTTCCTGCGCATCGGCCTTGCCGGCACCACGGTCGGCTTCGTCATCGCCCACACCGTCCTGGCGCTGCCTTTCGCACTCATCCCGATCACCACGGCGCTTGAGGGTTTTGACAAATCCATCGAGGACGCGGCCATCGTCTGCGGCGCCAGCCCGTTGCAGGCGCGGCTGAGGATCACCTTGCCGTCGATTAGGATCGGCATCTTCTCGGCTGCGATCTTCTCTTTCCTGGCCTCATGGGACGAGGTCGTGGTGGCGATCTTCATGGCAAGCCCGACCTTGCAGACCTTGCCGGTGAAGATCTGGGGCAGCCTGCGCGCCGACCTCAGCCCGGTCGTCGCCGCCGCCTCCAGCCTGCTCGTCGGCCTGACTCTCTGCCTGATGATCGTGACCGCACTCCTTCGCAGAAAATTGTCCAGATGACCCGACCCTTCCTGTCGATACGCGCGGTGAGAAAGACGTTCGGCGCCTTCGTCGCCGTCCATGACGTCACCATCGATGTACCCAAGGGGGAGTTCCTGACGTTCCTCGGCCCGTCGGGCTCCGGCAAGTCGACCACGCTCTACGCCATCGCCGGTTTCCAGGATCCGAGCTCGGGCGATGTGCTGCTGGAGGACAGGTCGCTGCTTTCGGTGCCGTCGCACAAGCGCAACATCGGCATGGTCTTCCAGCGCTACACGCTGTTTCCGCATCTGAGCGTCGCCGAGAATGTCTCCTTTCCGCTGCGCGTGCGCCGCCGGCCCGACGGCGAGATCAGGCGCAAGGTCGCCGACATGCTGGCGCTGGTGCGCCTCGAAAACTTCGCCGACCGCCATCCGGGCGCGCTGTCTGGAGGCCAGCAGCAACGCGTGGCGCTTGCCCGCGCGCTCGCCTACGACCCGCCGATCCTGTTGATGGACGAACCGCTGTCGGCGCTCGACAAGAAACTGCGCCAGGAGATCCAGGCCGAGATCCGCCGCATCCATCGCGAGACCGGCGTCACCATCCTCTATGTCACGCACGACCAGGAAGAGGCGCTGCATCTTTCGGATCGCATCGCCCTGTTCAGGGAAGGCCGTATCGAACAGATCGGCACCGGCGAGGATCTTTACCTCCGGCCGGCGAGCGAGTTCGTCGCCGGCTTCATCGGCAACTCGAATTTCCTGCCGGCAGAGCATTTGGAAAGCACGGGAGGTGCGTCAACGATCCGCCTCGCCGACGGCTCGATCGTCACCGGCGTCAAGACGACAACGCTCTTCGGCCATGGCCAGAAGGTCCGGCTGATGGTGCGCCCGGAGGCCTTCCGCCTCACCCCTGGGCCGGCGAGCGTGGCACTTGCCGTAGAGATCGTCGATACCGCCTTCTTCGGCGACCGCCGGCGCGTCGTGGCCCGCATCGCCAGCGGGCATGAAATCGATGTTAGGCCGACCTCCGATGCAGAGGGCGCGATCAGCGCCATCGCGCCGGGTCAACGTATCTTTTTCGATCCCGCTACCGCATTCCTGTTCCCGGCCTGATGGCGCGGATGATTCAAAACATTTCGATGTCCTATTGAGATCCGAAGGAGCGCTTCCAAGCATCGGCTTGCGGGTCACGAGCCGCACGACGCGATCCATACCCTGAACCGCCAGACGAACCCGCGATGCCTCGCGTGAATAGAGTTCCGCGCGATCGATGTCGTCATGGCCCAGCACATCCATGAGCTGTCTGGTCGAGGCCTCTGCCGCGGCGAGATAGACGCCGAGTGACTTCCTCAACCCGTGCACCGTCAGCCCATTTGTAAGCCCTGCAAGCTTGCACCAGTGCGCCATGGTCCCAGTCAGGGATTTGGAGGAGAGGGGCTGGCCACAGGCGGTTACCAGGACGGTTTCGCCGCGCTTGTCCGTAGCCTCAAGGATTTCGGCAAGCATGGGTGTGATCGGTACGAAAAGCCACTTGCCGCCGGCCATCGGCGCAGCATGTAGTTGATGGCCTTGGCGAGATCGCGGTTGCGTGAGAGCTGGGCAAGGTGGGCGATCCGCCAGGGCGTGAAGGTCCTCCCAGCAGTGGAGCGCTACGCTCCTGGCCGGGCGCAAGCACGCGCTTCAGCGCTCAATCCGTCGATCTCGCGCTCCATAGTGCATCCAGGCGCTGCACGGCCTCCAATGCGATCGGGTAGATCGCCCGGGAGGGTATCGCTTTCTCGCCGAGGGCTCGTTGGCCGTTACTACACGATGGCGCACAGAGGCGAAATCGGGCAGGAATGCGCTGATGTCAGTTCCCAGCCGTAACCTTGTCCGACTAACGTCCGCCTCCCTGCTGATAGGGTTTACGGCGCTGATGGCTATCGTGGTCACAAACTTCTGGCTTGGCCAGAGGGCGCAATCCACAAGAGAACTTCGCAAGACACGCGACGAGGTCAATGCTCTCAATACCAGGCGAGCATCGCCTTATCGTCGCCGGTCTTCGGGTATGCCATGGGGCAGTTTGCGGCCGATTGGCTCGACGGCAAAAGCATCCCGCAGGCAATGGATATCCTGCCTATTGCACTGACAAGCGCCAACCTTGAGCAGTACGATGCCGACTTGCTGGATCCAGCTTCGGTTTATGCCGATCCGGCACGCCGTAACGACTACCTGAAGATGTACGGAAATACCTGTTACGACAGCCGCAACGAGTATGTGAATTTTCCTTGGTCGTCAGAGCTGAAGTGATCCCTTGGCTTGAGGGTCGGCGTGTCGCAAGGAATTCGCAGCAGAAACGGTGCCTCAAAAGCGCATCCCAGGGTTGTGTGCGCCAAGTTCTGCACCTGCGCCGCAGGGAAAGCTTCGCTGGGAAGATCTCTACATTTCGCGTCCGGGAGTATCGTCGTTGTCCATCGCGGGATTGAGCGGAGACGCAGAATTCACTCGCATGGTGCAGACCAGTCCCGATTTGTAGAACTTCAGAGTGACGCGTCCTGAGGTGCCGGACGAAAACACGCGCTCGAGGAGCTGCGTGCCGAAGCCCTTTCGCTCGACCGGTTCAACAGGCGGACCTCCCCGTTCGCGCCATTCCAGATCGAGCCAGCGATGCTGTTTTTGACCGGCAAGCTTGCACCGAATGGACACCGTGCCGGTTTCGTTCGACAGTGCTCCATATTTTAGCGCGTTCGTCGTAAGCTCATGAAAAGCCATGGCGGCCGAAAGAGCGACGTTCGGTGGTAGCCAGACCGACTCGCCGCTAATCTTGAAGCGGTCGATCGGTGCGTGTGAGCTGACCGATGTGGCAATCAGATCCTTGACGTCGGCGCCACTCCAGTTCTGCTGGATAAGCAGGTCGTTGGCCTTGGCCAGCGAGACGAGACGGCTGGAGAGCGTGCGTCCTGCTTCAGGCAGGCTTGTGGCGTTGCGCAGTGTTTGGGAGGCAATGGACTGAACCACGGCAAGGATATTCTTCACGCGGTGGTTCAGCTCATTGGTCAGCAATTTTAGCTGCTCCTCGCCGCGTTTGCGTTCCGTGATGTCGAGACTGATTTGCACGGCGCCGATAATGCCGCCGCCTGGGTTGCGAATTGGGCGTGCGCTGGAAAGTAGGAAGCGCTCGACACCCGACGGCAGCGTGTAGGCGAACTCTTCATGATCCGTCAGCTGCCCGCGCATGGCGCGGCTAAGAGGGCGGTCTTCGCGGCTTACTATGTGCCCGTCCTGGACGGCGACGGTGTCGATGACGAGTTCGGGCCTGCCGAACGATTTGTGCGCGTCCGTCGGCAGGCCCATAAGTTCGGCCGCGAAGCGGTTGCGGATAACCTGAAGAGCCTTCGGATCATAGGTAAACCAGACTGCCGCCGGCGCTGTCTCCAACACCGCCTCCAACTCGTAGCGCCGTTGGGCGATCGCCCGCTCTGCATCCACCATTGCCTGGGCGATGGCAGCGAACTCCCTAACCGAAGTCGACAGGGGTTCGACGCTGCGGCCATGACCCAGCGCTGCGGCCCGTCTCGCCAGTTCAGAGGTGGCCTGCGTAAATCTCTTGCCGACGAAATATCCCAGGGCAACGGAAACAAGAAGCGACAGGAGACCTATCCCGCAAATCGCGGCAAGCGAGCGCCAAAGCGGCGCCTGCACTGCTGAAAGCGGCACGTTCGCGGTGTAGAACCAATCAGATCGCGGAGACCTGTAATAGCCTGCCAGCAACGTCTCTCCTTCGAAGTTCCGGGACGTGAATGAGCCCGAGCGCCCGACTATCTTTTCCACGTATTCGGGCAATCCGCGCTTTCCCGTCCATTCTTCGTGCAACTTGGATCGGGCTACGTAATTTCCGTCGCGATCTCCCACGCCCACAGTCCATCCTTCCGGGACGGCCGGCATCAAAACATCGCGGATCCGGGCAGTCGGTACAGAAAGCGAAAGAAGCAGGTCTTCCCCCTTCGGGGCGGGCACCCGAATGGCAACAGCCACGCGGTATTCGCCTGAGTCCTTGCCGGTGAAGACACCGCTGACGAAAACACCGGAACGGTTGAGTGTCTCGACGTCGACAGCTTCTATCGCGGTGACCGGCGGCAAGGCGGCACCGTAGCCGATTTCGGTGTTCATCAACTGATTGCGGCCAAGATCGCGCAGGACGATCATCCGGTTCGTCCCATGGACAAGATCGAGCGCCTCGCGGTGGAAGGCTTGCAGATCGCCGTTGGCGAGCGCGGCGGATTTGGAAAGGCCGTCGAGGATGGTGTGGAGATTTGCCAGCTCGCCCTCTACGACGAGCGACACTTGCCGAGCCGTTTGCACGGCGTCCTGCTCAAAACGATATCGTTCATGCAGTGCATATTGGCCTAGCAGATAGCCGGCAAAGAGCCACACCGGGACAACCGAGGCGGCAGTCAAAGCAAGCAGGTGCGATCGAACTGATCGACGAGGCAAGTCCGTATCCAGTGCCGGCGCAGGAACACTCAACCATAATCAGCGGACCAGGAACAGCAAGCATTAGTTCAAGTGAATGTAGTGCCGTTGGGCTGGCCGTCCCGGGAACCGCGCAACTGGTGCAAGCATCACGTGGTGTGGCACGGCGTAGCGCTGCGTGGCTCCAGCCACAGCCGTCCCGTTCGCGGCCGGTGTGGCGTAAACTCAGTACGGGGTGGCGCACGCCATATCGTGCTATCGCCGCCGGTTACCTGCCGCGGGCTACTCTTTCGTCACGCCTTCCCGGGGTCGGTCAAGGTGTTGCTAATATACACCACTCGACAGCATCTCTAACCGCATCCCGCGCGGAACCGCTTCCATCCGCCATCCCGTTAGCGTCAAAATGACGGCGAACAATGCGAGTGGAGGCGGTGAGATGGACAAGCGGCAAGATACAAAAACCATCGAGCTGTGCTGTCTGCTAGCCGTGCCGGTATCACTGCTCCTCA
Organism: Mesorhizobium sp. LNHC229A00; assembly: GCF_000502415.1. Classification (NCBI taxonomy): domain Bacteria; kingdom Pseudomonadati; phylum Pseudomonadota; class Alphaproteobacteria; order Hyphomicrobiales; family Phyllobacteriaceae; genus Mesorhizobium; species Mesorhizobium sp. LNHC229A00. The sequence goes on from NZ_AYWQ01000011.1 coordinate 20,666, forward strand.
CTGTGGTATTCGCTGGGATGGTCCTTGGCTGACTAACGCGCCCTGGGCGTCACTCGCCGCACAACATCAAGCGCGACCGTCACCACCGGGCCACCCAGGCTGACGGTCACGGCGTCTTTCTCGACCCGTGTGACGCTGCCGATCAGTTCCATGGTCTGGCCTTTGAGGACCTTCGTGGTGCTATCCCGAACGGAATGCGGAAATCCGTAGGTCGGTATCGACACGCTGATCCTGTCGTCAGTGACGCGTCGAATTATGGTGGCGTCGATCGCCACCTCATCCCCGATGTTGAGGCCGCTAGCCATGCATTGGACTCTGGTGCGGCCGGCGCGAGCGTCAAGTAGCGAAACCTGGGCTTGAGCTTATCGCGACATGAGTACGCAGGGGATAACTTCCTCCGCGGTCGGACTTTCAACAACGTCCCGGAAACGTCGGAGCTGACGTCGTTTCGATCCACGAACTTATTTTCGGACGCTAAAGCGCTCGGGATCAAACGTGAGGAAGTCGATGAAGAGGTCGACAGCCTGTATCGGACATCCTCTAGTGGATCGTGCACTTCGATCCCGGTCTGCCCGAGCTAAGTCGCTCGCGTAGACTCGTTCCTAAAGCGTTCCAGAAAAACAGACCTTCACACAGGCACTGAATCGCGCGATCAACACGAAGCTTCCTTGAACGGTGCATCGTCATGAACGTCATCGCAGTCAGTCTCGTATCGCTCATTCTGGCGATCGCGTGTGTTCTAGTCCACTATGAGGCCTTCAAAATGGTCGCAAGCTCTGCCCGTTCAGCCGAGGTCGGCGGGTTCCCGAGCCGAGGACGACTGTTGATCGTAATCTTCGGAGCACTTGCCGCGCATACGGTGGAGATTACGTTTTACGGTTTCGTCTTCTGGGGCCTCCATAGCTACGGGCTCTTAGGCGAAATCGTCGGAGAAATTTCCGGCGGCTGGATCGACTTCCTGTATTTCTCCGTCACCAATTACACCACGCTGGGAGTGGGCGACATCAGAGCCGAGGGTCCGCTCCGACTGATTGCTTCGTCGGAGGCGCTCACCGGCCTGGTGCTGTTGAGCTGGACCGCCTCGTTCACCTACCTCTCCATGGAGAATTTTTGGAAGAGGAGGTAGAGCCAGCCAGATCATTGGTCCGTCTTGGACGTGAGGTCCACGGAAGCGAATTCCCAGGCGTTCGCAGAAGGCATGTTGCCAATCCTTCGTACCGTTGGAATGGCCGTTTTAAATGCCTTTTGCCCGGGCGATGCTTGATTGCGAGGCGTGGATAGGGCCTTAGCTGATGGCGCAATTCGCGAGGCGCTCGACAGCTTGCGCCATCTGGGATTCGAAGCGCTCTCTCATTCCGAGAGCCAGGTTAGCGTTCCGCGTGGACTGAAGCGCCTCGCCACGCGCTTGCTCATCGTTGAGCAGCCGATCGATGGCCGCGGCGAATTCAAAAGCATCGGATGTCGGCGTCGGCGCAGGGGGCTGGAAATCCGGAGGAAGCCCACGAAAGGCAAGTGGCGACGCGACAATTGGACGACCGGCGGCGAGAGCTTCCAGCGCCTTGATTGCAATTCCCGCGCCGGCAATGATTGGCATGGCGACAAGACGCGCCGACTTATAATGAGGCGCTAGGTTCTTTACGACGCCAAGGTATTGGACCTGGTCGTGCAGCAGGCGCTCCTGCTGCGCCACTTTTTGTATGCTCCCGACCACTTTGACCGATCGCGTCGGATCCAGTTTGGGCAATACATGATGCACAAACCACGAGAGGCTGCTCACATTTGACTGGTTGTCGCTCGCGACGATGAGCACGTCACACTCAGGAGCGACCTCGTCACACGGATGCAGGAAGATCGAGGGTTGGCAAAGCAATACTCTTGATCCTTCCGAGCCGAGGTGAGCGCGGAAAAAGGCCTCTTCATCAACGTTGATGGCACCGATGACATCGGCGCGGCGTAGATACGACATCTCGTCAGCGACGAGGTCTTCGAATGCGTCTTCGATACCGGTCGAGCGATTGATTTCCCGTCTCAGGATTATCTGTCGAGCCTGCAAATCATGCGTCTCCAGCCACACAGGAGAGCGATGCTTGAGGGGCTTGATGAATGGCAGATGGAAATAGTGATTCACCAGAATGAAGGAGAAGCCTCGATCAAGGCCGATCTCTCTCACAATGGACGGGAGGGGGGAGAGCCTGGACTGCTCCGCCAGATAAACGGCTTGGCTTCGCCGTTCCGTGTCAATATGCAAAAGCCTGCGTTGCAATGACCCGACCACGCCTGATCGCCGAGCGGACACACAAGTGAGCACAGCCGAGCTGGAGTCGCGGTCGGTCAGGGCGGCCCGCCAGGACATGCGTTGCGCCTTGCGATCGCGATCGGAAACGACGATTACCTCTATGACCGGCAGTCCCCTGTCGGCCAGGTACCGCAGATGCTGATCGAACACCGTGGCGCTGCCAGTCGCGAACCAGGACGGTCGCACATACAAGACTGGCTTAGGCAAAACGATCGGCTGTGATGGGGTGCAAAGCCAGGTCGCAGCCTCGGACCAGCGGTTCCAGGTGCCCCCTGAGATCCGCTCGCGCGCCCGGTGGGCCAGAGTATCGGGAGAAGAGGAATCGAGCAGCTTGACGGCCTCGTCTGGCCAGGCACACCAGTTCGAAATGAATCGAGACGACGACGGCGCCGGATCGGTTTCCGCCGCGATTCCTTGAGAGGCCAGCACCGGCCGCCCTGCAAGAGCAGCCTCGATGAATACACGGCTGACGCGGCAGCGATACGCCTCGGCATCATATGGAAGCAGAACGACGTCCGACAGGTATACGAGCTGGAGATAGGCAGAGGCCGAGAGTGGTCTCTCGATGACGATCACATCCTTCCGGCTCTTCAGCGCCAGACATTCTGAACGCAAGCTGTTCGGCCAGCGAGCTGCCTGGATGACGAGATCGAAATCGCCCGATGAGCCGTCAAGTGCGCAAACTATAGAGCGAAGCTGAGTGCCGCCCTTGTCCGGACGTAACGCCCCTAGGCAAACGGCCAGGCGCCTGCCGGACTTTTTGCGCTGCGACAGTTCTGTGAAGATTAGAGCCTCTTTGGCAGACAGCTCGTCCGCCTCCACATGCTGTCCCGCCGCGATCATGCCCAGAGATGCCACTTCGTCTTCGTCGAAGACATCTCCAAAATCGCACACCGGCGCGTCCAGCAGCTTGGACATCTCCATAGCGAGCAGCGGGTTGGTTGCGTAAAAGCGTATACCGGCTTTCCAGCCGGAGCCACGGAGGCGGTGTGCCAGGCAATCGAGGTCCAGAGGACGATACCAATTTGCATAAAGGCGCGGATCTTCATGAAAGACGCACGCCATTTTGGGCAGCGGTCGCGCCAACAGCACAGGCAAGGCAAGTAGCTCGGCCAGCATGGCCGGGGTCGCCGTCGGTACCAGCAAGCTCAATTCGCCCGATGTGTTGTCGATCTGGCGGGCTACGCTGCGCACGAAAGGCGAACAGGTGTCGCGCGTGGATGACCGGCCCAGGGCCGCGCTCGTCGTCCGCCATAATGCATAAGGAAGCAGAAGGACGAGAATTGCGGGCATGGCCATGACCGCCAATGCGGCTCTACCAGCCATCAGGACAAACCGGTCCGGGCCATTGACGGGATCGTTAACCAGCCGCTTCAAAGCCTTCAGAACGGGTCGCAACCCTCGCTCAAGCGCGCGCGATAAGCCGGTCCGGCGGTCTTTTCGTTCATAGTAACTCCGCGGGAAGGTCGGCCGGATTTCGGCGCCGTTGATCGTCTTCGGGCCGGAATAGGCGCGATGCGCAAGGACGAGGCTCCCCCACCCCAAACCAGCGCAAGTGGCGATCACCGCGCGTACATACCGAAAAGGATGACCGGCCTCGTCATCCAGGTGTGGCTCGACAATCAGGATCATGCGGTTCGTCACCGGCAAGAGCTGCTTCGAATGAACCTGTCCATGATGAGTCAGTCCCGCTGTTGATGGCCCGGGCGGGCACCTCGTAGTCGGTCGCGCGATCGCATCCGAACTACTTCCTGTGTCCCACGGAAGGTCTCTTCAGTTCAAGGCCACGCAATCCGACACAAGAAGCGATGGATCCGCGCCAGCCAGCGCTCACAATGGCCATACTCCCGGAGGCGTGCTCAGTGGATGCGGTGTTGGTGTTCAGTTGCTCGTTCCGGTGGCAAAGACGAAATTGAACATCAAAGATCCTGAGCAGCCAAGCTGCAGCATACGCGACTACGGTCCGGCGCGGCTCGCCAGCTGTATCATGCGGCGCCTGCGTGTTCAGTTCCTGCCGTTCGAGCCCGAGTGAAGCGATTGCCGCCGAAGGTGATTGCGTCACATATCAACGCGACGAAATCGCCAGACGATGTGGGATTGGCGATCGTTGATTTTTCCGCCTGGATGGACGGGCGCCAAGGGCGAATGCCAAGCGAGGCAGGCATTTATAGAACGAATCTCCCGTTCGTTCGAATGATGGCAACCGAGGAACGAGCAGTTAGGTTCCTACTGATGCTTTGGCGCGCGCGGTGGTGTTTCGCTGCTTCGCGCTTTTGCTCGGCTGCACCAGATGTTCGACAGGTGGAGATGCAATGCGGTGAGGGCCGCGGTCTTGAGGTTCAGCGATGGGTCATGTGCAGAGCACCAGGGCAAATTTTTGCCTCGCTGCGTTCAGCTCGATTGGACGATGGACTTCGATTTTGCCGCACGAGACACGCGGAGGAAGGGCCGGGGCGATTTTCGCCCTCTTTCCGTTATGCCTTGTTTTGCTGTTCGCATCTCCGGCTCACTGTCAGCGGGCGCCTGACGAGTCAGCGGCTCTCCCAGCTAGCGACAGCACGTCGGATGCATTTGCAGAGCACGTCGATGTCGGCAAAGAGCCCGACAAGGCACCGACAAGGGCATTCGGATCCCCCGCACCTAGAGAGCTGGTGCCAAGCGAAGCACAGGCACTCGACGCAGAGGCGCAAACGCCGCCTGGCGAAAATCAGGAGATGTTGCGACGCGAATTGGATGCCGCACGAGCGGAGATAGCCAAGCAAGCACAAGCTCTGAAAGAGCAGCAGCGAAAGGACGAAGCCCTTTCGCTCGATCTGCAGACGGCGCAGCGCGCCATCGAAAGCTTCAGGGCCGAAGCCACTCTCTGGGGCGGTGAGAAGCCCGCCGCCGCAGCAACCCAGCCCTCCAAGGACGTCCCCGAGACTGCTGTGACGCAAGCTCTTAACGACGAACGGCACAAGGTTGAGCTCTTGTCCCAAGAGCTCACAACGGCTCACCGAACCATCGAGGCTCTCAAGACAGCCTCAAATGCGGTCGCCGTCGAGCTGGCCGACGCCAATAAGAACCGTGAGGCGGCCGAAGCAGTTCTACGGCAAGCCGGAGAAGCGCTCAAACTGGAACGCAAACGAGCTGATTCAGCTGCCCGTGACCTCGACCTCGTTCGCAAGGAGCGCGACGCTTCAAACCGGACCTCGGTCGGGTTAAGCGCGGCGCTGGAAGAAGAACGTGAACGGGCGACCGGTCTGGCCCTGAGCTTGAGTGCCGCGCGCGAGGCAATCGACGACGTCGCAACCAGGAACCGGGTTGCGGCTGCAGCGCGTTCGCGAATGATCCATAAGCCGGCAGGTGTGGTTGCAAGCGCACCACCCAGATCAGGTGTTGAACCGAGGCGCAAACCGGGCTCGCGAGAAAAACAGAAACAGGCTGCTGTCTTGGCCCCGATCTCTCTTCCCCTCGCGTTGCTGCCGACCCGACCACCGAAAGGGCTCGACCCGCGCCAGTGAACAGACCGTGGAGCCCGAATCCATGCCGAAGGTCAACCTAACAATGAAACAGTACGTCGCAGCCGCCCTGATGATCGGGATTGGAGTCGGACCTGCCTGCGCTCTCGACAAAGGGGTAGGTGCCAGCGTCGGCGGAATCGGAGTCGGCGCCGGAGTAAACGCGGGTTCGCAAGGCGCATCGGTCGGGGTGGGAGCGAGCGTCGGCGATGCAGGGCGATCACATGTCGGAGCTTCGGTTGGCACGGGCAAGGGATCAGTTGGCGTTGGCGTTGGTGCCAGCGGCAATGTCGGCAACGCAAGCGGAGGCGTTTCGACCAGTATTGGTACGGGCGATGATCCGGCGGCCGACGACGGGTCGCCTACCGCTAGCGGCAGTCCAGCCACCACACCCAAAGGAACGGCTGGGCCTACGGCCGCTGCGTCCGCGAGGGGCGGCAATCAATCGATCGCCTTGCCACCGATTCTCAAGCCTTCCATATCTGGTGACGGCGGCTTCACCGACGGCTATCCTTTCAAGCTTCAGAGACCCCTGAGAGCGAAGCCCGGTATACCGGCTGCTGTTGTGCAAGCCTGCCGCTCCGCGATCACATCCGCCGCCACACCGCTTGGCGCTGTCCGCGTCCGGGCGTTGAGCGCAGGGTTGTTGCATCGGCGTGGGGGTACACTCACAGCACCAATCAAGGTGCAAATAGACTATAGGAGGCAAGGGGGCGTCGAGGTTCGGCAGGCCGAGGTCGATTGTCGACTGGACAGGGCGGGCAGGGTCACGGCGATAAAATGAGAACTGGTTGGCCACGTTCGAACGGCGCGCTCCGCGACCGGAGGTGACACCCGCCGGGGGGCTTATGGTTCGTCGCAGGAAACGCCCGAGATCGACGAGACTCACCTTCGAGGGTGGTCAAGGTGTCGACCATAACTGACCACGCCCACGATGCTCAGTCTGCCCGGTAGGTTGCACATGTTAGCTGCATCATAGCTAATTGTGCCTCGCCTCGAGTAAACATTCCCAAGAACCGATCGCGTGGCTTTACTCCAGCAACCAGTCCGGTTCGAAACATCACATTGGAAACCTTGTAGGAAGTCGGGCGTTATCGCTGGTCTCTGTCAAGTGAGCAAAGAGTGCCTGACAACTTCAAATCAACGTCAGCCCTGCATGGCGACGCGCCGGCGGCAGCAGCCACCACCGCATGGGCGGATCGCAAGGAGTTGGCATCGGCGGCGTTCGAGCGCACGCGCATGCCCATCGTCATCACGGATGCTCGGCAGCCTGACAATCCCATCGTGCTCGCCAACAAGGCCTTCCTGGATCTGACCGGCTATACATCCGATGAAGTCCTGGGTCGAAATTGCCGCTTCCTACAAGGGGAGGGAACATCGCCCGCGGCCGTTGCGGAAATTCGAGCGGCGATAGAGCGTGAACGCGAGACGAATGTAGAGATACTGAACTTCCGCAAGGACGGATCGCCGTTCTGGAACCAGCTACATCTGAGCCCCATAAAGGACGATGAAGGCGGGCTTCTCTACTACTTCGCGTCGCAGATCGACGTTACCAAACATCGCATGATCCAGACCCTGGAAGCGGCGGAGCACCGCCTCCTGATGGAGGTCGATCATCGCGCAAAGAACGTTCTGGCGGTTGTCGATGGTATTGTTCGGCTGAGCAAGACAGACAGTGCACCGCTCTATGCCGCGGCCGTTCAACGCCGGGTCCAGGCTTTGGCGGTCGCACACGCCCTGTTGGCCGAGTGCGGCTGGCGCGATGTGCCGCTGGACGAAATCGTCTCCAGGCAGGTCGCCCATTTCGCGTCTGGGAGGACAGCAATGACCGGTCCTGAAGTTCTGATCCCAGCGGTGGTCGTTCAACCACTGGCTCTCGTCGCCCATGAATTGATCGTTAACGCCGCCACCCATGGAGCTCTCGCCCAGGATACGGGGCGGTTGCAGGTCAGCTGGCAGGCGACTGGCCATCATGGCGGCTTTAACCTGCGGTGGGAAGAAAGCGGCAGACGTAAAGCTGGATCTCCGCCAGGGGCGCCCGGCTTCGGAACGACCATGGTCAATGCAATTGTCCAGAAGCAGCTTCAGGGTGAGATCCTGCGGGATTGGACATCGGACGGTTTGAAAATCAACATAAGCATCCCGGGCTGCCCTTTCGACAGCCAAGGGCGCCTGAGACGCTCGTTGTTCTCAGTCCCATTTCGCATAGCGACACGGCAGGCCGGCCCCCATAGACGAACATTTTCCAACAAGTCTAGTCCCGAACTATTTCATCAAGCCGGCAGCGCGAAGGGCGCTTTCGATAACCTGACCAGGCCCAGCGGTCGGACCGCTGCTCGGTCCGACGGGCGGGTGCGCGACCACCAAAGGGGAGTGTCCGACCGATGTTGCCGGTAAACACGCATCTGGCGATGGGCCCGCAGAGCCCGCATCTTCAAGCCCCCAGAATCTGGAGATAAGCGAGGTGGACGATATGCCGGTGTCGATCACAAAGGATCCGCCCTGACTCAAGCCGTCCGCGGAGTCCACGGGTGTCCCGTGCGCCATGCCCGGGATCAGGTACTGCTCGATGACTTCCTCATTCGCAGCGTTCTTCCAGACGTCGCGGCGGTAGCCCTGATGCACCTGTGTCTCGCATTGCACTCTACTTTGCCCGAACAATGTGAGCCACTGCCCGACGAGCTGATCGGAGTTGACCGGACTGACTGTTGTGTCGGCGCTTCCATGCCAGACGGAGAGTTTCGGCCATGGTCCGCAGTGACCGGAAGCTTGCTGGACGGTCGTCGCCAATCGCCTCCCGGTGGGGCCGCCGTGCCCTCGCATGCGGTCGAAAGCCTGTGGCAGGCTATTGGCGCTGCCATAGGGTAGACCAGCTATTATGGCCCCGCCGGCGAAGACTTCCGGATAAATCGCGAGCATGGCGGCGGCCATTGCCCCGCCGGCGGAAAGTCCGGTGATAAAAATCCTGGTGCGGTCGATGTCGTGAGCGGTGACCACGGCCTCTATCATTTGGCGGATGGAAAGCGCCTCACCGGAGCCCCGTCGGGTGTCGACCGGGACGAACCAGTTGAAACAAAGATTGGCATTGTTGCTCCGCTGCTGTTCTGGAAACAGGACGGCAAAGCCCATGCGATCCGCCGTCCTCGACCAGCCGGCGCCGCGGTCATAGGATGCCGCCGACTGCGTACAGCCATGGAGGACAACGACCAGAGGGGCATGGGGTGCAAGATCCTTGGCCCGGTATGTCCAGCCTCGCAACTTTCCGGGATTTGACCCGAACGCCTGAAGTTCGGAAAAGCGCTCGTTTTGGTCGTGACCATCCAAGACGCCGTCGATCTGCTTTCGCCGAGCAGCCAAGCGTGCAACGGTATCGGCGAGACTTCTCATGTCGTTATCCTTTCGCGTCGATCCAGAGCGGGGCCAACAAGCGGAACGCCGTATTTTCAGGTTGGTTGCTGCAGTGCAGCATCAATTGCCTGCAACAAATCGATCCGCATGGGGTTTGCTTTGGATCGCCTGTGCGGAGAGCCCTCCGATCGAGCAGCAATGCGTCGAAAACGGACTGGCCGCCCCGCGACGCCTCGCCACAATTAGTTCCGCGCCGTCAGTATTGTCCTGCCTCAGCACGTCAGCAGCTGCCTGGTGGAGGGCCTATGCCTCTGCGAATAAACGCCCAACGCCTTTCTCAAGCCGTGCGGCGTTAGGCCTTCCACAAGTCCGGACAACCTGCCTCAACGGGCCATCCTCGGGTTAGGCGTTGCGCCGAGAAAGGCTCGCCGTCCGACGGTCACCAACACGCTTTCGCCGCGCCGGCAATGATTCCGGCTTCGGCCGAAGCAAGTCGAAAAGGGTTGACACGGAGCATGCCGTCTCGGCATCGACGACGTCCAGAAAGTGCCACGCGGGAGCGGAACATGAGAGCTTGCTAACGGTTCTACGTTGGTGGCTTTTCTAATTGAGAGAACGATCGTGTCAGCCTTTGAATTCGTCTACTTTTCTGGTCTGACGGGGAGTGATCTCCTGGGCGGTGTCGTCTCGTTGTTGGCGTGCTGTGTTCTCTACAACGTTATAGCGGAGGATCGCCCGCACCGGTGAGCGCGGAACCCAACAGGTGGTCCTAGATCGGCCGCTCTCCACATTCGAGGCGTCGCATGCGGATGATTTCTGTTTCCTATGGTGGGCCCTACACCGCCAGCTATCGTTGGCCCCGTCCGCTAGAATGTCCCAGAGAGGAGGGCGACCGATGGCCGATTGGCTGCGGGGCTGGCAGCAGAGTTTCGTCGGCTCGGCGCCCAGAGGAGAGTTGCCTGAAGACGCCGAGCCTAGCCAGCGAGATCGGCACGGGGCCGCGTCCTCTCGCCGGCTAAGAGGTTATGCACTCTCTTAGGCACTCGTGAAGCATTCGAATGCACTAAGAGGCCGAGACGGTTTCTACCTGAGATCCGATTTGCTGGGAGCATGTCCTTTCGCGAGGAACCAATTGGGTTGTCGACAAGGATCTGACCTTTCAGTGCGCGCACTGCAACGCCACTGTCTCGGAAGGGCTCCTGGGCCAAGGTCGTCACGACGTCCAGCTGCAAACGCTGCAATCAAAGGTGCGGTTCTCTCACTAGAGAGAAGCTTNCGAGACGGTTTCTACCTGAGATCCGATTTGCTGGGAGCATGTCCTTTCGCGAGGAACCAATTGGGTTGTCCAATCGTCTGCTCGACAAGGATCTGACCTTTCAGTGCGCGCACTGCAACGCCACGGTCTCGGAAGGGCTCCTGGGTCAAGGTCGTCACGACGTCCAGCAGCAATCGCTGCAATCAAAGGGTGCGGTTCTCTCACTAGCGAGAAGCTTGCGATGCTCCCATATTCGTAAGATCATCCCTCCGATGCTGACACCCGTTCATGCGCACCGTTTGATCGGTTCGGCCGCGTGTGCCCTGAGACGCGAGAAAGATCCCGCCGCCGAAGCCGATGCGGGCACTGGAAGAAGTGTGGAAGTGATCGCCGCCCAGCTTGCAGCTTCAGTTGCCGGTCTGGCGGTGCGGCGGCCGATTCATATCAGCCTGCCGGAGGCGAAGTGGGCGCGGGTGCGTTGCCGCCTTGGTTCTGCTCGGGGGCAACCTTAAGCGGCGTTGCTTGCCGCGACGCGTTTGATAAGGGCGCAAATATAAAAAAGGCGAGAAGGCCTAGAAAAACGAGCGCGATCACGACCACCGCCCAGCTCGCGATCCGAGCTGTACCCCGCCGTTCCTGATTGCGTGAGAGATCGTTGGTCATCTGACATCCTTTCGGGATCCATGATCCCAATCGGCTCCCGAACGTCAATTAGGCGCTGATGTTCCCTCCATTCGGAAACACCAAAGCTGTTTTCAGGGCTCATTGGAAAGAAACACTTTGCCAAAAGAGAGCAGCAGGCTGCGCACCAGGCAAGAGATCGACCAGCGCGTTCACACCTCAGATGAAGTGTGCGCTATCCGCTTACTTGGAAAGCGGGACGGAATTGACGCCGCGCTAGAACTTTATGGACGTGTTGCAATCGGCCTGGTGTCGAGGCAGTAGTCGCCGCTCACGGCTGGACCCCGTCAAGAACTGCGACGCCGTCGGCCACAGCGTGGAGAATGCTCCAAGTCATTGGATCGCCAAAAGCGACGGCACTGCCGCCGCCGCGAACTTCGGCCATCGAACTCCGCCTCATCCTGAATCGAGAACATGCCTGAATTGCGCCGGGTTGCCCGGGGTTCTTTCGGCGATTTGGATCGGCGCATCAGTCCACTGCCAAGCGGTCGTGGCTGGTGTGCGAAAGAACTGGATGTGGCCACGGGTGCCGGCAACTTCTATGTGCGGCCATGACTCTGCGATGCTGTTCCGATCAGTGCCGAAGGACCGTATTGCCTGAGCAAGTACGACGATCGTGTCGTACCCTTCCAAAGCGACGAAGGAGGGCGCCTCGCCCAACTTCTCCCACAGGGCCCTTTCGACACGTGAGCCTAACGGGTTGAGGTGTCCGGGTCGGTAGCGCAGGAAGGGGATCGCAGCGCTATCTTCGCCTAGCAATGTGGCCCATTCAGCGAATTCTGGTTGCCCAGCTGGAGCGCCGATCTTGAGCGTGGACAGGCGGCCGTCATTGCGAACCGACTTGACGATTGAGATTGCTGGCTCTGGCTGGCCTACGAGAAGAAGAAGGACTGTTGCGCGACGGTCGATGAGTTGGTCGCACAACATTGACGGGTCCAGCGAGCTCATGCTGATGTCCGATAAGGTCGCGCCGTTTGCTTTAAGGCGATCTCGCAGAATGTGAACGCCAGATGCCCAGTAGATACTCTGCTGCGATGCAACCGCGATCCGATCGTGGCCAGCTCGCGAGAGAAAGTCGGCATATATTTGCCAGCCGCGGGACTGCGGCGGTGCAAGGCGGGCGACCCATTTCGTTGGTTGTTCCGTTAGCCTGTCGAGTACGGCCGACGAGCAGAGAAACGGCAGGCCGAGCTCGTCGGCCCTGATGGCCGCCGCGCGAGCAACGACACTGTGATACTCTCCCGCTATCGCCACCACGCCCAAGCGAGCCAGGTCATCCACGGCCGCGACGGCCTTCTGCGGATCGGCTGCAGTGTCTCGGACGAGCAGCTCAAGCGCTTTGCCGCCGACCCCACCAGCGCCGTTGATTTCGCTTACAGCAAGCTGAAGGCCCGCGAGCAAATGTCTGCCTGCCTCAACCCAGCCGGGGCGGGTCAAAGGGACGAGTGCCCCGATTTTGGTCGCTTCGTCGGAGCCCGATCCAGTCGATTCCATTCAATATCTCCTGGTTACGCAAAGCTCGCCACATGCCCAGCTACAGCGGACTTGGCTAGACCGATAGAGACAGTCGGACCTACCTCCAACAATCTGTATCATCGCGACTACCGACACAGTCCCCCTGGATGTCCGATGCGGCGGTCTTGCGCGGACTGGCTGTCGGCCGGGCCTTTCCATTGTGCGCTACTTCCGATGCGCCAGGCGGAAAAGCGGGCCGCCTTGGCGCGGTTGCCGCAACCGACCATCGAGCACCAGCGCCTTGGTTTGGAGCGGCTGTCGTCGACGAAAAAACTCTAAGCACCAGCCCGAGCGGTCTGTCTTCTGCCCGCCCACTTCTGTCCCCGCGTGCAGGCCTCGTGATCCGGCTGGGATGGGAGCCGTCGCGGTTGCCAAGCCCTTCCAGATATTACTGCCCAATCCCGGAACTTTTGGCAGGCCGAGACCTTCTGCATATCCGAAACCATAGGAGGAACGAGTGGCCAATCTAGGAAAACTTGCGATCGCTATGCTGGGGGTTCTGGCTTATCAAAACCGCGACAAGATCGCGGAGGTAATCCGCGGAGCGGGAGAGCGCGATCCCCGCAACCCCCAGGGTGGGATACTGGACCAGGTGTCGAAGGGCGTTTCCGGCACCGCGCTGGGCGAAATTCTCGACCGCTTTAGAACTGCAGGTGCCGGCTCGAAGGTGGACTCCTGGGTTGGCACTGGGGCGAACCAGCCGATAGAGCCGCACGAGGTGGAAACGGCGATCGACGCGCAGACGCTGGAGGCACTTTCTCGCCAGACCGGCCTCTCGCGCGAGGAGCTGATTGCAAGGATAACCAGGGATCTGCCGGATGCTGTCAACCAGATGACACCGGATGGCACCCTCCCAGCAGACCAGCCAACAAATGCCGCCCCAGACCAGCGCAACCTGCTCGACGACGTGCCTTCCCGGCCGACGCAACGCTAGTTCCGGTTGACGCAAGCGGACTGCAAACGGTCAGTGCGAAACCAAGGAGATTGGATCGAGCGAGCAAGGCCAGCCAGGAAGGTATGAACAACCGAAAGACCTTTTGCAGATCGCCAGACTGCGAAGGGACATCTTGTCAGAGCTGCTGGATTCGCGCTGGCGCATCCTGGGAACGCCAATCCGGTTTGGAATGGATGCCCTGGTGGGTCCAGTGCCTGTCCTGGGCATGTGGGCCGGCCGGATACGGTGCCATTGCCGCCGACTTGAAATGCATTCATCCAGCCGAACTCTCGGAACTTGCAGCGGGGGTCTGCGCCAGCTCGTTGGGAATGGGTGCTTTCGGCCAATGGATGAAGATCGACCTTTGTTGCGCACCGGGCAAATCCGCGCGGCGATCAGTGACTGGTAAGGCCAGATTGCGACAAAGACAGCCAGGGCTTTGCTGGGATGATTGGAGCTATGCCGCTTTTGCGTCCGATGCCCAGGAACCATGAACCGAGCTGCTGGTTGGGACAGCACGCCGGCTGGTCGGCTTGGCAATCATCAAAGGAGGAACCCAATGACACGTTCTGTCACAACTGCAGTATTGGCTGCCGCGTTCGCTATGCTCGCCTCGTCAGCGTTTGCTCAATCCGCGGATGCTCCCAAGCCTGTCTCACCAGCCCAGGATCGGCCCGCGGGTGAAGCCGGACAGAACCAGCAAGCAATGCGTCAAATGATGCGCGAGATGATGGATGAGATGCTGCAGGAGAGAACAGCAAAGGACCGAGACCCCGAGGCGGATTGGCGACAGAGGGGCCCGAAGCTTCCGGACGAAGAAATGGGCGAGCGTGACCCGGGACATATGAGGCATGGCCGCAGGGCGGGCGCCGATATGATGCAGAGTGCCAAAATGAGAATCATGTTCGCTATCATGGACACCGACGGTGATGGTACGCTGTCGCGGACGGAGGTTCAGGATTTCATCGGGCGGATCTTTAACGCTGTCGACGAGGACGGCGATGAAAGCGTCGACATGCAGGAACTCCAATCGTTTTTCCGACCCGGAGGAGACCAGGACCGACGTTAGAGCCGACGGGTTGTCTGTCCGAATCTAGAGGCCACAGGAGATGGCTGGAGCGCGGTGTTTGGCTCCTCGCCGTCCCATGCTCCGCTGATCCTCGCTTGGATCAACGGGGTAGGACTTGCGCAGGCTCGCACGAGGCTGTGCGCCAGATCCGTCGACACGACGACCATAGAGGCTGCAGATGATCTGGTGGAGCTCACGCCGCGCACCGCCATTGAGGAAGTAGCGGGGCGACCTGAGGAAATCAGACTGTTCAGCTGGCTCAGCGCAATTATGGCGCGACATCGGAAGTGAGAGCGCCGGGGCCGCCGACCCGCTCCCAACCTGCAGGCACGTCAAACAGCCCTTCCGCCCTCAATGCACTCAGAAGGCGCCACGTCTTGCTCGCCCAGGCAGTTGGGGGACGCTCGTCGCGGTGTTCCTTCCAAGAGTGCCGCTCTTCAGACCCCGATGCCGGCTTCATGACCTCCTTGCGAGCGCGCCATCCAATGCTGAAATTGCTCGGCATGATGGAAAAGCAAATTTAAGTACTTTCTACTAGGGTCGGCCGAGGGTTTGTCCCGGGAAAGGTATTTGGGTCAATTGGCCAGCATCGCATCCAGTCTCAGTCAGTTGAGACGCTCGGTTTTGTCTTCAGCGAACCTGCCGGCGGCGATCGCTTTTGCGGTGCTTGTGATCTGCGCCGTTTTGGCGGACCGTGAAAACAGGATCGTTTCGGACCAACTGGCGCGCGCCGACGTCTTGGCCAAGGTGAACATCATTAGGGCCAAGCTGGAAGGCAACATCAACGGCAATCTCCAGCTTACGCGCGGCCTCGTTTCGGCGATCGTGACCGAGCCCTATATGGGGCAACAGAGGTTTGCGGCCCTGGCCAGCAACCTGTTTGAGCAGGAATCTCAGCTGCGCAACATCGCCGGCGCGCCGGACCTCGTTATCTCGCTAATGTATCCAATGCCCGGCAACGAAAAGGCCATCGGCCTCGATTATCGCAAGAACGATGCCCAACGCACCGCCGCCCTCAGGGCGCGCGACCTGCGGGCGCCCGTGCTGGCCGGTCCGGTCGACCTGGCGCAGGGCGGCCAAGGTTTCATCGGCCGCTTTCCGGTCTTCGTGAAGACGGCGGGCGGCGGCGATCGCTTCTGGGGCATCGTCTCGGTCGTCGTTGACGTCGAGCGCCTCTATAAGGCAAGCGGTCTTTTCGACGGCAATCTCGACATCGAGATCGCGCTGACCGGCAAGGACGGCCTTGGCGGGACGGGTGATCGCTTCTTCGGTGGCGCGAGTGTCACGCGTGCCAACCCGGTGACCGAGACGGTGCATCTGCCGTCCGGTTCCTGGCAGATCGCCGCGATCCCCAGAGGTGGCTGGGCCGCATCGGCGAAGAATGCCTGGGCCTTGCGGGCCATCATGGCATTGGCCGGTGCGCTTGTGGTACTGCCCATTCTGGTTGCGGGGAGACTGTTCGGCGAGAGGCAAAAAAACTTCGCCGAGCTCAGGCGATTGTCCGGTCGCCTGGAACTCGCGCTGGATGCATCGGGGATCGGTGTCTGGGAGCACAATATTGCCACCAACGAGCTGGTGTGGGACGACCGTGTCAACGAAATCTACGGCAGGCCGGCTGATGGGAAGCCGCGCGGCTATGATGACTGGGCGTCAGCGATTCATCCGCAGGACATCGAACGGGCGCAGCGGGATTTCGATGCGGCGGCGGCGGTAAAGGGCCCTTATTCCTCGCAATATCGGATCGTCCATCCGGATGGCGAGATCAGGCATGTGCGCACGCGCGCGACCTATTTCCAGGAGCGCAACAACACGCCCAGGATGATCGGCGCCGAATGGGACGTGACAAGCGATGTCGTGCTCAACGAAAATCTTGTGCGAGAAAGGCAGTTATCGGAACTGCGGAACGCCGAGCTTGAAGTGGCCAAGGGGCGCATCGAACATGTGGCGCTGCACGATTCGCTCACCGGCCTGCCGAACCGCCGCTATCTCGACGAAATGCTGGCGAAGACCGCCTGTCAGGGTGAACGAACCGCACTCCTGCATATGGATCTCGACCGCTTCAAGCAGATCAACGACACGCTCGGGCACGCGGCTGGCGACGCCATGTTGATGCATGCCTCGAAGGTGATCACGGCCAATGCGGGACGAGCCGACTTCGTCGCGCGCATTGGTGGCGACGAGTTCGTGGTCATTTGTGCCGGGCGCGACGACGCCGAACTCGCCGCACTGGCCGACCGCATCATCGATGAGATGCGGCAACCCGTCGATTTCCGTGGCCACCAGTGCCGGTTCGGCGTTAGCATTGGAATTGCGGCGAATACGGGTGAGGGGCTCGACGCACGGCAACTCCTGGTCAACGCTGATCTAGCCCTTTATCGGGCGAAGAGCCGGGGCCGAAACCGCTACGAGTTCTTCAACGACGAGCTGCAAAGTGAAATCGTGCAGACCAAGCGGACCGCCGACGAGATCCTTGGCGGCCTCGAGCGCAACGAATTCATCGTTTTTTACCAGCCGCAGTTTGACGCCGGAACCTTGGAGATTGTCGGCGTGGAGGCCCTGGCACGCTGGCGGCACCCGACGCGCGGAATCCTGGGCCCCGACGTCTTTCTCAGGGTTGCGGAGGAACTGAACGTCGTCGCGCTGATCGACCGAACGGTCCTCAAAAGGACGTTGGTCGACTTTGAGCGCTGGCAGCTTCAGCACCTCGATATTCCACACGTTTCCGTCAACGTCTCGGCACGCCGGCTTGAGGACAAGGACCTCATCGATGGCCTGCGCAAGCTCAACATCCGCGAAGGCACGGTCTCGTTCGAACTTGTCGAGTCCATCTTCCTCGATGAGAATGACGACCTCGTCGCCTGGAACATCGAGCACATCAAGGACCTCGGTATCGACATTGAGATTGACGATTTTGGCACCGGCTACGCCTCGATCGTCAGTCTGCTCAAGCTCCAGCCGCGCCGACTGAAGATTGATCGCCAGCTGATCACACCCGTCACCAGCTCGCTGCCGCAACGGCGTTTGGTGTCATCCATCATCGAGATCGGGAAATCGCTCGGAATCGAAGTGGTGGCCGAGGGCGTCGAGACGATGGAGCATGCGCGCATCTTGAAGGAGCTCGGCTGCGACCTGCTGCAGGGCTACGCGCTCGGGAGACCGATGGACGCCAAGGCCTTGGAACGCTTCGCCCAATCTCGCAAATGGCCGGCCACGGGATAGTCGTCTGGCTCTCACGGAGTTGGCTTGGCGTTGATCTTGCAAGAATGGAAGGTTGTGCGGCTTCCTCGGCTATCCGCCCTAGTCATCTGGAACTCAAGTCCGTTGGATTGTCAGCTGTTCGGCTAGTCGAAGAAGACCGGAGCGATGGCGAACGCAGGCCGGCCGACGGCGTCTCTGGAGACCGGCATATCGCAGCCTGTCGGAGCAAGATTGTTCCGAAAGGGAGGCGGATCAGGACCCGCGCCGCTGCTCAATACAATGGGCCGCCGACCAGCAAAGGATTGCCCAAGCTGATCCGACGCACCATCCTGCAAGTACATCCGTGGGGTAGTGAACGCCGAGATAAATCCGGCTCGTTCCGACCATGATGGTCAGGAACACCGCCAGGGCAACGAAATACCCTTTCACCCGGCGATCAGGACTTGCCTTGGCCAGCAAAGCTCCAAGCGTAAGGAAAGTGACAGCGGACAACATCGCGTGGCCGCTCGGAAAGCTGGCGGTAAAGACCCTGGTGGTGTGGAAAACGTCGGGTCTCTGCCGATCAAAGGCGACCTTCAAAACTGTGCTCAGGGCCTCTCCACCAGCCACCGCGGCGGTGACCAACCACGCGTATCTCCGCTTCTGAGTTATCAGCAGGTAACCTATGGCCGCCAGCGATACAAAACCCAGGAATGCGACGCTGCCCAAGGCCGTGACGTCGCGGCCCATTTCCTCCAGCCACGGCGGCCCGATCAGATTCGTTGGATCATCGGCGCTCCGAAACGCCATGAGCACGGCCCGGTCGAATCCGCTCGTGTCACCCTCGGTAACTTCCTCGGCCAGGAGGCTGAATCCGAGGACAAGGCCGCCAGCCACAAGCAATGAAGCGATCAGCCACATAGAATCGCTGCGAAAGGCTTGCAGAAGGCCGTTTGACGAAGAGGGCGGGTTGAATTCCATCCATTCAAGCTAGGGGGCGACTAAGTCTCGTCAATCATTTCTTCCGCCGAACGCTGCTGAAGCGCCATCAAGTCGCGTTCGATATTATCGAAAGGGTGAAGCGACCGCTCGACGACCACCTTCGACCAATAGTTTTTCTAGGTTCCCGAATGTGGTTCTCACGCCGCAACACTCCAACCGATCCGCGTGGCCTGCAATCGGGAAATTGGGGGGATGTCGATGTTGCTGCCGATTACACCGACTTGTTCCCTAGGCAACGGAGAGTGTCTTCCGTACTGGACCCTCAAAAGCGCTCGATCGAAAATGGCGAGGCAAGGAGGGGCCGCTCCTGTGAGATTGGTGGCGCTCTCTTTGCGTCGGTGCGGGAGTGGCTGAAGAAAAGTACGCCGGCGCTTCGACCGCTTCTTTAGAAGCTATCTAAAAAACGAATCCGGGTTCCTCGTTATAGTGGCCAAGTTTGGCCGACAGGAGGGGCTCGCCACCATCCATGATGACGGGGATGTCTAGAAAATCTCTGCCGCGCTCGCTTATCGTCGTGCCAGGTTTTCAGGCGGCCCTGGGTCACGCCTCGTCCAGCACCCAGCCATCTGGACCCAAACCGAACGAATACTTCGCCGAAGTGGAGAATTGTCTCGCCTGCGGCTGCCAAGCACGACATTCAAGGCGTATCCGTGGACGTTCGACGCGGATTATGTTGAACGAGTTCGCTGCGTCGCGACGGCGCGTTGAGACCGCCGTGCCTGCCTGAATGAGCAACGCTGCATATCGCGCTTTCGCGTAACGAACTGTACTGAGATTGGCTTGCTGGAGGTGATGATGCCCCGACAAGATGATGTCGACGCGGCTTTGCGAGAACGCCTCCATAGCCATTTTGGCTCGTCCGACGACTCCGGTCGCATGGCCGAATGTTCGCCCTTCGAACGGGTGATGGGTGACGACTATCTTGGTGGTTTCGTCAGCCAGGCCCGCAAATCGAGCAGTCATGGCAGCAAGCTGGCCGGCATTGATCCTTCCGTCCTTGATTGTAAAGGACCGCGCAGTGTTGATACCGACCACTGCGAGTTCGTCATTGGCATAAAACGGGTCCGTGTCTGCCTGGATAAAGTGCTTGTAGCGAGCAAGAGGCGTGAGCGTTCGCGCGAAGATGTTGAAGAGCGGCACGTCGTGATTGCCGGGCACCACAATTTGTGGGGTCGGAAGCGCATCTAGGAATTCTCGTGCTTGGCAGAATTCTGCCCGGCGAGCTCGTTGGGTCAGATCACCCGATATAACCACCAAATCTGGTTTGCATGCCCGGACCTCGGCGCCGATCGCATCAACTATGCGAGTGTCCGTCGTGCCAAAATGGAGGTCGGACAGGTGCACAAGTGTTTGCAAGAAAATCTCCGCCTTCGGGTTACTTCGTATCCGGCTCCGGGACCGAGAGGACCTTTAGTGCCGCTGGTCGAATTTGAAAGTGCAGCGGCATCTTCATCGTTGTGGCCTCGCCGTCCACCGAAACAAGGGTCTCTCTTCTGTTCGAGATGATCTCGAGTCTTGACGGCCGAAGCAGTTCCAAGTCGCGATGGCGATCGACCAGGCCAAGCGCGATCTTGAACGGCAGCAATGCCAGCCCAAACCACGTTCGCCGCCTGACGACATAGACGCACAGTTCTCGTGAAGACAGGCTTTCGCGGTGCCCAAAATCGCCGACGTCGTAGAAATTGTTGCCGACGAACACGCACGGTGTCAGCACCTGGTCCTCACCCTTGTCGGCGGTGATACGCACAAACTGCCAAGATACCGCCCTCAATGTCCGAACAAGAGCGGGACCGATTGCTGCTAGTTTCCCCGCTCCTCGTCGCTTCTGTTCCGCAGAGCGTTCCGCGACAAAGAAGGGATAGAGACCGATCGACGAGTTGTTCAAGAAAACGCGACCGTTCACCTCCGCGACGTCGACGAGCACCGGACGTCTCGCCGCGATTACATCCATCGCCGCGTCAAGTTCCAGTGGCACGCAGAGGTCCTTCGCAAAGTGATTGAGGGTGCCAAGCGGAAGAACACCCAGGGCCACCTCAGTCCCGGCGAGAACGGCCGCGGCAGAGCTAAGCGTGCCATCCCCGCCGCCGACGACCAGAATGTTTTCACCCGACGTTGTCTTTTGGCCGACGAATTGCGAGGCGGCTTCGCTGATCTCGTTGCCCGCGACCAGTCTCACCTCTGCTTCGATTCCCCGCTTCAGCAAGCCGCCATGTACCGTCGTGACAATGTCGTCGACTGCGGCGACCGCACCAGCTCCATCGTTGATGAGGACTAGAACTGCCACCTCTGGCACACCCAAAACACCGCTCCAGTAATCCGCCTCCACCATGCACTTGCATGTTGGCCCGGCTCCTTCCTTGACGGCAGGAGCCGGGTCGGCAGGCGGTTAGTCGTTGTCGCCGCCGTCCTGCTGAATGACCACGGGACGGTTTTGGTGATGACGTTGGACGGAACTCGTCACGGTGACGGCGTCGCGGCGGTGATGGCGGTGGCGCCAGGCATGATCGCCGTTGTCGTAGAACGCCATTTGGCCGTGATGCCGGTGATGAAGACGACCACCCTCATCATTGTATATGACGGTGTGGTGGCGCCGGTGGTCGGAATTCGTCAGGATAACGGTGTCGGGGCGGTGGTGGCGGTGGCGCCAGGCATGATCACCGTTGTCGTAGAACGCTATTTGGCGATGATGTCGGTGATGAAGACGGCCTCCTTCATCATTGTACAAGACGGCGTTATCGTGATGCCGGTGATGGGTGGAGATCACCACGTCAGCCTCGGCGGCCGAAGAGATGGTCGGGACTGCCAGACAAAGCGCCAAGGTTCCCAGGATCAAAGCTTTCATGTCGATATTCCTGTCTGCCGAAACGTCATCCCTTCCAGCAAGGAATGATGAACGCTTGCCTTTGTTCCGAAGCGGCGGAAGCAGGCCGTCTCCGGTCCAAAGGCGGCCACACGGGCAGGTCTCCACGCCCGGCCTCATCTCCTTGGTTCGAATTCGAGGTGAAGAGATGTTGCTGTCTCAACTGTGGTGGCTCACGGATGTGGTGCACCCACCGAGCCTCGGGTGATGATCGCGGTCCGCAGGACCAGCCTTTCCGCTGGTTGGATATCGCCTTTCAGCCGGCGGATGAGCAGGTCCGCGACGCTATGGCCAAGTGCATAGACGGGCTGGTCGACAACGGTGATCGGCGGAGTTGTGACACCGGTCCAGTCCGCATCGTGAAAGGTGATCAGCGAAATTTCGTCGGGAATCCTCATACCGCGTTGGCGAATGGTCCGCAGGATTTCCAGTGCAATGACGCTGTCAGAGGCAAGGATCGCGGTGGGTCGGTCTGGCTGGGACAGCAGTTGGTCAGTGATCCTGCGTGTCGCCTCGGCGCTTGTAGCGCCGAGCCGGACGTGGCGCTCGGGTCGATCGACTCCGGCGCCCCTGCACGTGGTGAGAAAGCCATCGATGCGCTCGCGGACCGACGACGTGTAGATTTGCCGGAGGTCAAAGTATTCGTCGCCCTTGGCTTCCACCGCGGTGACATAGGCGATATTGCGATGACCGGCGTCTATGAGCACTCGCGTCGCCTGCATGGCGGCCTCACGGTCGTCAACCGTGACAGTATCGACATCCAGGTCGGGCAGGGCTCGGTCAAGCAGGGCAAGCGGCCGACCGGAACGATGGATGTCGCGCAGATGGCTGATGTCGCGTGACTCCGAGGGTGTCACGATGAGCCCGTCGACACGCTTGCCGATCAATAGCCGTACAGCTGCCTTTTCGGCTTCGATCTTCTCGCCGGAATTCGCCAGAATGACGTTGAAGCCGGCCCCTTTCGCCGCATCGCTGATGCCTCGCACGGCCAGACTGAAGAACGGATTTTCGATGTCGCCGACGACCACCCCAATGATGCCCGATCTTCCGGTCGTCATGCTGCGGGCGAGTTCGTTCGGCCGATAATCGAGGGCCTTGGCGGCTGCCGTGACGCTCGCACGGACCGGGTCGCTGACCACACCATACCCGCCCAGCACGCGCGCGGCGGTAGCTTTCGAGACGTTTGCCGCTCGCGCAACGTCAGCGACCGTTTTGGGGCGGGCTCTGAATGGGACTTTCGTCATCGTAGAACGACTACAAGAAATGTTGACGGGAGGTCAATCGGGCGGTAGCCTGACTGATGAGACCGGTCTCATCCTGTAGAAACCGGTCTCTTTTGTAGGGCGATGAGCCGCTAAGACCCGCCTGTTGAAGGCGGCTGGAGGGCGGCCGCGAGCGAATGCCAAGAAAACAGACCTTCAGAGTGGAGAGAAGACGTGAACAAGTTTGGAATTCTTAGATGGTTGACGGCGCCGGCCCGGGCTGGCCGAGTGGCGCTTGCAATTGCGTGTGTCGGGGCTGCTTTTGTTTCGCAGGCCACCGCGGGGCAAGACAATCCCTATGGGCTTATCGATGCCAAGGTCATCAGCGTCGGCACGATGGGCGACGCTAAGCCCTACGCCTTCACCCAGGCCGATGGTACTTTCACGGGTTTCGACATCGAACTGTTCCGGAATGTCGCCAGCCGGCTAGGCTTCAAGCCCGATCAGGTGATCTTCACCGGTCAGGAGTTTTCGGCCCTGATGCCTTCGGTCGCCAATGGGCGTTTCGACATCGCGGTCGCTGCGATCGGCACGACCGAAGCGCGCAAGAAGACGGTCGATTTTTCGGACGGCTATCTCGCCGGCTACCTATCCGTTCTCACCGCCGACAAGACGATCACCTCGGCTGACGGACTCAAGGGCAAGCGTCTTGGGGTCGTGCAGGGCACGCTGCAGGAAATCTATGCCGCAAAAAATTTCGCGGGAACCGATCTGGTCAAATTCCCCGACAACAACTCGGCCGTCTCGGCGCTCAACAACGGCACCGTCGATGCTCATTTTCTCGATTACGAGGCGGCCAAGGACTATGGCCAGCGCTACCCGGAGCTGAAGATTGCAGTCAATATCCCATCGTTCGACGCGCCAGCGGGCTTCGTCATTCGCAAGGGCAACGACAAGCTGCGTACTGCGCTGAACACCGCCCTGCATGCAGCCATGCAGGACGGCACGTGGAAGACGCTTTATGAAAAGTGGTTCCCCGGTTCGCCGATGCCCGATCAATACCTTCCCAAGAAGTGACCACCGCAGCCGTCGGCCAGGGTCGGCGGCTGGAAACCTCTCTGACCGCATGATGAGTTCGCACCCGCGCCATGAGAAGGGGCCCGAATGAACTGGCTTGAAAACCTGCGTCGCAGTTTTCTCGACTGGCAAGCCATGGCCGACGTGCTACCCAGCATGATCACCATCGGACTGAAAAACACCTTGGTCCTTGCGGCCGCTTCGACGGTGCTCGGGGTCGCAATAGGCATGGTCCTGGCAATCATGGGCATTTCGCAATCACGTTGGCTGCGCATTCCCGCCCGGATCTATACGGATGTCTTCCGCGGACTTCCGGCGATCGTCACGATCCTGCTGATCGGCCAGGGCTTCGCCCGCATGGGCCGTGAAATCTTCGGCCCTTCGCCTTATCCGCTCGGCATCCTTGCACTGAGCCTGATCGCCGGCGCCTATATCGGAGAGATCTTTCGCTCGGGCATACAGAGCGTCGAACGCGGCCAGATGGAGGCCTGCAGGGCGCTCAGCATGAGTTACGGCCAAGGCATGCGCCTGATCGTGGTTCCGCAAGGCATCCGCCGCGTCCTGCCGGCCCTGGTCAACCAGTTCATAGGCAATGTCAAGGATTCGAGCCTGGTCTATTTCCTCGGCCTGCTCGCATCGGAGCGCGAGATTTTCCGTGTCGGCCAGGATCAGGCGGTGGTCACGGGAAATCTGTCGCCATTGCTCCTGGCTGGCGTTTTCTATCTCGTCATCACCGTACCCTTGACCCATGTGGTCAATCACATCGACAACCGGCTGCGGACTGGAAAGCAAAAAGCTGGCATGGTCACAAGCGGCCTGGCCGAGGTGAGTGAACTGGAAGGCGCCACCAGCAGCGCATCGTCGGAGGCAGGTTTCGGATCCTCGTCGGAGCGTCCCCTGTTCAAGGGCGGCAGTCTCGCCGTCAGCAGGCTGGATATGGCCTATGGCGAGCTCGACGTCCTCAAGAGCGTCAGCCTGACGGTCAAGGCAGGTACGGTCACTTGCATCATCGGTCCCTCGGGTTCGGGTAAGTCGACGCTGTTGCGTTGCCTCAATCGTCTGGTCGAACCCAAGGGCGGCGACGTGTTGCTCGACGGAGCGAGCATCCTGGCGATGAAACCCGAGAAGCTGCGACGGCGGGTCGGGATGGTATTTCAGCAGTTCAATCTCTTTCCGGATCATACCGCCTTTGAAAACGTCATGCTGTCTTTGACCAAGGTCAAGGGCATCCGGGCGCATGAAGCTTCGCGCATCGCCGAGGCACGTCTGGCCGATGTCGGCCTTGCCGCACGCAAACACCATCGCCCCGGCAGTCTTTCGGGTGGTCAGCAGCAGCGTGTGGCAATCGCCCGCGCGCTCGCCATGGATCCGGAGGTTATCCTGTTTGACGAAGTGACCAGCGCGCTTGATCCAGAACTGGTCAAGGGGGTCCTCAATCTGATGGCGGACCTTGGCCAGCGCGGGATGACGATGGTCGTGGTGACCCATGAAATGGGCTTTGCCCGCAAGGTTGCGGACCAGGTCGTTTTCATGGACGAAGGCCGCGTCATTGAGGCCGGCACACCCGCAGCGATTTTCGACACACCCAAGAGCACACGCCTAAAGCACTTCCTGGCCGAAGTGCTTTGATCCGAAGCCGAAGAACCAGGACGACACGGTCCACTCGCACGATTCATTCTCCACAGCGAAAGAACATTCCATGCCTACACACCCGGTCTCAAAAGTCGTCGTTGTCGGGGGCGGTATTTTTGGTGTCTCGTCCGCCGTTCATCTGTCGCGGCTCGGCATCGAAACCATCCTCATCAATGATGGACCGCTGGCCAGTGGAGCGTCCGGCCGGTCGCTCGCGTGGCTCAACTCCGCACGCATGCGATCGGCTGAATATCATCAGCTGCGCATGATCGGCATCGACCGGTACCGCACCTTGTCGGCAAAATACCCGGATGCTGCCTGGCTGCGTTTCGACGGTGGTTTGACCTGGGATGCGGACGACGCCTCGAATGAGATCCTGGAAGCCTTGGCACATGAAAAGAGCCTCGGATATGACGCGCGCCATTTGCTCGCAGGCGACATTCCTTCGGCTACGCCGGGCATCGCGACAAGCGCGGTCACGCGCCAGGGCGCGATCTTCAATCCGGGTGAAGGCTGGGTCGATCTTCCGTCGTTGATCAAATTGCTGGTTGCGGAATTCGTGGAGCGGGGCGGTCAGCTCGTCACTGACGCGGGGCGCGCAACGGTGACACTTGCCACGGGGCGCACCACTGGCGTCGCGACGGAGAGGGGCGCCACGTTTGCTGCCGATGCGGTCCTCTTGGCAACGGGCAGCGACGTCCCGCGCACGGTGGCGCAAACCGGGCAGCATATCCCGGACGGAACGCCGATCGCATTACTGGTCAGGACCAAGCCTGTCGCCCTTCCACTTCGGGCGGTGCTCAACACGCCGCGGGTCGCTGTTCGCCCAACGCCGGACGGAGCTCTCGTACTCGATTCCGCATGGTCCGAAGAAGAGGTAATCGTCAATCCCGACGGTACGTATGGCGTGAAGGCTTCGACCCTCCAGGGGCTTCTCGACGAAGCCTCGAAGGTGCTTGAGGGCAATCCGGAGCTGGAGTTGGAGAGCTACGGCGTCGGTCCCAAGCCGATCCCGGGCGATGGCGAGCCGGTATTTGGTCGGCTGAAGGGCACTGAGGGATATTACGTTGCCTTCAGTCACAGCGGCGCGACGCTCGGACTGATCGCTGGCGAACTGCTTGCAGGCGAGATGGCCACGGGAAACGAACATCCCTTGTTGGCCAAATTCCGCCCAACCCGGTTCGGTTGAGGAAGCGTCGAATATGCTAGTCGACTGTCAACTCTTGAGGGCCGGCAACGATCTTGTCTGTTAATCCTGCGTGAAAAACTCTTGCCGGCGATCGCTGGGCCGCGACCCTGATGATGGCGCGCTCGTGCATCTGGTGTTGGCGAACCTGTTGGCACTGCGCGGACAGAGCCGTCAGAACAAGGGCGCTGTGTGTGAGCGAAGCTTCCATTTTTTGCTGCCCCTCCTCGTTAGGGTCTCGCCAGCTTCCGGCCACCTTGACTATCGACGCTGGGCGCGACCCTTTGCGCCGCTTGCGAGAAAGGAAAGCGCACAGCGTCCTGGTTGTTCAGACCACAGGCGCGTCGAGTGACGGAAATCCTTGCCGAGGAACTCCTTCGCGGCAATTCGAAATGGCCTAGGATCGATGGATCGTTTGCACGTTTGTACGGGCGCACGAGGGTGAAGGTGAGAAAGCAAAATCAGAGCTGGTGTAGGCTAATCCCGGGGCTGCAGCTCCACCACCGAGCGTAAGACCTGGAACCCCACCGGGGGTTCCTAGGTCGCAACCCGGGAACAAAGCTGGACCGTCCTGCGTTGGACAGCCAATGGAACAGCTTGGATCAGATTTGGCGGCGATGGCGCAACCTGGCTACTGGTTGGCTATGGTGTTTTTGTTCATCCCTTACGCAATCGGCGTGTTGTTGCTGATCAGGTCGTGCCACTGCCTTTGACTTGATCCGCCGGCCTTGAGTTGCAGAGCGCCAGCTGCGCGACTGACCGAGTTTGCGATCTTATGTCGGAATCAGCCAGGTCGCGTGACGCGCGGTCCGAGGTCTTCTTGAAGAGCTATCCGCACTCATCCGAAGACCCCAATTCCACATTGTTGGGACTTGTGTCAGGCCGTGAGAATTGATCGAGTACCTGCGTCTATTGGCACTATGCCGCCTGCGCAGGCTCATCGAGGTCGAACTCGACAATCTGTCCTCGATCGATCGCAGCTCTGGCAATGAGCGTTGCCAATTCACGATCGGAAGCGAGGCATTCCCGGAAAACCGTGCGTATCGCCACCACGGCAGCCGATACTGACAGCGGCCAAGGTTTGCCTCTCCTGCACTCAATATAGTGCTGAACAAGATAGTCGAGATCGCGGCGCTTCTGGCTCATCGCTGCCTCCGTTCCTGGGGAATTTACAGGAGTGAGGCTCGCCCGCACTTAGATTTGTTAAAAGGACCCAATTTGTTTTGCTCGAGAACAATTCAGCCTAGGTGCTTGGCCAAGGAGAAGGTCGATCGTCTGATGGAAGCTCATGCCGCGGCGGCATTGTCCGGCACGTTGCCGCTTCGTATCACCGTCTGCGAACACTGGTAAGGATTTCTGGTGGCCCTGTATTCCGATTCCCAAGGCAGCACCTCGAAGTCAGGCTGATATCCGGACGCTCTGTAGTCGTCCTGCGATAGGTAACTGCACCGAGTTCCCTCTCTCACGCAGACAAAGGCGGGAACGCCCGGGCACCGGTAAAGGCCAACTATGTGCAAAACGGAACTCCTCATTGTCGTAGGCTTTTCATAGCCTGCGACAATCGTCTCCATCTATTTTGATGAAACCGTCGTTCGCATGCGTTGAACCGCATCGAAGAACCGGACGACCTCAGTGCGCGCCCGGTCTGTGTCATGGCCGCGTTCAATCGCCACTGACAACAGATGCTTAGCCGTTTCGTCCCAAAGCACGGCCGCTTCGTCATTCGGAAGCCGAGCTATTGCGTCGGCGACGATCCTAACTGAGGAAAGCTCTCGGCTTACGGGAAAGGCAGACACTGACATGGGTTGAACCGTTCGAGCCTGACACACCCGCGCGGGTTTCAGTCGGCGGGACCAGGCTAAAACAACAGTCTCCGCCAGAACACCTCTGCTCGACGACTTTCCACCGATTTCGTCAACCAATTGCAGCTTCGAGGCCTGCTCGTGCTCAGGAACACGCACCCCGGGCCGCCACCGAAAGGCATACAGCGGTCGCCAGCCCAATCGAGCCGGGATCATCGGCAGGGCGAAGCCCTTTCGCGGTGAGGAGGATTTGCGGCGCACTTCGCTTTTCAGAGAAGATCACATGAATGACCTCACCATGCGGGCGAGGGAGAGACTTACGATTTAACGCAACCAAGTCAGTTTGTCGGCATTGATACCTGGAAGCGCCGGAGGACGCCGATGCTACATTGTAGCGTGCCCCGCGAATTTGAGATCGGTGACGAGGTCGCGTTGACGGGCACCGTTACCTCGATACTGCCGAGCGGACGCGCCCAAGTAAGCATTTCGTCGTATGGTCAACCCTATTCGGTTGACCCGCCACCCAAAACGCGCGCTGGAGATGAGGTGGTTCTCGTCGGGGATATCATCCGCATCGATCGCCAAGCCGACAAATTGACAGTGCGGATTGACTGCGGGGGCATAATCACTGTCGGACACTCTGCGATTACCAGGTTGAGAAGGCACCGTCGGCCCGCGTCGCGCTGACACTCACGCGAAGCTTGCGGCATGTCGCATGGCCTCGTCAGAGGCCTGCGGCGGTTCGCAGGTGGCCACAGTCCGCAAGCGCTAACTTTGTTCGTTGGGCTCACCAGTTTGTGCGGTACCCGCCTCCGGAAAGGAGCGGCGTCGGGGTTGGCCTGTTGGCGAGAGACGGCCCTGCTCACGGCCTATTTGTTTGCCAAATTTGTACGCCAGGCAAAGGGCACCGAATTGAACGAGTAAGCGTATCATGGAGGTCCTCCTTTCTCGCCATCAAACCAGCCGTGTGCGTTTAGGTTCCAGTTCAGTTTGGCCGAACGTCTGCCGCCGGCAGACAACATTCTCGTCAACGACCCGGCTCCAATCATACGCCAGCGCCGGCGACGTTTGATGGTACGGGTTCCTGCCATCCCGATCAAAGGCGGCCGGTGTTCAAACTCCACCCGGAAGGCCGGCTATTCCAAATGCAATCGCTGCTTTATTCGGCCGGTCTCTCTCGGTGGAAACAGTGCGGCTCAAAGCTCGTGCTATGGGAGCGCCTATCCCGGTCTGGGACATCGCCGATGACGAAAGGGTTTGAGTGCTGACCGTAGTCGCCCAAAGCGGCGTCCGCGTCTTGGGCGGCTAAGGCGCCGAGATGGCGCCGACCCTCGACACGAACGAATGCGATTGCAGATCAGGCCGATATTGCACAGGTCCGCACGGCGGTCACTTCTGCGTGATCGACAGCGGCGCCAAAAGTTATTTGCGCAATAGCCTTGTCGAACGCTCGTCCGCGCCCTCCCGAGGTAAAGCGTGGAGAGAGATTCAGCCCAAGTGCGATGCTGCGAAAGCCACCTCCGCCGTCCGGCGAAGGTGGCTTGATGCGTGCTTGCTTCAGGCTGGGCCGTATTCTTACAGAGATTGCAGCCGCGCGATATCCTGAGCTGTTGCAGCCCTCTCCACGATCGTGCGCCCTGCCGCGTCCTTCACTTCGAGACGGCCATTTTCGATCTCTTCCTTGGTGCCGTCGGGATGAGTGACTTCAGTTTTGTCATCCGAGACTTCAACCTTGTCGCCGGCGGCGTCGACATGCTCCTGCCCATGATGACCCTTGTCGTGACCGCCGTCGTCGTCGCCTGCGCCACCGTCGTGGCCACCGGACGCGGAGCCGCCGCCAGACCCTGAGTTGCCGCCGTGGTCTCCATCGCCGCCAGAACCGGAGTTGCCGCCATGGCCCTCACCACCTCCGCCGCTGCCGCCTTCGCTCTCGGCATAGGCGGCGGCTGGCCGCAGCTTGCCCGAGCCGACAAAGCTGACCTGATAGGGCGCAACAACCAGAACCAATGCGGCTGACGCCCGCAGAGCCAGCGGCGCTATGCCGGTGAAGGTCAATTTCTGCATGATAGATCTCCTCCTCTTGTACATAGAGGGAACGCGGAGGGGGCGCAGATATTCCCGCTCGAGCCGCGGAAAGGCGCGTGCAGGACCGTTGCGGCGATGTTACCGGCCTACTGGCTTGCACACCCCAGACTTAAGTCTGGCAGCAGATTACCGCACGCCCGTCCGCTTTCGTGGTTTGCCTGCCATTCCCAATGCCAATTTCGAATTGGCAAAACCTGAGGTCCCAGGCGAGATTGCCAGCGCCTCTCATCGTGGGGTGTCGCCGAAGTCAATTCGAAGCAACGGCTGGAATTGGCTTATCGTAGCGATCATGGCGCCGCCTTCGGGTTCACACGGCCAATCTTACGATTTGCGCAAGGGTCGGGGTGGAGCTGCCGGCCCGAGACCGTTCAGCGGCCAGGTCCGCAGGGTGAGTTGCGCAGCCCATCGTTCGGCAAAGCCATGGCTAGGATTTCGAGGTGATGCTTGCTCCCGCTGCATGACAGGCAGACGGGCTCATGACAAAGTGCGCACTTGCTCGATGGCTTGGCGCAGACGTCGGATTCCCGCTTCGCTATCGGCCTTGTTGCAGGCGGCATAGCCAAGCACTAGGCCATTTCCGGAGGATGACCAGTAATATTTCGAAAGCGGCGATGCGTTGACACCGAGTTTGTCGGCGCATTGCACGACCGCCCGATCGTCGCAACTTTCGTGAAGCCAAGCAACGACCTGGATTCCGGCTTCCGCCGCCGAAAGGGTCATGTGATCGGCCAATTCGGTCTGGCACAATTCGTAGAAAAGCTTGCGGCGCTCGGCGTAGATGCGGCGCATGCGCTTGAGGTGGCGGGTCATGTGCCCTTCATCGATGAAATCGGCCAGCGCCGCCTGCAGCAGGAGTGGTGCGAACTGCCCAGTGGTGCTCAGCGCATGCGGAATGCCCTCGCACAAGGCGGCGGGCAAGACCATGAAGCCCAGCCTGAGCGCCGGAAACAGCAGCTTGGCAAAGGTGCCGACATAGATGACCCGGTCGGCGTAATCCATGCTCTGTATGGCGGGGACCGGCCTTCCCTGAAATCTGTACTCACCGTCGAAATCATCTTCGATGATCCACGAATTGTTGCGCTCGGCGATCTCGAACAGCCGCAGCCGCTGGTCCATGCGCATCGTGATCCCCAAGGGATGCTGGCAGGCGGGCGTCACATAGATCAGGCGCGGTGAAACCTCGGGCTGGTTTATCTGCCAGCCGTCGCGGTCGACCACAAGCGGCACAATATTGGCGCCAGCGACGGTGAAGGTCGCCCTGGCCGCGTAGTAGCCCGGTTCCTCCAGCCAGACCGTGTCGCCGGGATCGAGCAGCAGACGCGCCAGCAAATCGAACGCCGCCTGCGCCCCCGTCGTTATGACGATCTGTTCGGGAGAACACCGCACCCCCCTGGCCGAGATCAGGTAGCCGGCAATCGCCTCCTTGAGCGCCGGCAGGCCGGTCACATGATAGGTGCCGAACAACATGTCGGCGCCAAACGTTGCCCGGCGTGCAAGCAGCCTGCCCCAGACGCCAAACGGAAAGTTCTGCGGGTCCGGCATGCCCGGATGAAAGGCAAAGCGCCCCGGCGCTCCATGATGGAAGGGTTGCCGCATGAGGCTCTCGCCGCGCCTCGAAAGCGGACGGTGGATTGCCATGGCCGTGGGTTTGCCGCCTTGATCGGTCGAGTTCACGGGCAGGTCGATGACCACCGGTCGCGCGCCCTGCCGGCTCGCAAGATAACCTTCCGTAGCGAGTTGGTCATACGCGGCGACGATGGTGTTACGGGCGAGACCCAAATCCTCAGCCAGCGCGCGCGACGAGGGCAATTCCGATCCGGGCGCCAGACGACGCTCACGGATCATCGCGCCAATCTGACGATAGAGCTGGCGATGGATCGGTTCATCAATTGCCCGATCGATGATCAGCGCGTCCATCGGAAAGCCTTGGCGCTTGCGCCTCGATATCTGCATCGGAAAATGCCTCGCGGTATGAGAGCGGATCGAGCTTAGACGAGCGCCGCGGCGAGTGAAACTGGCACCTTCACTTCTCACCGAACTGGCTCTCGCGATGGAGACAGATCGGCGCTTAAATGAAAACAAGAGGGAATGACGGGCCCAGACAGACCGCAAGACGCCTCACCGACCTGATTGGTTTCGACGAGGCACCGCCAGCAAATGCCCCCGGCCTGTCCGATGAGGAACGATGATGGCTGTCCGCATAGGCATAAATCCGATCACATGGAGCAATGACGATGTGCCCGCGCTGGGCGGGGATACGCCACTCGAGGTGTGCCTTTCCGAAACGGCCGAAGCCGGCTACGCGGGAACGGAACTCGGCGGCAAGTTCCCGCGTGCCAGCAAGGACCTGGACGCGGTTCTCGCGACCTACGGCCTTAAGCTGGTCTCGGGCTGGTACGATGGCCGGATCTGCGAAAAGGAGGTCGAGGAGGAATTCGACGCCATCCTCCCGCATCTGACGCTGCTGCGCGACCTCGGCGCCAAGCACGTCGTCTACGCCGATACGTCGCGCGGCCGCCATGGCGCC
Source organism: Mesorhizobium sp. LNHC229A00 (assembly GCF_000502415.1). Taxonomy (NCBI): domain Bacteria; kingdom Pseudomonadati; phylum Pseudomonadota; class Alphaproteobacteria; order Hyphomicrobiales; family Phyllobacteriaceae; genus Mesorhizobium; species Mesorhizobium sp. LNHC229A00. Next base: position 53,814 of record NZ_AYWQ01000011.1, read on the forward strand.
ATTCACGATCCAATCTCGCAGCGTCCCAAGCTTGCTGAAGACGAGTGGGAGTCCTACGGCAAAAAGATAACGCGACTGGCTGAACGGTTCGCCGATTTTGGCGTTAGCATGGCCTTTCACCACCACATGGGGACCATCGTCGAGACGGATCACGAGATCGGCAGGCTGATGGCCGGTTCGGGGCAAGCCGTCGGCCTGCTCTATGACACCGGCCATTGCGTGTTCTCCGGCGGCGATCCCGAGACGTTGCTGCGGCATCACCTCGGCCGCGTCGTTCACGTGCATTGCAAGGATGTGCGGCCCGATGTGCTGAAGCGCGCTCGCGCCCTGGATATGAGCTTCATGGGCGCGGTGATGGAAGGCATCTTCACAGTGCCCGGCGATGGGTCCATCGACTATTCGACGCTTTTGGGCATGCTTGCCGACAATGGCTATAGCGGCTGGCTGGTGGTCGAGGCCGAACAGGATCCGAGTAAGGCCCATCCCCTTACCTATGCGAAGATGGGCTATCGCAACCTGCGCGACCTGGCCCTCGGAGCCGGTTTCGAGGTCGACGAACGGGAGAACTGATACGCTTAGGGCGCGCTGGGGAGCGGCAATGAGTTCTGTCCTGTACCAAAATGTGGTCAAGAACTACGGCGCGCTGAACGTCTTGCGCTCGCTTGACCTTGCCGTTCCCGACCACATGTTCCTGGCCCTGCTCGGTCCTTCGGGTTGCGGCAAGACGACGGCGTTGCGCATCCTTGCCGGTCTCGACATGCCGAGCGCCGGCAAGCTCTTCATCGGCGAGCGTGAGGTGACCCGGCTGCAGCCGCGCGACCGCGACATCGCCATGGTCTTCCAGAGCTATGCGCTCTATCCGCAGATGACTGTCGGTGAGAATATCGGCTATCCCTTATGGATTCGCGGCATGCCGGATGCCTCGCGCCGAGCCAAGATCGACGAGGTCGCCGCGGTCCTCGAGATCGGCCACCTGCTCGATCGCCGGCCGCGCCAGCTCTCGGGCGGGCAGAGGCAGCGCGTGGCGCTTGCGCGCGCCATTGTTCGAGATCCGGCCGCTTTCCTGATGGACGAGCCGCTGTCGAACCTTGACGCACGCCTGCGCCTGACCATGCGCGGCGAGATCAAACGGCTTTGCCAGCGGCTTGGCGCAACCACCCTCTATGTCACGCACGATCAGGTAGAGGCCTTGACCATGGCCGACTTCGTAGCGGTCATGCACGCCGGTGAACTGCAGCAGATGGCGCCGCCGGGCGATATCTACGACCGCCCGGCCAACCGTTTCGTCGCCACCTTCGTCGGCAACCCGCCGATGAACATTCTGCCGGTCGCGCTTGCCGAACAATGCATCGAGGTCGGCGGAGCATTGGTTCCGATAGATGCGCCCCGGCTGGCGGCATGCCGCGCCGCCGGGGCGGTCGAGATCGGACTGCGGCCGGAAGACATGAGTGTTGCGGCACCCGGCACCCGGGCCGCGCTGCCCGGCGAGATCTATGTCGTCGAACCGATGGGCAACGAGACCTTGGTCAATGTCCGCATCGGCAGCGGCAATGTTTCGGTCCGTGCAGGCCGCGACTTCAGGGGCACGGTGGGCGCCAACATCGGGCTCACTTTCGATGTGTCGAATGCATGCTTCTTCAATTCCGCCGGCCTGACGGCCGTCCATAGGGTCAACAGTGATGGAGAGTGAAATGACGCAGTCCAGCATTAGCAGACTTACTCGCCGTTCCGTGCTCAAGGGGGGAATTGGCCTCGCACTTGCCTCGACGGCCCTTACGGCATTGGGCCTGCCTGTCGCGGCGAGCACCGCTGGCAAGAAGGTGATCATCGGCGCCTTCGCCGACGGCGGCCTGACCCCGTTCAAACAGAAGATCATCCCTCTGGCCAAGGATGCCGGCTTCGACATCGAGTTCCTCGAGGATGAATATGGCGTAACCCTGGAGAAGTGGTTCGCCGACGCCAAGAACAGCGCCGGCCAATACGACCTCTATCTTCTCGACGATCCTTGGGTGCCGCAGTTCGGCGCCGCCAATGTGCTGGAGGATCTTGGAGCGGCCGGCATCGATGGCGGCGACAAGGACTGGATCGGCTCGATGATCGACATGGGCTACTGGCCGCCCCAGAAAGGCCCGCGCGTGAAGGGTTTTGAAACTGCCGCGCCAGCGCTCATCTGCGTGCCGTTCGTCGGCGATCTGCAGACGCTGACTTACCGCAACGATGTCTACACAAGCGGCGCGCCGAAAACCTGGGACGAGGTCATCGCCAAGGGCAAGGAAGGCGTGGCGGCGGGCAAGATCAAATATCCGGTCGTCTTCCGGGGCGTTTCCGGCAATCCGATCGTGACCAGCTGGTACCCGGTCTTCCTGTCGTTTGGTGGCTCCTTCTTCGACGACAAGTGGAACCCGGTCTTCAATTCCGCCGCAGGCAAAGCCTCGGCCGAATTCTTCGTCGGCACCATGAAGCAAAACGCGCCGAGCGGCGTCGTCGAGTTCGACTCGGACCAGGAAGGCGCGGCGATCCTCGGCGGCGAAGCAGGTGCTATCATCCAATATTCCGGCAATGCGCTGAAGGCCGACGATCCGACGCAGACAAAGGTGGCTGGCAAGCTCGATTTCGGCGCCGTGCCGAAACAGACTGCGGCGATCGCCCAGATGGGCATCTTCATTGCCGGCATTCCGAAATCGGCGCCCAACAAGGCCAACTCGGTCGAGTTCCTGAAATGGTATGTCAGCGCCGACGTCCAGGCCAAGCTGTCGGAAGCGGGCTCCATCCCGGTCAAGCGGAGCGCCTTCGGCGTCGCCAAGCCCGGCAACCGGCTGATCCCCGTCGCCTTGCAGCAGCTCGACGCTGGAGCGCTGCCGAGGCCGCGCACGCCAGATTGGGCCAAGGTCGAGGAACTGCTCGGCATCGAGCTCAACAAGGCGCTGCAGGCTGGCTCGGGTGGCGGGGCCGCGTTGGACACGGCCGCCAAGCAGGTCAAGGAGTACCTGTCTTCTGTCGGTTATTATTGATGCCAAATGGCGGGACGCAGAGCCGCAAATACCGTCTGCAGGGGGCGGGGCTCGACCTCGCCCTCCCTTATCTCATGCTGGCGCCAGGCTTGCTGATCGTGCTGGGCGTGCTCGTCTATCCCTTGTGGGACGGCCTGCGCGCCAGCACCAAGGTCTATCGTTATGGCTCGGTAGTCGCCGATGTCGGCATGGGCAACTACATCAAACTGTGGAGCGATCCACAGTTTTTGAATTCGCTGTTGGTGACGGTCAAATTCGTCGCCCTGTCGGTCACCTTCGAGGCAATTCTGGGCTTTGCCCTGGCGCTGTTTTGCTTGCGCGAATTTCGCGGCATCCGCCTGCTGAGGACCATCCTGATTATTCCGATGGTGATAACACCGGTCGTGGTCGCCATCGTCTTCCGGCTGATCTATGCCAGCGACGCGGGCATGCTGACGGCAGTCTCCGAGTGGATGGGCGGCGGCCAGGTGCAAATTCTCGGAAATCCCATCAAGGCCTTCATCGGCCTTGTCGTGCTCGACGTCTGGGAATGGACGCCGCTGATGTTCCTGATCCTTCTGGCCGGCCTGCAGTCGCTGCCGCATGAACCCTTCGAGGCCGCTCGCGTCGATGGCGCCGGCACCTGGCGGGTGTTTGCCGATCTTACCTTTCCTATGATGCGGCCCGTGCTGGCGATCGCAATCGTGCTGCGAACGATCGACGCCTTCGGCACGTTCGACCAGGTGTTCGTGCTCACCCGGGGCGGACCGGGCGAGGCGACGCGGCTGGTCTCGATCTATGGCTACGACACCGCCTTTAAATTCCAGCAGACGGGCTATGCGGCGGCGCTGTTCGTCACGATCGGGCTGGTCGTGCTTGCGCTGGCCCTTAGCGCCGTGCGGCTTCTGCGCAGGGTCGATGCATCATGAACAATCGTCTGGCGCGGATCGGGCTGATGAGCGCCGTATTGGCCATCGTGCTCTTGCCCGTCTACTGGCTTGTCTCGACATCGCTTAAGTCCAATCGCGAGATCACCCAGGAAGGCACGCTCTATCCACATGGTCCTACGCTGGACAATTATATCAGGTTGTTCACGGAAAAGCAGTTCGGCGCCTATCTGACCAACTCGCTGGTGGTGACGTTCTTCTCGGTGACGATCGCCTTGTTCTGCGGCGCCCTGGGCGCCTATGCGATCGCCCGCTTTCGCCTGCCTTTCATGACGGAGCGCAAGGTCGGTCTGTTCCTGCTGACGCTGCGCATCGTGCCGCCGGTCGTGATCCTGATCCCGGTCTATCTGCTGATGCTCAAGCTCGGCCTGCTCGACAGCTGGTTGGGTTTGATCGCCACCTACACCGCCTTCAACATCACCTTCTGCGTCTGGATGATGGAGAGCTTCTTTCGGGAAATCCCAGTGGATCTCGAGGAAGCCGCCATGGTCGATGGCGATTCCCGCTTCGGCGCGTTCCGGCGCATCACGCTGCCGCTGGCAGCTCCCGGCCTCGCGGCGACCGCCATCTTTGCCGTGCTTGTCACTTTCAACGAATTCCTCTTCGCTCTGGCGCTGACGGCCACGCCCCGCGCGATGACGATGCCACGCGGCACCGCCACGCTGATCGGCCGCATCGACACCGACTGGGCCTCGATGTCGGCCGCTGGCGTTATCGGCGCGTTGCCGATCGTCGTCTTCGCGCTGTTGGTGCAGCGCCATCTGGTTCGCGGACTGACCATGGGAGCCGTCAAATGACGACCCGGCTGGGCAGTCACTCACGTCAATCAAGTCGCCGTCGCGGCCACGCTCATGGCCGACACCATGCCGCCTTTTAGGGAAGGAAAGATATGCTCGATGTCTGTCTGTTCGGAGCGGGCCTTATCGGCCAGGTGCATGCGGCCAACCTGGCGCGCCACCCCCGGGTGCGCCTGCGCTATATCGTCGATCCGAATCGCGAGGCTGCATCGAAGGTCTCGGCCCTGACAGGGGCCGAGATCGCCGACACCCAGACCGTGATGAATGACCGATCGATCCGCATGGTGTTCATCGCTTCGGCAACGAGAACGCATGCCGACCTGGCCATGGCCGCGGCCGCCAGTGGCAAGGCGATCTTCTGTGAAAAGCCGATCGACCTCGATCTCAAGCGCACCGATCAATGTCTGGCGGCTGTCGAGAAGGCAGCTGTACCCTTTCAGATCGGATTCAACCGTCGGTTCGACCCGAGCTTTCGGGCGCTGAAGGCGCGCCTTGCGCAAGGCGAGATCGGTGCCGTTGAACAGGTCATCATCACCAGCCGGGATCCGGAACCGGAAACCGAGGAAGCGCTGGCGGGAGGAGGGGGGGTCTTCCGGGAGATGACCATTCACGACTTCGACATGGCACGGAACCTGTTGGGAGAGGAGCCGGTCGAGCTCTTCGCGACCGGGTCGTCGCTTGTCGCGCCGCACTATGCCAAGCTGGGGGACTATGATACCGCGATGTTCGTGCTGCGCACGTCGTCGGGCCGGCAATGTCACATCAACAACAGCGTCAGGGCCGCCTACGGCTACGACCAGCGCATCGAGGTGCATGGTGCGGACGGGATGCTGCGGGCCGGCAACAGGATGCCGACATCGGTTGAAATGTCAGGCGCAAAGGCGATATCGCGCGACAAGCCCTATTACTTCTTCGTTGAGCGCTATGCCGAGTCCTACGCGGCCGAGATCGATCATTTCATTACCTGCGTCGAAACGGGGCGACGGCCCGAGGTCACGGCAAGCGACGGCCGCAAGGCGATGATCCTGTGCGAGGCAGCGCTTGCCTCCGCCAAGTCGGGCAGGTTCGAGACGGTCAGATTTTAGGGCAATCGAAACGAGGAGCTTCCAGATGAAGATCGGGATGATTACAGACAGCCTCGGCGACCTCCCATTCGACGAGATGTTAGCCGCCTCGGCCGAGCTTGGGCTTCAGACATTGGAATTCGCGTGCGGCAATTGGTCGTCAGCGCCCCACATCGACCTGCAGGCCATGCTCGCGAGCGCTGCCACGCGCAAGGAGTTCGTCGCCAAGATCCGGGATCACGGGCTGACGATTGCAGCGCTCAATTGCTCGGGCAATCCGCTGCACCCGGGCCCGCAGGGGCAGGTCCACCATGGTGTGACACAGGACACCATTCGCCTGGCCGGCCTGATGGAGATCGACCGTGTCGTCATGATGTCAGGCCTGCCGGGCGGACCGGGTGACGCCAACCCGAACTGGATCATCACCGATTGGCCGCCGGAATGCCTCAAGATCCAGCGCTATCAGTGGGAGGAGCGGATCATTCCCTACTGGCGCGACCTCGTGGCGTTTTCAAACAATCTCGGCATTCACAAACTATGCCTGGAACTGCATGGCCATCAAGCCGTGTACAATGTCCAGACATTGTTCAAGCTGCGTGACGCTGTCGGAGAGACGGTCGGCGCCAACTATGATCCCAGTCACCCGCTGTGGATGGGGGCGGATCCGATTGCCGGCATTCGCATGCTCGGCTCGGCCATCTATTATGTGCACGCCAAGGATACCCGGATCGAGCCCATCGCCGCGGCCATCGACGGCACGCTCGATCCGCGCCCACCAAACCTCTATGCCGAACGAGCCTGGAATTACATCACACTCGGTTACGGTCACGGTGAGACCTGGTGGCGGCAGTTCTGTACCGCGCTCAAGCAGGTTGGCTACGACGATGTCTTGTCCATCGAGCACGAGGACATGATGCTGACGCCGATGGAAGGTATGCGAAAATCCGTTGCGCTGTTGCGCAACGTCGCAATTAACCTTTCTTGATCGGCGACCTGCCGAGGGTGGGCTGTAAGAGCATCGCGCGCGCCATCTAAACCTCGATTGTGAGTTTGCGATCCGCCACCAGGCTTGCATGCGTGCGGATCGGATCAACGACAAGTGCCGCGTTGAGCCGCTCGGCAGGTATTCGGCATACCTGCGACCTCATGCGTAACCGAAGCGGCACGACTTTACCGGGCTGGTAACCCGTCCACCTATTCGGCAGACCCCTTCCGCTTCCAGTGCTGGATGGCAATTTAGGCATGTCTGGCTTCAAGAACCGTGATCGTACTGCTGTTGACCAACGGCGGGTCGCCGCCGGAACAATGTGCCTCCGCTTATGTTCGGGTAGAAAATTAGCGGAGACTAATTTGAAATTCTTGCCAGTTCAGGAACCAAGCGAAATGTGGGCGGTATTCGACACGAGCACCGACGAACCGGCCGAGTTTGCAGGTCAGTGCCTCATTGGTCTTACGAAGCCTGCCGCTATTTGGCTCGCTGCGAGAGGCAATGAGGACGAAAGAAGAAACCGTTGCTGGTGCGAATCGGATGTCAACGCAGGGGACACCCTCGGGTCGGTTCTGCGGCAATGGCGTGTCCAGTCGTGGGGACGATGACTGACGAGGCCATGGCTGCCGTACTGGCCTCGCGCGATGACGAAGTGCGGGTTCTCGGCGTGTTTGACGCGGCGAACAAGAAAGAAGCTGCCATTGAACTTCGCCGTCTGGGCGATGCGGTTCACTTTATCGCGAACGCGTCGGTTTTGGGCTACGATGTTCGCTCTGCGATGATCTTCTATGGGAACGCGGGAGTACCAAGTTTGAGAGCGCAGCACTGCGAGCAACTTTGGGCGAAATATAGCACGCTTCTCGTGGAGCCGGACTGCAGTTCTTGACGGGGGGGCTGGGTTTCAGCACAGGCTGACCGACCGGACCTTGGCGGCGCGCTGGTTGCGACGAGGTGCTCTCGCCCTCCGTGGACATGACGTTGGTTACAAGGCTGGCGCCGGTCCTGCCGCCGCCACGACGCATCTGCCGGCTTGTCGATCAAGGCGGCAGTGGCGGCAAAATTTGACAGCACTGCCACAGCACAGCCGCACTGGCTTCACATCGTCCAATCAGGCTGCTTTCCTGATGACTGCCTTGAAAGGTTGATCCATGGTGAAGGCGTCTGGCCGCACCGCCCGCTCAACCTGGCCCCATGTCACAGGGTGGGCGATTGGAAATCCGGGGCGTGCTCGTGGAGAGAACGCGCCCACGGCCGTGTTGCCTCTCCCGTTGCGGAGGTAATCGATAAAAATACGTCCCGTTCTTGCCGCCGGTGCAGCAGACAGGAGGTAGCGGTCGGGATGCGCGTCAGCGAGGCACCGGGCAAGCGACTTGCCGAGTTGCCGGGCGTTGTCGTGGGTCATCCTTGTCTCAAGAGGGGCCATCAAATGGATGCCCTTGCCACCGGTGACCTTGGGCCAACTCTTCAGACCTGAAGCCTCCAGGATGTCGCGAAGCGCCAGCGCCGCTTCGATCACCTGCTCCCACTCGACGCCCTCGCCGGGGTCGAGGTCCAGCACGACGCGGTCGGCCCGCTCGATGTCATCCATGGTGGCGTTCCACGGATGAAGCTCGACCGCATCCATCTCGACCAGCCCGAGCAAACCGGCGAGATCGTCCACCCACACGCGGACACCCTGCCCACCCTCGCGCTTCTGGATGCGCAACTGATGCACGGCGCCCGGAATATCGGGCAAGGGACCTTTGTGATAGAAAGTGGTCCCGCTCGCGTGGCGGACCAGCTTCAGTGGTCTGTGGCCGAGATGGACCAGCGCTTGCTCGGCAACCTGTTCCCAGTAGCGCACAAGGGCTTCCTTGGAAGGCGAGACCGCGTCCGGCAGCAGCTGAAGGACGTTCTCACGGGGCACTGCGTGTCCCTCGGCCCTATTCCGCCGCTTCGATGAGGCGGGCGGCTTTGCCGGGACCGTGATGAGATCCTCACGGAGGCCTTTGAATACTGCTTCGCGCAAGATGCCGCGGTCGGTGACGCCGCTGAACTGCACCTCGGCCAAAACGTTCGGCCTGACCCATGTGGCCTTGGGCTTGTCGATCGGCTCCGACAATGGCGCCTTGTCAATAATCAGCGGGTCGAGACGCTCGCGGACCTGTCGCGCGATACTCAAGCTGTAGCCGCTCTGGGCTTTGCCGGCATAAAGCAGCCGGTCGTCTTCACGCCTGCCGATGTAGAGCGAGGCGATCCGGCGCGGTTGAGCGCCAAGCTTCTCTACGAAAGCCACGATAGGAAAGGTGTCGCTCTTGATGCATTTTATCTTGACCCAGCTTGTCTGGACGCCGGAGCGATAAGGGGAATCGGCAAGCTTTGACACTATGCCTTCCAAGCCCATACGGCAGGCATGCGCGAACATATCCGTGCCGCTCACCTCGAGATGTTCGGCATAGGTCAGCGTCGGCGCTGAACTTTTGAGCAGCTTCTCCAAGGCCGCCTTGCGTTCCAAAAGCGGCCGCTGCCGAAGATCGCTGCCGTTGAGATGAAGCAGATCGAACGCATAGAAGATGAGCCTCGGCGAGCCCGGATTGCCTAGCTCCCGTTCCAAGGCTTGGTAGTCCGGGAGGCCGGTCTCGCCCAGAACGACAGCCTCACCATCGATGATCGCGGACTTTGCCGGCAGGCTCGCCGCCGTCTTAACGATTCTCTTGTACCGATGTGACCAATCGTGACCCCGGCGCGTGAAGGCTCGCGCCCTTGCACCCTCCACAATGAGCTGGGTCCGGTAGCCGTCATACTTGATCTCGTGAAGCCAGCTGCCGCCGTCAGGAGCTTTCTCGACCAACATTGGCGACTGGAACTCGATGAATGACAGCCGGTCTTCGGTCTTACTCATGCGCACACGAACTCCTGGAATCGGGAGTCAAAACGTGGGAGGGCAATGAGTTCCGATAATTTTAGCAAAATTGTATATATACGCGATGGCGACGTGCCCGCCGACAGACCCATCGCGCGTCTAACCACCCTAGCCTCGCAGTTTCACCCCAGCCGCCAGATGCCCACCCAGTTAGCTGCCGCCGCACCGTCCGTCTCTCGCTGGATTTCATCCTATTCGTCGCCGGCCTGGGGCGTCGGCTCCGCGCGAGGCAGCGACCCCGAACACGAGGCTGCCGGGCAGGGCACGCACCGGCCCTGTCGCGCAGGGCCTTTTAACGGTCCAGAAGTCTTCATCGCTTAAAGCGATCTGATGAAACTGCTGCGACATTTTGCCGAACCGACCCGTCGTCTCTTCCTGATGAGAACGGCTTTGCCCGTCATTGGGGTGACACTGCTCATTGCAGCAGCCGCGACAGGCTTATTGCTTTGGTCCACGATCCAGACTGACAGCGTTGCCGCGGCGCGGCAGAAAAGTCTGGTTGGACTGATCATGTCCAAGCTGGAGAGCGCAGTAGCGCACGACCAGGAGAGCGTGACGGTTTGGGACGACGCGGTCAACGCGCTGCGCGGCGGCGATGCGAAATGGATCGATACCAATCTCGGCAGCTGGATGCACACGTATTTCGGTCATGACCAGGTTTATATTCTCGATGCCAATGATGCGCCGGTCTACGCATTCACCGATGGGGCGACCGCTGACCCCGGCAGCTACCGCGCCATACACGNGACCACTGCGCCTCTGGTCCAGACTTTGAGAGCAAGGTTGAAGCGAGGGGATACCGAAGGTGTTACGGAACAGGTGCTCACAATAGGCGCTTCCGAAATGGCCGTTATCGCCGGCCATCCCGCGGTCGTCAGCATCAAGCCCGTGGTTTCCGACAGTGGCCACATCGCGCAGGTGCCAGGCCAGGAATTCCTGCATGTGGCCGTTCGCTACCTCGACGGCAGTTTCCTTACCGCCCTGCGCCAAGACTATCTGCTCGATGGCGCGCGGTTCTCCTGGCACGATAAGCTCGCTTCCGGAGAGGCTTCCTATCCCGTTGTCGACCGATCTGGACCTATCGCCTTCTTCGTTTGGCGGCCATATCGGCCAGGAGCATTTGTCCTCTTTCAACTCGTGCCCGTTCTCGTCACCGTGTTTGGTCTGGTGCTGGCCGGTGTCATCACGGCCCTGATAGGGTTTCGCAAGCGGACGTTGAAGCTGATCGAGACGGAGGACCGGATCTACCACCTCGCTCACAACGATCTGCTTACAGCGCTGCCCAATCGCGGTCAGTTCAACGAGCGTCTGGCAGATGCACTGGCGCGCCTGCCGTCGACGGACGAGCAGCTCGCGATACTTTACCTCGACCTCGACCGCTTCAAGCAGGTTAATGACAGTTTTGGCCATCCGGCGGGTGACGAGCTGCTCAGGGAGTTCGCGGACCGGCTAAGACGGCTGACGACTGATGCGGACACGGTGGCGCGTCTTGGTGGCGATGAATTCATCATCATCCGACGTTCGGTTGGCGGCGAGAATGACGTCAAGGCACTATGCGAGCATTTGATCGAGTCTGCCCGTCGGCCGTTCGAGGTCGCCGGGGTACAAGTCTTTGTCGGCGTAAGTGTCGGCGTAGCGGTTGCACCCAAGGACGGGTTGGACACCGTCGAGTTGGTGCGGAAAGCCGACGTGGCGCTCTATCATGCCAAAGCGGGGGGCCGCAGCAGCTACGCCTTCTTTGGGCACGAGATGGATCTGACGCTGGCCAGCCGCAAGGGCATGGAACAGGACCTGCGCAACGCGCTCGATGCGAGCGGCCAGATCCAGGTCCACTATCAGCCGCTATACGCCGCCGACACAAACAGGATGACGGGTGTCGAAGCGCTGGCCCGCTGGTCTGATCCGGAGCGGGGCTGGGTTGCACCGGACTTGTTCATACCGCTGTCCGAGGAAGCAGGGTTGATCGAAAAGCTTGGCGAACTGGTGCTCAGGCAGGCGTGCCTTGACGCGGTGGATTGGCCCATCGAGACCTTGGCTGTGAATGTGTCGGCCTTGCAGTTGAACAACCCCAGTTTCGCCATGCGAGTGACCAGTATCTTGTTGGAGACGCACATGGATCCGCGGCGGCTCGAAATCGAAGTTACCGAAAGCGCTCTGTCGGAGCGACGGAGCGAATGCCGAAACAACATCGAGGCTCTGCGCAGCATCGGAGTGCGCTTTGCACTCGACGATTTCGGCACCGGATTCTCCTCCTTGGGAAGACTGCAGACGCTGCAAGTCGACAGGATCAAGATCGACCGAAGCTTCGTGCAGGGCTTTGGTCGCTCCAACGGTGACGAGGCCATCGTTCAGGCGATTATCAACCTGGCCCGCGCGACCGGACTTAGCACCACTGCCGAAGGGGTGGAGACCGAAAGCCAGTGCGATTATCTGCGCAAGCTCGGCTGTGACCAGCTCCAAGGCTTTCTGCTGTCGAGGCCACTGCCCAAGGGAGAGCTTCAAGGGCTTCTCGGGGGCGTATCAGCGCGCGCCTCTGCCTAGGAGCCCTGCGGGGGCGAGCCACAGAAGCTGGCACCCGCGGTGGCTGGAAGCCGGCGCCGGCCACCGGCTGCCTAGCAGCCCTGGACCTTCAGTGATTTGACCATGCGAACGATAAGCGGATCATAGGGGACCTTCTCATTGCGAGCATAGTTGACCGTAAACAATGCCGCTCTGTCCCCGCAGATCTTGATAGCCCGGACATACAGGATCTGACCGTCCTTCAGTCCCGAATAGCTGGCCCATTGCGGGGTCACTCGCTTGTAGGTCACCTTCCAGCCGTCGTTCTCGTTCACGGCAATGCGANGAATAGCTGGCCCATTGCGGGGTCACTCGCTTGTAGGTCACCTTCCAGCCGTCGTTCTCGTTCACGGCAATGCGATGCTCGATCTCGGTGCGAAAGCTTGCCTTGCCGAGTTGCGCCCCCCAGATCGCAAGAAATGCTTTGTTTTTGCCCTCAAAGGCTGCTCCTTGATCGGAGCGCTGGGCAAGCACGAACCCCGGCGGAACGTCGAATACGAATCCCAGATGCTTGATCCCAAACCCCTCCCATTGTTCAGCACCCAGCAGGGAAGTGGAGATCATCGTGGCGCCCAAGCTGAGCAGAATATGCGGCAGACGTTTCATGGGTGTAATCCTGTCGTCGTGGGGCCTGCGCCATGCCGGGCGCAGGCCAGCCGGCCGGCCCTGGCGGAGAGCCAGCCATCTGCGGCTCCAAAGCCAGCGGACCTTTTCAAATCTGACGTGGCACTCTTTGTTCCATTAGGAACTAAGAATATCCCGGCACGCGCACCGTGGCCGAGTGGCCGCGCCTGTTTCAGCGCAGCGCTGCCCGCCAGCACCCGACGGTGCCGGTGTCTCGGAGGCAATGGTCGTGAAAATAGTGAAGAAGCTTGGGGGCGGCGGTTGCGCTGGCTAACAAGACAGCCCGCATGGTCTGGGCATTGATGACCGGCGGCGAGCGCTACAGGGAGCCGGTCATCGCATAGAACGAAACAAGGCGCGGGATCGCCAACGAGGTTGGAAAGGGCGGACAGGAGCTAATGCACAAAGCCGGTCAACCCGCCGGATCAGGAAAACCCACTGGGGCCGTGCACTATGAGTGCGAGCTTTCGATCGGGACCTGAAACGCGCGAATGGCATTATGGCCAGCAGCACATGAAAGGCCGCACCTACAGGTCGGATACATGGCCGCACCACCCAGCAACTGCAAAAGCTCACAAATCCCTTGCCAACGGAGAGCGTCCATACATGGCCCCAAACAGGACCCTCTGTTTCTTGCAGGATCTAAGCCCGCTTGAGATTTTCCCCTAGGTCTTGACGGCACACGGGGCTAGCATGGGCTCACTGGGAGGTGGGGGATGACAAACGTCTCGATCCGCCGGGCGGACTTCATGATGGTCCTCGCCTATGCGTCGGACCTTGCCACCGGCCATTCTCGCGACTTCGCGCTCAAGTCCTGCGTACTTGCAATGCGGATCGCCGATCTTGCGGGAGTTTCCGAGCAGGATCGGCGCAATGCCTACCACCAGTCGATGCTGCGCTATGTCGGCTGCAATGCGGACACCGACCTTCTGTCGGCCACCTTCGGCGACGAAATCGCGCTCCGCCAGGATCTTGTCGGTCTAGACATGGGCAATCGTGCTGAACTGGGGAGGGTCTTCGTGCAGGCCTTCAAGCGGTTCTACTACGACCTCGAACCGGACGCGCAGGCGAGGGCGATCGAGACCGCGATGTCGCAGGCGCTCGCGGTGGCGCGCCCGGTCCTCACAGCTCATTGCGAGGTCGCGCAGCGGATAGGCGAGCGGCTCGGCCTGTCGGACGAGATCCGGCGCAATCTCGGTCAAATTTACGAACGTTGGGATGGCAAGGGCCTACCGCGTGGGCTGAGCGGCGAGGATGTACTGCCAGCCGTGCGCCTCATCACATTGGCGCAGGATGCTATCGCACTCTGCGATGCGGTCGGTATCGAAGGGATGGCCGAGGCCATCGCCAGCCGCGCTGACGGCCCATACGAAGCGGATCTGGCCCGACTCGTCTCGGACAACGCGCCGGCGCTGATGGAGGGCATCAGGGCGACGGTCGACCGCGAGACCATTTTGGCGCTAGAGCCCGATCCGCCGGTGATGCTGGACGAGGCAGCCTGCGACGAGGCGTTCCTGGCCATTGCCGACATGATCGATATGCGCATGCCCTTTACGCAAGGCCATTCGAGGATGGTGTCGGAACTGGCGGAGGGTGCAGGGAGACGTATCGGCTTGCCCGCCCCTGACGTCCGTGCGCTGCGCTGGTGCGGTTGCATCCATGACATTGGCGAACTCGTGGTGCCGGTGGCGACTTGGATGCGCAACGGTCCGCTGTCGGTCCGCGAACGCGACGCGGCGCAGTTGCACGCCTATTACGGCGAACGCGCGCTGGCCTCGTTCGGCCGCGAGGGCGATGTTATGTCCGCGCTCGTGCTCCGCCATCACGAACGCCTGGATGGCTCGGGGTATCACCGCAAGGTTGGCGGCTCCGACCTGTCCCCGGCGGCACGGATCCTGGCTGCTGCCGAAGCCTTCCAGACCTCGCGAGAGGAACGTCCGCACCGCAAGGCGTTGTCCAGCGAGGCGGCGGCAACGCAGCTGAACGCCGCTGTTCGAGAGGGCTGTATCTGCGCCGCCGCCGCCGAGGCCGTGCTGTCCTTCGCGGGCCAGCCGTCGCGCCGGGCGTCGCCCCGGTCGCTGGCCGGAATGACGCCGCGTGAGATCGAGGTGCTGCGTTTGATCGCTGCCGGACTCACGGCGAAGGAGGCGGCACGCAAGCTCGATATCTCGCCCAAGACCGCGGATCACCATATCCAGAGCGTCTATTCCAAGATCGGCGTGACCACCCGCGCCGGAGCCACGCTCTATGCGGTCGAGCACGGCCTTATCCGACCGGGGGAAATGCAGGCATAGGGAATACACCCCATGTGCGCCTGCTCAGAGGCGCGCATCGTGATCCTGTCGACGGGCCAATGGTGGCCGCGACCGACAGGAGGAAAACCAAATGCTTCTCGCAACGACCAAGGTGGTGGACGTCGACCGCTTCATCCGTATCTTTTCGACCAAGGGCGCCGACAAGCGCCGGTTGCACGGTTCGAACGGCGCAACCGTGTTTCGTGACCCCAGCGAGCCGGACCGCGTCTGGGCGATCTTCGACTGGGACGCCGAGGGCTGGAGGAATTTCGTGTCGGATCCCGAAGTGCCGGCGATTCTGCAGGAAGCCGGCCACGTCGGCAAGCCGCAGGCGGCACTGCTGCTCGGTCACTATGAGGCCTGACATGCGCTGCGCGCCGACTGCTGCCTGCAGCGGCGCGCCCCACGAAACCCCCAAGATCGGAGAAATGAAATGGATTTGAAACCCATCAAGATCGGCCTCATCGCCGAACTTACCGGCCCGNGCACTGCTGCTCGGTCACTATGAGGCCTGACATGCGCTGCGCGCCGACTGCTGCCTGCAGCGGCGCGCCCCACGACCCCCCAAGATCGGAGAAATGAAATGGATTTGAAACCCATCAAGATCGGCCTCATCGCCGAACTTACCGGCCCGTTGTCCTTCATGGGCATCGCCAACGCAAACCTGACGACCATGCTCGTCGACGACATCAATGACAAAGGCGGCCTGCTGGGCCGGCCGGTGAAGCTCGTCGTCGAGGACGGCGAGACCAGCGAAAGTGTCGCCAAGGCAAGGTCCGCGAAACTGATAGACATCGACAAAGTCGATTTGGTCGTCGGCGGCATCTACAGCTCGACCCGCCTGGCCATCAAGAGCGAAGCGGTCTCGCGCGGCAGGACGCTCTATATCTATACCGAGCAATATGAGGGGCAGGAAAACGATCCCCTGATCTTCTGCACCGGCCCCGTCCCGGCGCAGCAGGTCGAGCCATTGATCCCATGGCTGATGAAGAGCACCGGGGCGAAGAAATTCTACCTGCCATCCGCGGACTACATCTGGCCGCATTTGCTGAACAAGGCCGCGAGCCGGGTAGTGCGCGCCAATGGCGGCGAGATCGTCGGTGAGGAGTATTTTCCGCTCGACACCGTCGATTTCCAGCGAACAGTGCAGCACATCATGGCGAGTGGCGCCGAGGTGGTTTTCAACACCATCGTTCCGCCGGGCCTGACGCCGTTCCTAGACAAATTGCACGAGGCCGGTTTCGGCAAGCGCGGCGGCAAGATCATCTGCACCTACTTCGACGAGAACTTCTTCAACCTGGTGCCGTCGGAGCAGATCGAGGGCCTCTACAGCTGCCTCGACTATTATCAGGAGCTCGACGACCCATTTGGCCGAGCGCTCCTGTGTCGCTACCGGGACCGATTCCCCGGTAGCGCGATGTTGACGGCAGGCAGCGGATGCACCGGCCACTACCGGGCGATCAAGATGTGGGAAGCTGCGGTGAACGAAGCCGGCACGGTCGAGCGCGACGCGGTTATCCGGGCGCTCGATCACGCCAAGCTCAGCGAGGGGCCGGGTGGCCCGGCCGAAATGGTCCCTGGCCAGCACCACGTTCGCATGAACATGTATATCGCACAGGCACAAAGCGGTCGCTTCCGAATCGTGAAGAATTTGGGTCCGATCGATCCCAACGAGCGCGCGCTAAGCGACGAATTCCAACTAAGCAACGTGAGGTAACTGGCGGCGTCGGTCACTGTTCTTCCGAGTGGCGGGGGCGCCTAGATAATGCCCTCGCCATCAACCGGGCCGATGGTGGTTGTACCAGCCACACCCACGCGAGCGACCGGCAAATCAAGACGCGCTATCCCCGCAAGACCTGAAGTCGCTGACAGGCGACTATCAACTCTGTTGGCGCAAAGCAGTTCGCGATACGCTGGACGCATCGGTCCGCTTTCAAGTCTCGTCATCGCCAAAACGGACAGTCCGCAAACCGCTCCATTTTTTCGCAAAGAGAGTCCTTGGCCAGCTCAGGCTAAATTGGTATTTCGAGTCAGCAATCACTCTCGTTCGTTGTTTTCGGGTTCAATCGCACACCCTCCGGCCCACCATTATTGTTATTTACCAATAGCGTACGGGCAAGTTGCCCGCAGGTTCGCCAAGCGGGATATTACCGTCCCGGGAGCACAATGATCGTGACGCAGAAAGGGATCACCCTGAAAGACGTGGCCGCCGCGGCCAACGTTTCGCGCGCCACGGCGGCGCGGGCGCTCAACAGTTATGGTTACGTTGGCGACGGGACGGCGCTGCGCGTGCTGGAAGCCGCCGAGCGACTGGGCTATCGCGCCAACCTCGTGGCGCAGGCCCTGCGCAGCGGGCAGCTGCCGATCGTCGGCTTCATTCCCGGCGACATCCAGAACCCGTTCTTCGCGCGCATTGCCCATGATATCGAGGCGGAACTGCGCAGGCACCGCCACAATCTTCTGATCGCCAGCAGCGAAGAGAATGTCGACCAGGAAAAGGAACTGCTCGAAAGCCTGCGTGCGCTCAGCATCCGTGGCTTCATTCTTGCGCCGACCTCGGCGACGGACAGCGAGCATATCGTGCAACTCGCCCGTGAGGGCACGCCGGTCGTGCTGATCGACCGTGTCGTCAAGGAAGTGCACTGCGACAGCGTCGTCGTCGACAATGAAGGCGGTGCGCGCGAGGCCGTGGACTACCTGGTTGCCAATGGCCACGAGCGCATCGGCCTATTGCGGGACGAATCGCGCATCTTCACCGCGCAGGAACGCCTTGCCGGTTACCAGAATTCGCTTGCGGCGCATGGCATTGCCCTCGACCCGTCGCTGGTCAGCGTGTCACGCTCGACCGTGGAACATGCTGTCGACGCCACCATTCGACTGTTCAGCCGCCGCGATCGCCCAACCGCCTTGTTCACCGTGGACAGCCTTATGACCCAAGGCGCGTTGCTCGGCCTGCGCTCGATGGGATTGTCAATCCCGCATGATGTTTCGCTGGTCGGCTTCGACGATTTCAACCTCGCCACCTTCACCGATCCCCAGATCACCGTCATTGCGCAGCCGACAGCCGAAATAGGGCCGCTTGCCGCCAAAATGCTGCTCGACCGCCTGGCCGGCAAGAAGCTGGCCCCGCGCCACACGCGCTTCCCGACCCGTCTCATCGTTCGCGGCTCGGTCTCGCGGCTGTACGGGCGCTGATCCCCCGATCCAAATAGGCTCTTCCGCGAATTCGTCCGACGAGGGACTTGCCAACCTCTGCAATGCGTGCGTTAAATATGTGAGATCGATCTCACAATTAGCCGGATCGATGATGGCCGTGGCGACCTACCGGCAGCGCACCTGCAACGAACGGACGCCCTGCCGCAGCGAAAATACGAGGAAGACCTGCATGCTCAACTTTGACAAAGACCGCTTCATCAAGATCCAGAGCGGAGCCGTCTCCTTCGCCGAGGAGGCGAGGGCGCTCCTGCACCGGCTGCTCGGCGAGGGCGTCGAGCGGCTCTATTTCATGGGGACCGGCGGCGTGCAGCTTCTGACCCTTCCGGCGATCGAGCTGGCCGAGCGCCGTACGAACTTTCCGGTGCGGGGAGAATATCCGGCGCAGGTCGTGCTTGATCCGCCGGCCGGGCTGGACCGGAAGTCGCTCGTGGTCATTCCCTCGCTGTCGGGCACGACCAGGGAAAGCGTGCAGCTGCTTTCCTTCCTGAAGCAGAAAGGCGTGCGCACGCTCTCGCTCACCGGCCATTCCGACACGCCACTTGCCAGGGAAGCCGATTTCACCTTCACGAACTTCGCGGAGGACGACACCTCTTCGGAATCCTTTTATCTGCAGTCGCTGCTGATTGTGCTGGCACTGCTGGCCGAGCGCGGCGAGTACGAGGACTTCGACGCCACGGTGGCCGAGCTCAAGAGACTGCCTGAACTGCTGGTTGGGGCAAAGGCGGCCTACGAAGACAGCGCGGCAAAACTCGCCGACACGATCAAGAACGAAACCTATCACATCTTCACCGGCGCCGGCTCCGTCTGGCCGCAAGCCTATTATTACGGCATGTGCATTCTGGAAGAGATGCAGTGGATCAGGACCAGACCGGTCCATGCCGCCGACTTCTTCCACGGCACGCTGGAGCTGGTCGAACCGGGTGTGAGCGTATTCCTCTTCAAGGGGGAAGATGCCAGCCGTCCGCTGGGTGATCGCGTCGAAAATTTCATCAAGCGATACACCGACAAGGTGCACGTTCTCGATGCCGCGTCGGTCGAACTGCCCGGTATCTCGCCTGCTGTCCGCAAGTTCATCTCGCCGATCGTGCTTGCGACGTTGCTGGAACGGGTAAGCGCACATCTGGAAGTGTTGCGCAATCACCCGCTGACGACGCGCCGCTACTACAAGCGCGTCGAATACTGATCACCTCACCTCATAAAAACGAAGAAGGGAACTGATCATGAAATATTCAACACAGGCGGCAATCGCCGCGCTGGCCGCGGCATCGGCACTGGGCCTGACAATGGGACAAGGTGTCGGCGCCGAGGCGGTCCAGGCCGATCCGAACGCGAAGGTCGATTACCAGGGAACGCTGTCGGTCCTGACGAAGTTCGGCGCGCAGCAGCTGGCGCCCTACTTCGTCGGCGTCGCCCAGGATTATGAGAAGCTTCATCCCGGCGTGAAAGTCGAACTCATCCAGGAAAGCGACGACAGCGTCAAGGACAAGACCAAAACGCTTGTCGCGTCGAACTCGCTCCCGGACATCTACTTTTCGTGGACCGGCAGCTGGGGTGGAAACTTCGTGCGCGGCCATCGCGCCGTCGACCTGACCCCGGTCATCGGACCCGATACCGAGTGGGGCAAGACACTGACACCGGCGGCCGTTCAGGCCTTCATGTACAACGGCGAATACTACGGCATTCCGCTCTATCTCGACGCAAAATTCATGGGCTACAACAAGCAGGCTTTCTCCAAGCTCGGCCTGAGCGCGCCCAAGACCTTCGAGGAGCTCCTGTCGTCCTGCGAGACGATCCGGAAATCGGGCATGACGCCGATCTCTTTCGGCAACAAGGAAGCCTGGCCGGCAATCCACTATGTGGGGCAGCTGCTCGCCTACGACGTCCCGCAGGCGGTACTCGAGAAGGATTTTGACCCGGGCACGGCGGAGTATAGCGACCCGGGCTATGTCGCCGCGCTCACCCAATACAAGCAGCTCATCGACAGTTGCACGGATGGCGGCGCCTCGGTGAACGGCACCTCATATTCGTCGGCCATTCAGACCTTCAGCAACACGAAATCGGCCATGTACTACCAGGAGATCATCGAGTTCGATCAGAGCGCGTCGGCGGATTCCGCTTTGAAAGTCTCCGATCTGGGCTTCTTCACCCTGCCTGTGCCGAACGGCGCAAAGGGCGACGCGAAAGCGATCGAAGGCGCGCCGGAAGGCTACATGATCAGTTCCGCCTCCAGCAACATCCCGCTGGCGATCGACTTCATGAAATTCGTTACGTCCAAGCAGAATGGCCAAGTGCTCTCGGCTCCGCCCTACGGGCAGCCTAGCGCGACCATCGGCGGGGCGTCGGAAGCCAACATGAACCCTTCCGTCGTGGCCGGCCTCAAGGAGATCGCCTCCGCCTCCTACCTGATGCCGTGGCTGGACACGGTGAACCCGCCGCGCGTGGCTTCAGCCTGGCTGTCCAGCCTCCAGGCCCTCACCGGCGGCTCGATGACGCCGGAACAGGTCATGGAGCAGGTCAAGCAGGCGGCCGCGGCATCGAAATAGGCCAATGGCGAATCACGGTCTGGCCAGAATGGAAGGCGCTGCCTTGAGCAACGCCAGAGGCGAGCCGGCGGCGAAAACCGGCCGCCGGCTCCGCCACTGGGGCTCGCTCCGCTGGGTCGCCGTCGCCGTGATCCTGGTCGGCTGGTTCGTGTATTACCCGATCGTCGACAACTTTATCGTCAGCACCACCGACGAGGATATCTTTACCGGCGAGACCACGAATATCGGCCTCGCCAATTATGAGCGGCTATTGCACGACCCGGTCGTCTGGGTGGCGTTGTGGAACAACACGCTCTACGCGTTGATCTCCATCATCTTCCAGGTCGGCGGCGCCTTCGTGCTGGCGGCGCTGATCGAGGGGCTGGGCAGCGAGCGGCAAAGGCGTTTCTGGCGGGCGATTTATTTCATTCCTTCCGCGATCTCGATCACCGTGACCGGCCTGCTGTTCTATTTCATCTACCAGCCCGATATCGGGCTCTTGAACGCCGGGCTCAGGCGCATTGGTCTGGAACAACTCATCCAACCCTGGCTCGGCGGCGAGCACACGGCGATCTACGCGATCATCGCGATGAGCCAGTGGCAGGGCTTCGGCTATTCGACGCTCCTGTTCGCGATCGCGATCCAGAAGATTCCGCGCGATCTCTATGATGCCGCCGTAATGGACGGAGCCGGGCCGCTACGCAGGCTGTGGAGCGTGACGCTGCCGCTGACCCGCGAGATGACCGGCCTGATGATCATCGTCACCATCACCGGCGCGTTCCAGGTGTTCAACGAGGTCATGGTCATGACCGCCGGCGGGCCCAACAACCGCAGCCAGGTGCTTGGCACGTGGCTTTACCAGCAGGGCTTCATCCAGAACAATTTCGGCTACGGCGCCGCGATCGCCGCCGTGATCTTCGCCGTGACCATGATCACCGGAGCGGCCCAGCTTTGGTACACCAGGCGCCGGAGGGTCGAGCTGTGACGGTGATGGCGGCCAGCGGGCGGACCGCGCGCCCGACCTTCGGGAGCGCTCTTGCGAAAGCCTTTCTGTACTCGTTCCTGATCTGTCTCGGCATCGTCGTGCTTTATCCGCTGGTCTGGATGGCGCTCAACGGCTTCAAGGACAATGGGCAGATCTTCGGCGACCCGTTCGCGCTGCCGTCGCGGTGGACCTGGGGCAATTATGTGCAGGCCTGGAACCGGGGCGTCCGCGACTATCTGGTCTCGAGCCTGCTGGTGACCGTCGCTTCAGCGATCTGCACGGTGCTGATCAGCGCCTGGACCGCCTACGGGCTGACGCGAACGCCAATGCCCGGCAAGCCGCTTGTCGTCGGCCTGGTCCTTGGCGGCCTCATGCTCAGTCCGACAGTGGCGCTGATTCCGCTGGTGCGGATGCTGCAGGCGATCGGCCTCTACAACACCTACTGGGCGCTGATCATCCTCTACACGGCGTTCCGGATTCCGTTCAGCACCTTCCTGATCCGCGCCTACATGCTTGGGCTGCCGNTCCGACAGTGGCGCTGATTCCGCTGGTGCGGATGCTGCAGGCGATCGGCCTCTACAACACCTACTGGGCTCTGATCATCCTCTACACGGCGTTCCGGATTCCGTTCAGCACCTTCCTGATCCGCGCCTACATGCTTGGGCTGCCGAAGGATCTCGACGAGGCGGCCCGCATCGACGGCGCCAGCGAGGGGCAGATCTTCTGGCGCATCATCCTGCCGCTGTGCCAGCCGATCATCATCTCCTGCATCATTCTCCACGTTCTGTTTGCCTGGAACGAGTATCTGTTCGCGATGGTCTTCACCAACGGATCGGCAGTGCAGACGCTGCCCGTCGGCCTGACCTCGCTGATGTCCAAGAACGGCACCAATTACGGCGTCGTCTTCGCCGCGATGACGATCTCGGCCCTGCCGATCGTCCTGCTTTTCTTCGCCGCACAGCGGTACTTCATCCGCGGCCTGTCCGAAGGCATCGGCAAATAAATCACCGGGAAGGACATCAATGCCGCAATTCAAGGTCGACCAGCTGATTGGGGCCAACTTCGCCTTCCAGCATTACGCGTTCGAGCGCGTTGCGGAGATCCTTCGCGGCTTCGGCTTCAAGGAGATCGAGCTTTGGGGCATCGCGCCGCATCTCGACCTGTTTCATGCGACCGACGAGCATGTTCGATCGGTTCGCGAGATACTTGCGCAGAACGGCCTGACGGTCTGGTGCTTCACGCCCGAGCAGGTGATCTATCCGATCAACATCGCGTCGGGCGACGGCGAATACCGCCGCGACAGCGTCAAGCGGTTCTGCCGCGCGGCGGACATATGCGCCGAACTGGGCGCCCGATATTTGTTCCTGACGTCCGGGCGTGGATATGAACACGACCCGCCGCGAGAGGCGTGGGCACGGTCGGCCCAGTCGCTTGCGGAGATCGCCGCCCATGCGTCCTCGCTCGGCGTGCGCTGCCTGCTCGAGCCGCTGCAACGCGTCGAAACCAACGTTGTCACCAACGCGGCGGGCCTGCGCGAAATGCTCGACCAGATCGGCGCCGACACCATGGACGTGGTCCTGGACACGGTCGGCATGGCCACGGCCGGCGATACGGTGGCCGACTATATCAGGCTGTTCGGGCCGCGCCTCGCGCATGTCCAGATCGTCGACGGGCTGCCCGCGGGGCATCTTGTCTGGGGCGACGGCAAGCTTCCGATCGGCCAATATCTCGACCACCTCGCCGCGTCGGGCTATCGGGGGAAACTGACCTTCGAGCCGTTCGGAAACGGCTCCTATGCGCTCGACCCGGTCGCGGCGTGGACACGCAATCTGAAGGCCATCGAGCCCCACCTGACGCGGGCGCCGACAGCAGCATGACCGGAAGAGCATCGCCCAATCTGGTCGCCGTCGGTGACAACTGCCTCGACGTCTATCTCAACAAGGACCTCCTGACCGTGGGCGGGAACGCCCTCAACGTTGCCGTTCAATGGCGCCGCGATGGCTGGAGCGCACGCTATTTCGGCGCCGTTGGCGATGATCCTGAAGGCGAGATAACGCTCCGCGAGATCGAGACCGCCGGGCTGTCCCGCAACGATGTCGAGATGATCTCCGGCGATACGGCGGTGACCTTGCTGCGCGACCAGTCGGGCGACCGTACTTTCCTGTTCGAATCCTTCGGCGTCGGCGAGAACTACATGCCCGCGCCGCGCGACTGGCAGGTCATATCGAAAGCCGACTGGGTGCATCTGGGCACCAACGCCAACAAGGATCTCGTGCGCCGCCTGGTTGGCGAGCGCGTGCCGTTCAGTCTCGACGTCTCGACCGCGCATCTGGCCTTGCCGCTGGAGGGCGTGCCTCTGGTCTTCGCGTCCGGTCCAGACGAGCCGAGCGTGCCGGTCGAGCCCCTTATGGCCGCGCTGCGGTCGGCCGGGGCGCGCCAGGTCGTGCTCACCTGCGGCAGCCGCGGCGCCTATTTCCGCGATAGCCAAGGCGTTCGCCATGCCGAGGCGTCGCCGACCTCCGTCGTGGACACGTGTGGTGCGGGAGACAGCTTTATCGCCACCTTCATCACCGCGTTCTGCCTCGCGGGTCTCGACGCCGACGATGCCATGCGAAAAGCCTCCCTCGATGCCAGCAGAACCTGCACGCATCTCGGCGGCTTCCCGCAGGAACCGCGCCCTATCCCGGACTGGCTGCCGCTGAAATACGCCGACGTGATCAATCGCGAGACGAGGGTCTGACATGGCCACATTACGGATGAGACAGCCGGCGGTCGCGGCGACAGCCGATCGGTCGTTCTGGCTGCAGGACATCGCCGCTTCTCCGGCGACGCAACCCTTGGTCGGCGGCGAGCAGGTCGACGTGGTGATCGTCGGCGGCGGCTATACCGGGCTGTGGACGGCGTTGCGGATCCGCGATCTGGCTCCCGAAACCCGGGTCACGGTGCTCGAGGCCGATCAGTGCGGCTCCGGCGCTTCGGGGCGCAATGGTGGACAGGTGCATTCCTGGTTCGCCGAGCTCGATCAGATCAGCGCCGTCGTCGGCGAGGAGGAGGGGCGGGCACTTTGCGCCGATAGCGTCGATGCCATCGCAGAGTTGGAGAAACTTCAGCGCGACGGCACGATCGATATGGATCTTCGTCTCGACGGCTGGCTATGGACGGCCAGTTCCACTGCCCAGGAGGGAGCCTGGAACCGCGCTGTCGCGATGACCGAGGCAGCCGGGGCCAACCGCTTTCGGCAGCTGACCGGCGAGGAGATCAAGCAGCGCACCGGGTCTTCCGCATCCTATGCCGGCGTTGTCGAGCAGAATGCCGGAACCGTACATCCAGCCAAGCTGGCCACAGGCCTGCGCGATCTGGCGATCGCTCGCGGCGTGGCCGTCCATGAGCGCAGTCCCGTCACCGAAATCGTGCCCGGCAGGACCTGCCTGGTCCGGACCGCGCAGGGCGAGGTGCGGGCCGAAAAGGTCGTGCTGGCGGCCAATGCCTGGCTGTCGGCGCTGCCAGAACTGCGACGGCATCTCTATGTGGTCGCGAGCCAGGTGGTCGCGACCGCGGAAATCCCTGACTTGCTCGACAGGATCGGCTGGCGCGACGGAGCCTCCATCTGCGACTCGCAGCGCCAGGTCCTCTATTACCAGCGCACCCCGAAAGGCCGGGTGGTCTTCGGCCGCGGCAGCGGCAACATCGCCTATGCGGGCAATTTCGGCCAAAGCTTCAACCGCAGCCCCGAACACGGACGGGACAATATCCGCGAACTCGGCCGCGTCTACCCCGAACTGCGAGGGGTGCCGATCGACTATGACTGGGCGGGCCCGATCGACTGCGTGCCGGAGCATGTCCCCGTCTTCGATCACTTGAAGGGGCATCCCAACATTGTCTTTGGCATGGGCTACAACGGGACCGGCATTGCCCAGACCCCAATCGGCGGCCGCGTCCTCGCCAGCCTTGTTCTGGAACGGAAGGATCGCTGGAGCGGCAGTGGACTGGTGGGGCTCGATCGGCGCAAGACGATGCCGCCGGAACCGTTCCGCTATCTCGGCGCCAAGCTCGTGCGCGCCGCGATCGCGCGCCGGAACGACGCCGAGATCCGCAACGGGAGGCCCGGCGCGCTGACGCGATTCCTGTCGGAACGCACGCCGGGCGGCGGGGGCTAGGCATCTTTGAACCCGTACGGTTTGCTGTGTCAGCGGACGCGGACCTGTTGTTGCGCCTTTCTGGTGAACACGGGCGCCGACGCTAGCAGTCCGATTATCCGAACGCCCTTCAGCTTTCCTTGTTGAGGTCGCCCGCGCCGGGAGTAATAGTCACGGGGATTCGCAAGGAGGAAGGGATGGCGGTGAATTTCGACCCGAGGGCGAAGGCCGCATCGCTCTACCATGGCGAATTCCGGCCGATGTTCATTGGCGGCAAGTGGGTCGCCGCGCGGTCCGGCGAGGTGATGCAGGCGCTGAACCCGGCGACCGGCGAGGTGCTGGCGACGGTGCCGCGTGGCGGAGCCGCCGATGTCGATGCAGCGGTCGCGGCAGCGCGCACGGCTTTCGAAGGGCCCTGGTCGAAATTCTCGCCCTATGAGCGGCAATGCGTGCTGCTCAGGATCGCCGACCTGTTCGAGACACATTGGGAAGAGCTCAGCGTTTCCGACACGCTCGACATGGGACTGCCGATCACGCGTACGCTGGCCAATCGGCGCCGCGTCATCGGCATGCTGCGCTTCTATGCCGGCATGGCGACGGCGCTGCATGGCGAGGCGATCGAGAATTCGATCCCCGGCGAGATCGTCACCTTCACAAGGCGCGAACCGGTTGGCGTCGTTGGCGCGATCATTCCCTGGAATGCGCCGACCGCGGCTTCGATCTGGAAGATCGCGCCGGCGCTCGCCACGGGCTGCACCATCGTGCTGAAACCGTCCGAGGAGGCATCGCTGACGCCACTGCTGATCGCCGGGCTGATGCAGGAAGCCGGCGTGCCCGACGGCGTCGTCAACATCGTCACTGGAACCGGGGCCGAAGCGGGCGCGCGGCTCGCCGAACATCGCGACGTCAACAAGATCGTCTTCACCGGCTCGACGCTGACAGGTCAGGCGATCGCGCGGGCT
Source organism: Mesorhizobium sp. LNHC229A00 (assembly GCF_000502415.1). NCBI lineage: Bacteria > Pseudomonadati > Pseudomonadota > Alphaproteobacteria > Hyphomicrobiales > Phyllobacteriaceae > Mesorhizobium > Mesorhizobium sp. LNHC229A00. The sequence continues at coordinate 80,800 of NZ_AYWQ01000011.1, forward strand.
GCCGTCACCAACCTCAAGCGCGTCTCGCTTGAGCTCGGCGGCAAGTCACCGATCATTGTCTGCCGCGACGCCGACATCGACAAGGCCGTCCCAATCGCGGCGATGGCGGTGTTCGTGCATTCGGGCCAAATCTGCATCGCCGGCTCGCGCCTGTTCGTGGCGCGTGAGATCCATGACGAATTCGTGCGCCGGTTGGCGAAGTTCGCCGGAAAACTGCGCATCGGCCACGGCATCGAGGCGGAGACCGAAATCGGGCCGCTCATCAATGCCAGGCAGGCCGGCAAGGTGGAAGGCTACATCAAGGCCGGCAGCGACGAAGGCGCCCAACTGGTCGCCGGAGGCGCGCGGCTGACAGGCGAACTCTATGATGGCGGCAACTTCATCGCGCCGACCGTTTTCGGCGCTGTGTCGGACACCATGACCATCGCGCGGGAGGAGATTTTCGGACCCGTTATTTCGGCGATGCCGTTCGACACGCTGGACGAGGCCGTGGCGCGCGCCAACGCGACGCCTTACGGACTTGCGGCCGGCGTCTTCACCACCCACCTCGGCACCGCGCACAAGCTAGCCCGCCGCATCAAGGCCGGCTCGGTCTGGGTCAACATGTACCATGCCATCGATCCGGCCGTGCCTTTCGGCGGGATGAAGATGTCCGGCCATGGTCGCGAGGGCGGCATCGAGCATCTGCACGAGTATCTGGAGACCAAATCCGTCTGGATCCAGACGGACTGAGGGCGTGGCGATATTCAGGTGAGGGCGCCTACGGTCCGAGATCGTCGCCGGCGCATCGGCCGGAGCAAGGCCCTTGTTCAGGAACTTTTCGTCATCTGGCGATTTTCGATGTAAGATCGAATCCCGAACAGAAGGGTGTTTGCGATGACGACGAAACGGTTGGCGATCTGCGCTCTTGCTTTCGCGATAGGCTTCGGCATGTCCTCCTCGGCANTTTGCGATGACGACGAAACGGTTGGCGATCTGCGCTCTTGCTTTCGCGATAGGCTTCGGCATGTCCTCCTCGGCATTCGCGGGGGCCAAGCACCGTCGTCACCAGGAAGAACAGGAGCGCTACGTTCCCGCCAATGACGATCTCATCGACTTCCTCTTCGGCGGCCCGCGCTACTACGACCAGCAGTTGTTCACAACGGCCGCCGGAGCCTGCTCCTACCACCGGACTGGTCCGGACGGTTTTGCGATAAACAAGATCAACGATCACCACTGCGGAAAATGACTGGCAGACGTTTCGTCCGCGATCAGGTCAGCACGTTGCGAACGTGACACGGTCCGCCGGCGCGGCCACGCGCCCGGCGCAACGTCGCAATCCGCCCAAGACCGTTGCCAGTCCAATGCCGTTCGTCCACGCTTGCGTGGTGTCTACGAGGTTCGCATCAGCTTACTATAGCGCTTGATCAGCCGGTCGCGCTTGAGGCGGGTCAGCCTGTGTGTCCAGAACAGCCCCTCGAGTTGATCGATCTCATGCTGATGGCAAACCGCCAGCAGGCCCTCGGCGTCCTCGAACCGCTCATTGCCGTCCAGATCCTGATAGCGAACGCGGATACGGGCGTGCCGCTCGATGTCCTCGGTGACACCGGGCATCGAAACGCTGCCTTCCTCATGACGGATCATTTCGGTCGAGGCCTGGATAACGGACGGATTTACATAGATTCCCGGTTTAGCCGCGGAAGGGAGCTGGATGACGACCAGGCGTTTCAAGATGCCGATATGCGGGGCGGTGATACCGATTCCGGGAGCCGCGCGCATGGTGTCGACAAGGTCGCTGGCCAACGCCTGCAGATCGCCGTCGAACAGCTCCACGGGTTCGGCTACGGCGCGAAGGAGGGGATTGGGGAATTTTACGATCGACCGAACCGCCATGGACCTCGTCTCAACTCGGCAAGCCTGCACGGATTTCGGCATCATGTTCGCCGCGCATCGGGCTTTTGGCCGGTGTCTTTTGTTCCCATCCGGAAAAGCGCGGCGCGGCCGCCGCCTGCAGGACGCCGTCCACCGTCAGCCACGACCTGCGCGCGGCCATGTGCGGATGCAGTGCCGCTTCTTGCGGACTGAGCACCGGGGAGACGCAGGCGTCGGAGCCGTCGAACAGCGTCGCCCATTCGTCGCGCGGTTTTGCGGCAAAGATCGTCGCTAGCCGATTACTGAGCTTCTGCCAGAGTTCGCGATCGAACTGGTTGGTGAATTGCGGATCGGTGGTCAAGCCAAGCCTGTCGAGGAAGAGCGCGTAGAATTTCGGCTCGACGCACTGGACGCTGATAAAGCCGCCATCCGATGTCCGGTAGACGCGGCACCAATGCGGTCCGTCGAGAAGGCTTTGGCCGCGTTCGGCGGCCAGTGCGCCGGATTGTGCGAGCGACATCAGCAGGTTCATCATATGGGCGGAGCCGTCGACGATCGCCGCGTCGACCACGCTGCCTTCACCGCTCGCTCGCGCGTTCATGATGCCGGCCAGCATGCCGATCGCCAGATAGAGCGCGCCGCCGCCTATGTCGCCGACCAGCGTCGGTGGCGCCATGGGCGGCTCCCCCGGCACTGAGGCGTACCAGAGCGCGCCGGACAGGCCGATATAATTCATGTCGTGGCCGGCGGCGCCGGCCAGCGGTCCGTGCTGGCCCCAGCCGGTCATGCGGCCGTAGACCAGGCGCGGGTTGGCCGCGAGGCAGGCCTCCGGGCCGAGCCCGAGACGCTCCATGACGCCGGGCCGAAACCCCTCGATCAACCCGTCGGCGGTGGCGACGAGGCGCATCAGCACGGCCACGTCGTCTGCATTCTTCAGGTCGAGCGCGATCGAGCGCTTGCCGCGATCGAGCAGCGAGCGCTGGGGCGCGCCCGGGACGGCCGCCTGCTTGCGGTGGACGACAATGACATCGGCGCCGAGATCGGCGAAAAGCATGCCAGCGAAGGGCGCCGGTCCCAGCGCCTCGATCTCGACGATGCGGGTTCCCCTGAGCATCCCATCCTCCACGGCGGTCGACCCTCTGGTGCTTTGATGTTGCGAACTTGGCATCGAGAGGGCGACGGTGTGTAACCCTGTCCTTTCGCCATTGAAGCATGTGCCGCCCGCATATACTTCAGGACCATGAAAAAAATTGGTTTCCTGTCATTCGGGCACTGGTCGCCCTCTTCGCAATCGCAGGTGCGTTCGGCATCCGACGCGCTGCTGCAATCGATCGATCTCGCCGTCGCCGCCGAGCAGCTCGGCGCGGACGGGGCCTATTTCCGCGTGCATCACTTCGCCCGCCAGCTCGCCTCGCCATTCCCGTTGCTGGCGGCCGTCGGCGCCAAGACCAGCCGCATCGAGATCGGCACGGCCGTCATCGACATGCGCTACGAGAATCCGCTCTACATGGCCGAGGATGCGGGTGCGGCCGACATCATCGCTGGCGGCCGGCTGCAGCTCGGCATCAGCCGCGGCTCGCCCGAGCAGGTGATCGATGGCTGGCGCTATTTCGGCTATGTGCCGCAGGAAGGCAAAAGCGATGCCGACATGGCGCGGCACCACGCCGAGGTGTTCCTCGATACGTTGCGCGGCGAAGGCTTCGCCCAGCCCAATCCACGGCCGATGTTCCCCAACCCACCCGGCTTGCTCAGGCTCGAGCCGCATTCGGAGGGCTTGCGCGAGCGCATCTGGTGGGGGGCGGCGACCAACGCCACCTCTGAATGGGCGGCGAAGCTCGGCATGAATCTGCAGAGCTCGACGTTGAAATTCGACGAGAGCGGCAAGCCGTTCCATGTCCAGCAGGCCGAGCAGATCCGCATCTATCGCGAAGCCTGGAAGGCGGCCGGGCACAAGCGCGAGCCGCGCGTGTCCGTCAGCCGCAGCATCTTCGCGCTGGTCGACGACCGCGACCGCGCTTATTTCGGGCGCGGCAATGAGAGCCGCGACCAGATCGGCTTCATCGAGGAAAATACCAGGGCGATCTTCGGCCGCAGCTACGCCGCCGAGCCGGACGTGCTGATCAAGGAATTGGCGCAGGACGAGGCGATCGCCGAGGCCGACACGCTTTTGCTCACGGTTCCCAACCAGCTCGGCGTCGACTACAACGCCCATGTCATCGAGGCGATCCTCACCCATGTCGCGCCGGCGCTCGGCTGGCGCTGACCCGTGCGGCGAGCGGTCGTCGGTCTAGTGGATCGAGGGAGGTTGCCGCATGTCCAGGAAAGCCCTGATTGCCTGGGGAGGCTGGGAAGGCCACACGCCAGAGCGCAGTGCTAATGTCATTCGCGACATGCTGAAGCGCAACGGCTTCGCGGTCACGCTCGGCGAGGGGACAGTGATGTTCGCCGATCCGAACCTTGCTTCATTCGATCTCATCGTGCCTGTCATCACCATGTCGACGATCGAAAAGGCCGAGCTGAACAACCTGACGCAGGCGGTTCGCCTGGGAAGCGGGCTCGGCGGCTTTCACGGCACGATGGGCGACAGTTTTCGGGCGGAGCCCGACTACCAGTTCATGACCGGCGGGCAGTGGGTCGCGCATCCCGGCAACATCATCGACTACCATGTCGTCATCACCCGGCCGGACGATCCGGTCACGAAAGGCATCAGCGATTTCGCCTACCGGTCGGAGCAATATTACATGCATGTCGACCCAGGCAACGAGGTGCTGGCGACCACCACCTTCACTGACGCGCATTTTCCCGGGATCGACGGCGTCGTCATGCCGGTCGTCTGGAAGCGCCGCTATGGCGCGGGCAAGGTTTTTTACAGTTCCCTTGGCCATACGGCGGATGAGTTCGCGGTGCCGGAAATGGCGCTAATCATGGAGCGCGGTTTGCTGTGGGCCGCGCGCGACTAGCCTACCAGTCCGCGACGCGATCGCCGCCCGTGAATTGCGCGCTTTTGCCGGTGTATTCGAACAGTTCGATCTTCACCCCGTTGGGGTCGCGCAGCCAGGCCTGATAGGTGTCGTCGCAGGCGTGTTTTTTGGCGGTGATACCCACGCCCATGGACGTGATGTGCGCGATCGCGGCGTCGATGTTCTCGACCTCGAGGCAGAAATGGTTGATCTGGTCCGTCTCGCTGAACCGGGCTCCATCCTTCTGGAAGACCTCGACATGGCTGCGGCCGCCGCAATTGAGGTAGAAACCGAAAACCGCGCCATCGCGCAGGAAATTGAACTGGATGTCCATGCCAAGGACATCGCGGTAGAAGCGCCGTGTTTCTTCCAGGTCGTTGGCGAAGATGCAGACATGGGCGAGTTGCTTGACTTTGATCATGGCTGGATTCCGTGGTCTGGTCGGTTGCGTTTGTCGCTGGGCGCGCATGGTGAGGCGGCCCGTACAGCGCATGATCATCCAATCCCACCGGCAACCGCATAGGCGCCCGCGGTGCGCCCATCCTGAAGCCGCAAGACAGCAGTCACGATCGAACCATACGGGCCGCGCCAGACGCTGTGCAGGCGCCGATGCTCGGCGGCAGGGACGAGCGCGCGCCCAGTGAACCGCGTGCCGCTTCGCCGCATGTCAACGGGCTCCCCGTTGACATGGACCTTGATGCTGGCCGTTTCAGTTATCTCGCCAACCATTTCGATCGTGATGGCGATCTCATGCTGGTCGCCTTCATCGCGCGTCTCCGCCGCAAGCTTGATGGTTGGCGCCGGCGTCTTGCCGTTGCCGGCTTGGCTGGGGCGATCCGGAAAGACATCATCGGGCAATTCAGGCGTGCGCGGCGGCCGGGCGCGGCGCTGCGTGGCGCACTCGAAATCGCCGGCCATGCGCAGCAGCCTTTCATCGTCATGGGCCTTGCCGGCGAAGGTGAGGCCGACCGGCATGCCGATGTCGGCCATTGTGCCCATGGGCACGGTGACGGTCGGGATGCCGAAATGGCGCCACACCAGATTGCCGTTGGCGACCCAGGTGCCGTTACGCCAGGCCAGATCGGCTGACGCCTCGTTGACGTCGGCGTCGGCCGGGCCGACATCGGCGGCGGCCGGCAGCACCACGGCATCGAGGCCTTGTGCGTCCAGCCAGTCCTCGAAGTCGATGCGCCTTGTTGCTTCAAGTCCCTTGATTCCGTCTGCGATCGTCGGGATGTCGGCCAAGGGCGCGACGCCGAGCTTTGCCCGCTCGACATACTCCGCCAGATCGAAGCCGCCTTCATAGCGGTCGGGCAGCGTGCCCGGCGGCCGCGGAAAGATTTTTGAGCCGTCGACCGAGGCGAGATCGGGCAGAGCAGGGTCGGCGTTGGCGCGCAGGAAATCGTCCCAGCCCCAGATGCAGAGATCCCAGATTTCGCGGTCGGCGAAGTCCTGCGGCACCAGGCCGCGCTCGACCATGGTCCGCGCCCCTGGGCGGTCGCGCTCATAGTTGGAGACGACGGGAAAGTCGACCTCGACCACTTCGGCGCCGAGCCGCCGCAGATCCGCGGCCGCCTGTTTCCAGAGGGCAAGTACCGAGGCGCGGGTTTCGATCGGGCGATCTATTTCTGCGTCGCGGCCGATATACATTCTGGGTACGCCGAGCCGCTTGCCTTTCAGCGACCCCGCAAGCGTCAGGTCGGTATAACGTCGTGGCCGCCTCCCGGAGCTTTTCGGCAGCGCCACCCAAGGCTGGGCGCGCCAGAAATCGCCTCGCGTTTCCGGATCGTCGGCGACGATGACGTCGAGCAGTTCCAGCATGTCGGGCACGCTGCGCGTGTGCGGCACCACTACATCCATGGTCGGCACCAAGGGCCAGTTGCCGCGCACGGAAATGACGCCGCGCGAGGGCGTGTAGGCGACCAGCGCGTTGTTGGTGGCCGGCGCACGGCCAGACGACCAGGTTTCCTCGCCGAGCCCGAAGGCGCAGAAGCTGGCCGCCGTCGCGGTGCCTGAGCCATTGGAGGAGCCCGACGCGAAGGCGGCGGTCAGATAGTCGCCATTGTAGGGGCTTTCGGCGCGGCCATAGACACCGCGCTGCATGCCGCCATTGGCCATGGGCGGCATGTTGGTGAGGCCGATCAGCACCGCGCCGCCGGCGCGCAGCCGGGCGATTGTGAAGGCGTCCTCATTGGCGACGAGATGCTCGAAGGCGGGCGAGCCGGCGGCCACCGTCAGGCCCTTGACCTTGTAGCTGTCCTTGGCGGTGTAGGGGATGCCGTCGAGCGGGCCGAGCGTCTTTCCTTGCCGCCGCCGCTCGTCGGAAGCGGCGGCATCCTCGAACATTTCAGGGTTGAGCACGGGTACGGCGTTCAGCGCAATGCCGTGCCGGTCGAAATACGCGATCCGCCTGACATAGGCCGCGACCAGTTCGACGCTGGTGACGGCGCCGTTGTCGAGCGCTTGGCGCAATTGGTCGATCGACGCTTCGACGAGGTGAAGGCTGGTCTCGGTCATCATGGCCCCAGTGTCTGTACGGCATGGATGAGCGAGGCCGCCGGCTTCGGCAAGAGCCAATTGGAACTCTTTCGCGCGTCCCCGAAAAAATCGATTTTTTATGCAACCTGCGGTCGACGCGTGCGTTCCTGCGTTCCCTGGAGAAGGTTGAGTGGGCGGCTGCCGATCATACGAACATCTACGAGACGACTTGCAAGGGTGAATGAACGCTCTCATAAGTTGCGGCAAGACATACAGGTGACAGCTTTGTGTAGGACAGGCAGGTTGGGCCGCCGTGCTGCCACCGGGGGCAATCGCAAGATGTGATGCGAAGCGCACGTTGGTTGCCTACGTCAGGAATGCGCCGGTGGGTTCAACCGGTCACTGCAACACCTTGTGTAGCCTATCGGCGGGTGTTTCGAAGTCCAGGGTTTTTCGGNTTCAACCGGTCACTGCAACACCTTGTGTAGCCTATCGGCGGGTGTTTCGAAGTCCAGGGTTTTTCGGACCGACTGAATCCTATAAAAAGCCGGCCTTTCTGAAGCCGGAGAGGAAGAGCTCGAAGGATGGCGGGTCTGCGAAGGGAAGGTGTGCAAGGTAGCCAAGTGAGAGGTCCGGTTGCCGCCTCAGTGTGGCCTCGACTGCGACATGCGCGTTTTCCATCTCGCCCAGATGCCCGTAGGCCGCCGCAAGAAAGGCATGGATGAAGAACTGGTCGCCGGCCTTCCGATAAGCGTCGATGGCCTCAGCATATCGGCCGAGCAGGAAGAGCGCGCTGCCCTTCACCTCCCAGAACCAGACCGGGGGCAACGGGTCGAGCAGTATGGCCCTTTCGAGGACCGCCAAGGACTGCTGAGCCTGGCCGCCGTAGTTGAGCCAGCTTGCATAATCTCCGGCAATGTTCACGTCGTGCGGATTGAGCGTACGGGCCTGCTGGAAATGCAATCCGGCATCCCCATGCTGGCGCATATGTACGAGCACGAGGCCCATGCTCTGGTTGCAGATGCCGTCATTCCGGTCGAGCAGGAGCGCCGTGCGCGCAGACTGCAAGGCACTTTGCAGCGTACGAGAATCGCGGTCGTACCAGAATCGCGCAACCAGGCACTGCGCCAGATAGGCATGACCTTGAGCAAAAGCCGGATCGAGTTCGGCGCTCCGGGCGAACATGGATTCGCCCTTGTCCATTTCATACTGATGGTAGTGCGCGCGACCCTGCAAGTAGTAGTCGTAGGCGGCCCAATCGGCCGGCGGGGTTCGCCGCGAGCGGCTAGTCGCATCTGCCTCGGCGGCGCCTTGGACAGTTGAAGCTACGAGAGCCGCCACCTCCTCCTGGACCGAAAAGATGTCCTCGAGCGCTCGGTCGTAGCGTTGAGCCCACAATGGAAGCCGCTGGCGCCGTCGATCAGTTGCGCCGTGATTCGGATGCGGTCCCCGAGCCGTCGCGCGCTGCCCTCGACGAGGTAGCGCGCGCCGAGTTGCCGGTGGACTTCTGCGGGGTCCGGCGCTGGCCCACGAAACTGAAAAGATGAATTGCGCGCGATCACCACGAGCGAACGGTATCGAGCCAGTTCAGTGATGATATCTTCGGTGATGCCGTCGCTCAGATATTGTTGGTCCTGATCGCCGCTCAAATTCGCGAAGGGCAGCACGGCAATGGTGGGTTTGCCGGATGGCGCGATCGGTCGCTGCACTGAACCTTCCACGCGCTCGACAGGCGCGGTGAAGCGATAGCCGACGCGAGGCACGGTGGCGATCCAATCGCCACCGTGGTCGGTAGGGCCGAGCGCCTTCCTCAGCGTCGCAATCTGGACGGTGAGATTGCTTTCCTCGACCGCCAGGCCCGGCCAGGCAGCTTCCATCAGCTCGGCCTTGGTCAGGATGTCGCCGGGCCGGGCCGCAAGCGCGGCGAGCAGCGTGATGCCGCGATGCCCAATGGAGATCGGTATGTCCTGCCGCAGGAGCGTCCCCTTCTCAGGGTCGAGCACGAACGGACCAAAGGCGAGGTGAACCCGATGCATCCCGCCATATTAGACGTTTCGGAATTTTTCGGAACAGTTTCGGCCGCGCTTTAGTACGCAGGTCCGCTCATCCGCCAAAGTAGCGTCATCGATTTTTAGCAACACCAAGAAAGGACGAGCCAAATGAGCACGCAGCTTTCTCTCACCTCAAGATTCTACCAGTCTCTCTGGGGCGAACCGCCGACGTGGACGACTGGACCGGCATCGGTCTGGGCGAGACTCGTCGCCCTGCGCGGCCTGGTCGCGGTTTGGCGCGAGCGCATGTATTATCGCGAGGAGCTGAAGCGACTTGCGGAAGATGGGCCTCAGCGGATCGACGACGTCGGTCTCACCTTGTCTGCCGTCGAGGCGGAACTTCAAAAGCCGTTCTGGCAGGCGTGATTTGCATCCATAGCTGTGAACTAGCATCTGCCTGACTATCAAAGCGCTTGCGGATTAAGTCCAGCTACCTGCAGCCAAACAGCACCGCCGCGCCAAGCTCGTCATGATAGTGTCGCCCCTGTCCAAATCTATGGTATTTCTCCAAGTAGTCGAGCAGGTCGGCCCTGATAAGTATGTCTCCCGGAATCCGCGGTACCACGACGTAAATTTTTCCGGCCTCGTCGAACTCAGGTTCCACCGTCACCCCATCGACGATTTGGTTCAAAACGGCCGTAAGTTCGTCTTTCAAATGAGAACTGGGGGTGCCGACATCAGAAAAGGCCAACCCGTTCGTGAAATCGCCCGCCGTTAGAAAAGCAGTGGCTCCGTCGGCGAGGAATATCGACAGTTGCTGCTTATAGTCCCCCAGCGCGCTTGGGGTTCCGACCTTGAGTTTGGTCTTAGTGCTACCACCGCTGTCGCGAAGGTTGATACTTTGGCCGGCAGCTGTGAATATTTGGCGATTTATTGTAATCTTCAGAGGGCTTCCAGCCGTACTATCGACCGACAAGATGGTGGCCGGCGTAGGCAGGAGTTTGAGCCAGGTCTCGACAATCGCCGCGCCGATTTCCCGCGCTTGTCGACCCTTCCTAAGATTCGCTCTGGGCATCGCATGCTTCTCAACACAGGACCATCTGTGAGCGTATGCGCGTTTCGCAGCTACCGCAAGATAGCTCTCGATGTGGAACGACGCCCAATTCATGTTCTTATAGACAGCGCACTGCTTTTGGGGGCATGCTGTTTGCCCAGACGTAGGAGGCTTGCTGTGGTCGTTCTACAGTTCCGCGCCGTTTTTGTCATGAGCGTCTTGTCATTGGCTGCCACTCAGAGATCGTCATTGGCAGACGAGATGCCTGCGAATGAGATCGCCGCGACATTTGTTGCGCCTTACGGCGAGATGCCTATGAAGGCGAACAACTCGGCGGATTTTAAAGCAGAAATTCAAAATACTGACAAAAAGGAAGTTATTTCCATAGATTTTCCCGAAATAGGTAAAAGCTTTTTAACGTTAAAAATTACAAAAGCAAGAGTAAGAGAGCTTGAATCGCAGGGGTTTGAACTTGCAAATCCATTTTCTGTTACTCTCTTTGACGCAGCTAGATGCAAGAACAATCCGAGGATAATCAAAAAGGATACTACCACCACTATCCAGGACGTTCCCGCAAACGTCTGCCGTGTGGTCGGGTCACCGGTGGAAAGCACATACGGCCCCGAGGTGTGGGTGCTAGACAGCGGAGTTGACCCGGTTGCGGTCAATTCAAATCTTCTGAATGTGGCGACAAAGGTCGACTGTACGCAAGGCAGTTGCGTGACGGGGGCCGTTGATGATGAGCTGGGACACGGCACCATGGTCGCAGGTATTATTGGAGGAAGGACTTTTAAAGATGGATCGTCGCACTATACAGGATTGGCAGGGGTTAGTCCTAAGGTAGCTCTGAATATCATTAAAATATTTGGTGATGATGAAACCGTAAGCGTGTGGGACCGACCTCTTAAAGCAATAAGATACGTCTTGGATCACGCCAAAGCTGGTGACGTTGTAAACATAAGCTGGGGAGCTAACTTTCTTGAGGCTGCAAGGAATGGCGGGTACAGCAACGATATAACGTTGTTAGATAACCTATTCCATTTGATGGCGGATCGGAAACTCCGAATTGTTGTGGCGGCAGGAAATGCTGAGCGAGCAAATGGCAACGGATGGTCGTGGGCCGAAGGGTTCACGCCGGCAAATTCTGCACCGTATACTTCGCCGGTCAGTCCTGGAGCGATATATAGTGTATCAGCGGCTGACAGTAAATTTGATCCAATGACCATGAAGTGGTCCGACAAACTGTGGCAAGGCAGTGCGTTCGGGGCTTCGTTTGCAGAACCTGGCGTCGAGGTGCGGTCCTTGTGGCTGTCGGATGATTCAAATAATCCACAACAGAATGTCTGTTGGGGAACTTCATTCGCTGCGCCAATTCTGGCTGGTTTGCTCGTTCGCGGGTCAGTGTCGCCAGGCGACCTTACAGATAGTACCTACCCTGACGCGGACACAGTTGCGTACGTGGCAGCGGGCAAGTCTGACGCTACTTCACCAAAGCACCCAAAATGCAACTGACCCGAAGGACAGCCCTGCGAGGGATTTTACTATCCTCCATGCTTCGTCCAATCGCGGCAAGGGCTAGACCGGCGGCATACGAGCCAAAACTCCTGCTGGTGTTTCTCCGGGGCGGACTCGATTGCGTTGCGGCGATCCCTCCGTTTGGGGATCCTAAATTGCTAGCCGTGCGCGAAGCTCAGGCGCTTGTGAATGAGGAGTCGGCGACCAAAACAATCAAGCTGGACGGATTTTTTGCGCTCCATCCAGCACTGGCGCCGCTTCTGCCCTACTTTAATGCCGGCGAGCTGCTGATCGTCCCAGGGACGGCCATTGCGGGAGTGGAGAGATCTCATGCAGCCTCGGAATTTGCTTTGTTCGGGAGCGACTTTGATGGCCTCACCGGCTGGCCCAGACTGGCCTCGCTCGCCTTAGAGACTGAACCATGGCGGAACGGCTCGGCCGACCGATCCATCGATCTCATATCGGATTTGGCGTGGGGCAATCCGCTGCTGGACTTGGCCCTGCTTTCCCCTGAGCAAGCGCAGGTGGGCGGATCGAAATGTGTGGAAGATCCGCTCGCGCAGCGAAGCTTTTGCCAAGCGGCCAGTTTCACTCGCGCCGCAACCCGTGCGGCACAGGCGCTGGCAACGGATGGCGGTCCTCGGATCGCAACGCTCGAATTGCCTGGGTTCGATACGCACATCAGCCAGGGCGTGCGTCTGGCGCGAGCATTGAAGGCCCTGGCAGACGGGCTCGTTTCGTTCGCCGAAGCGTCTGGAACGGCCTGGAACAGAACAGTTGTCTTGGTCGTGACTGAGTTCGGCCGTGCAGTGGCATTCAACGCAGACGGCGGAACCGATCACGGGACGGCCAGCGTCACGTTCCTAATGGGCGGTGCCGTTGCCGGAGGCCGAGTCGGCAACCAGTGGCCTGGGCTGGCACCCAGCCAACTACGCGGCGGAACCGATCTTGCCGTTACGACCGATCTGCGAGCAATAATCAAGGCCGTATTAATTGAGCATCTTCGCCTTCCCGACCGGACTGTTGCGAAGGTATTTGCGAGCGCTGCTGAACTGCCAGCGTCAATTGGTTTGTTTCGGGATGCAGGTTGATTGCCGTTAATCGGGCACGGCTCACAAGCGGACGTCGGCGCCGCTACGCGTTCTGCCAAGGGTGCATCAAGTCCGAAACAAGCCTTTAATTGGTTGAAGGCCCGACGCATTTGGAGCGACCATCGCCAATGCTCGGCTTGAAAGTCCAAGGTGGTCCTTCAACACCGCGTCAACGATCGAGCGGACATCGGTCGTGACCGGTAGGTCGGTCTCCTCGTGGAGTTGATCTCGCGCCAATCCGGGCCAGTGACCCGCGATCCGCCGCCGGGTGCTGGAAACCTTGTTGTTGATCTTGTCGGTGCCGATATCGCCTACGAAGGCAAAGATTTAAAGAATGGCGTAGTGTCGAAACTAAAAGATCTGAATTTGATGTTGGCAACGAATTGGAACAAATCGTCGACGCGAACGTGAAAGTTGTGTGCGACGCGCCAACGAGAGCTGACTGTAGTCCTGCCAGCCCTGCCGGAAGGCGNGACGCGAACGTGAAAGTTGTGTGCGACGCGCCAACGAGAGCTGACTGTAGTCCTGCCAGCCCTGCCGGAAGGCGTCGTCACGCGAGAGGACCTGCTGGATTACCTGGGGCGTACCACAAAAACGCGCAGGGTCGGCACTATCATGAAGAGCTTGCGTCCGCGGTCCTTTTCGGCTGCCGATAGCAAACTCCAATTTCAGTTCGGCAGCCCTGCGGCGAGCAGTCCTTTAAGCACCGTGGCCCGATCCTCCTCCAGTCGATAGGGCTCCTTGGCCACGAATCGACTGCAAGAAAAGCTGGGCGTACCCGCCACCACGCGAGCCGAATACAACTTTGCGTCGCTGTTCCGGCCAAGCGCCGAACTCGAAGCGGCCATATAGGCGCTAACCCATGCCGGCATCGTCGACGAACGGCTCAAAGCGACCAATGCCGGCTCGGGCCGGCCGGCAATGAAATGGGCGATACCGCGAAACGGCCAATACCAGGATGGTTCGTAGAGGGGATCGAGCACCTGCGCCCGCTCGAACCATTGCATGGCGCGATCCGGCTCGCCGCCAAATGTGTAGAGGGTGCCGAGATAGGAAACCTGCTCTGGATCGTTCGGATTGAGGTAGAGGGCCCGGGCGTAGAGTTGCGCGGCGACGTCGAAATCTCGCAGGTGCAGCAGCACCCAGCCGAGAATGTTGAGGCAAACCGGATCGTTGGCGGAGAGCGCCACCGCCTTCTTAGCGATTGCATGCGCCTCGTCGAGCAGGGCATCGGAAGGTCCCATGTCGCGAAACCATTCCAGCTGCTTGTAGTGAGCCAGCTTGGCGTAGGCGCGCCCATAGGTCGGATCGAGATCGATGGCGCGCTGATACCATTGCCTGGCTTCCGCTTCGGACGCGAGGTCGCCTAGCGGCAGGGCATTGCCGCGCAGCACGCACTCATAGGCCGCCAGGTTGGCCGGCGGCTTGCGCCGCGCCTTCTCAGCCCCCGCTGCCTTGAGGCGCCCGATGACCGTGCCCACGATCTTGCGGACCAGTTCGTCCTGCAAATCGAATATGTCCTGATCGTCGCTGTCATAATGCTCGGCCCAAACGTCACCACCGGACGTGGCGTCAACCAGTTCGCAAGAAAGGCGGATACGCTTCCCCATCCTCCGGATTCGCCCCGAAAGCTCGAAATCGAGCCCGATATCCGAGACCAGTTTCGGCAGCTCCACATCCTTGAGCCGGAACGAGGTATGATACGATGCGACGGAGAGCTGCGTGAACCGCGTTAGCTCGGTGATGACATCTTCTGTGAACCCTTCGCTGAAATAGGGTTCCACGCCGCCGGTGCTGACGAATGGGCGGACCAGGATCGATGGCGTGTTCGAGCCCGAAGTCTCGGCGCCCATCCGCGGAGCGGGGCGGTCGGGTCTGCGAATAAGCGAGTAGACGGCTACGGGTCGGGGAATGTTCTTAAGCTGAAACTCACCGCAAAATTCGAAGGGCAATTGCAATCCTGCGCGGACCTCCTCATGCACTTTTGCCGAAAGGCAAATGCCTCCGGGGGCTGCGACCTGTTCGAGGCGTGCAGCCACGTTCACACCGTCGCCGAACACGTCTCCGTCGCCGTCGACGATAATATCGCCGAAATTAATGCCAATTCGAAGCAACAGACCGGGCGACGATCGCTCGGGGCTTGCGAGATAGGCCTGGATAGCCACGCTACACCGGACCGCTTCGACCGCGCTGGGGAACTCCGCTACGACACCGTCGCCGGTGTTCTTTACAACGCGGCCGTCATGCAGATGAACGTAGCCTGGGACCTCGTCGTGCATTAGCGCCCGGACGCGGGTAAAGGTGCCTTCCTCGTCTTCCGCCATTTGTTGCGAATAGCCGACCACGTCGGCGACCACGATCGCAGCCAGGCGCCGCTTCAGGGGGCCCTTGTTTACGGTCAATCCATGCTTTGGGGTCAATCCATACCTCGGGTCGGACGTTCCAACGTACTTTAGCACATTTGCATGATGCGATCGCGCACGGCAGCGTGTAAACTGCCACACGAGAGCTTCCGACGTACGACCTAGCAAAGTCCGTTCTGAAGTGCTCGCAATGCGAAAGATCCGCACATTCGAGGTCTGCGTGGGGTTAAGTCTTCTTTATGGCCCGGTGGTGATCTCGGACCCGTTGCTCGGCTGTCCTCTCACTGTGGCGGCCGGCCGCGTTCGCGCTGCCAAGGATGGCGATGAGAGCACTTACTTCGTGTCTGGTTGGGGCACGACGGTCGAGCAGGCGCTGCAGGGCTGCCTTTATGAGGCGGACGAGACCTACTTCGCCCAGATCATTCCCGAGGGGCGAATTCTCCGGTCGTATGCCAATGCGTTCGCGGGGCGGATCGTCGAGCCGCCCGACGTGCTGCTTTTCAGCGAAGAGCAATATGACCAGCGAGAAGCCGGGAGTCGACAGTCCCGCAACATGGTACCGGCCCGCTGGGACAGATCTGCGCCTGAAGACTGGATCCTGAGTGACGACAAGCTCGGTACCGAGCAAGCCTGGGTGCCCGCGGGCCTGTGTTTCCTCGGGTATGCCGGTGGCGGGCAATCATCTTTGCCGGCTGCCGACTCGAACGGACTTGCGCTGGGCATCAACCCTGAGGTCGCTGCGATGAGCGCCCTTCTCGAGCTGATAGAGCGAGATGCGACCTCTATCTGGTGGTACAATCGACTTGTCCTGCCTCGAATAGATCCGAAGTCGATGGCAAGCGACACCGTATCGTCTTACGAGGATTGGCTTCGGCACCGAGGTCGCCAATTGCGGCTTCTGCGACTTACGTTGGATTTGGCGGTGCCAGTCGTTGCGGCAATCTCCAGCGACAGTTCCGGCCGGTGTCCGGCGATGGGGTTTGCGGCAGGCGCATCGTGGTCGGCGGCTGCCACAAGGGCGATTGGCGAGCTTGCCCAATGTGAGGCAAATCTTGCTCTGCTCTCCCGACAGGCGCAGCAAGAGAGAACGACCGGCTTTACGCCCGGGGCGCGGCAGCTTTATCGCTGGCATCAAGAGACGGATCTTGGGTCGTGTCTATATTTGCAGGGCGGGACCGGCGGCCCTGCCTGCGTGGACGAATCGACACTTGACTACGCCTCATGCCTCAAACTCTGCCACGAACGAAACCTGGGGGTGTTCGCCCTCATCCTTATGCAGGATGAGCAGCGGTCCCTCGTCCGCATTTGCGCTCCGGGCTTGCGTTCGACCAAACCAAGGTTTGGTCTGGGCAGGCTCTATTCTGTTCCAGGCACTCTTGGCCTCAGGCCTGCGGGCTCAATAGGCCGAGACCCTTTCCCGTTTTAGCGCCGAAACCAAAGCTGCTGCAAAGCTCTAAATTGTAACTATCTGGGCATGCTCGACCGCTTCAGCTTCCGTAAAGCCGCCGTCCATACACGGCCCCACAACGGCCGTTCATCGCGAATCGCCGACGCGTTGCCATGGTCCGCCCTGTGGTGGGCTGGCGGCATCACCAAATCTCACGCCACTCGCAGATCGGCGGCAGCCGGTGGCCCGGAGTGATTGAAGTGCCGATCGAAGCGCCCGGCGCTGAGGCTGAAGACGGTTGGGCGTACCCTGGGGTCGAATTCTGTCCTGGCGGTCAGCCGCCGCGGCTCAGCGCCGTTGCATTGGCGCTGCCCCAGGGCGAAAATGCCTTCGATGAAAACAGTTCCCAGGCTCACCACACCAAGGCTCGTGCTTCGGGCGCCGGGCGAGCGGGATATTCCGGCCTGGTTCGCGCGGGCGAGCGATGTCGAATCCGCCTTCCTTGCCGGCGATCCCGTTGCCGACGACTTGAGCGCGGGCGCGCGATGGCTCGCCCTTGCGCGTCAGCGGTTGGTCGACGGCCGGGCGATCAAATGGTCGATAGACCAGGCAGACGTGTCGGACGCGATCGGGACGATAACCCTGTCCTTCGGCGCGAACGAGGCCAAGACAGCCGCGTTAGGATTTGTGCTGGGGCGTACGCATTGGGGGCAGGGGCTGGGGTCCGAAGCGGCACGCGAAGTGGTTCGCTACGCCTTCGAGGCCCTGGCGCTCGATCAGGTGACGGCCGAAGCGGCGGTGCGCAATGTCGCGTCGTTGCGGATCCTGGCGAAGCTCGGCTTCACACATGTCGAGAGCTTCATCGATGGGTCCGACGGCGAGCAATGCGAGCGTTTCGTGCTCGACGCGCACGCCGGATCGTTGGCTTGCCGGTGACTTCAGCTTAGAAGCTGGCCGTCAGCTCGCGGGCCTAGTCCGACATCGCAGCAACCCGTGCCGTTCAAGTCAATCACAGGTGGTCGCGGCCTTGAGCGCTTTGCCACGGGCCGGTTCGTGCAGATCGGCGATCCGTCGAACTGATGCGTAGAACCTTGGATAGTCGCCGTAGCATAAATCGAACAAGCGAATAAACGCCGGAACCTGTTCGCCGTAAACAGACGTCGCGGCGAGCTTTGCGTTGTTGATCGGCGCATTGAACCAGGCGTCGTATCCCCGGTATCCGGCCCAGCTTCTGTCGCGCATTTGCCGGTAGCGCGTCCGCAGCCTGTCGAGCGTGGCTGCCTTGGCCGCTGCCATCTCATCGGGGGTGCGGGAGCTTTCATAGACCTGCCGCAGCTCGTCGCGGGTTCTCGACACCAATGCGAGAAAATCGGCGCTGCGCTTGCGATCGGTCTCGTAGCGGCGCAATCCGGCGCGGTCGCCGGCGGCGCGGAGCCATTTTCTCGTGCCGGTGGTTTCGACAGCGACCGCGAAAGCCTCATTGAATGCGGAATCGCCGTTCACATAGAGGCGCTGATGCGCCAGTTCATGAAAGACAAGGCTTGCGAGATAGGTGTCGTCCTGACGCAGCATGGTGCTGAGCAGCGGGTCACTGGACCAGCCCAGCGTGGAATAGGCGGTGATGCCGGTGACATAGACGTCGAGCCCCTGTCGATGAAGTTCGACGGCGCTTTCGGCCGCGGATTTCCGATCGAAGTAACCCCGGTACGGAACGCAGCCGAAAACCGGAAAGCACCATGTCTTGGGCGTGAGCGAGAATTGCGGGGCGGCAAAAACGGCCCAGGTCACGGCGTCCCGGTGGATGTCGACATAGCTGCGGTAGCTGTTGTTTTCGGGCAGTGCCAGCTCATCCGTGGCGAACCGCCTTATGGCGCTTGCCGATGTCAACTTGGCGCGCAATGCCTTGGGTGTCGAAGGGGCCTGGATCAGTTTTCCAACGTCTTGGCGCGCGGCCATGATCCGGACATGACCCTCCAGCGATTGCGCGTAGTAGGAAACGCTGGTGCAGCCGCTCAGTGCGGATGCCATGACCGCCGTGGCAAACAGTCGAAAAACGCGCTTCACTTCTTCCCCGCCGCTTCGTCACCTGCCCATGGAGCACATGTCGCGCCCCAATGTCCAAACCGGCGCACGAATTTTCCTCAAGATCCATAGCGAGAAGCCGCGCGGACTGTCGACCTGGTTTCTGGCTGACGACATCATCAAATCTCGCAAACCGCTGACTCTTTTCCCAACCCTCAAACGTCTTAGCTACAGTGAAACACTGGAGCAGGGTCAAATGAGCCTCAGGGATAAGAAAATCGTGGTCACGGGCGGCAGCCGTGGGCTTGGCCTCGGATTGGTCGAAACGCTGGTCGAGCAGGGTGCCAGCGTGACCGTGGTCGCACGTGGCGCCGAGGCGCTGCAGGCGGTCGGTGCCCGGCTTGGGGTCGCCACCATCGCGGCCGATGTCACGGACGAGGACGCTGCCTATCGCATTCTTGGCGAGGTCCGCCCTGACATACTGGTGCTCAACGCCGGCGCCACGCCCCGGATGGGGCGGCTGGACCAGTTGAAGTGGGAGGATTTCTCCATCGCCTGGGAAACCGACGTGAAGGCCGGGCTCTACTGGCTGCAGGCGGCGCTGAACCTGCCGCTCGGGCCGGGCAGCCGGGTGCTGGTCGGGTCGAGCGGTGCGGCCGTCACCGGGTCGCAGATGTCGGGCGGTTATGGCGGCGCCAAGCGGATGCTCTGGTTCATGGCCAAATACGCCAATGGCGTGGCGCAGGAGAAAGGCCTCGGCATCCGCTTCCAGGCGATCGTGCCGCGGCAGATGATCCTCGACACCGGGATCGGCGATGCGGCCGCCGGCGCTTATGCCGGCTCGATGGGCATCACGCCGCAACAATTCGTCACCCGCTTCGGCGCGCCGATGCCGCCCCGGGCGTTCGGCGACAGGGTGGTCTCGCTGCTGGAAGAGCCGCAATATGCCGAGGGCGTCATCTTTGGCCTCAGCGGCGACGCGGGGGTGACGATCATGGAGGGCGCGGGTCCTTGAGCGACGGAAAGCCAGCGGTGGAGCGCGACCGGCAGGAAGGGCTGCTTGCCCTTGCCACCGCCTTGCGGCCGGAGCTGCACCGCTACTGTTCGCGCCTGATGGGCTCGGTCATCGACGGCGAGGATGTCGTGCAGGACACGTTCGCGCGCGCCGTCGTTGCCCTGGAGGAGTTGTGTGAGGTGCCTCAGCTCAGGCCCTGGCTGTTCCGGATCGCCCACAACCGCGCGCTTGACCTGCTGCGCAGCCGCGCGATCCGCGTTGCCGAGCCCATCGAGACGGCGCTCGATATAGCCGACGAAGCCGACCCAGTGGAGGTGCTGATGCGCAGGCAAGCCGTGCAAACCGCCGTGTCGCGCTTCGCCGGGCTTCCGGTGACGCAACGCAGCGTGGTCATCCTTAGGGATGTGCTCGACGAGCCGCTGGCCGACATCGCCGCCCTGCTCGGCATCACGGTCGATGCGGTGAAGGCGCATCTGGCGCGCGGCCGCGCCCGGCTTCGGCGGATCAACGCCGAGGCCAATCCGCTCCCCGATGCGCGCGTCGCTTCGGCGGCCATCGTGCGCTACGTCAATCTGTTCAACCGACGCGACTGGGACGGCTTGCGCGCGCTGCTGGCCGACGATGTGAGGCTCCATCAGTCCACGCACAAGCCGCGCGCGGGGGCCGCCGACGTCGGCATGTTCTTCACGATCTACGCCAAGAGCGACGGCTTGTGGCTCAGGCCGGCATGGGTCGAGGGCCGCGAGGTGATCGCGGTGTTCGAAGACCCGGCCGACGCGAAACCCAGCCATTTCATGTGGCTGGAATGGCGCGACGGCCGGATCACCTTCATTCGCGACTACCGTTATGTCCGCTACGTTCTCGACGACGCGGACCTGGTGCTGGCAAGGTGAGGCGTCGTGCCCTCACGGGATGAGGGCGGAGACCTCGCGGTCGGACGGACGCTCGCTCGCGGCCAGCCCGGAGGCCACGCCGGCGCGGTCGGAAGCGTTGCGGTTCTGGCTCATCTTGCGCTTGCCTTCGAGCCTGACGACCGGCATGCGCAGGCCGACAATGCCGCGAAGCTGCGACTGGATGAAGTCCGCTGGCGCGTCCGACACGGCCCAGGGCGCGGCGCGGGCGCCTTCGTGCAGGTTGGTCAGCCGGGTGACGACCTCCAGCAGCCTGTCCGCATCCTCGAAGAACTCGACCGGACCGTAGGCGTGGACAGCGGCGTAGTTCCAGGTCGGCACGACCTTGCCGGTTTCCTGCTTGGTGGCGTACCAGGCCGGCGTCACATAGGCGTCGGGGCCCATGAAGATGGCCAGCCCGTCGCCGATCGCGGGAACGCGCCACTGCGGGTTGGCCCTGGCCAGGTGGCCGTGGATGACACCGTGCTCGCCCTCGGTCTCGTCGAGAAAAAGCGGCAGGGGGGTGGCGAGCGGTCCGTCCGCCGTGGCGGTGACGAGATTGGCCAGCCGGGCGGCGCGGATCGTCGCCAAGAGGCTGTCCTTGTCGTCATCGCGGAAGGCGGGCGGCGTGTACATTTTCGAACTCCTCGCGTTGCCCTGACAGATGCCACACAATCCGGCCCGTTGGAAATATCCAGTTCGAGGAGTCCAGTTGGCCAGTTGATTGGGGACGGCGCTTCGCGGCAGAGCTGGCCGGGTGCCGCTGAGATCAGCCGAGGAGGTTGCGCGCCGTCCTCATGAATATCTTCGAGCCGATCGGGATCAGGTCGTCGGGAAAGTCATAATCGGGATTGTGCAGGGCAGGGTGCCGCTCGCCCGCACCCAGGAAGAACATCGCCGACTTGGCGCTGTGGCCGAACACGCCGAAATCCTCGGAGGCGCGCATCGGCAAGGCTTCCTCGCCATGCGCGACGCTCTCTTCATCGAGGGCGCGCCGCAGGTGCTCCACCGCATCCGGCGAGTTGACGCTGGCGACGAAGATTTCGTGATAATCGAAGCTGGCGGAGAGGCCGTGGCGGCCGGCGATCTCCTTGACCAGGGTTTCGGCGGCGGCGCAGAGGTCCGCCATGCGCTCGTCGCGGCGGGTGCGCAGCGTCGCCCAGACCTCGGCGTGGGCGGGCGCGATGCCGAACACGGCTTCGCCCATCCGCGCATGGGTGACGGTGACCATGGAGAAATCATCATCGGCGAAAGTCGCGCGGCCGAGCGCGGGCAGGGCAGGCATCAACTCGGAGATAGCCAGCATGGGCGAGGTTCCGGTCTCGGGCATGGAGGAATGCGNGATGCGCATGCCGCGGGAGGCGCAATTGACCACGCCGGACTTGAGCCTGACTTCGCCGAACGGCACGCCGGGCAGATTGTGCAGCGAGAAGGCGAAATCCGGCGCGATCTCGCCAAAGCGCGGATCGGCCACGACGCCGGCGGCGCCATTGCCGGTTTCCTCGGCCGGCTGGAACATAAGCACGACGCGGCCGCTGGCGGGCCGTTCGCGCCCGAACTGGCGGCCAAGGGCGGCCAGGATAGCGGTGTGTCCGTCATGGCCGCACATATGCGACTTATCAGGAACTTGCGAAGCATGCGGCACGCCGGACAGTTCCTCGATCGGCAGCGCATCGAGTTCGGACCGAAACAGGACGGTTGGTCCGTTTTTGCCACTGTCGTAGATGGCCGCGACGCCGTGGCCGCCGAGGCCGGTCAGCACCTTGTCCGGCCCGGTGTCGGCGAGGAAGGAGACGACCTCTTTCGCCGTCTTCTCTTCTTCGTTCGAGATTTCCGGCTGCCGGTGCAGCTTGCGCCGCCACTCGGTCAGTTCGACAATGTCGCGATTGGTCAGGGTCATGGTCTTTCGCCTCCACTGCGGTCCTGTGCTAGCGATAAACGGCCGTGCCGGCCACGGTCCAAGGTCCGGGGCTTCGGCGGGCCAGGCTTCGCGCCCGGTCTATTTCACGCGGTTGGGGCAGAGCGCCTTGAACTGATCCAGCGTATAGTCGTAGCCCGAGGCGCCCGAGCCATCCAGCACCACCTTCTCGTCGACGGCGGTGATCCGGTAGTCGGTCGCCACATCCGTGCCCTTGTTGCGGCCCTGGAACAGCATGGCGGCGCCGTAGAAGGTGGTGAACTCGCCGGTCTTGCAGTTGGCGGTGATTTCGAAATGCAGGGGCGCCTTCATTTCCTCATCAATGCACTCCTCGGTGAAATCATGGCCATATTCGCGGCAGTAGAGGCGGGCCTTCCGCCTGTCGTGTCTGGCCAGGATGCTGGCGTGGGCGGAGCCGATGCCCGACTTTTTGACGATGGCAAGCTCCATTCCAACCCGGGCGCCGTAATAGAGCGTCGCGGCGCCGGCGGGAGCGGCCAGCATCACGGCGCAAAGCACAGCCAACAGACGTCGCATCGAAACTCCTCCCTTGGCCGGCAAGGATCGACGCACGGCATCGCTCGGTCAAGCCCCACTGACTGACGCCTCCCGGCCATGTTCCAGGTCAAGTGGACCGCATTTTGCCGCACCTGGCCCAATCGCCTCGGCTCGGGAAACGGATGGTCATTATGAGACGATTGTTTATAACGGTCGCTGAAATCGCGATACCAAGGGGAGACGATGCGCTACATACGTCCGCTTTCAATCGAAGACGCCGTCGGCCAATTGGCCGGATCGGCCGGCCCCGCCGCCATCCTTGCCGGTGGCAGTGACCTCCTGGTGAGGATGAAGGGCGGCTTTGTCGAACCCGAACTGATCATCGACATCAAGTCGATCGCAGGCTTGCGCGATATCAGGGAAACCGCCGATGGGTTCAGCATCGGCGCCGCCGTGCCTTGCGCCGTGCTCGGCGAGAACGCCGGCTTGAAGAAGGCTTGGCCCGGCGTGGTCGAAGCTGCCAAGCTGATCGGTTCGAAGCAGGTGCAGGGACGCTGCACCATTGTCGGAAATCTGTGCAACGCCTCGCCGGCGGCCGACAGCGTTCCGGCGCTGGTGGCGGCGGGCGCCAAGGCCGTGGTCGTCGGCCCGTCGGGCAAGCGCACCATTGCCGTCGAGACGGTGCCGACCGCGCCGGGCCGGACCTCGCTCGCCAAGGGCGAGATCATCGAGGCGATCCTGCTCGGCAAGCCTGCGCCGCGTTCGGCCGATGCGTATCTCAGGTTCATTCCGCGCACCGAGATGGACATCGCCGTGGTCAGCGCCGGCGTCAACCTGACGCTGGACGAGGCAGGCGTCGTGACGGCGGCCCGGGTGGCGATCGGCGCTGCGGCGCCGACCGTGTTGCTGGTGGAAGAAGGGGCCGAGGCCCTGATCGGCCGCAAGCTCGACGAGGCAGCGCTGGAGCGGCTGGCCAAGGTCTGCGCCGGGGCCTGCCGCCCGATCGACGACAAGAGAGGCACAATCGAATTCAGGCGCAAGGTTGCGGGCGTGCTGGCCAGGCGGGCCGCAATGACCGCCTATGCACGTGCAGGAGGCAAATGATGGCTGGCGTAGCAGTTTCAACCACGATCAACGGCGACAATGTCGAATATCTCTGCCAGCCCGACGAGACGCTGCTCGACGTGCTGCGTGACCGGCTCGGGCTGACCGGCGCCAAGGAAGGGTGCGGCACGGGCGACTGCGGCGCCTGCAGCGTCATCGTCGACGACCGACTGGTCTGTTCGTGCCTGGTGCTGGGCGCTGAAGCCGAGGGCCGCCGCATCGAGACCGTCGAGGGCATGGCGCATGGCGACCGGCTGCACCCGCTGCAACAGAAGTTCCTGGAACATGCGGCGCTGCAATGCGGCATCTGCACGCCCGGCTTCTTGATCGCGGCCAAGGATCTCTTGGCCAAGAACCCCGACCCGACCGAGGAGGAAATCCGCTTCGGGCTGGCCGGCAATCTCTGCCGCTGCACCGGCTACGACAAGATCGTGCGCGCCGTCCAGGACGCGGCCATCGTTATGAAGGGAGCCTGAGATGAATTTCGATCCGCGTTTTTCGGGACGTAAATTCGCATCCGTCGGCACGCGCCCGATCCGTCCCGACGGTGTCGACAAGGTGACCGGCCGCGCCCGCTACGGCGCCGACTTCAACATGGCCGGCCAGCTGGTCGGCCGCGTGCTGCGCAGCCCGCACGCCCATGCCAAGATCCGCAAGATCGACACTTCGAAGGCGGAAGCGCTTGCGGGCGTCAAGGCGGTGATCACCGCCGCCGACCTGCCCGACCTCACCGATGGCGATGCCGCCATGTACGACATCCTCGACAATTGCATGGCGCGCACCAAGGCGCTCTATGACGGCCATGCGGTGGCCGCGGTGGCGGCGATCGATGCCCGCACGGCAAGGCAGGCGCTGAAGCTGATCGAGGTCGACTACGAGGTGCTGCCGCATGTCACCGACGTCGACGAGGCGATGGCGCACCACGCGCCGCTGATCAACGACACGATCTTCACCGAAGGGCTTGAGGAAAAGCCGGTCAAGCCGTCCAACGTCACCAAGCGCTCGCAATTCGGCCATGGCGACGTCCATCAGGGTTTTGGGGCAGCCGATTTCATCGTCGAGCGCTCGTTCAAGACCGAGCAGACGCACCAGGGCTATATCGAGCCGCACGCCTGCGTGGCCAATGTCAGCTCCGACGGCACCGCTGATCTCTGGGTCTGCACGCAAGGCCATTTCGTCTACCGCCAGCACTGCGCGCAGTTGCTCGGCATGGAAGCCTCGAAGCTGCGCGTCACCTCTTCCGAGATCGGCGGCGGTTTCGGCGGCAAGACCCATGTCTGGGCCGAGCCGGTGGCGCTCGCTCTGTCGCGCAAGGCCGGGCGCCCGGTGAAGCTGGTGATGACCCGCGACGAGGTGTTCCGCGCCTCGGGCCCGACGAGCGCCACCTCGATCGACGTCAAGATCGGCGCGCGCAAGGACGGCACCATCACGGCGGCCGAAGCGACGCTGCGCTACAGCGCGGGCCCCTATGCCGGTTCCTGGGCCGAGATCGGCGCCATGACGGCGTTCGCCTGCTACAAGCTCGATAACGTCAAGACGGTGGGCTACGAAGTGCTGGTCAACCGGCCGAAGACCGCCGCCTATCGCGCCCCCTCGGCGCCGATGGCGGCCTTCGCGGTGGAAAGTGCCGTCGATGAGCTCGCCAAGGAGCTCGGCATGGATCCGGTCGAGTTCCGCATCAGGAACGCCGCGCAGGAAGGCACGCGCTCCTCCTACGGCCCGGTCTACGGCCCGATCGGCATCGGCCCGACGCTTGAAGCGGTGAAGAGCCATGCGCACATGAAGGCGCCGCTGAAGGAGAACCAGGGCAGGGGCATGGCCTGCGGCTTCTGGTTCAATTTCGGCGGCCAGACCTGCGTGGACTTAAACATCGGCATGGACGGCTCGGTGTCGCTAGCCGTGGGTACGGTCGACGTCGGCGGTTCCCGCGCGTCGCTGTCGCTGGTCGCGGCGGAGGAGCTCGGCATCGACTATTCCCAGCTCAAGGCGGTGGTCGCCGACACCTCTTCCCTCGGTTACAACGACATGACCGACGGCAGCCGCGGCACATTCTCGTCCTCGATGGCGACGATCTCGGCCGCCCGCAACGCGATCAAGATCCTGCGCGAGCGCGCCGCGCTGATGTGGGACATCTCGGTCGACGACGTGATCTGGGAGCAGGGCCACGCGGTCGCCAAGGGCGAGAAGCACGGCAATCTCGGCAAGCTGTCGCTGAAGGAGATCGCCGCCAAATCGGGCACCACGGGTGGGCCGATCGCCGGCCATAGCGAGCTCGTCGCCGACGGCGCCGGGGTCTCCTTCGCCACCCATATATGCGACGTCGAGGTCGACCCCGAGACGGGTTCGACCAAGGTGATCCGCTACACGGTGGTGCAGGATGCCGGCAAGGCGGTGCACCCGACCTATGTCGAGGGCCAGTACCAGGGCGGGGCCGCGCAAGGCATCGGCTGGGCGCTCAACGAGGAGTATATTTACGGCAAGGACGGCCGGCTGCAGAACGCCGGCTTCCTCGACTACCGCATCCCGGTGTGCTCCGACCTGCCGATGATCGACACGCAGATCTTGGAAATCCCCAACCCCAACCACCCCTATGGCGTGCGCGGCGTCGGCGAAACCTCGATCGTGCCGCCGCTGGCGGCGATCGCCAACGCGGTGTCGAACGCGGCCGGCGTGCGCATGACCCACATCCCGATGTCGCCGCCGCGCATCCTGGCGGCGATCGAGGCGGAACGGGAAGGCTAAGAGCATGATGCCGAAAAGTGCGAAGCGGTTTTCGGATAACATCATACTCCATCAGGAATAGGGGCAGGCGATGGTCGAAGTCACCCTATGGGGTGCGCTGAGCCAGCTCGCCGGCGGCAAGAGCAAGGTCGAGGTCGAGGCCAAGGACATCAGGGAGCTGTTCAGGAAACTGGCTGAACAGTATCCCGGCTTCGAGCCGTGGATCGATCGCGGGATCGCGGTGGCGATCGACGGGGTGATTTACAGGGACACGTGGGCGAAGAAGCTGCCGCCGGGGGCGGAGATTTTTTTGCTGCCGAGACTGGCTGGTGGGTGAGGGAGAGGATGCGAGGTATAGATGTCACCTTCGCGCCCAATGTCAGTCGTTGAGCAGACCATAGTCGCATCCGGAAAGCGGAATCCCAGTGAACGGCTACGTTTGCGGTTGCCGGCCGTCCAATCGCGGAACTAGACAAGTTTCCATGGGGCCGCCCACGACCGGTAGTCGGATTTTCAAGCCAAACCAAAACTGTGGCCCTAGTCGAAGCCAAAGCCCTGCGCCTCTTCCACTTGGGCCGCGTTCGCTATGCCCGGCTGGATCGCACGTCGGCATCCTCCTGGTGAGCCCAAAGGCGCTTGTATGACTCCAAGCTAATATGCTACCACGGCGTTATGCGCGGACTGCTGGCACTGGGTATGCTGGTATTGGCGGCTACAACAGCAGCCGCAGGTGAGCAATTGTTCGAGTCTGTCGCCGCAGGCGACCAGGGCGCCGTGGAGCAAGCCCTGGCAAACGGTGCCGAGGTCGACAGCCGGGCGCGCGACCAGGCAACCCTCCTCATCGCTGCCGCGCTCGACAACCAGCCCGAAATCGCCGAATTCCTGCTGGGCAAGGGCGCCGACGTGATGGCGCGTAACTCGGGCGGCTTTACCCCCCTTCATGCGGCGGCCTTCTCGGGCAGCCTGCCGATCGCCAAGCTGCTGCTGGAAAAAGGCGCGGTGCTCGACGATGCCGTCAATAAGGCGGGCGCTACGCCGTTGTTGGTGGCTGGCGAGGAAAACCACCTGGAATTGGCCGAATTCCTTATTGGGAAAGGTGCCGATGTGAACCATCCCGAGGGGCATGGCTACATGCCGACAACGCGCGCATTCTGGAAGGGCAACACCGATATATTACGACTGTTCAAGCGCCATGGTGCTACCTGCCAGGCCAAGATCCTTGGCGAGGCTAATGCGGCAAAGTGCGCGGAGATCCACGATTAACGGAGGATGCAGATGAGCACGATGATCAAGTCGCGGCTGGTTCGGAATTTGGGGGCGGCTGCCCTGGTCGCGGCAGCTGCGGTCGCCGGCGCGGGATCGGCCTGGGCTGACGGATCGGTAAACACTGGCTATTTCGGCGGGGTGGCGATCATGGGCTACGATACGGTTGCTTACTTCACTGATGGCAAGGCCGTAAAGGGCTCCGAAGAATTCACTTATGAATGGCTGGGAACACCTTGGCATTTCGCCAGCAAGAAACACCAGGAAATGTTCATGAGCGAGCCGGTCAAGTACGCTCCTCAATATGGCGGCTACTGTGCTGGCGAAGTCGTAGGGGGAGGGGTCACGATTAATGTCGATCCGGAAGCGTTCAAGATTATCGACGGTAAGCTCTACCTGGTCTACGACGTCGGCAATGCGGACAGTTTCGCTGCGCGCGCGGATGAAGAAATACCGAAAGCCGACGCTAACTGGCCGAAGGTCGTCGCCAACCTGAAGCTCGATAAGTATCACTGATACCAAGTCCGCCTACTGGACTACAGTGAAGTGAAACACCTTGCTTGAATTGACAAAGGAATAGCCGTTGACGGCATCGTCGCGGCGTTTGTAGACAGGTCCGCAGTCGGGGCGCCCGAACATATTCTCGCTTAGCTCGCACAACAGGTCGCCATCCAGACGAACAGTCTCGGTGACTAGCCGCGTCGTAGAGCGGAAGGCTGCCTTGCCGTCGCTGCCTATCTGCAGGAAGGCTGGTTGGAGACCGGGCTCAAGCTTGCCTTGCAGCGTATGGCCCAGCACCAACGAGGCGATCTCTTTGCCCTTCAATCGATTCTGCTCGTCGCCGGTAAAGGCAAACGGCCATTCGGGCAAGCCCGCCTGCTGTAACGCGTCGATGATGAGAGCCAAATCCTGCGGGCTACGGTACTGGGCACCGTTGAGCCGGTATGCGGACAATGAATCGAACCCCGGTGTCGACATGGCACCCATTCCCTCGGCGACCGCCGCCCTGGCATCCTGAAGGCGGCCGGCGCGAGCGTAGGCGGCACCAAGCGTGATCGTGAAATCTCCGACTGATGGCGCATCGTTGCGGGTGCGTTCGAGCGCCTCAATCGCCTTGTCGTTGCTTCCTCGAATGAGAAAGACCAGACCGGCAATTTGTCGGTTGATGGGTGAAAGGTTGGGATCGAGCCTGAGAGCTGTCTCGACCGCTTCCG
Source organism: Mesorhizobium sp. LNHC229A00 (assembly GCF_000502415.1). Lineage (NCBI taxonomy): Bacteria > Pseudomonadati > Pseudomonadota > Alphaproteobacteria > Hyphomicrobiales > Phyllobacteriaceae > Mesorhizobium > Mesorhizobium sp. LNHC229A00. Next base: position 110,135 of record NZ_AYWQ01000011.1, read on the forward strand.
CAGCCTCGGCATGATTGCCAGCGAACAGCTGCACGTATCCCAGGGCTATTTGCGTCTCGGCATCGCCGGGGCCAAGTGCTACGGCTCGCTCAACCGAAGCGATGGCTTCCTCGTAGCGGCGATCCACGACCTGCATGATGCCAAGAATCGCGTAAGGCGACGAAAGATCTGGGTCGAGTTGCAGCGCACGGCTTGCCTTCTCATAGGCACGCTTGCGGGCCGGTGCGCTCTGCATGATGTCGTTGAACGATTCGCGCCAGATATAGACTGTCATGCTTGCATCAGCCGCGAAGGCTTCGGCAAAGGCTGGGTCGAGTTGCTCCGCCTTGTCGTAGAGCGTGAGCGCCTCCCGCAGTCCGTTGCGCCGACCGGTCCGTGCTGTCTGCTCTGCACGAAGATAGAAGTCGTATGCTTCAAGGTTTTCGGTCGGCGGACGCGCCATTCGTTCGCTCTCCGCAGCCGAAGCCCGGATGCCAAGGGCCTTGGCGATCTCCCCGCTCATCTCGTCCTGGATGGCAAACACGCCGGCCATGCCACGGTCGAACCGGTTGGCCCATAGATTATCGCCCGTTGCCGCATCGATAAGCTGGGCATTGAGCCGGATCTGATCGCCGGTGCGGCGGACGCTCCCTGTGACGACAAAGCGGACCCCAAGGTCGCGCGCGACGTCTGCCACCGCCGCAGGCTTGTCCTTGTAGGCGAAAACCGAGTTGCGTGCGATGACGTCCAGACCGGAAAGCTTGGTGAGATCCGTGATCAAGTCTTCGGTTATGCCGTTAACGAAATAGTCCTGGCCTTGATCGCCGTCTAGGTTCGCAAACGGCAGCACGGCGACCGATGGCCGCGACGGCAACGACAACTTCTGCCAGGCGAACATGCCGGCAAGCACGGCAACTACCAGGGCCGCGACGCTCGCCAGGATCAGAATGCGCGAGCGCGGCCAGTGTGGCGCGGCCACGACCTTGCCCGCGGCAGCGGGATCGAGCAGCAGCCGATACGCGCGAATCGGATCGGCGATGTTCTTGAGGCGCTGCTCGCCAAGACTGGCAAAGCCGACGTCCACCTTGTGGACGGCATGATCGAACGCTGTTCCGGAGATGCAGACTCCGCCTGGCTCGGCCATCGCCTCAAGGCGAGCGGCGATGTTTACGCCATCGCCGTATAGGTCATTTTCCTCGACGATGACGTCGCCGAGATTGACCCCGATACGAAACCTGATGTGCCGTGGGCCGGAGGGGCCCTGGTCTCGGGCAGCCATCCGGCGCTGAATCGCTGCGGCGCACTGGACTGCATCGACAACACTCGCGAATTCGACCAGTGCCCCGTCGCCCATGAGTTTGACCATGCGACCGCGGAATTCCTTGATCGAAGGGTCGATCAACTCGCGGCGGCAGCTTTTCAGCCGTTCAAGCGTACCGACCTCATCCTCGCCCATGAGCGTGCTATATCCGACCACGTCGGCAGCAAGGATTGCAGTGAGCCGTCGCTCCATACGCTGGTGTCCCACCTCCAAGGGCAAAAGCTTGGCTTGAGAACGTACTCTAGTACTACTTTGATTGCGAGCATGCTTGGCCCCTTGGGGCAGCGGCAATGCAATCCGTCGGTTTCGTGGCAATTGCCCGGGTGGGGGCAGCTCATTAGCCAAAATGGATGCCGCAGAACGATGCCCGGGGGCCCCCAACGAGATCCGATGTTTGAGCTTAAAGGGTCCGCTTTCGTTTTCCCCTCACCAAAAGCGGACTTACTGCTCGCCCTATCCAGCCACACGGGACGCTCTCCCGCACCGCCTACGCCCCAACCGCCCCAGCCATTTGGGCGCGGCCATACGCCAGCGCAGCCACCGCCAAATCCCCCACTGCCAGCCCCCGGAACACAAACGCCGTCGTCTCGCCCGGCCCCTGCCTCCCCGCGAAATCCCCACACACCAGCCCCGTCAGGTCGCCCACAACCAGCGTCGGGTCGACCATCGGCTTGGCCATATTTCTCTCCTGCTCCAAATCGTCGACGATGATGCGGTCGAAGCGGGGCATTGTCTGCGGCAGCCAGGGCAGGGCCTGGTCGGTCATCACGGCGAAGCTGCCTGGCTTCAGCCAGTTTGCGTCGAGGAAGGGCGCGGGTTTGGGCACCAGGGTCACCGTCGTCACCACGATGTCGGCGCCTTCGATGGAGGCCCTTGCCGTGTCGCATGGGATTGCTTCCAGTCCCCGCGATTGCGCCATTTGGCACAGCGCGTCGCGGTTGGCGACGCCGCGGCCGAAGGCGCGGATTTCGCGCAAGGCGAAGAGGTCGGCGAATGTCTCTAAATGTCCACGCGCTTGCACCCCGCAGCCGATGAAGGCGACCGAAGACGCATCGCCGCGCGCCATGCGCTTGGCGGCGACGGCGCTCAAGGCGGCCGTGCGTTTCTCCGTCACCCAATTGCCGTCGACCAGGGCAAGCGGCAGGCCTGTCTCGGCGTCGAGCAGCGTGATCAGCGAATTGAGCGTGGGCAATCCGCGCGCGGCGTTGCGGGGGTTGACGACCAGGGACTTCGTCGCCAGCACGGGCGGCGTGGAGGCGACGCCCAGCGTCGCCATGATGTAGCGGTCGTCGCCCGGCAGCACGACCGCCTTCGGCGCGCACCAGACCTCGCCGCGCCGCTGGCCTGATATCTGGCGTTCGATCTCGCCGACCATGTCGACTGTCGAGATCGACAGGCGGTCGAGCAGCCGGGAAGACAGATAGGGCAGGGTTTCGGCGGTGTTCATCTTGTCATTTTCCAAGGGGACGAACAGACTACACGAAGCGCGCGGGGCCGAAAGCCTCGCGGCGCCAGCGGCGTCACCGCATGCCTGGTCGGCGAGAACCGCGTCCGGCCGGTGCCGATCTTCCCGGCGGCTCGAGCGGGCAGTCGGTGACCTTGCCTAAACCGCGTTCTTGGGCTGAATGGTGGGACATGCCGCGAGGAGGGCATCGAGATGAGCCAAGACAGTCCACGGCCACTTGCCGAGATCGCCAGCTATCACGCGCATGTCTATTTCGACGGGCAGGCCGAGCGGCAGCGGGCCGAATGGCTGCGGCTGCGCATCGCGGAACGATTCCGCGTGCGCCTGGGCAATTGGCACGACAGACAGATCGGGCCGCACGACAAGGCCATGTACCAGGTCTCCTTCGCGACCGGGATATTCGGCGCGCTGGTTCCATGGCTGATGCTGAACCATGGCGGCCTGAGCATCCTCATCCACCCGAACACGAGCAATCCCAAGCGCGACCATCTGGTCGATCCCATCTGGATCGGCCGGCCACTGGCGGTGCATGGCGACGTGCTTCCAGACGACCATGAGGCGGAAGAGGCGCTGGAACCCAACACCGAGCCGTCCTTGCCGGCGTAGAGCGGCGTCGGTTCCCGCGGGGCATTGCGTGGTGCCGCTGGGTGCTCTTCTATCCCTGTTGCGGCCAGGCGCGTGCTGAAGCCGGGCGGCATCTTCGCGGTCAAGGATTTCGATTCGACCATCCTGCAAATCCTGCCCATGGACCGGGCCCTGCTGGCGGCTTCATGGCCGCCAGGCTGCAGGGTTCGCGACGGGGCGTGCTCGGCACCGATTGCGGTTCCACGCTTCCGGCGCGCCTGCGGCAGGCGGGCCCGGAGGTCGTCAGCCGCAAGGGATGGCTGGTCGAGCGCTGGGCGCCTCGCTTCACGCGCGACTATGTTCGCGACCTGCTGGCCTATTTCGCCAGCGTCGCGCCGGGCTATGCCCTGCCTGACGCCGACCAGGCCTATTGGCGGGAGCTGAAGCAGCGGCCGGATCGGCTGCTCGACGACCGATGCCCCGGCGGCTGCGCGATGCCGCGGGCAAACTCGCTTCCGAGATCCAGGCCAAGCCAAGCCGCATTCGCCAGTCATCCACTCAAATGGCCGGCTTTCGATCGAATTTCTTTGCAACCCGTTAATGCGGCCATGCGTCAATAAGCATCTGCTAATTAGCTGATGGCGTGGGGTACGCAATGACCAAGAATCTTGGCAATGGACGCTATGTGCCGCCCAAGGACACAAGCGTCTCCTTCTTCGGCAAGGTCGCGCCGGCGCTGTTTCCGCTCGTCGCGGCGGCGCTGGGCTACATGATCGGACGGCAATTCCTCGGCCTGTAGGCGCAATTCCAGGAAAAGTGCGCAGCGCTTCCCCTGGGGAGTTGCGTATTCCCGTAAGGCCGACAGGCATCAAGCCCCAGTCTCGGCTGCCGCCTCCTCGGCGGCGGCTTCGGTTCGCCGGACGCGGTCGCTGGCCAGAAGCACGACCGGGCAGGCGACGGCGGCCAGCACCGCGCTCGCCGTGTCGCCGAAGAACAGCTCGTCGCCCGGCCGTTGCGTGACGCCCATCACCACCATGGCGGCGCCCTTGGCGGCCTCCCTGGCGATCGCCTTGTCGGGCGTGGCGCGCGTCCTGATCGCGGTTTCGACGGCGACGCCATAGCGGTCGGCGAGATCGGCGACATCCTTGAGCACGGCCTCCTCGCGGCGGTGCGAAACCGAGCTTGGCCGGCTGCCCTTGCGGGCCTGCGAGACATAAAGGACTTTTACGCGCGCCCGGTGCGGCCGCGCCAAGGCGAGCGCGAAATCGGCCGCGCGCCGGGCTACCTCGGTGCCGTTGACGGGAACCAGAATGGTCGCGCCGGCGCGCAGCATCGGCATCTTGCCATCAGCGTTGGCGCCATTCAGCACCAGGCAGAGCGGGCCGTCGAAGCCGCTGGTGATGGCGTTCAGCGTGCCGCTGAAGGTGCCTTCGGCCAGCGCGTTGTCCAGCCCGACCAGAAGCAGGCCGTAGCCCTTGCGGGCTTCCGCCGCGATCGTCTCGGTGGTGGCTTCAAGCTCGGTGCGAGCCGTGAGGTGGACCTTGTCGACGGGTGTATCCTCGGCCTTCCTGACAGCCCTGGCGCTTCTGGCCGCGCCCCTCTTGACCTGCTTGGAGGCCCGCTCGGGACCTTTGTCGCGGGCAGGGCCGGGCAGTTTGCCATCCTTGAGGTGGAGCAGCGTGGTCGGCATGCCGCTGCCGCCGCCGACGAGGCCGGCGAGATAGGCGGTGAATTTTCCGACCGGGCTGTCGTCGACGAGCAGCAGCAACCGCTCCAGCTTGGAGACGAAGCCACGCTCGTCGAGCAGTTCGCGGTCGACGCGCTGCTTTTCGGTGTCGCCGACCGGCAGTCGGCCGAGCGCCCAGCGCAGCATCGGCGGCATGGCCAGCGTGGTGATGACGGCCATGGTGACGATCATGGTGAATAGATTGTGGGAGAGGATGTTCATCGACAGGCCGATCGAAGCGACGATAACCTCGGTCGAGCCGCGCGCGTTCATGGCGCTGCCGACGGCGGTAGACTCCTTCAGAGACATGCCGGCCAGCCGGCCGCCGAGAAAGGCGCCCGAGAACTTGCCGATGCTGGCGATCAGCACCAACGCCAACGTCAGCAGCGCCAGCGTCGGGTCGGTAAGCACGGTAAGGTCCGCGGACAGGCCGGCCATGCCGAAGAACACCGGCATGAACAGCGCCGTGATGACGCCGCGCAACTGGCCCTCGATGTGATCTGACAGGATCGGCGATTCCCCGACCAATATGCCCGCGACGAAGGCGCCGAGCACGGTGTGCACGCCGATCAGATTGGTGATCAGGGCCATCACGCCCATGATGATGAGAATGACCGATATGACGGCGTATTCGCTCCGGAAAGAGTCGTTGCTCCAGCGGATCAGGGTGAAGACCAGACGGCGGCCGATGGTGAAGGAGAACACCATGAACAGCGCCACTTCGGCCACCGTGGTGATGAGCGGCAGCACCTGCAGGCTGCCATTGGTGGCGATGCCGAAAGTGACGGCGATGATCAGCCAGCCGATCGTGTCCTCGATGATTGCCGAGGAGACGATGACCTGGCCGAGATTGCGGCGCATGAAATTCATTTCGCGCACCACCATGGCGACGATTTTCACCGAGGAGATCGACAGCGCCGTGCCGAGGAACAGCCCGGCGACGATGCGCTCGCTCGGCTCGGGCAGAAGCGAATCCGGCAAGACCCGCGCCAGCGCGAAACCGCAGGCAAAAGGCAGGACTACGCCGGTGATCGAGATCGAAAAACAGGCCGCGCCCACCCGCCGCACGAGGCGCAAATCCGTCTCCATGCCGGTGAGCAGCAGGAGCAGCAGAATGCCAAGCTGCGAGACGGCATCGATCATGCCTTTCTGCGCCGGATCGGTGGAAAAGATCAGATGCTGGGCGCTTGGCCAGAGCCAGCCGAACAGCGACGGCCCGAGCAGGATGCCGCCGATCAGCTGGCCCATGATCGCCGGCTGCCCGAAGCGCTGGAAGATCTCGCCAAGGCCACGGCCGACCAGAAGCAGGAGCACGATCTCGGCGACGAACAGCCCTTCCGCCGAGCCGCCCATGCCCGAGGCGTGGCCGGCAGGCTGCGCGGCCAGCGCCTGGCTCGCCGGGGCGAGGGCGACAATTGCCAGCGAGAGGGCGGTGGCCAGCGAAAGGGCGGCGGCCATCGAAAGGGCGGCCGCGGGGCCGTGCGACCTTGTTGCCAGTGGGTGGATCATGGGTCCCTTCAAGACGCCGCCGCGGACTGACCATCACAACGCGCGGCTGGGGTTTGCGTTGCAGCCATCCGTCACGAGGTGTTGGCTCGGCATCGAGTTCAGAATATCGAGCTCAGACGTGAACGTCGCCGAAGGAGAGTTCGCCGTCGTCGCCCGCTGTCAGGAAGGCGGCTGCCAGCAGTCCGGCATAGAGGAGGGCAACCGCGGTGACGATGACAACGCCCGCAATGGGGCCGAGCGCCGCGGCGCCGACAGCCTCGCGCATCGTGCCGACAAAGCCGACCGGCACGCCTTGGTCGATCAGGCTCGGGGTCGACAGTTTGAGGATCCAGGCGAGCAGCAGGATCAGCATCATGTGCAGGTAGTTGCGGCGCAAACGGCGCGCCAGGGCCACGCGCTGCGAGACCAGGAATTTTGGCGTGCGCAGGCTCTCACCGAGGATCAGCAGCCAGTCGGAGGCAAAGTCGGGCTGCGGCGAGAAGATCTGCGCGAAATAATGGCGCTCGAACTGGCGCACGCGGGCGCGGTAGACATCGAAGAAGCGGTAGCGACGCGCCTCGATCCACAACAAGAGCAGCACCAGCAGCATGGCGAACAGCAGCACGCCGTGATGGGCGCTGGCCGTCGACAGCGACACCGACAGCATCGCCGCGACAACGGTGATCGCCCAATTGCTGGTGCGGTCGAGGCGGTCGCGCCAGCCCGCCATGCGGGCGATCTCGGCGCGATGGAAATGGGACATCACGGTGACCAGCTCGCCTGGCGAAAGCGGCCTGCCGACGGGCGTTGCCGGCGCATCGTTCATGACTTCCTCCCGGCCGACAACGCTTATGAGGCAATGTCGTTCCGAAGCGCTTGCTTACGGCCGCTTCGCGCCAGCGTAGACCCCATCGCGGTGTTCCGCGACGCGCTGATCGACGGGCTCAAGGTGCCGATGCCGCTGGTGTCATAGGCGTAAGAGCTGCCGCGCGGGATGTCTCAGGTGCGGAGTCCAGGTTTCGAATGCATCTGGCTCTTGAGAATCCCCGAACCTTCGGCAACATGGCTGCCATGGCCAAGGCACGACAATGAGCAAGCCGATTTCCGCCGCACCGCGCAAATCAGCGCCACAAAAGGCGCCGATGGCGCTAACCGAGGCGCTGGTGGCGCGCACCTTGCGCGCAGTGGAGGATGCCGGGCCGGTGCCGGGCATGATCCCGATGACCGATGACGACTATGCGCGGTTTCGCGACAAGATCCTGGCCTCGGCGCCGCCCGGGCCGCTGAAGCTGTTCGCCTATGGCTCGCTCTTGTGGAAGCCAGCGGGCGAGGTGAGGGGCGGTGAACGGGCGGTGGCGCGGGGCTGGCACCGGTCGTTCTGCTTCACGGTGCAGCGCTTTCGCGGCACGCTCGAGCAGCCCGGCCTGATGATGGCGCTCGACCGTGGCGGCCAGTGCCAGGGCATGGTGTTCGAGATCGCCGAACCGGTAGCCGCCAATCTGGAAGCGCTGCTGCGTCGCGAAATGACCATCCTGCCCGCCGTCAACGTGCCCCGCTGGCTGCGGGTCAGCACCGAAAGCGGGCCGTGCCTGGCGCTCGGCTTCGTCGTCGATCCCGCTAACCCGCGCTATGCCGGCAAACTGGATAAGCTCTCGGTCGCCGCGACGCTGGCGACCGCCGTCGGCCATTGGGGCTCGGGCGCGCAGTATCTGTTCGAGACCATCCGCCATCTCGACGCCTGCGGCATCCGCGATCGCAATCTGTGGCAATTGCAGGAACTGGTGGCGCGGGAGATCGGGCGTAGCCACGTCCCCATCTAGCCATCACCGTGTTCAGGACCCTCCAATCTTCCGCTTGACGAACATATATCCCTGTGGTTATACGTCAACCAATAGCCAACGGGTTATCGATTAGCGATGCCAGACGCTCATGACATGCTCTTCAGGACGCTCGCCGACCCGACACGGCGGGCGATCTTCGAGCGGCTGTGCCGCCAGGGAGAGCAGACGGTGGGGGCGCTGACCAGTCAGTCCGGCGTCTCGCAACCGGCGGTGTCGAAGCATCTCGGCGTGCTGAAGCAGGCCGGGCTGGTGCGCGCCCGCCATGAAGGCCGCCAGACGCATTACAGCGCCCAGCTTGCCGCGCTGGCGCCGCTGATGGACTGGACACGCGACATGGCCGGGTTCTGGGAAAGCCGGTTCGACGACCTCGAGGATTTGCTCAAAAGGATGGACCAGTGAACGATAGTGCCCAGGAGACCCGCACTGTCGTCGTCGAGCGGGAAATCTTCCATCCTCCCGAAAAACTCTGGCGCGCGTTGACGCAACCGCATCTGATCGAGGAGTGGCTGATGAAGAACGATTTCAAACCCGCCGTCGGCCATCGCTTCAACATCAGCGCCGACTGGGGCGGCGTGCTGGACTGCGAGGTGCTTGCCGTCGAGCCGCACAAGAGGTTGTCCTACAGCTGGAACCTCGCTCATCAGGATCCAGCGTTCGATCTCAGGAGCGTGGTGACTTTCACGCTCACCCCAACGCCAACGGGAACCCATCTGCGCATGGAGCAGGCCGGTTTCCGGCCCGACCAGAAGCGCGCCTATGGCGGCGCCAAGGTGGGTTGGCCGCAATTCCTGGAAAAGCTGGAAGAGCTTCTGGCGCGGACGGACTGAGGCCTCGAACTCAAAGCCATGCAGAAATATTAAAGGGCGGGTTCTCCGCCGGCAAAACCATGGAGAAAAAGCGATGAAGATCAAACTGACCAGCATCTATGTCGACGATCAGGAAAAGGCGCTTGCCTTCTACACCGGCGTGCTGGGCTTCACCAAAAAAGCCGATTTCAGCAACGGGCCGTTCCGTTGGCTGACGGTCGTCTCGGCCGAAGAGCCCGAAGGGACCGAATTGCAGCTGGCACTGAATGACAACCCGGCGGCCAAGGCCTACCAGCAGGCGATCTTCAAGCAGGGCCAGCCGGCGCTGATGCTCTTCACCGACGACATCAAGGGCGACCATAAGCGCATCAAGGCGAATGGCGGTGCCTTTGCCATGGCGCCTACCGACGTGACCGGCTCGACCATCGCCAAGCTCAACGATGGCTGCGGCAATCTCATCCAGATGACGCAGCTGGCGCGCTGGTAGCGCCCAGCTGGTTTCATGCATTTTTCAAGGGAGGTAACATTGAACTGGAGCAAATGGATCAGGCAAGCGCATCGCTGGCTGTCGATCATCTTCACGGCGACCGTCGTCGCCAATTTCGTCACCATGGCGTTTGGACAGCCGCCGGCCTGGGTGGTTTATTCGCCACTGCCGCCGCTCTTCCTTATGCTGTTCAGCGGCCTCTATATGTTCGTGCTGCCCTATGTTTCCAGGGGACGCAGCGTGCAGCGGGCCAATGGATAGGAGGAAAGCGCATGGCCAAGTCGACCCCGGCCAAGGCTGAGCCTAAGCTGCTTTCCGGCGGCAATCCGCGGATCGCCAAGGGTTATGGCGACGCCCCGGTGCAGGCCTATATCGCGGCGATGCCAGGCAGGAAGCGCGAGATGGGCGGGCGGCTCGACGCGCTCATCGAGCGCGCCGTACCCGGCGTGAACAAAACGGTGAAATGGAACTCGCCTTTCTACGGCGTCGAGGGGAAAGGCTGGTTCCTCAGCTTCCATTGCTTCACCAGATACATCAAGGTGGCCTTCTTTCGCGGCATGTCGCTCGATCCGGTGCCGCCAGGCCAATCCAGGAGCCAGGACACGCGCTACCTCAACATTCATGAGGACGACGCGTTCGACGAGGCGCAGTTCAGCGCCTGGGTGAAGCAGGCCAGCCACTTGCCTGGCGAACGCATGTAAGCGCTCTATTTTTCAGTTCGAAGGAGAACCACAATGACGACCACCGAGGACAGCAAATCTCCCTCCGAGCTGATCGACGGCAGGATCAAGGAATTGGGCGACTGGCGAGGCGAGATGCTTGCCCGGCTGCGCGCGCTGATTCATCAAGCCGATCCCGACGTGGTCGAGACGTGGAAATGGCGCGGCGTGCCGGTGTGGGAGGATGCCGGCATGATCTGCACCGGCGAGACCTACAAGGCCGTCGTCAAGCTGACCTTCGCCAAGGGCGCCGCGCTGCCCGATCCCTCGCGCCTGTTCAATTCCAGCCTCGAAGGCAACACACGGCGCGCCATCGATTTCCAGAAAGGCGAGGAGGTCGACGAGGAGGCCTTCAAGGCGCTGGTACGCGCGGCGGTGGCTTTGAACAAATCCAAGTCCCGAAAGTAATCGTTCATTGCGCATAGAGGTCACGGTCGGCGCTGCCCCTCACTGTCCTGCCGGACATCTCTCCCCGTGAACGGGGCGAGAGGGCTACCGCGAGGCCGATGCTGTTTCCGCAACGCCGGCGATTGGCGAAATCGGCGACAACGGCGTCCCTCGCCCCGTTTACGGGGAGAAGGATGCCGGCAGGCAGGTGAGGGGCGGCGCTGACGGCAGATGATTGCAACGACTTCAACGCGGCGGCCCGCGGACGCTGCCAGCCTCACCGCAAAAACAGCCGCGTTTACGATCTGGGAAGCTTGATGGTGCTAGATCGCGGGATGATGGCTGGCCAGCCGGCCCGGCCGGTTTGGATTCGCCGCCATGAACAGCAGCCCGATGCGCATGCCGTGGGTGGACACGGCCAAAGGCCTCTCGATCATCCTCGTGGTCATGATGTACTCGGCCTACAACACCGGCGAGTATACGGGTGGCGTCGGCTTTCTCCACTATGCCATCGGCTTCGCGACGCCGTTCCGGATGCCGGAATTCTTCCTGATCTCGGGGCTGTTCCTGTCGCAGGTGATCGACCGGCCGTGGCGGCGCTATNATCCTCGTGGTCATGATGTACTCGGCCTACAACACCGGCGAGTATACGGGTGGCGTCGGCTTTCTCCACTATGTCATCGGCTTCGCGACGCCGTTTCGGATGCCGGAATTCTTCCTGATCTCGGGGCTGTTCCTGTCGCAGGTGATCGACCGGCCGTGGCGGCGCTATATCGACCGGCGCGTCGTTCACTACCTCTATTTCTACGTGCTGTGGGCGATCATCTCGATCGGGCTGAAGATCGGCATCTTCAGCCGGGATCCCGCCGGCATGCTGCACGACCTCGCAATGGCCGTCGTCCAGCCCTATGGCGTCCTGTGGTTCATCTACATGCTGGCGGTGTTCGGCCTCGTGGCGAAACTGCTGCGGCAGTTTGCCGTGCCCGCCTGGATCGTCATCCCGATCGCGGCCGGCCTGCAGATGTGGGCGCCGCATCCCGACAGCTACGCGGTCGAACAATTCGCGGCCTATTTCGTCTTTTTCTACGTTGGCTTCGTCATGGCGCCGCTGGTATTTCGGCTCGTCGAATGGACGCAACCCCGCCCGGCGGTGGCTGTCGCCGGGCTCGTCCTGTGGGCTGTCGTCAATGGTCTGCTGGTCTATTCGCCGGGCTATGCCATGCAGCCGGTCGGCATGCAGATGGGGCTGGCGGCATGGCCGCCGCTGCATCTCGTCCTGGCCGTCGCCGGTGCCGTGGCGCTTTGCGTGCTTGGCGGTNGGCATGGCCGCCGCTGCATCTCGTCCTGGCCGTCGCCGGTGCCGTGGCGCTTTGCGTGCTTGGCGGTTTCCTGTCGAAATTTCCCGCCATGGAATGGCTGCGCTGGCTGGGTGAACATTCGCTGGTCGTCTATGTCGCCTTCACCATCCCGATGTCGCTTTTTCGCGGCGCGGCGCTGGCAAGCGGCCTGCTGACCGACACGGGCATGCTCAGCCTGGCGGTGCTGCTGGTTTCGATCGTCAGCCCCGTCGTGCTTTACTTCGTTGTCCAGCGCGTCGGCTTCGGCATGTTCTTGTTCGAGCGGCCGGCCTGGGCGCATATCGGCGGCAGCGCCGCGAAAGCGGCGCCGAAAAAGCCGCTGACCGCCGCCGCCCAGTCAAGCGGGACATAACCGGCCGCCCCACGGCGTTGCCGCCGGCATCAACCGTCGCGCAGCCAGACCAGCATCTCGCCGGGCTCGCGGTTGTCCCAGGCGAAATAGGGGATGGCGGTCAGGCGGGTCTCGACCTTGGCCGGTGGCTCGGAGCGATAAAGGCCGTCCTGCCAGCCATCCCCGGCATCGGCTTGCGCCGTGGCTGAAAGCGTCACCACGCCGCCCAGCAAGTCCGGTTCGTCATGCGCCTCGATGCCGGCCGTGCGCGGCAGGGTCAGGCGATGCAGGCGATTGTCATTGTCGGTCGCCTCGACGCAGTAGATCAGCGGTCCGCGCGACAGCGCGACGCGGCCGGCATCCTGCCGGACCGCGGGATTGGCATAGAGCCGTTCGATCGGCATTTCGAGATCGAGCCTGACACGGTCGCCCTTGTTCCATTGGCGCCGGATCGCGGCGTAGCCGTCACTGGTCAAATCCTCGAGGTCGACCGTCTCGCCATTGATCTCGAGCTTGGCCTTGGAGCTCCAAGCCGGCACACGCAGGTGCAGCGTGAACTCTACCGGCGCCTGCGGCTCGACCCTGATCTCGACGGCGCCGTCCCAGGGATAGCGGCTCGCCTGCACCAGCGTCACCGGTGTGCCCGCTATGTCGAAGCGGGCGGTGGAATCGCCATAGAGATGAACCGCCAGCGCGTCGTCCGCCAGGCTGTAGAAATAACTGCCGATGGAGGCGACCATGCGGCCGATATTCGGCGGGCAGCAAGGGCAGCGGTGCCATTTCCAGCGGTTGTGCTTGCCCCGGCTTTCCAGCGGGTTCTCGTAGAAGAACAGCGAACCGTCGAGCGACAGGCCCGAGATCGAGCCGTTGTAGAGCGCGCGCTCCATCATGTCGGCGTAGCGGGCGTTCGGACCCATGCCGAGCATGCGGCTCGCCCAGAACACCAGCCCGACAGATGCACAGGTCTCGGCATAGGCGGTTTCGTTGGGCAGGTCGTAGTCGCTGGTGAAGCCCTCATTGTGCGCCGAGGGCCCGAGCCCGCCGGTGATGTAGAGGTTTTTGGTGGTGAGGTCGTCCCACAGCCGGTCGAGCGCCACCCGCAGCGTGTCGTCGCCATATTCGGTCGCGATGTCGGCCATCCCTGAATAAAGATACATGGCCCGCACCGCGTGGCCGACGACCTTGTCCTGCTCGCGCACCGGGACGTGCGACTGGCTGTATTCGTAGGTCTTGAAATGATAGGCCCTCGGGTCGGCGCCTCGGGCGCGTGCCTCCTCGTCGAAATAGTGCGGCTGCTGGCCGCGCTGGTCGATGAAGTATTTGGCCAGTTCCATGTACTTTTGTTCGCCCGTCACTCGCGCCAGCTTGACCAACGCCAGCTCGATCTCCTCATGGCCGCAATAGCCTTTTTTCTTGCCGGGCTCGGGCCCCAGCACCGAAGCGATGTGATCGGCGTAGCGGCACATGATGTCGAGCAGCTTGCGCTTACCCGTCGCCTGGTAGTAGGCGACCGCGCCCTCAATGAGGTGGCCGGCGCAATAAAGCTCGTGGCAGTCGCGCAGATTGGTCCAGCGCTTGCCCGGCTGGATGCGCTGGTACCAGCTGGAGAGATAGCCGTCCTCCTGCTGCAGCCTGCCATACATGTCGATGACGGCGTCGATCTTCTTCTCCAGTTCGGGATTCTTGCGCCGGTAGAGCGAATAGGCCGCGGTCTCGATTGTCTTGCCGAGGTCGGAATCCCAAAACATCTGCGTGGTCACCGTCGAGCCGGTGAAGCCGGCGGAGGCCGCCTCGTCGGGCGAGGGCGAGTGGAACGGAATGACGACGCCCGGCGAGGGGCGGTCCGGATCGATCTGCTCCAGCATGCGCGCCGCCACGCAGCGTTCGTAAAGGATGTCGGCGGTGCGTGTGGCAACCGCCTCGGCGCGGTCGCCCCAGAAGCCGCGCACGTCGACCTGCGGCACCGGCAGCGGGCGGAAGGCGAGTTTGGGCTGGAACGCTTTGGCAGGCCTGGCGGATGGCGATGCAGTCATGAACTTTCTCCATTCGGTCGATTACTTGACGGCCCCGGCCATCAGGCCGCGGATGTAGAAGCGCTGCAAAGCCAGGAACAGGATCAGACACGGCACCATCATCACGGTGACGCCCGCCTGCACCGCGCCCCAGTCGATGGCGCCAAAGCGGCCGGACTGAAGTGCGGTCATCATCACCGGCAGCGTGAACTTGGACTGGTCGGTCATCAGCACCAGGGCGGCGAGGAATTCGTTCCAGGCGCCGAGGAAGGCAAACAGCGCGATGGTGACGACACCAGGCCAGACCAGCGGCAGCATCACCTTGACGAGCATTGTGGCGTTGCCGGCGCCGTCCATGCGCGCGGCCTCCTCGATCTCGCGCGGCACCGCGTCGAAGGCATTGCGCATCATGAAGATCGAGAACGGCAGCTGCAGCGTCACATAGACGCCGACCAGGCCGGTCAGCGTGTTGTGCAGGCCAAGCTTGGTCAGCACCAGGAAAATCGGCGTCAGGATCGACTGGAACGGGATCATGATCGTCGACAGGATGAGGACGAAGAACAAGTCCTTGAACGGGAACCGAAACCGCGAAAAACCGTAGCCGGCGAGTACGCTGACGATGACCGACAGTATGACCGTCATCACCGAGACGTAGATGCTGTTCTGCGCCGAGGCCCACAGGCCGTCGCCGAAACTGTTCAGCGTTTGATAGTTCTCCAGCGAGAAGCCCGTCGTCGGCCAGGGCGGCAGCGGCGGCAGGCGCGCCTCCTGCGCCGGCTTGAAGGCCGACAGCACCGTCCACACGATCGGCGCCACGAACAGCACCGAGGCGACGATGCCGGTGGAATGCCTGCCCAAGCGCGCGACAAGCTTGCCTGTGCCCGATATCGCCTGCGCCATCAGTCGAGCCCCTCGGGTTTGCGCAGCAGCCAGAGCTGGACGAGGCTGAGCGCCACCAGGATGACCAGCAGCACCATCGAGAGTGCCGCGCCATAGCCGAGCTTGAACGACACGAAGGACTGGTTGAAGATCCAGTACACCGCCGTCAGCGTCTGGTTGCGCGGGCCGCCGCGCAGGATGATGTAGAATTGGTCGAAGGCAAGGATGGAGCCCGCGACCGACAGGATCAGCGCCAGCGCCAGGGTGCGGCGCATCAGCGGCAAGGTGATCGCCCGGAACCGCGCGAACGGCCCGGCGCCATCGATGACGGCGGCCTCTTGCAGGTCCTGCGGAATCGACTGCAGGCCGGTCATCAGGATGATCATGGTGAAGCCGGCGACCTTCCACACCACCATGGCGATGATCGACCAGAAGGCCGGTTGGAAGGTGGCGAGCAGGTTGTACTTCTTGTCGATCAGGCCGAGATCGTAGGCGGCGGGGCTGAACAGGCCGGAATCGACGTTGAGCAGCCACGACCACAAAAGGCTCGCCGAGGCAAAGCCGACCACCGCCGGCATGAAGAACATGGTGCGGTAGAGGTTGGTGAACGGGCGCGGCCGCTCGATGAAGATCGCCAGCGGAAAGGCGACGGCGAAGATCGCGATGGTTACGATCAGCGTGTAGTACCCGGTGAATCTCAGCGCGTTCCAGAACCTGGTGTCGCGCAGGATTGCCCAGTAATTGCCGAGCCCGATGAAGGAGTGCTCGCCCATCAGCGGCCAGTTGTGCAGCGACATCCAGGCCGTCATGCCGAGCGGGATGACGAAGAACAGCATGACCAGCGCCACGGCCGGCGCGACATAGAGCAGGCCAATCCATTGCCGGCGCCCGGCGCCGACGCGTTTGCGGACGCGGGCAGTGGTTGCGGTAATGGTGGTCATGGCTGGCCGCCCGATGCTGTTAGGGCATTGGCCAAGTACCCCCTCACTGGAATTGCCAACCGAATTGCAAAGGGCAATTCGGGGCAATCCGACCTCTCCCCTAGGGGAGAGGAGAGAGCTAGCCATAGCGGCAGCCTCTTCTCAACAGCGGGGAGAAGGTGGCCGCGTAGCGGCCGGATGAGGAGGTCTTGTCTCAAAGCGATGGCCCTGACGTTAGTGATGCGAATTTCCGGCCGCCCGCCCAGGGAGACAGGCGGGCGGCCGGCAGGCGGCCAGCCTACTTCCGCGGCGCCTGATCGATGATCGACTGCATGGTCTCTTGGGCGTTTGCTATCGCGCCATCGACGTCGTCGCCGAAGAACACCTCGTTGATCATCTGCGTCCACGGGCCGTTGGCGGAGTTGATCAGGTCGTTGAACACCACCGAATACGGCGTCTTGCCCTTGGCCATCGCCTCGGCGGCAATCTGGTAGCGCGGGTCGAGCTCCTTCAGCGCGTCCTTGGCGATGTCGCCGCGCACCGGCAGGCTGCCGTATTTGGCGAGAATCGTCTGGCCTTCGAGCGAATAGGCGAAGTCCAGGAACTCCTTCACCACGGCGAGCTTCTTGGTGCCCTTGGTGACAACGAAATTGTCGCCGCCGGCAAAGGACGACCAGTTGCCATCCTTGCCTGGCAGGAAGGTGACGCCGTAATCGACATCAGGATATTGCGTATTGAGCGCGCCGATGGCGAAGGCGCCGGAGGGCGAGATCCCGATATTGCCGGCGGCGAAGGCGGCGAAGAAATTGGCGCCGGTGTCGGTCTGCGCGCCCGCCGGAACCAAATCCTTCTTGACCATCGAGCGGTAGAGATCGATGGCGCCGCGCAGTTGCGGGCTGTCCAGCGTCGCCTTTGAGCCGTCCTCCGACAGGATATCGCCGCCCGAGGCCCAGATCAGCGGCGTGAATGTGAAGATGTTGCAGCCGCCGCAATTGCCGGAGAAGTAGAAGCCCTTGATGTTGCCGCCAAGCGCGTTGACCTTCTCGGCGTCGGCTTCGATCTCGGCCCAGTTGGCCGGGCCTTTTTCAGGGTCGAGGCCTGCCTGCTTGAACAGCTTCTTGTTCCAGATCAGCACCGAGGCGTCGGCCGAGAAGGGCAGGCCGTAAATGCGGTCCTTGTAGGTGCCGGTCTTCACATGAGCGGGCGACAGGCTGGCGAAATAGGGGAGCGACTTCGCCCAGTCGGTGATGTCCTCCAACTGGCCGGCGGCGGCGAAGGAGGGCGTGTAGATCAGGTCGAGCGACAGCGCGTCGGGCGCCGTGCCGCCGGCTGCGGCCGCGCCATATTTCGGGATGATCTCGGCATTGGGGATGATGTCGAGCTTGACCTGGTCCTTGTTGGCCTTGTTGAAGGCGTCCACGATCCTCGGCATGAAGTTCGAGCCGTCGGCACGTACCCAGATGTTGGCGGTTTCGGCGGCGGCAAATTGCAGGCCGCAACCCAGAACGGCAGCCGTCAACGTCAATTTGGTCAGGGCCAGTCTGGTCAGCGTCAGTCTGGTCAGGGTCAGTTTGGCAATCAAAGTCCTCATGTTCTCCTCCTCCTCATTTGGCCGCGATGCGCGGCTTGCCGCCGATTGCGGCGCTTCGTTTGTCAGCCGTCTTTGTCAGCCATCGGGCAGGCGGCCGCAGGACTGCCGCACCACCAGCCGGCACGGCAGTTTTCTGATGCCCGGCGCGGCGGACTTGCCGCCGACCAGGGAAAGCAGGGTCAGCCCGGCCTCGCGGCCGAGTGCTGTCAGGTTCATGTCGACCGAGGTCAGCGGCGGGCGGGTCGCCTCGGCCACGATCTCCCAATTGTCGAAGCCGATGACGCCGACATCGCCGGGAACGCTCAAGCCACGCTCGCGCAGAGCATCGATGACGCCGCGCGCGATCTGGTCGTTGCCGCAGAAGACGGCGTCCGGCTTTTCCTCCCCGTCAGCGAAAAGGATCGTCACCGCCTCATGCCCCCAGGCTTCCGACCAGGCGCCAAGCAACGGCTCGCTCATCGGCAGGCCGTTTTCGATCAGCGCGGCGCGATAGGCCTGCGCCCGTTCATGCACCACGGCAAAGCTGGCCGGGCCGGTGACATGCGCGATGCGTTTGCGGCCGAGCCGGCAGAAATGCTCGACGGCCAGCCGCGCCCCGCCGGCATCGTCGGAAACGAAGGCGACCGCGTCGGGATCGGGCTGGGTGAAGGCGTAGATGACCGGGATGCGCAAATTGGCGAGATCGATCGGCAGATGACGGTCGATGCGCTTGCCGGTGGCGATGATGCCGTCGACGCGCTTGTCGAGCATGGCCTCGACATGGAGCTGGCCGAGGCGGGGATCCTCCTCGACATTGCACAGGAATACCGAGACACCGGCATCGACCAGCGCATCCGAAATGCCCGACATCAGCGGCAGCGAGAAACGGCCATAGGTGTCGTTGGTGAGCAGGCCGACAGTAAAGGAGCGGCGCCTCAGCAGGCTCTGCGCCAGGCTGTTGGGCCGGAAGCCCAGGCTGCGCGCCGTCTCTCGAATGCGTTCGCGGGTCTCGGCGGTCATGCGCCCTTGATCGTTGAGCGCCTTGGATGCGGTGGCAACGCTGACGCCGGCCTGCGCGGCCACGTCACGCAAAGTGACGGGTTTGGGAAAGACCGAAACTGGCTGATCGTCCGATGCCATCGCGGCAAAAATCCTTGGTTGGGAAAAGGTTTTCTCTTACCTCCTTGAATAGAGCCGCCCAACGGCCGAACCCGATCGGGAATGTCTGGAAAAACCTTTTCTCAACTCGAGGCTAGGCCACATCAAAGGCCGGTTCAAGAGAAAAGTGGCTATTGCTGGCGAGATCGGATTTGTGGGCGAGCCGCGGCCATCGGAGCCGGTTCACAGGCGGCCGTGCGCCAGTTGAAACTCCGGTATCTCCCGGGCCGAACCGCAACGGGCGCCGATTTGGCATGCAGCGAGTTCGCGAAAGGGTGCTATGGAGGGCCTGGGCAAGTTTGCCGAGCCAACTCCCGACATTCGAGGTCAACTTCGTGCGTGAACCGTCGCCGCTGCCCGTCTTTGGAAAACTGGGCGCCAAGGCACCCGCCGCCCTGGTGGCCGCACCGGCCGTGTCGGCGGGTAGCGCGGCACGCCTGCGGGAGATGCTGACCGCGCATGGCGGCATGGCGCTGAAGCTTTCGGTTGTCGCCTGGACGGTAGCGGTCCTGGGCATGGTCTTCTTCGTGGTGCGAGGCTGAGCCACCGCATGGCCAATCATGCACCGCGCAGGGACTTGCCCCAAGGCTGGGCTATCATCAATGTCTTGACCGGTCAGCCTGCAGTACTCAGGCAAAGGGTGATGGTCGGCACGAGCCCGCAAAATGCCAATATGTGGTCGATCAGATGAGTGTCCGCGACGTCAAGCGCCGGGAGAGGGCTGAGTGTAAGTCCTGCCCCGTCTCATCGCCTTGACGCATTCATGGACTGAAGATCGCTTCGCGCTTTATCTGGATTTGCGGCTGCGTCTCAGCCGAAATCATCCGATGTCAGCACATACAGGCTCTTGCGGGTGCGGCCGTAGGCCTTGGCGGCGACGTCGTGGATAGTGGAACTCGACCGGTCGAAGGCGGCAAGATAGCCGGCCTCGTCGGCGGCGGTGTCCGGCTGCATCCTGGCCATTGCGTCGGCGGCCACGGAGAAGGAAATCTGGAGCATGCCGTCATGGCCAACGAAGCGAATGCGTTTGCCGGCCACGTCATAGCTGCGGCTGCGGTTGGGGAATGTCAGGCTCATGTCTTGACCCCCGTTGCCGCAGCCTTCTTCACCACCCGCTTCTTTTTCGGCGTCGGGTTCAGTGCTTCCGTCACGCGATCGGCTTCTTCCTTGGCCAACCGCAATTCCCTTAGCCTTGCCGTCTTGATCTCCCTGGCCCTCGCCTCGGACATGTATTCGGCGGTTGCCTTATTGCGTTCCGCGGTTTTCTTCTGCTTGTCGACAAAGCGGGCTTCAGCTTTTTGCATGATCGTCTGATTGCCGTCGGCCATTGAAGAAATCTCCCT
>NZ_AYWQ01000012.1:0-331292 GCF_000502415.1 Mesorhizobium sp. LNHC229A00
AANTGGCCAAGCCGGGCACGGTGAAGCCGCACAAGAAGTTCGTGGCCGAAGCCTACATCCTGACCAAGGACGAAGGCGGCCGTCATACGCCGTTCTTCACCAACTACCGTCCGCAGTTCTACTTCCGCACGACCGACGTGACCGGCATCGTGTCGCTGCCGGAAGGCACCGAGATGGTGATGCCCGGCGACAACATCACGGTCGATGTCGAGCTGATCGTGCCGATCGCCATGGAAGAGAAGCTGCGCTTCGCCATCCGTGAAGGCGGCCGCACCGTCGGTGCCGGCATCGTCGTNTGATCGTGCCGATCGCCATGGAAGAGAAGCTGCGCTTCGCCATCCGTGAAGGCGGCCGCACCGTCGGTGCCGGCATCGTCGTCACCATCAAAGAGTAATTTGGACTTAAACCGATCTGTCGCGGGCGCCGGAGTTGCCCGCGCCGCGCCAGAACAAGGAAGTGACGCATGAACGGACAGAATATCCGCATCCGCCTGAAGGCGTTTGATCACCGCGTGCTCGACGCCTCGACGAAGGAAATCGTGTCGACGGCCAAGCGCACCGGGGCAAACGTCCGCGGCCCCATTCCGCTGCCGACGCGGATCGAAAAGTTCACGGTCAACCGGTCGCCCCACGTCGACAAGAAGAGCCGCGAGCAGTTCGAGATGCGCACGCACAAGCGTCTGCTCGACATCGTCGATCCGACCCCGCAGACGGTCGATGCTTTGATGAAGCTCGATCTGGCCGCCGGCGTCGACGTCGAGATCAAGCTCTAAGGGAATGAGAGCGCGGTAAGGGGCGGTGCCCCTGGCCCGGAACTCTAAAGGAATTGAACCGATGCGTTCAGGTGTGATTGCAAAGAAGGTGGGAATGACCCGCATCTATAATGATGCCGGGGAACATGTTCCCGTCACCGTTCTCCAGATGGAGAACTGCCAGGTCGTGGCACAGCGCACGCAGGAGAAGAATGGCTACACCGCCGTTCAGCTCGGCGTTGGCCTCGCCAAGGTGAAGAACACGTCGAAGGCGATGCGCGGCCATTTCGCGACCGCCTCCGTCGAGCCGAAGGCGAAGGTCGCTGAGTTCCGCGTCTCCGCCGACAACATGATCGACGTCGGCGCCGAGATCACCGTCGACCATTTTGTCGCCGGCCAGAAGGTCGATGTGACGGGCACGACGATCGGCAAGGGTTTCCAGGGCGTCATCAAACGCCACCACATGGGTGGTGGCCGCGCGACCCACGGTAACTCGGTCTCGCACCGTACACACGGTTCGACCGGTCAGCGCCAGGACCCGGGCAAGGTGTTCAAGGGCAAGCATATGGCTGGTCACATGGGCGACGTCAGGGTCACCACGCAGAATGTCGAGGTCGTTTCGACCGATGCCGACCGCGGCCTGATCCTGATCCGCGGCGCGGTTCCCGGATCGAAGGGCGCCTGGATCCTGGTCCGCGACGCGGCCAAAGTGGCTCTGCCGGCCAATGCGCCGAAGCCCGCCGCGATCCGCGCCGTTGAGGCAGCTGCTAAGAACGAGGCTCCGGCCACAGAGGGAGCGGAATAATGGATCTCAAGATCACAACGCTCGGCGGCAAAGACGCCGGCAAGGTGGAACTTTCCGACGGAATTTTCGGCCTTGATCCCCGCGAGGACATTCTGCAGCGCGTCGTGCGCTGGCAGCTTGCCAAGAAGCAGCAGGGCACGCACAAGGCCAAGGGCCGCGCCGAAATCGCGCGCACCGGTGCCAAGATGTACAAGCAGAAGGGTACGGGCCGCGCCCGTCACCACTCGGCACGCGCTCCGCAGTTCCGCGGCGGCGGCAAGGCCCACGGCCCGGTCGTTCGCAGCCATGAGCATGAACTGCCCAAGAAGGTTCGTGCGCTTGGCCTCAAGCATGCCCTTTCGGCCAAGGCCAAGAGCGCGTCGATCATCATCATCGACGAGCTGAAGCTGACCGAGGCCAAGACCAAGGCGCTGATCGCGAATTTCGCGACACTGGGCCTGACCAACGCCCTGGTGATTGGCGGGGCCGAGCTTGACAAGAACTTCAAGCTGGCAGCCACCAACATCCCCAACATCGACGTGCTGCCCATCCAGGGCATCAACGTCTACGACATTCTGCGCCGCGGCACGCTGGTCCTTTCGAAGGCCGCCGTCGAGGCTCTCGAGGAGCGCTTTAAATGACCGACCTTCGTCACTACGACGTGATCGTCTCGCCGGCGATCACTGAAAAGTCGACCATGGCCTCCGAGCAGAACCAGGTCGTCTTCAACGTCGCCAAGAAGGCGTCGAAGCCCGAAATCAAGGCCGCCGTCGAAGCGCTGTTCGGCGTCAAGGTGATGGCCGTGAACACGCTTGTCCGCAAGGGCAAGATCAAGCGCTTCCGCGGCACGATCGGCCGCCAGAGCGACGTCAAGAAGGCGATCGTGACGCTGGCCGACGGCCAGTCGATCGACGTCGCGACGGGTCTCTGAGCAAGGCCGCGAGGACAACAACAATGGCACTGAAAAAATTCAACCCGGTAACGCCGAGCACCCGCCAGCTGGTCATCGTCGACCGCTCGGGCCTCTATAAGGGCAAGCCCGTCAAGGGCCTGACCGAGGGTCTGACCAAGTCGGGCGGCCGCAACAACCACGGCCGTATCACCGCCCGCTTCATCGGTGGTGGCCACAAGCGTTCGTACCGCATGATCGACTTCAAGCGTCGCAAGTTCGACGTTGTCGGCACGGTCGAGCGCATTGAATACGATCCGAACCGCACCGCCTTCATCGCACTGATCAAGTATGATGATGGTGAGCTGTCCTACATCATCGCTCCGCAGCGTCTGGCTCCTGGCGACAAGATCGTGGCTGGCGAAGCGGTCGACGTGAAGCCGGGCAATGCGATGCCGC
This sequence comes from Mesorhizobium sp. LNHC229A00, assembly GCF_000502415.1. Taxonomy (NCBI): domain Bacteria; kingdom Pseudomonadati; phylum Pseudomonadota; class Alphaproteobacteria; order Hyphomicrobiales; family Phyllobacteriaceae; genus Mesorhizobium; species Mesorhizobium sp. LNHC229A00. The sequence goes on from NZ_AYWQ01000012.1 coordinate 2,884, forward strand.
TGGCCTCGATGCCGGTCGGCACCATCGTCCACAACATCGAGCTGAAGCCGGGCAAGGGCGCCCAGGTCGCCCGGTCGGCAGGTGGTTACGGCCAGTTGGTCGGCCGTGACCAGGGTATGGCGATCCTGCGCCTCAACTCGGGCGAGCAGCGTGTCGTTCACGGCTCCTGCATGGCCACCGTCGGTGCCGTGTCCAATCCGGACCACGGCAACATCAACGACGGCAAGGCCGGCCGCACGGTTTGGCGTGGCAAGCGCCCGCACAATCGCGGCGTGACCATGAACCCGGTCGACCACCCGCATGGCGGTGGTGAAGGCCGCACCTCCGGTGGCCGTCATCCGGTCAGTCCGTGGGGCAAGCCGACCAAGGGCAAGAAGACGCGGTCCAACAAGGCGACCNGGCGACCGACAAGTTCATCCTGCGCTCGCGCCATCAGCGCAAGAGCTAAGAAGAGGTAACGCCAAGTGACTCGTTCTATTTGGAAAGGCCCCTTCATCGACGGCTACCTTCTCAAGAAGGTGGACAAGGTTCGTGAAGGCGGTCGCAATGAGGTGATCAAGATGTGGAGCCGTCGCTCCACCATCCTGCCGCAGTTCGTCGGCCTCACCTTCGGTGTCTACAACGGCCAGAAGCATGTTCCCGTTTCGGTGAACGAGGACATGGTCGGTCACAAGTTCGGTGAATTCGCTCCGACCCGGACCTATTACGGTCACGGCGCGGATAAGAAGGCGAAGAGGAAATAATCATGGGCAAGGCCAAAGCTCCGCGCAGGCTTGCTGACAACGAAGCGCGCGCCGTGTTGCGCACGATCCGTATCAGCCCGCAGAAGCTGAACCTGGTTGCCGCGCTGATCCGCGGCAAGAAGGTCGCGACAGCGCTTTCCGATCTCGAATTCTCGGCCAAGCGGATTTCCGGCACGGTCAAGAAGACGCTGGAATCGGCAATCGCCAACGCGGAAAACAACCACGACCTTGATGTCGATGCGCTGGTAGTGGCGGAAGCCTATGTCGGCAAGTCGATCGTCATGAAGCGGTTCCACGCTCGTGGCCGTGGTCGCGCCAGCCGTATCGAGAAGCCGTTCTCGCACCTCACGATCGTCGTTCGTGAAGTCGAAGAAAAAGGGGAGGCCGCATAATGGGCCAGAAAGTCAATCCGATCGGTCTTCGCCTCGGCATCAACCGCACCTGGGATTCGCGCTGGTTCGCGAACACCGGCGAGTACGGCAAGCTGCTGCATGAGGACATCAAGATCCGCAAGTATCTTGAGAAGGAACTCAAGCAGGCCGCGATCTCGAAGGTCGTGATCGAGCGTCCGCACAAGAAGTGCCGCGTCACCATCCATGCCGCGCGCCCGGGTCTGATCATCGGCAAGAAGGGCGCCGACATCGAGAAGCTTCGCAAGAAGCTGATGGAGATGACGAAGNCAGGCCGCGATCTCGAAGGTCGTGATCGAGCGTCCGCACAAGAAGTGCCGCGTCACCATCCATGCCGCGCGTCCGGGTCTGATCATCGGCAAGAAGGGCGCCGACATCGAGAAGCTTCGCAAGAAGCTGATGGAGATGACGAAGTCCGAGACGCACCTCAACATCGTTGAAGTGCGCAAGCCGGAGATCGACGCGACCCTGGTCGCCCAGTCGATCGCCCAGCAGCTCGAGCGCCGTATCGCGTTCCGCCGCGCCATGAAGCGTGCCGTTCAGTCGGCCATGCGCCTCGGTGCCGAAGGCATCCGCATCAACTGCGCCGGCCGTCTTGGCGGCGCCGAGATCGCGCGCATGGAATGGTACCGTGAAGGTCGCGTGCCGCTGCACACGCTGCGCGCCGATGTCGACTACGGCACGGCCGAGGCGAACACGGCGTATGGCATCTGCGGCGTCAAGGTCTGGGTATTCAAGGGCGAGATCCTCGAGCACGATCCGATGGCTTCGGAACGTCGCGCGACCGAGGGTGATGCCGCGCATGGCGGTGGTGGTGATCGCGAACGCGGTCGTCGTCGCGAAAACGCCTGAGACATTTAGGAATTTGGAGTTAGAACGATGCTGCAGCCAAAGCGCACAAAGTTCCGCAAGCAGTTCAAGGGCCGTATCCATGGTACCGCAAAGGGCGGCACCAACCTGGATTTCGGTGGTTTCGGGCTGAAGGCGCTTGAGCCGAACCGCGTCACCGCGCGTGAGATCGAGGCGGCCCGCCGCGCGATCACTCGCGAAATGAAGCGTGCCGGCCGCGTCTGGATCCGCATTTTCCCGGACGTGCCGGTCACGTCGAAGCCGACCGAAGTCCGCATGGGCAAGGGCAAGGGCGCGGTCGATTACTGGGCGGCGCGCGTCAAGCCGGGCCGCATCATGTTCGAGATCGACGGCGTCAATGAAGAAACCGCCCGTGAGGCGCTGCGTCTCGGCGCGGCCAAGCTCTCGGTCAGGACGCGCTTCGTACAGCGCATCGCAGAATAAGGACGGGCTGATCATGAAAGCCGAAGACATCCGGACCAAGACCCAGGACCAACTGACCGACGACTTGGCCAGCCTGAAGAAGGAGCAGTTCAACCTGCGCTTCCAGAAGGCCACCGGCCAGCTCGAGAAGACCGCGCGCGTGAGGCAGGTCCGCAAGGACATTGCGCGTATCAAGACCATCGCTGCGGAAAAGTCCGCGGCCAAGAAGGCTTAAGGACGAAAACCATGCCAAAGCGCATTCTGCAGGGCACCGTCGTCAGCGACAAGAACGAGAAGACGGTTGTCGTCAAGGTCGAACGGCGCTTCACGCATCCCGTGATGAAGAAGACCGTGCGCATGACCAAGAAGTACAAGGCGCACGACGAGAACAACGCCCACAAGGTTGGCGATCAGGTGTTCATCCAGGAATCGAAGCCGATTTCCAAGGACAAGCGCTGGATCGTCGTATCCTCGGATCAGGCGTAAACAAACGAATTTTGGACAGACCGGGGAGGGGCTTCGAGCCCATCCCGTTAGAAAAGAAGAAGGCGGCCAGTCATGATTCAGATGCAAACAAACCTCGACGTGGCGGATAATTCCGGCGCGCGTCGTGTCATGTGCATCAAGGTGCTGGGCGGCTCGAAGCGGAAATACGCTTCCGTGGGCGACATCATCGTGGTGTCGATCAAGGAAGCCATTCCGCGCGGCCGCGTTAAGAAGGGCGATGTGATGAAGGCGGTCGTGGTTCGCACGGCCAAGGACATCCGCCGCCCGGACGGCAGCGTGATCCGTTTCGACAAGAACGCGGCCGTTCTCGTCGACAACAAAAAAGAGCCGATCGGCACGCGTATCTTCGGACCGGTTCCGCGCGAACTTCGCGCCAAAAACCACATGAAGATCATCTCGCTCGCGCCTGAAGTGCTGTAAGGAGCCGGACCAATGCAAAAGATTAGAAAAGGCGACAAGGTCGTCGTGCTGGCCGGCAAGGACAAGGGCCGTTCGGGCGAAGTCCTCTCGGTTCAGCCGAAGGATGACACCGCGCTGGTGCGCGGCGTCAACATGATCCGTCGTCACCAGAAGCAGTCCCAGTCCCAAGAGGGCGGGATCATCACCAAGGAAGCGCCGATCCAGCTGTCGAACATCGCGCTGGCCGACCCGAAGGATGGCAAGCCGACCCGCGTCGGTTTCATCTTCCAGAAGGACGGCAAGAAGGTGCGCGTCGCCAAGCGCTCGGGAGAAGTCATCAATGGCTAAGGCTCAAACCAAGCAGGCGACTGCCAACAACACGCCGCGCCTCAAGCAGGTCTACAACGAGACCATCCGCAAGGCGCTGCAGGAGCAGTTCGGCTACGACAACGAGATGCAGGTTCCGCGCCTCGACAAGATCGTGCTGAACATGGGTGTGGGCGAAGCGACCGCCGATTCGAAGAAACCTTCGGTCGCGGCCGAGGACCTGGCGATGATTGCCGGCCAGAAGGCCGTCGTCACCCGCGCCCGCAATTCGATCGCGGGCTTCAAGGTTCGCGAGAAGATGCCAATCGGTGCCAAGGTCACGCTGCGCAAGGAACGCATGTACGAGTTCCTCGACCGCCTCGTGAACATCGCGCTGCCGCGCGTCCGCGACTTCCGCGGACTGAACCCCAAGAGCTTCGATGGCCGTGGCAACTACGCCATGGGCATCAAGGAGCACATCGTGTTCCCGGAGATCAATTACGACAAGGTTGATCAGATCTGGGGCATGGACGTCATCGTTTGTACGACTGCGAAGACGGACGACGAAGCCAGGGCTTTGCTCAAGGCCTTCAACTTCCCCTTCCGCCAGTAACGGCAGCGAGAAAAGGAAAAATCTGAAATGGCAAAGACCAGCTCAGTCGAGAAGAACAACAGGCGCCGCAAGCTTGCAGACCAGTACGGTCCCAAGCGCGCTGCGCTCAAAGCGATCATCATGGATCAATCCAAGCCGATGGAAGAGCGCTTCCGCGCTCAGCTCAAGCTTGCCGCCATGCCGCGCAACTCGGCCAAAATCCGCATCCGCAACCGCTGCGAAGTCACCGGCCGCCCGCGCGCCTACTATCGCAAGCTCAAAGTATCGCGCATCGCGCTTCGGGATCTCGGCAATAACGGCCAGATCCCGGGCCTGGTCAAGTCGAGCTGGTAAGGAGGACATAATATGTCATTGAGCGATCCTCTCGGCGATATGCTGACCCGCATCCGCAACGCCTATGGCCGCAAGAAGTCGAGTGTCTCGACGCCGGCCTCGCGTCTGCGCACCCGCGTCCTCGACGTGCTGAAGGCTGAAGGGTATATCCGCGACTACAGCCAGACCGACTTCGATAACGGCAAGTCCGAGATCGAAATCGAGCTGAAGTATTTCGACGGTGCCCCGGTGGTGCGCGAAATCGCCCGCGTATCGAAGCCCGGCCGCCGCGTTTACGTCTCGGCCAAGTCGATCCCGCACGTGGCCAACGGCCTCGGCATTGCCATCCTTTCGACACCGAAGGGCGTGATGGCCGACCATGAAGCACGCGAACAGAACGTCGGCGGCGAGATCCTCTGCCAGATCTTCTGATCCGGCAGCTTACCGCACGTGGAATTCGGTCTTCGGATCGTTCCCGAAGACAGAGACCTGAAACAAGAGAAGTGACGAGGACAACCTGATGTCTCGTATTGGAAAGAAACCCGTTTCGCTGCCGCAGGGCGTGACCGCGACCGTCAATGGCCAGACCGTGACGGCGAAGGGCCCCAAGGGCGAGCTGAAGTTCGTGGTGAACGACGAAGTCCTGGTCAAGATGGAAGGCAGCGAAATCGCTGTCCAGCCGCGCGACCAGACCAAGACCGCCCGCTCCAAGTGGGGCATGTCGCGCACGCAGATCGTCAACATCCTGCAGGGCGTGAAGGACGGTTTCGAGAAGAAGCTCGAGATCACCGGCGTCGGCTATCGCGCCGCCTTGCAGGGCAAGAACCTGCAACTAGCCCTTGGCTTCAGCCATGATGTCGTCTACGAGACGCCGGCCGGCATCACGATCACCGTGCCGAAGCCGACTGAAATCACCGTGGCCGGCATCGACAAGCAGCAGGTCGGCCAGGTCGCGGCGGAGATCCGCGAATACCGCGGTCCCGAGCCCTACAAGGGCAAGGGCGTCCGCTACGCTGGCGAGAAGATCGTCCGCAAGGAAGGCAAGAAGAAGTAATCGGCTTGGCCCTGAAAAGTTGCAGACTTTTCGGACAGGGACCAAGCCACGGAAGTTAACGCCGCGGGGAGCGGTCGCGGGAGGCGCTTCGCCTACCGCATATGGCGGCCCCCGTTTTTTGAAGGCAAGGAACTATCATGGCTATCAAGGAATCCATCCAGCGCCGAGCGCAGCGCGTGCGCCGTCAGATCAAGAAAGTCGCCGGCGAGCGTCCGCGTCTGTCGGTTCATCGCACGTCGAAGAACATCTACGTCCAGGTCATCGACGACGCCAAGGGCCACACCATCGCCGCCGCGTCGACGCTCGAGAAGGACCTCAAGGGTTCGCTCAAGACCGGCGCTGACACTGCTGCCGCCGCTGCGATCGGCAAGCTGATTGCAGAGCGCGCCACCAAGGCCGGCGTCAAGGAAGTCGTCTTCGATCGCGGCGCCTACATCTATCACGGCCGCGTCAAGGCACTGGCTGAAGCGGCCCGCGAAGGCGGTCTCAGCTTCTAAGCATGACCTCCGAAAGTTCCAGACTTTTCGGATAAGATCATGCAAAGGAAGAAATAACTTTCACCGTCGGCGACCCAAAGCGGCGCCGGCAATCAGCAACCCGTGCTTCCGGAAAAGAACAAGGAACAGGATATGGCACAGGAACGTAGGGATGGCGGCCGCGGCCGCGATCGTGAAGAACGCGATGACGGGATGGTTGACAAGCTTGTCCACATCAACCGCGTCGCCAAGGTCGTCAAGGGCGGCCGTCGCTTTGGTTTTGCCGCACTCGTCGTCGTCGGCGACCAGAAGGGCCGCGTTGGCTTTGGTCACGGCAAGGCGCGCGAAGTGCCGGAAGCTATCCGCAAGGCAACTGAATCCGCAAAGCGCGACATGATCTTCGTGCCGTTGCGCTCGGGCCGGACGCTGCACCACGACGTTGAGGGACGTTGGGGCGCTGGCCGCGTTTTGCTGCGCGCTGCCAAGCAGGGTACCGGCATCATCGCCGGCGGCCCGATGCGCGCCGTCTTCGAGACGCTGGGCATGCACGATGTGGTTGCCAAGTCGATGGGTTCGTCGAACCCGTACAACATGGTTCGCGCCACCTTCGACGCGCTGAAGAGCCAGATGCATCCCAAGGATGTGGCTGCCGCGCGTGGCATCAAGTATTCGACCCTTCAGGCCCGCCGCGGCACCGCCGTTGCGGCTGAAGAATAGTCGATCTGACCAGGGATTTTGACCATGGCCAAGAAAGCAACCAAGACCATCACCGTTGAGCAGATCGGTTCGCCGATCCGCCGCCCGAAAGAACAGCGCGCAACGCTGGTCGGCCTCGGCCTCAACAAGATGCACAAGCAGCGCACACTGGAAGATACGCCTTCCGTGCGCGGCATGATCGCTGCCGTCCAGCATCTCGTCCGCGTCGTGGACGAGGGCTGAGCAAGAGCGCAGGAGAACCCAGATGAAACTCAATGATCTCCGTGACAAGGACGGCGCGACGCACTCCAAGAAGCGTCTCGGCCGCGGCATCGGCTCCGGCTCCGGCAAGACCGCCGGTCGCGGCGTCAAGGGCCAGAAGGCGCGCTCCGGCGTCGCCGTCAACGGCTTCGAGGGTGGCCAGATGCCTCTCTACAGGCGCCTGCCGAAGCGTGGCTTCAACAACATCTTCGCCAAGAGCTTCACCGTTGTCTCGCTGGCCCGTATCCAGGAAGCCGTCGATGCCAAGAAGCTTGACGTCAAGGCGACCGTGACGGCCGAGGCGCTTGTCGCCGCCGGTGTCATCCGTCGCGTCAAGGATGGCGTGCGCGTGCTGTCCGATGGCGAACTCAAGGCCAAACTCGCCTTCGACGTCGCCGGCGCCTCCAAGGCCGCGATCGAGAAGATCGAAAAGGCCGGCGGTTCGGTCAAGCTGCCGGAAAAGGCAGCCGCCGAGTAACGGCAATTTGAAGCGCGGGCGGCAAGAGTGGTATCCGTTTTTGCTTCCGATCGCGCTTTGACCTGCTCAATTTAGCGGCCGCGTCGACGCGGCCGCTTGCATGTTTACAGCCCGGAGCTTATCTCGTGAGCTTCGGTGAAACGCACCGCCTGACCTCACGGGCCATCAAGCGTTACCAAGCGGAGAATCAGGCATGGCTTCGGCTGCTGAACAACTAGCCTCGAATCTGAATTTCTCGGCCTTCGCCAAGGCGGAGGACCTTAAGAAACGCATCTGGTTCACCATCGGCGCGTTGCTCGTATATCGCCTCGGTACCTACATCCCGCTTCCCGGCATCAATCCCGACGCTTTCGCCCAGGCCTTCTCCTCGCAGAGCAAGGGCGTGCTCGGCATGTTCAACATGTTCGCCGGCGGTGCCGTGCAGCGTATGGCGATCTTTGCACTCGGCATCATGCCCTACATCTCCGCTTCCATCATCATGCAGCTGATGACCTCGGTCATTCCCTCGCTGGAAGCGCTGAAGAAGGAAGGCGAGCAGGGCCGCAAGGTCATCAACCAGTACACGCGCTACGGCACCGTGCTTCTGGCGCTGGTGCAGGCCTATGGCATTTCGGTGGGACTGGAGAACGGCAACGGCATCGTCAGCGATCCCGGCATGTTCTTCCGCATCTCCACCGTCGTCACGCTGGTCGGCGGCACCATGTTCCTGATGTGGCTGGGCGAGCAGATCACCGCGCGCGGCATCGGCAACGGCATTTCGCTGATCATCTTCTCCGGCATCGTCGCTGGCTTGCCGCATGCCATTTCCGGCACACTGGAGCTCGGCCGTACCGGCGCCCTGTCGACCGGCCTGATCCTGGCGATCATCGTGCTGGCCATCGTCGTCATCGCGCTTATCGTGTTCTTCGAGCGCGCCCAGCGCCGCCTGCTGATCCAGTATCCGAAGCGCCAGGTCGGTAATCGCATGTTCCAGGGCGACACCTCGCATCTGCCGCTTAAGCTCAACACCTCGGGCGTCATCCCGCCGATCTTCGCGTCGTCGCTGCTTCTGCTGCCGGCCACCGTCGCCGGCTTCTCGCAGACGACCAACATGCCGGCCTGGGCCAGCACCATCCTGGCCTCGCTTGGCCACGGCCAGCCGCTCTACATGGCATTCTATGCGGCCATGATCGTGTTCTTCGCCTTCTTCTACACAGCGATCGTGTTCAACCCGAAGGACACCGCCGACCAGCTCAAGAAGCATTCGGGCTTCATCCCGGGCTACCGTCCGGGCGAGCGCACCGCCGATTACATCGACTACGTTCTCACCCGCATCACTGTCGTCGGCGCCATCTATCTGGTGCTGGTGTGCCTGTTGCCGGAGTTCCTGATCTCGGCGACTGGCGTACCATTCTACCTCGGTGGCACATCGCTTCTGATCGTGGTCAGTGTCACGCTCGATACGGTTGCGCAGATTCAGGGTCACCTGATCGCGCACCAGTATGAAGGCCTGATCAAGAAGTCGAAGCTGCGCGGGGGGAAGAAAGCCAGATGAGGTTGATTTTGCTTGGGCCGCCAGGAGCGGGCAAGGGGACACAAGCACAAAGACTGGTAGGAAAACACGGCATACCGCAGCTCTCGACGGGTGATATGCTGCGTGCCGCCGTTCAGGCCGGTACCGAGGTCGGAAAGCGTGCCAAGGCGGTGATGGATGCCGGCGAGCTGGTGTCCGACGCCATCGTCAACGCCATCGTCGCCGAGCGTATCGATCAGGCTGACTGCGCCAAGGGTTTTATCCTCGACGGCTATCCGCGCACGCTGGTGCAGGCCGATGCGGTTGAATCGATGCTTTCAGAGCGTGGCATTGGTCTCGACACCGTCATTGAACTGGTTGTCGACGACAAGGCCCTGGTTGGTCGAATCGTCAAGCGCGCCGATGATGCAAAGGCCGCCGGCCAGCCGGTTCGCAAGGACGACAATCCCGCCGTGTTCGAGGAGCGCCTGCGGGAGTACTACAAGAAGACCGCTCCGCTGACCGGCTACTATTACGCCAAAGGCAAGCTCAAGACTGTCGACGGTATGGCCAGTATCGACGCGGTAACCGCCGAGATTGAAGCCGTGCTCGCCGCGGCCGAGAAGGCGCGGTAAGGGAATTTAAAGATTAAGCTTGACGGACATGGCTTGCTGCGGTATGGCGGCCCGTCTTCCTATCAGATGCGCGCTTTGCCTGTCCGCAAGGGCAGGGCAGTCGCTTTGAACTGGAAACTCCCGCAAGGGCCGGCCTCCACCGGACGCGGGGCAATCTGAATAATGCCGGCTTGTCCGGCCCACATGGAGAAGAGAAGAACATGGCTCGTATAGCCGGCGTCAACATTCCGACCAACAAGCGCGTCGTCATCGCGCTTCAGTACATTCACGGCATTGGCAAGAAGTTCGCCCAGGAGATCGTCGACAAGGTCGGCATCCCGGCCGAGCGTCGCGTCAACCAGCTGACCGATGCGGAAGTGCTGCAGATCCGCGAGACCATCGACCGCGACTACCAGGTCGAAGGCGACCTGCGTCGCGAAGTGTCGATGAACATCAAGCGGCTCATGGACCTTGGCTGCTATCGCGGCCTGCGTCACCGCCGCTCGCTGCCGGTTCGCGGCCAGCGCACGCACACCAACGCACGTACCCGCAAGGGCCCGGCCAAGTCGATCGCCGGCAAGAAGAAGTAAGAGACTGAGTAGCTGGTGGCGGGTAGTGAATTGCGGCGTTGACGCCTGCACTGTCACTACTCACTAATTCACTTCTCACTTTTCCAGGTGGAGCCGCTGGCATTACGGCGGTGTAGAGATCAACTGAAAGGACTATCATGGCCAAGGAAGCCGCTCGTGTTCGCCGTCGCGAACGCAAGAACATTTCGTCGGGCGTTGCCCACGTCAATTCGACCTTCAACAACACGATGATCACCATCACCGACGCGCAGGGCAATTCGATTGCCTGGTCGTCGGCCGGTGCCCAGGGCTTCAAGGGCTCGCGCAAGTCGACCCCGTTCGCCGCCCAGATGGCTGCCGAGGACGTTGCCAAGAAGGCCCAGGAACACGGCATGCGCATGCTCGAAGTCGAGGTCTGCGGACCGGGCTCCGGTCGTGAGTCGGCGTTGCGCGCCCTGCAGGCGGCCGGCTTCACCATCACCTCGATCCGTGATGTGACGCCGATCCCGCACAATGGCTGCCGCCCGCGCAAGAAGCGCCGCGTCTAAGCAATTTATCGAACGCCGCGTGAGCGCCCAAGGGCGTTCCTCCGCGGTATTCCAGGTCGCCCGCCACGATTGGATGGTGGCGGGTCAACGGAAGGAAAGCATCATGATCCAGAAAAATTGGCAGGAACTGATCAAGCCGAACAAGATCGAGTTCTCGTCGAAGAAGAAGACGCTGACCACGCTGGTCGCTGAGCCGCTCGAGCGTGGCTTTGGCCTGACGCTTGGCAACGCGCTGCGCCGCGTGCTTCTGTCTTCGCTTCGCGGGGCGGCCGTCACCGCCGTGCAGATCGACGGTGTTCTGCACGAATTCTCGTCCATCGCCGGCGTGCGCGAGGACGTGACCGACATCGTCCTGAACATCAAGGAAATCGCCATCCGCATGGAGGGCGATGGCCCCAAGCGCATGGTCGTTCGCAAGCAGGGCCCGGGTGCGGTTCTTGCCGGCGACATCCAGACGGTTGGCGACGTGGAGATCCTCAATCCCGACCACGTCATCTGCACGCTGGACGAAGGCGCTGAAATCCGCATGGAATTCACCGTCGATACCGGCAAGGGCTACGTGCCTGCCGAGCGCAACCGCGCCGAGGACGCGCCGATTGGGCTGATCCCGGTCGACAGCCTCTATTCGCCGGTGAAGAAGGTCTCCTACAAGGTCGAGAACACCCGCGAGGGCCAGGTTCTCGACTATGACAAGCTGACCATGACCATCGAGACCGACGGTTCGATCTCGGGCGAGGACGCGGTGGCTTTCGCCGCCCGCATCCTGCAGGACCAGCTTGGCCTGTTCGTCAACTTCGACGAGCCGCAGAAGGAAGTCGCCGCCGAAGCCGTCACCGAGCTCGCCTTCAACCCGGCGCTGCTCAAGAAGGTCGACGAACTCGAGCTTTCGGTGCGTTCGGCCAACTGCCTGAAGAACGACAACATCGTCTATATCGGCGATCTCATCCAGAAGACCGAAGCCGAGATGCTGCGCACCCCGAACTTCGGCCGCAAGTCGCTGAACGAGATCAAGGAAGTGCTGGCGGCGATGGGTCTGCACCTCGGCATGGAAGTGCCGGACTGGCCGCCGGAAAACATCGAAGACCTCGCCAAGCGTTACGAAGACCAGTATTGAGCATGAATTCCAAGGATCAGCGGCGTGAGCCGCTCGATCCGACGGTCATGCGGAAAACCCTCGGAGGCCGTGGCCTCTTGAACAACTGAAGAAGGAAAAGAGCCATGCGCCACGGTTTTAAAGGCCGCCGCTTCGCCCGCAGCATTAGCCACCGCAAGTCGATGTTCGCCAACCTGGCGGTGTCGCTGCTCGAGCACGAGCAGATCGTCACCACCTTGCCGAAGGCGAAAGACCTGCGTCCGATCGTTGAGAAGCTGGTGACCCTCGGCAAGCGCGGCGACCTGCACGCGCGCCGCCAGGTGATCGCGCAGATCGGCAATGAAGGCGTCGTCAAGCGCCTGTTCGACACCATCGCCCCGCGCTATGCCACCCGCAACGGCGGCTATCTGCGCATCATGAAGGCCGGCTTCCGTCACGGCGACAATGCCGCGATGGCGGTCATCGAGTTCGTCGATCGCGACACCTCGGCCAAGGGCGCCGGCGATCGCGCCCGCATCGAAGCCGAAGGCACGGACGAAGTCGCAGCCGCATAAGGCTTCGCCTTTTCGGAGTGAATTAGAGGGGCCTGCGGGCCCCTTTTTCATAACGGCGTGCGCCAAGGCGTGCCCAAAACGATTGACTGCCGCGAAAATAATCGGATTTCAGCGGCTTAGCCTTTCATTTTGCACATTCGTCGGGACAATGCGCCCGAACTCGCTTGGAGGATTCGTAATGCGCGCCAAAAGACTGTCCTTTGTTCTGCTCTGNGTGCCCAAAACGATTGACTGCCGCGAAAATAATCGGATTTCAGCGGCTTAGCCTTTCATTTTGCACATTCGTTGGGACAATGCGCCCGAACTCGCTTGGAGGATTCGTAATGCGCGCCAAAAGACTGTCCTTTGTTCTGCTCTGCGCCTTCATGGTGTTCGCAGCCACACCGGCAGTTCGGCAGGCGCTGGCCGAAGACGCTGCCAAGCCCGCCGATCCAGGCCTCTCCGACGTGTTGACGGACTTGCTGCATGGCGTCGAAGGCGAGAATGCCACTTCAGGTCCGGACAAGCGCGTGCCTTTCGGCCGGGAGGAGGTCCAGCTTTCATTCGCGCCGCTGGTCAAGCAGACGGCACCCGCGGTGGTCAACGTCTATGCCTCGCAGACCGCCAAGGTGACATCGCCTTTCGAAGGCGATCCATTCTTCGAGGAATTCTTCGGCCGTGCCCAGCCGCGTGCGCAGTCTTCGCTCGGCTCGGGCGTGCTCGTCGATCCGAGCGGTGTCATCGTGACCAATTTCCACGTCATCAAGGATGCCGATGAGGTCAAGGTGGCGACCGCCGACGGCCGCGAATTCACCAGCAAGGTGATGCTGAAGGACGAGACGCTCGATCTCGCCGTGCTCAAGATCGAGTCCGACAAGCCGTTCCCGGTCATCGCCATCGGGGATTCCGACGCGCTCGAGGTCGGTGACCTGGTGCTGGCCATCGGCAACCCGTTCGGTGTTGGCCAGACCACAACCAGCGGCATCGTTTCCGCGCTTGCCCGCAGCCATATCGGCGTTTCGGATTCGGGTTATTTCATCCAGACAGACGCCGCCATCAACCCCGGCAATTCTGGCGGCGCGCTGATCAACATGGGCGGCCAGCTGATCGGCATCAACACCGCCATCTACAGCCGCAGCGGCGGCTCGATCGGCATCGGGTTCGCCATCCCCGCCAACATGGTGCGGGCTTTCGCCGATGCCGCCAAGGCCGGTCTCGATTTCTTCGAACGGCCCTATATCGGCGCCGAATTCGAAGCGGTGACGCCGCAGATCGCCGAATCGCTGGGCATGGAAAAGCCGACCGGCGCGCTGGTCTCCTCCGTCGACGTGACGGGTCCCGCCGGCAAGGCAGGATTGAAGCCGGGCGATGTCGTGCTGCAGATCAATGGCAAGCCGGTCGAGAGCATCGAGGCGCTCGACTACCGCATGGCGACGCTGTCGATCGGCACCAAGGCGAATTTCGCGATCCTGACCAAGGGTCAGCAAGCGGCGATGGACATTGCGCTGGAGCGCGCGCCGGCGGGGGCGAAAGCCTCGGAAGTGACGCTGCATGGCCGCAGCCCGTTCTCGGGCGCGAAGGTTTCGGAACTGTCGCCGCGGCTTGCCCAGAAGCTTGGCTTGCGCACCGATCTCAAGGGCGTGACGGTGATCGATATCAATCGCGATTCGCCGGCCGCCGATTTCGGCTTTCAGCCAGGCGACATCGTGCGCGAGGTCAACGGCACCACCATCGACACCGCCGCGGTGCTGGTGCAGGTCGCCCAGCAGGATACGCGCTGGTGGCGCTTTACCGTCGAGCGCGGCGGGCAGATACTGCGCCAGGTTTTGCGTTACTGAGTTCGACCCTGAAGGGATCGCGCTCCAAACTTGGAGCAGGTCGGTGTTTCACCAAAACGCCGACCTGCTCTATATCCTTGTTTTGACGCAATCCCGGACGGAAGTTTTGACGCAATCCCGGACGGAAAATCGCTTCACACTTTTCCTGGAATTGCTCTGAGGAAGTGCATGGCCGATCTGTTCAGCGTTGACGAACCGGAAAAGGTGCCGCCCGGACGGCCGCTGGCCGACAGGTTGCGTCCGAAAAATCTCGGCGAGGTCGTTGGCCAGGAACATCTGACGGGGCCCGATGGCGCGCTGACCCGGCTGATCGGCTCCGGCTCGCTGGGATCGATGATCTTCTGGGGGCCGCCAGGCACCGGCAAGACCACGGTGGCGAGGCTGCTTGCGGGCGAGACCAGCCTTGCCTTCGAGCAGATATCGGCGGTCTTTTCCGGTGTCGCCGACCTGAAGAAAGTGTTCGAGGCGGCCAAGCTGCGCCGTGCCAACGGCCGCCAGACCTTGCTTTTCGTCGACGAGATACATCGCTTCAACCGCGCCCAGCAGGATTCATTCCTCCCCGTCATGGAGGATGGGACGGTCGTGCTGGTGGGCGCCACCACAGAAAACCCGTCCTTCGAACTCAACGCGGCCTTGTTGTCGCGCGCGCGGGTCATGGTCTTTCATTCGCTGGGTGAGGACAGCATCGCCAAGCTGATGACGCGGGCGGAGGAGGCGGAGGGCAGNGGTCATGGTCTTTCATTCGCTGGGTGAGGACAGCATCGCCAAGCTGATGACGCGGGCGGAGGAGGCGGAGGGCAGGGCGCTGCCGCTTGGTGATGAAGCGCGCACGATGCTCATTCGTATGAGCGATGGCGACGGACGCGCATCGCTGACACTGGCAGAAGAGGTCTGGCGCGCGGCCAAACCTGGCGAGATATTCGATCCCGAAGGGCTGCAGCGAATCGTCCAGCGCCGTGCGCCGATTTACGACAAGGGCCAGGATGGCCATTACAACCTGATCTCGGCGCTGCACAAGTCGGTGCGCGGCTCGGATCCCGATGCCGCCCTCTACTATCTCGCGCGCATGTTCGATGCCGGGGAGGATCCGCTCTATCTAGGCCGCCGGCTGGTTCGCATGGCGATGGAGGACATCGGGCTGGCCGATCCGCAGGCCCTGGTCGTCGCCAACGCGGCCAAGGATGCCTACGACTATCTCGGCTCTCCGGAGGGGGAACTCGCCTTTGCCGAGGCCACCGTCTATCTCGCCACCGCGCCCAAATCCAATGCCGTTTACACTGCCTTCAAGGCTGCCATGCGGGCCGCTAAGGAACATGGCTCGCTACTGCCGCCGAAGCATATTCTCAACGCGCCGACCAAGCTGATGAAGGAAGAGGATTACGGCGCCGGCTACCGCTACGACCATGATGAGCCAGATGCCTTTTCAGGCCAGGATTATTTTCCGGAAAAGATGGGCCGCCAGACCTTCTACGATCCGCCCGAGCGTGGTTTCGAGCGCGACATCAGGAAGCGGCTCGACTACTGGGCAAAGCTGCGCAAAGAGCGGGAATAGCCGGGCTTGCGGAGCCCGGTGGCCCTATCGGCGCAAAACGCGGCCTCGCCCTGGTCGTCCGCTTCGGTTCTCCTGCATGGGCTGCTCGCCGCTAGCGTCATGTTGATACCATCGCCGAAGCGCCCGAGCCGGCCAGAGGAGGAGCGCGTGTCGGTCGCCATCCTGACGTCACTGCCATTTGAGGTTTCGACAAGGCCGCACCCAGCCCGGCCAGATACCATGGCCGTTGTGCGGTGATCCAAAAAACCTTATCAAGGCGCACGGTCGGGCGGTGGCCGTTGCCATTATTGGGCACCTCATTCGCAACAGGATCGCGCTTCGCGCGTGGAAAAATGACAAAAACCCTTCGCAAATCCCTTCGCAAATTCGCCATTGCCATCCCTCTTCTCGCCCTTGGCTTCTATTTCATCCCGATCCTAACGACGATCTTCATCGTCTGTGGTCTGATCGACGTGTTGCGCAACGATAGGAAGGATTTGGCGCTGTTCAGCGGCTACTTCCTGGGCAACGGGCTCTTCACCTGGCTGCTGTCCCCCTTCAACCTGCTGGTCGATCTCCTGTGCTACAGAAATCCGGGCGTGTGGAAGCTGGAGCAGTTTCCCGCCGACTATCAGCGTGAGGTCAATGAGGTCCTTGATGTCTTCAAGGCGCGCAAGGATGAGATCATCGCCGACATCGACGCCAATTTCGGCGCCGGCCGGCGCGGCATGTATGTCTACCAGTGGTACGGCAAGCACAGGATCGACAACGTCGAGGAATTCAACAAGGACTTCAAATATATCAAGACGATTGCCGTTTCCGTCTTCAGCAAGCGCGAATCGACCTCCTGGCATTTCGGGCCGCTGCGGCTCAGCCTGCGTATCCTCTACAATCTGATCCCGGTGAAAGCGGAGATTTTCGTCGAATGCGGCAACGTCAAGAACTACTGGTACGACAATCCGCAGTTCATTTTCGACGACACGCTGCTGCATCGTTCGGTCAACGAGTATGATGGCCGCCGCTACTGCGTGTTCATGGATATTATCAGGCCGTCCCCGGTGCCCCGCCTGATCGCTGGCATGCTTGCGGTCGTCTCGGTGAGCGTCGAGCGCATCAACTCGATGTTCTACAAGAACTGGAAGATGATTGGCTCGACCAAACCGAAGAAGATTGGAACGACCTGAGCCGAAATTCGTCAACGCTGCCGGGGATACCGGCAGCGTTCTGACGCCTGCAGGTGTGAGTTCGGCCATTCATTGCAGGGCGCTGATGTCCGGCGGACCTCCTGGAAAGGCGCGCTCCACGCTTGCGGCGTCCGCTTGTTCAAGTATACATCCGTTTCGAGCTCAATATTCATCCTGTGATTCTCATGGGGTGCGCATTTGCCGGAATGGCTCTTGGCTGTGCCAGCGCTTTCCCGTTTGATCGCAACGGTTCTTATCTCTCCCTCTCTTGGCGGCCTCAGGTGACAAGCGACAAGGTCTTCGGATTCTGGACGGCAACCTACATAGCCACCGCATTGCTGGGTGTTGCTGTCTGCGTCGTCTACATAAACCTCGAAGAATCCGTCTACTATTGGGACTTCGCCGCCTATTTCAACACGTTCAACCGGGAGGGCGCGCTCCTGGTCAAGAGCCCTCTGGAATGGCTGAGTCATGTAGGCATCTCCATCGAAAGGGACGACTACAGTGCGGCGATTTTGGTGCCTCTGATGCCGTTTTACCTGGTGTTTGGCGGCTCACGACTTTCCTATATGGCCTCAATAGTCGCAGTCTATTTTGTCCCGACGATTCTTGTCATAGCAAGAATGAGCTACGTTGAAGCGGTCTCCGCGACGTCTCCGTCCCGAGGCTGGTTTGCCGTCTGGATCGCGGTCTTTCTCTACACGCCGTTCTGGGCGGCAACGCTTCGTGGGCTGCCGGACATTGCCGGTTGTTTCGCGCTTGCCGCGGGGACCTGGATTCTTTGGAAGTCGAAGTTCCTGACCCGTGAACCTGTGATCAGCGCAATGAGCGCCGGCGCGTGCCTGTGGTTGGCGTTCATGCTGCGCCGCTGGTACGCCTATAGCGTGATGGGGGTCGCTATTTCCGCGGCTTTCTTTTGTCTGTTGCAGGTTGCCAAGGATCGGGATTTCCCTGCGCTGCGGAAAGCCATGTTGGGGGGCATGTGCGCGCTCGCCGTCATCCTGGGAAGCGCGTGGAATTTTCAGCTTCCGCTGATCGCCAGGATTCTGGGAACCAGCTATGGCGATCTTTACAGCGGGTACAGGACGGATCTCGTCACCCAACTTGGCGAAATGGCCTCCAGGCTCAGTTGCCTGAATTGGCTCTTGGTGCTGGTGGGCCTTTGCTTATCCGTTGCGCGAGGCAACAGGTTTGTCTTGTTCTGCGCTGTCGCCTCGGTACTCACGTTTTTCCTTTTCACCCGAACGCAGGATCCGGAACGGCACCATTCGATGCCGATGTTTCTTTGGCTCTTTCCCGCCTATGGCCAAGCGATCGTTGCAATCGTTTCGGTGTCGGCGCTGAGAGCGCGATGGTCAACCGCCGTCATTGCCGTTGCCGCTGGACTCGCTTTTTTGGGCACCTTTTTTCCGATAGGTCGTCAGCTGCTGTCGCCGGTCAGCGTCGTTTTTGCCAAGGAAGCCACACTCCCCCTGCATCTCGACAATCTTCCCGAATACAGACGGCTTATTGCCGATCTTACAAGCAAAATGGGACCAGAGGATCGGTTTTCCGTCTTTGCGTCGGGCTCGGTCCTGAGCGACTCGCTGCTTTTTGGCATGGACCGAAACCTTCTCCCTTACGTCGGGTGGTCTTGCCAGGTGGATAGTCGCGACCAGTTCGTACCGGAAGCATTGAAATCAAGGTATGCGGTCGTCACCGACCGACCGGTTACTCATTTGCAATGGGGCGCGCAACTGTGCGTCACGATGCCGAACCAATATATATTCGAAGGAAAAGGCATCGGTGCTGCCTATAAGCGCATTGCGGCATATCAGCTGTCCGGCGGTGTTGCCGGCTACCTCTACGAGCGGATGCGCCCGGTCAGCAAAGTGGAAATCGACGCCCTCTACAGCGAGTTCAAGAAGAAATATCCGCATTGGACCGCGCCTGAGTAGTCACCTTGTATCGATTGCATTTCAATGCTGCTCAAGCGACCCCATCCGAGCGCAGGCCACGGCCTTCTCCATATGCGCGTGGCGTGCCTTGCCAATCGCTGTGATCGCTCACAACCGAAATGCGCTGAAGTATGTAGCTTGTCGTTGTTGCGCGAATCTGATGCTTCGTAATCTGCAAGCGGTTTTTTGTTGTACATTAGCGGCGGCAAATATCTTGGCTCGGATTGGTCGGTTTCGCAATTTCGCTTCGGTGACCCAAGTGGAAAATCTCAGGAGCGGTTGGCTTTGGGGCGGGCTTTATATATGCACAGCATTGCTGTGCGTTGCTTTTGTAGCAATATACATAGGTCTGGAAGATCCAGTCTATTATTGGGATTATGACGCCTATTTCAAGGTGTTTAACCAGCAGGGTGATTTCCTGGTTGAGAATCCCGTCCAGTGGCTGCGCCAATTGCGGGCATCTATCCAGAAGGACAGTTACAGTGTGGCGATTTTGGCGCCGCTGATGCCATTCTACACGGTCTTCGGCGGCTCGAGATTTTCATACATCGCTGCGGTTGTTGCGGTTTACCTGGTTCCGACTGCTCTCTTCATAGGTAGAATAAGCTATCTCGAGGCGGTCCCCGCGAAGCGTTCGCCACGAAGCTGGTTTGCCGTTTGGGTTGCGGCCGTTCTCTACACACCATTTTGGGCGGCGACACTTCGCGGGATGCCGGACATTGCCGGTTCCTTGGCGCTAGTCGCGGCAACCTATTTCATTTGGAAATCAAAATTCCTCACGCAGGAGCCGGTGGCCAGCGGAGTACGGGTCGGTGGATATCTGTGGTTGGCGTTCATGCTGCGCCGCTGGTATGCGTATTCCGCCGTGGCGGTCGCAATTTCCGCGGCATTCTTTTTTTTACCGCGGATCGCAATGAACCGGGACTTTCCGGCCCTCTGGAAAGCCGTGTTGGGAGGCTTGTGTGCGGTTCTCGTTGTTGCCGGAGCGGCATGGATTTTCCAGCTGCCCCTGATCCTCGAGATTTTGGGGACCAACTACGGCGAGCTCTACGCCGGATACAAGACGAATTTCCTCTCCCAACTCGAGCAAATTGGATCCAGGCTCAGCTATGCAAACTGGCTATTGATCCTGGTGGGCCTTTATTTCTCTGTTGTACGCGGCAACCGCTTCTCTTTGTTCTGTGCCGTTGCCTCGGCGCTCACCTTTTTTCTGTTTACCCGGACGCAGGATCCGGATCGCCATCATTCGATGCCTATATTTCTTTGGCTTTTTCCTGCCTATGCTCAGGCAATCGTCGCGATCGTTTCGGGGTCAACGCTGAGGGCGCGATGGACGGCAGCTAGTATAGCCGTTGCCGCTGGACTGGCGTTCTTGGGCACCTTCTTGCCGAGCGGTCGACAACTGCTGTCGCCGATCAGCTACGTGTACGCCAGGGAAGCCACGCTTCCTCTTCACCTCGACAATCTGCCTGAATATAAGCGGCTCGCTGATGACCTTCTCGCCAAGATGGAACCCGATGATCGTTTTGCGGTGTTTGCTTCAGGTTCGGTCATGAACGATTGGCTGTTGCTTGGAATGAACCCTGGTTTGTCCTCACACCTGGAGCCGACTTGTCAAGTGGACAGCCGTGATGAATTCGGGCCGAAAGCATTGAAATCTAAATTTATAGTCGTTACCGACCCGCCCGTTACCCACCTGCAGCAGGGCGCGCAGATCTGCGTCACGATGCCAAACCAATATATCCTCGAAGGCAGGGGCATTGGCGCCGCATACAGGCGCCTGGCCTCTTATCAACTCTCCGAGGGGGTCGACGGCTATCTCTATGAGCAGATGCGTCCGGTCAGCAAAGTCGAGGTCGACGCTCTTTATAGTGAATTTCAAAAGAAATACCCAAGCTGGCAACCGCCCCAATGGTGACGTCGGATCGATTGCGTTTCCGGTAGCTGGCCGATGTGAAGTTGCGCGAGTTGCAAGCGCGTTCCGGAGCGCCGTCGCAAACTTGAGGGATTGACGCCGCCACGCGTGCAAAGGCAGTAACGTTCTATGTTCAATCTGCTTCTCGTAGCCGTCGGCGGCGGCATCGGCGCCGGCATCCGCCATCTGACCAGCATGGGCGCGCTGCGCCTCGTCGGTCCCAACTATCCCTGGGGCACGATGGCGATCAACATCGTCGGCTCGTTTGCGATGGGGCTGTTCATCGCCATCCTTGCGCGTCGCGGCGGGTCCAATGAGGTCAGGCTGTTCGTTGCTACCGGCATTCTTGGAGGCTTCACCACCTTCTCCGCCTTTTCGCTCGACTTCGCGGCCCTGTGGGAACGCGGCTCGACACTGCCGGCGTTCGGATATGCGCTTGCCAGCGTCGTTGGCGCGATCATTGCCCTGTTTCTGGGACTTTGGCTCGCAAGAACCGTTTCATAATGTTATTGCCGCGCCAAGCGCAGGCCAAGAGCCCTGCTCGGGAAACGGATAAGCGAAGAAGACATGGCAGGCGTTGAACAGATCACGGTGGAGGCCGGCGAGGCGGGCATGCGGCTCGATCGCTGGTTCAAGACCCATTTCCCGGGCCTTGGCTTCGGCCATCTACAGAAGCTGCTGCGCTCCGGCCAGATCCGCGTCGATGGCGGCCGGGTCAAGGCCGACACCCGCGTCGAGCCAGGGCAGATGGTTCGCGTTCCGCCGCTCGAGGTAGACAAGAAGGGCGAGAGCGCGCTCACCGGCCACTCGATCCGCAACCAGGGCGACGCCGATGTGCTCGCCAAGATGCTGATCCACGAGGATCCCAAGGTCTTCGTCTTCAACAAGCCGGCGGGCCTCGCCGTTCAGGGCGGCTCCGGCGTTACCCGCAATGTCGATGACATGCTGGAAGCATGGCGCAGCCAGAAAGGCGAGAAGCCGCGGCTGGTGCACCGGCTCGACCGCGACACGTCGGGTGTGCTGGTGGTGGCCCGCACGAGGCTGGCCGCGATGAAGCTTTCAGAGGCGTTCCGGGCGCGGGAAACCAAGAAGACCTACTGGGCGCTGGTCAAGGGCGTGCCGCCCAAGCGCGAGGACAAGATCTCGACCTGGCTGATCAAGGAGGCTACGCCGGACGGCGACCGCGTGCGCATCGCCGCGCATGGCGAGAAAGGCGCCGACCACGCCGTGTCCTATTATCGCATCATCGAGCAGGCGGCGCAGACCATGACCTGGCTGGAGATGGAACCCTATACCGGCCGCACACACCAGCTTCGCGTCCATGCCGCCCATATTGGCTGCCCGATCATCGGCGACCCGAAATACTTCGAGGCCGACACCAACTGGGATTTTCCTGGCGGCATTCAAAACCGGCTGCATCTGCACGCGCGCCGCATCATTATCCCGCACCCGGACAAGGGCGTCATCGACGTCACCGCGCCGATGCCGCCGCACATGCGCCAGAGCTGGAACCTGATCGGCTTCGANGCCACCGATGCGCTCGATCGGCGCGACGCGGTCGACATGGCCGCCGCCTCGATCATGGTCGGCCTGACATTCTCCTGGGGACTGAACTACGTCGCCGCCAAGGTCTCTTATGCCGGTTACGACCCCGTCTTCCTCTCGATCGCGCGTTCGGTCATCGGTGGTTTCTGCGTCTTTCTCTGGTGTCGCTGGCGCGGCATTGCGCTGTTCACCAGGGATGGGACATTGCCGGCGGGTATCGCGGTCGGCTTGCTTTTCGGCGTCGAGTTCCTTTGTCTCTACGTTGGCCTGGAGCATACGACCGTGGCGCGCAATACTTTGCTGGTCAACTCAATGCCGTTCTGGATGCTGATCGGCGGCCATTTCCTGCTCGGCGAACAGATCACCGTGCGCAAGTTCCTCGGACTGCTGTTGGCCTTCGCCGGTCTTGCCGCGGTCTTTTCCGATAAGCTCGGCGGTAGCGGAGACATGCTGTTCGGTGATCTCCTGAGCCTCGGTTCGGGGTTGTTCTGGGCCCTGACCAATATCCTAATCAAACGATCGAAACTGGTCGAGGCGAGTGCGGAAAAACTGCTGCTCTATCAACTCGCCGGCGCTGCGATCGTTGGCGTGATGGTGCTGCCTCTTGCCGGCCCGCCGGTGCGCGATCCCTCCCTGTTGCCGACATTGGCGCTGCTTTTCCAGGCGATCTATATCGTCGCCTTCACCTATGTGTTGTGGTTCTGGCTGCTGCGCCGCTATCCGGCCTCGGGCTTGTCCAGCTTCACCTTCCTGTCGCCGGTCTTCGGTGTCTTAAGCGGTGCGATCATCTTGAACGAGCCGCTGACCATTCGCATTTTTCTTGCACTTGGCTTGATTGCGGCCGGCCTGGTCATCGTCAACCGGCCGGCACGCAAGCTGATACCGGTGTAAGAAAGGCACTTCATGCGTGATATCCTCAACGACCTCGAAGCGGGCAAGTATCTTTCCGATCCGGATCCGGTGCGTCGCGCCCAGATTCAGATGAAGACGCCGCTGCCCAAGCGCTTGTATAAGAAGGTCTCGGTCGCGCCGGTGGAAGGTGGCTTTGCCATCCATCTCGACGGCAAGCCGGTGCGCACGCCGGGCAAAGCGCTGCTGGCGCTGCCAACCGAGGCGGCCGCGACGCTGGTTGCCGGCGAGTTCGCGGAACAGGGCGAGACGATCAATCCGATGACGATGCCGGTTATGCGGCTGGTCAACACCGCCATCGATGGCGTGGCCAGCGATCCGCAGGCGGTTCTGGAAGACATTCTGCGGTTTGCCTCGTCGGATCTGCTCTGTTATCGCGCCGATGCCCCGCAAGGGCTGGTCGAGCGGCAGAACGAGCAGTGGGATCCCGTCATCGACTGGGCCCGCGCGGCACTTGGGGCCCGCTTCAACCTTGCCGAGGGCATCATCCATGTCGAGCAACCGCGCGAAACCATTGCGGTGCTGGGCAGCCATCTGGCGCAACGCGCCGAACCGCTGCGCCTTGCCGCCATTCATGTCATGACGTCGTTGACCGGCTCGGCATTGCTGGCCTTGGCGGTCGATTTCGGCGAGCTAGACGGCGAGCAGGCCTGGGCCGCCGGCCATGTCGACGAGGACTGGCAGACCGCACAGTGGGGACAGGACGCCGAAGCCGTCGCGCGCCGCGCCGCTCGCAAACGGGACATGATGGCCGCCGTCGGCTTGCTCGAAGCACTGCGGGCCTGAGCGCTTCGCTCCGCCTTCGCACTGCACCTAATACGAAAGTCATAATCCCATCGTCGCGGTGCCCTTTCCCCGCCCTTTCTGCCATTTTCCCTGTGTTGGCTGCGTCTTTGAGTCCGCGTTCGGAGGAGAACGCGGACGTCGGCGCACAGCATCTAGGTCTCACGGGAGGATAAACCCTATGGCAATGGCATCGACCGCCGGCGGAACGAGCCGCGGCATGACGCGGGAGGAGAAGAAAGTCATCTTCGCTTCCTCGCTGGGCACTGTTTTCGAATGGTACGATTTCTATCTCTACGGCTCACTGGCGGCTTTCATCGGCTCAACCTTTTTCAGTCCGACCATTCCCGAGGCAACGCGTAACATCTTCGCACTGCTGGCCTTTGCCGCAGGCTTTCTGGTTCGCCCGTTCGGCGCGCTGCTGTTCGGTCGCATCGGCGACCTCGTCGGCCGCAAATACACATTCCTGGTCACAATGACGATCATGGGCCTGTCGACCTTCCTGGTCGGTCTGCTCCCCGGCTATGCAACCTTGGGCATCGCGGCTCCGGTGATCCTTATCGTCCTGCGCATGCTGCAGGGTTTGGCGCTGGGCGGCGAATATGGTGGCGCGGCGACCTATGTCGCCGAACATGCACCCGATGACCGCCGTGGCTTCTACACCTCATGGATCCAGACAACAGCGACGCTCGGCCTGTTCCTGTCGCTGATCGTCATCCTGATCGTGCAGGGATCGCTGAGCAAGGAGACCTACGCCGCCTGGGGCTGGCGCATTCCGTTCATCGTCTCTTTCCTGCTACTCGCCGTTTCGATCTGGATCCGGTTGTCACTCTCGGAGTCTCCGACCTTCCAGAAGATGAAGGACGAAGGCAAGGGCTCAAAGGCGCCGCTCTCGGAAGCCTTTGGTCAGTGGAAGAACGCCAAGATCGCGCTCCTGGCGCTGCTCGGCCTCACCGCCGGTCAGGCCGTGGTTTGGTACAATGGCCAGTTCTACGCGCTGTTCTTCCTGCAGAACGTGCTGAAGGTCGACGCGCAGTCGGTCAACATCATGATCGCCATCGCGCTGGCTATCGGCTCGATCTTCTTCGTCGTCTTCGGCTGGCTCTCCGACAAGATCGGCCGCAAGCCGATCATCATGGCTGGTCTTGCGCTGGCTATCGTCTGTACCTTCCCGCTGTTCAAGGCGTTGACCTGGGCCGCCAATCCGGCGCTCGCCAAGGCTCAGCAGAGCACTCGGGCAACGGTGACGGCAGCTCCCGGCGACTGCAAGTTCCAGTTCAATCCGGTGGGCACGGCGAAGTTCACGACGTCCTGCGACATCGCGACTTCGTTCCTGACCAAGAACTCGGTTCCCTATGAAGTGGTGTCGACGGCTGCGGCCGGGACGCCCGCGTCAGTCAAAATCGGTACAGAGACAGTGGCGTCTTACGATGCGGTCGCCGCCGGCGATCAGGCCAAGGCTAAGGAAGCCGCCTTCGTCAAGGCAGTCAACATGTCCTTGCAGGACGGTGGCTATCCGCTGAAGCGAGCGGCGATCAAGGTCGCGGACCAGAAACTCGATGCCTTCATCGCAGCCAATNGGCTATCCGCTGAAGCGAGCGGCGATCAAGGTCGCGGACCAGAAACTCGATGCCTTCATCGCAGCCAATCCTGAACTTAAGCTCGACGCAGCCGCCATCCGCGGCGGCGAGAAGGCAGCGGTTCCGACCGATCAGGCGGTTAAGGACAAGGTCTTGACCGCCGATGAGGCAGCGGGCGCACCCGAGGTCACCGTCTACAACATACCGGGCGGCGGTGCCTTTGCGATGTTCGCCGATCCGGCGGCGGTTAACTGGCCGATGACGATCGGCATCCTGTTCATCCTGGTCCTGTTCGTGACCATGGTCTATGGACCGATCGCGGCGATCCTTGTCGAGATGTTCCCGACTCGCATTCGCTACACGGGCATGTCATTGCCCTACCACATCGGCAATGGCTGGTTCGGCGGCCTGCTGCCGGCGACGGTGTTTGCGCTCAGCGCCTACAAGGGCGATATCTACTATGGCCTTTGGTATCCGGTGGTCATCGCGGCGATGACGCTGATCATCGGCATGATCTTCGTCAAGGACACGCTCGGAACCGACCTGCGCGCCAAGGAATAGTCGGTAGGCCAGAACGAAAAGCCCGGCGCGAGCGATCGCGCCGGGCTTTTTCTTCAAGATCGACGTGGAAGGGTTCAGCTCTTCCGCCGCGGATCTTCTTCCTCAACGGCGGCCTCGTGGTACCAGCCATCGAAATCGGCGTGCTCGCCGCGAAGCGCGGCAAGCTCTGCCGCGAATTTGGCCTTGGCGCTTAAATTTAAGGCAGACCTGCGCGCTGCCAGCGGGAACATCAGGATTTTCGCCGACGGTCGCGATTGCGTGACTTGCATTGCCGGTCTCCCTGCTTTTTCAGAGGCTCATTGATTCAGCTCTCATCAAAATAGGTCCTGCGAGTCATTTAGGCAATATGCCTATGAAAGATCATGATTTGCCTATGATTTAAGCAGTATTGCCGCCTGGATCATCCGCATGCATTGCTGAGGCGGCTCATTAAAATAACTGCCTGGGCATGATCATTTTGCCGCACCCTGCGACAGCCGAGTGGCACACGAATTGCTTTTTATCCATCGGCAGGCCGGCCTGTTTCGGCCATGCATCGACATCCGCCTGCTTGCGGTGTCCAAGCAACGAGAGGCTCTAGAATGACCAAATACAAGCTCGAGTATATCTGGCTCGATGGATACACCCCCGTCCCGAATCTTCGCGGCAAGACGCAGATCAAGGAATTCGCTGAGTTCCCGACGCTCGAGCAACTGCCGCTGTGGGGTTTCGACGGGTCCTCGACGCAGCAGGCCGAGGGCCACAGCTCCGATTGCGTGCTGAAGCCGGTCGCGGTCTATCCCGATCCGGCCCGCACCAACGGCGTGCTCGTCATGTGCGAAGTCATGATGCCCGACGGCGTTACGCCGCATGCATCTAACAAGCGCGCCACCATCCTCGACGACGAAGGCGCCTGGTTCGGCTTCGAGCAGGAGTATTTCTTCTACAAGGACGGCCGTCCGCTCGGCTTCCCCGAGAGCGGCTATCCCGCACCGCAGGGGCCGTACTATACCGGCGTCGGCTATTCGAATGTCGGCTCCGTTGCGCGCCAGATCGTCGAGGAACATCTTGATCTCTGCCTCGCGGCCGGCATCAACCATGAAGGCATCAACGCCGAAGTGGCGAAGGGGCAGTGGGAGTTCCAGATTTTCGGCAAGGGTTCCAAAAAGGCCGCCGACCAGATGTGGATGGCCCGCTATCTGATGCAGCGCTTGACCGAAAAGTACGGCATCGACATCGAATACCACTGCAAGCCCCTCGGCGACACCGACTGGAACGGCTCGGGCATGCATGCCAATTTCTCGACCGCCTATATGCGTGAAGTCGGCGGCAAGGCCTATTTCGAAGCGCTGATGGCGGCTTTCGACAAGAACCTGATGGACCACATCGCCGTCTACGGCCCGGACAACGACAAACGTTTGACCGGCAAGCACGAGACCGCGCCGTGGAACAGGTTCAGCTATGGCATCGCCGATCGCGGCGCCTCGATCCGCGTCCCGCATTCGTTCGTCAAGAACGATTACAAGGGCTATCTGGAAGACCGTCGTCCGAACTCGCAGGGCGACCCCTACCAGATCGCCTCGCAGATCCTGAAGACGATCGCTTCGGTCTCGGCGAGCGCAGAGATTTCTGCCGCCGCATGATCCGTTTTACGGCGCGCATCAATGCGCGGCAGATGGATGTTCTTGCAATACAGGCCTGGGCGGAAGCGCCTGGGCCTTTCTTTTTACCGACCCGACATGACGCCACGCGCGGTCAGCATCTTCACCGACTGCCCCGGAGCGGCGAATTCCCCCAAAAAAAGTCAGGTTGAAAAACAACGAGCGGTTCCACCGAAACGAGGGGCTTTGGTTGACGCTCCTTGCCGCCACTCGTCTCGTGCATTTCCAAGTTTTCATTGAAAAAGCCCGGAAAACAGCCTGTTTCAGCTCGGTCCGTACGCCAGCGATCCTTTATATAAGCCACTGTTCATACATTGAAATCGGCGATTTATGCCTCCGTGTGGCGGCGTTGACAGGCCACGCCGCGGCATGCGTATTCGTGGCCTTGGGGTTACGCCAAGCGATGCTGTTCGAACGGGGCGGGGGTTTCGTGAACGACGGCATTGGCGGGGGCGCCGGACGAGCGGGCATTGCAGCCTGAGGCAGTGTGCCGCTCGCTCCTGGCGATTGATTGCGTCCCCCAAAAAAGGAAGTTGGCCATCGTTGCGTGGCTGGCCGCACGCAATCCATCGATGAGCCTTTTCGGCAAAAAGCCCTTGAAGGGGGAAAACCTTCAAGGGCCTTGAAACATTGTTCGAGCGGATTCCTAGACCGAATAGTACATGTCGTACTCGACCGGATGCGGGGTCATCTCGAAGCGCATCACTTCGGCCATCTTGAGCTCGATATAGCTGTCGATCTGGTCGTCGTCGAAGACGCCGCCGGCCTTCAGGAAGCCGCGGTCCTTGTCGAGGCTCTGGAGCGCTTCGCGCAGCGAACCGCAGACGGTCGGGATCTTCTTCAGTTCCTTCGGCGGCAGGTCGTAGAGATCCTTGTCCATCGGCTGTCCCGGGTGGATCTTGTTCTTGATCCCATCGAGGCCGGCCATCAGCAGCGCCGAGAACGCCAGGTAGGGGTTCGCGCCCGGATCGGGGAAGCGGACCTCGACGCGCTTGGCCTTCGGCGACGAGCCGAACGGGATGCGGCAGGAGGCCGAGCGGTTGCGCGCCGAATAGGCAAGCAGCACCGGCGCTTCATAGCCCGGCACCAGTCGCTTGTAGGAGTTGGTCAGCGGGTTGGTGAAGGCATTGATCGCCTTGGCGTGCTTGATGACACCGCCAATGAAGAACAGGCAGTTTTCCGACAGGCCGGCATATTCATTGCCGGCGAAGGTCGGCTTGCCACCCTTCCAGATCGACATGTGGACGTGCATGCCCGAGCCGTTGTCGCCGAATATCGGCTTCGGCATAAAGGTGGCCGTCTTGCCATAGGCATTGGCGACCTGGTGCACGACGTACTTGTAGATCAGCATCTTGTCGGCGTTGCGGACAAGCGCGTCGAACTTGATGCCGAGCTCGTGCTGGGCGGCGGCGACCTCGTGGTGGTGCTTTTCGACGCGCACGCCCATTTCGGCGAGTACGGTCAGCATTTCGGAGCGCATGTCCTGCGCCGAATCGATCGGCGGCACCGGGAAATAGCCGCCCTTGACTCGCGGACGGTGGCCGAGATTGCCGGTCTCGTAATCGGTGTCGTCGTTCGACGGCAGTTCCGTCGAATCGAGCTTGAAGCCTGTGTTATAGGGATCGGCCTTGTATTTCACGTCGTCGAACACGAAGAACTCGGCTTCCGGGCCGACATAGATGGTGTCGCCGATGCCTTCCGACTTCATGTAGGCCTCGGCTTTCTTGGCGGTGCCGCGCGGGTCGCGGTTGTAGGATTCGCCGGAGACCGGATCGAGAATGTCGCACAGGATGACCATGGTCGACTGCGCGAAGAACGGGTCCATGTGGACGGTGTCCGGGTCGGGCATCAGCACCATGTCGGATTCGTTGATGGCCTTCCAGCCTGCGATCGAGGAGCCGTCGAACATTACACCGTCGGCGAACATGTCTTCCTCGACCTCGACGACATCCATGGTGACGTGCTGCAGCTTGCCCTTCGGGTCGGTGAAGCGCAGGTCGACGAATTTAACGTCGTTGTCCTTGATCTGCTTCATGATGTCTTTGGCTGTCGTCATGTCATGTATCCCTGTGTGCTGACGTTTTTTGATGGATGACGTTTCTTAGAGGACGGCCGGCTCGGATCAAACCGCGTCCATTCCGGTTTCGCCGGTGCGGATGCGCACCACTTCCTCGATGTTGGAGACGAAGATTTTGCCGTCGCCGATGCGGCCGGTCTGGGCCGCCTTGCGGATAGCCTCAATCGCGCCTTCCACGGCATCGTCGCCGAGCACGACCTCGATTTTCACCTTGGGCAGGAAGTCGACGACATATTCAGCGCCGCGGTAGAGTTCGGTATGACCCTTCTGGCGGCCGAAGCCTTTGGCCTCGGTAACGGTAATGCCTTGCAGTCCGGCCTCCTGAAGCGCTTCCTTCACTTCGTCCAGCTTGAATGGCTTGATGATCGCTTCGATCTTTTTCATGTAAAAAGTGGCCTCCACTGCCAAAAAAACGGGTTGTGAGCCCCCGCTTGCGTCTCAATCAAGCACGAACTGTGCCAGTCGCAGGGAACAGAAGCGGTGTCATACGATTTCAAAGTCATGTCACCCCCGGATGCAAATTCGCGTCATTCGCTGCATCGGAAGCGGCATGGATGGCTGCAGCCTACCCGGCACGACTGTGCATGTCTGCCCAATATTCGGGCAAATTGCTCATCCTGCGGGCAGATCCGTGCTTGCAATCCTCGCGCCGGTCGACGTGGTCATGACAGCGCCAACTCCTCCCCGTTTGCGTCGAGCCGAAAACTGGACAATGCTTGATCGAATGCGGATCGGCAATCCATGAGCCACGAACTTCTTACGTCCGCCGAGATGGGCGAGGCGGATCGGCTGACAATTGCAGCAGGTCCAATCGACGGCATTGGATTGATGCGCCGTGCCGGGCAGGCCGTCGCGACCGAAGTGCTCAGCCGCTATCCCTCCGCGGCGCATGTCCATGTGTTATGCGGCCCGGGCAACAATGGCGGCGACGGTTATGTCGTCGCTCGCATTCTGGCTGGCAGCGGTGTCGCCACCACGGTCTGGACGTCTGGCCCGCCGAGGCCGGATAGCGACGCGGCACTCGCCGCCGCGGAATGCCCCATCAAACCCCGGCCGCTATCGGACTTTGATGCCGGTCCCTGCTCGATCGTGGTCGATGCGCTTTATGGGGCAGGGCTGTCCAAGCCGCTGTCCGGCGAAGCCGCCAGGGCGGTCGATCTGGCCGCCAAGCTGCATTTGCCGGTTGTCGCGGTCGACCTGCCTTCCGGCATTTCAGGTGACAGCGGCAAGGTGCTCGGCACGTCCTTTTCGGCGGACCTCACCGTGACCTTCGCGCGCAAGAAGCCAGGCCATCTGCTCCTGCCCGGCCGGGAGCGATGCGGCGAGGTCGTGCTTGCCGGTATCGGAATCGGCGATGACGTGATTGCAAGGCTCCAGCCCCAGACCTTCGAGAACGGACCGGCACTCTGGTCGCGCGGTTTGCCGGTGCCGGCCGTCGACGCTCATAAATACAAGCGCGGCCATGTCGGCGTCTTTTCCGGCGGGCCGAGCGCCACCGGCGCGGCGCGGCTCTCAGCGCTAGCCGCTGCCCGAAGCGGGGCAGGGGCGGTGACGGTTCTGTCGCCGGGCAACGCCATGCAGGTCAATGCCGCGCACCTGACCTCGATCATGCTGCGCAAGGCCGACGATGCTGCCGACATTGAAGCATTCGTCGGGGAGCGCCGGCTATCGGCTTTTGTTCTCGGACCCGGCTTTGGCATCGGCGAAAAAACCCGGGCGTTCGCACTTGTGCTACTCGCGTCGGGCAAGCCGGCGGCCGCGTCCACCGGAATTGGCGGCCTGGTCTTCGACGCCGACGCGATCACCTCGTTTCGTGAGGCGCCGGATATCTTGTTCGAAGCCGCCCGCGGGCCGGGCGCGCCCGCGCTGGTGATGACACCGCACGAAGGCGAGTTCGCCAGGCTGTTTGCTGACATCGCCGATGACAATGTCTCGTCCAAGCTGGACAAGGCACGCGCGGCGGCCGCGCGCGCCAATGCCGTCATCGTCTACAAGGGCGCCGACACGGTGATCGCCGCTCCCGATGGCAGGGCGGCGATCAATTCCAACGGCGCGGCCTGGCTTGCCACCGCAGGATCGGGCGATGTGTTGTCCGGCATCACGGCCGGCCTGCTTGCCCAAGGCATGCTGGCTTTCGAAGCAGCCTGCGCGGCGGTCTGGATCCATGCCGAGGCCGGCAGTCGGTTCGGACCGGGGTTGATCGCCGAGGATTTGCCGCTGGCGATAGTGCCGGTGCTGCGCGACCTGGTGGCTGCCGGAGGCGGGCGCTGATCAACCACATTTGAGCGATGACCGCGACACCCGTTCACAGCGGGATATTGTCGTGCTTCTTCCAGGGGTTCTGCATATCCTTGTTGCGCAGCATGCGTAGCGCGCGCGCTACGCGGCGGCGGGTCGAATGCGGCATGATCACCTCGTCGACATAGCCGCGCTCGGCGGCCACGAAAGGCGACAGGAAGCGGTCCTCGTAAGCCTTTGTATGGGCCGCGATCTTTTCGGCATCGCCGATGTCTTTGCGGTAGATGATCTCGACCGCGCCTCTCGCCCCCATGACGGCGATCTGCGCCGTCGGCCAGGCATAGTTCATGTCGCCGCGCAGATGTTTTGACGCCATCACATCATAGGCGCCGCCATAGGCTTTGCGGGTGATGACGGTGATCTTCGGCACGGTCGCCTCGGCATAGGCGAAAAGCAGCTTGGCGCCGTGCTTGATCAGCCCGCCATATTCCTGCGCCGTGCCCGGCAAAAAGCCTGGAACATCGACGAAGGTGACGATGGGAATAGAAAAACAGTCGCAGAAGCGCACGAAGCGCGCCGCCTTGCGGCTGGCGTCGGAATCGAGCACGCCGGCCAGCACCATCGGCTGGTTGGCGACAAAGCCGACGGTTCGGCCTTCGACTCGGCCGAAACCGGTGACGATGTTCTTGGCGAAACTCTGCTGGATCTCGAAGAAGTCGCCCTCGTCGGCGACCTTCAGGATCAATTCCTTGATGTCGTAGGGCTTGTTGGCGTTGTCGGGGATCAGCCGGTCGAGCGACATGTCATGGTCGGTGACCGACTGGTAGCATTCGATCTCGGGGATCTCCGACGTGTTGGAAGCTGGTAACAGGTCGATCAGCCGCCGCATCTGCAAGAGCGCCTCGACGTCATTGTCATAGGCGCCGTCGGCGATCGAGGACTTCGTCGTGTGCACCGACGCGCCGCCGAGGCTCTCGGCGGTCACCGTCTCATTGGTCACGGTCTTCACCACGTCCGGCCCGGTGACGAACATGTAGGAGGTGTCGCGCACCATGAAGATGAAGTCGGTCATGGCGGGCGAATAGACGTCACCGCCGGCGCACGGCCCCATGATCACAGAAATCTGCGGTATAACGCCGGACGCAAGCACGTTGCGCTGAAAAATCTCGGCATAGCCGCCGAGGGCTGCGACGCCCTCCTGGATACGCGCCCCGCCGGCGTCGTAGAGGCCGATGATTGGCGCACGGTTGCGCAGCGCCATCTCCTGCACCTTGATGACCTTCTCGGCATGGGCTTCCGACAGCGAACCGCCGAACACGGTGAAATCCTTGGCGAAGAGATAAACCGGGCGGCCATTGATCGTACCCCAGCCGGTGACGACGCCGTCGCCGGCGATCTTTGTCTTCTCCATGCCGAAATCGGTCGAGCGGTGCTCGACATACATGTCGAATTCTTCGAACGAGCCTTCGTCGAGAAACACCTCGATGCGTTCGCGCGCGGTGAGCTTGCCCTTCTTGTGCTGCGCATCGATACGGGCTTGGCCGCCACCCATCCGGGCGATGTCGCGCCGTCGCTCGAGTTCCTTCAGCACGTCCTTCATCGTTCGGTCCCCACAATCGGAAGCTGCGTTTGTGGTAATGATGCCAGTCGGGGAGTGCAAGCGTCGGCTTTTGGTTGGTTTTTGCTGCACCGCAGCATCGCGCCTCTTGCATTCCGGGGCGAACTCAGCCATATGCAGCCCATAGGCGCTTGGGCCGGGAGATTCCGGCCTTCTCGACAAATGAGACTGGTTGCGTCTGTTTTCCCTCTTTCCGGTATATCGGCCCCTCTTCCGGTACATCACAAAGTGGCGAAAAAGCCCCGTGGCATGATGCCTTCGGGCACGACAGCGCAGCCGAGTGGACGCCCGCGTCCGCCCGCCTTGTCGTTTCATATCAAATTTTCGACGGCAGGTTGCGCCCTGCCGCCATTGACGTTTGCGGCCAGAGGCCGCGTGAAAGAAGATTATTTTGACCAATGAAAACACATTGCCCGGCAACGACACCGCGGAACTCTCCGGGTTCGCGGCGCTGGGAATTACTGGTGCGCTGCTCAAGGCCACCCACAATGCCGGCTTCGCCGAACCGAAGCCGATCCAGATGCAGGCGATCCCGCCGCAGCTGGAAGGCCGTGACATTTTCGGCATCGCCCAGACCGGCTCCGGCAAGACCGCTGCCTTCGCGCTGCCGATCCTGTCGAAGATCATCGCACTCGGCACCAAGCGGCGCGCCAAGACGACCCGCGCGCTGATCCTGGCGCCGACCCGCGAACTCGCGGTGCAGATCGAGGACACCATCAAGATCCTCGCCAAGGGCGCGCATGTCTCGACGGCACTCGTGCTGGGCGGTGTCTCGCGCTTCAGCCAGGTGAAGAAGGTTGCTCCCGGCGTCGATATCCTCATCGCCACCCCGGGCCGGTTGACCGACCTGGTGCGCGAGGGCGACCTCATCCTCTCCGACACCAAATGGCTGGTGCTGGATGAGGGCGACCGCATGCTCGACATGGGCTTCATCAACGACGTCAAGCGCATCGCCAAGGCGACCGCGCCCGACCGCCAGACGGCGCTGTTCTCGGCCACCATGCCGGACGAGATCGCCGAACTCGCCAAGGGCCTCCTGAAGAACCCGGTCCGCATCGAGGTCTCGCCGCAAAGCACCGCGGCCGCCGAGATCGTGCAGGGCGTCGTCTTCGCCCGCACCAAGCAGAAGCGCCAGGTGCTGTCGACGATGCTCGCCGACGAAGCGATGAAGTCCGTCATCATCTTTTCGCGCACCAAGCATGGCGCGGACCGGGTGACCAAGGACCTCGAGCGCGACGGCTTCAAGGCCGCCGTCATTCACGGCAACAAATCGCAGAATGCCCGTCAGAAGGCACTGAACGATTTCCGTGATGGATCGGTGCGCATTCTGGTCGCGACCGACATCGCCGCGCGGGGCATCGACGTGCCCGGCATCAGCCATGTCGTGAATTTCGACCTGCCGGACGAAGCCGAAAGCTATGTCCACCGCATCGGCCGCACCGGCCGCAATGGTATGGATGGCATCGCGCTCACGCTTTGCGATCCTTCGGAGAATAGCAAGCTGCGCCAGGTCGAGCGCATCATCCGCACCAAGCTGCCAATCGTTGCCGACCATCTCGGCAGCCCCGATCCGGCACGCAATCCGGCGGAAAAGAACGAGCGCTTCGAACCCGCCAACGATCGCGACCGCAATGGCCGTCGCGATGGCAGGCGGCCGGGCGGCGAGAAGAAGCCGAATAGCGGTTTCAGCAAGAAGCGTTTTGGCGACAAGCCGGCCTTTGCCGGTGAGCGCAAGCCGGAAGGTGCAAAACCCTTCAAGGGCAACAACAAGCGCCGCTTCGGCGGCAAGCGTCCGGCGGCACGGGCTGCCTAACGAACCCCTGCGGTAACCGGCCAGTTCTCGGCGGTTGCCTCGTGCCGACTACAAATAAAACGGCGGCTGAGCATTGCTTCAGCCGTCGTTTTTGTCTTCGACCCTTACTTCGCCACTGCTTGGATCCAGACGGCAATCCGTTGCGCCAGGAATCCGGTGGTGGATGGCGACAGCGCGTCGCCGGCAATGACATGGTTGTCTGGATCGCCAGTGCTTTCGATGGGCACCAGCTCATGCGGGGCACCCCAGCGCGCGGCGATCTCACGCGTGCGGTCGGGTCGCACGACCTTGTCTATATCCGAGAAGATGAACAGGGCGGGAATGGTCGCCTTCTCCACCGGCGCGCCATAGGCAAGGTCGGTCAGCGCCTGCATGGGCATCGTCGCGGCGATCGGATATCTGGTGGTCCAGAATTTCTCATGCAGCGCGTTGCGTGGCGCGAAGCTACGTTCCTTGCCGGCGACGAGTTCGGCGATCTGCTTGCCCCAGGGCATGGTCAGGATCTCGGCGCCGGATGCTTTCACGCCGAAATTGGGCGAGATGAATGCAATGGCCGCCACACCCTCGGATGCCCCGGGCTGCGTCGCCGCCCAGGCCGCCAGCGAGCCGCCGGTCGATGTCGAGATGACGATCACCTTGTCGCCGATTGCCCGGCCGATGGCGAGCGCCTCCTCATAGTCGTTGATCCAGGCATTGACGCTGCCTTGCGTCATCGCCGCGCCGTCCTGCCCGTGGCCGGTGAGGCGAGTGTAGAACAGGTTGGCGTCGAGCTGGTCGGCCACGTCGTCGGGCAAGGGCCGGATCTCGCCCTTCGATGCGGAAAAGCCGTGGATGTAGACGATCGATAGCGGCGTCTTTGCATGCACCATCGGGTCGGCCCAGACGATCTCCTTCTCCAGCCCATCACGGATACCGGGTATGGCTGCCTCCACTTTTGCCACATAGGCTTGCGGGTCGTCGCCAATGGCGGAAGGATCGAAGCGGATCGTGGTATCGACGGGTACGCGTGGACCCAATAGGAAGGTCAGTGCAAGGATGGCGATCAGGCCCAGCACAGCAAGCACGATCCGTCGCCCCATCGCAAACTCCACGCAACAACATTCAGACTATGGTGGTGGCCATGAACAGGCAACGGCGGTTCAGGCGGCCCAGCCACCAATCCTGTGGGCATCTATTTGTTGGGCGGTTTGCGCTCATAATGCAGTGGGCGTGCTTTCCAGCTGGTCGTCAGGCTGATCACCCATCGGCATAGCGGCCTTGGCAGCATGCCGAGAAATTTCAGCGGCCAGCTCGTTCTGTACGGGAAGGTCACTTCGAAGCCGCCGGATTTGATTCCCCGCATCATGCGGCGCGTCGCGCGGCCGACCGGCATCAGGCCAGGCATCGGCAGCATGTTCTTTTCGGTCAACGGCGTGTCGACAAAACCGGGGTTAATCACCTGGACGCGGATGTTCATCTTGTCGAAATCATATTTCAGCGACTCGGCCAGAATGTTGATCGCCGCCTTCGTACCGCCATAGGCCGCCGTGGTCGGCCAGCCGAAATAGGCGGTCACCGAGCCGACCAGAACGACATGGCCACGTGCCCGCACCCGCATATGCTCGACGACAGGCACCAGCCCATGGATGATGCCGAAATAGTTGACTTCGAAGGAGCGGCGAAAGTCCTTGACGACGAGGGACTCTCCGGGTGTCGAGATGTAATTACCGGCATTGAAGATGGCGAGCACGATCGGTCCGAGGTCGTTCTCGATCGCGGCGACCGTTCTTGCCATGCGCGGCTCGTCGGTGACGTCGCAGGGAAAGGACACGACCTTGCCCGGCATCTGCGCGGTCTCGACGATGAGCGTGTCGATCGGATCGTCGTCCAGCGCTGTCACCGCCACCGCATAGCCTTGTGACGCCAGATCCCTGGCCAGCGAGCGGCCGATGCCGCTGCTGCCGCCAGTGACCCAGGCTACGCCGTGTTTCGGATCGGCCCGATAGAGTGTCATGCTGCGCCCTGCCGAGTTGTTGATGTCTTGCTCTATCGGTGGAGGAATCGAATGAAAAGAGTGCTTCTCGACGCCAGGTGCAAATGAACTGTCGGGTGTCCAGCCGGTCCCCGCGACATCCATACACCGCAGCGCCGGAAATGCGACTGGACCAGACGAATTCTTGCCTTGAAACCTAAGCGTTGGGTTTCTAGGGTTCGGCGCACGCATACAAGGAATCCCGAATGCCCCGTTCAGTGATCGACGCGATCGGCAACACGCCCCTGATCCGCCTCAACAAGGCTTCCGAAGAAACTGGCTGCGAGATCCTGGGCAAGGCCGAGTTCATGAATCCGGGGCAGTCGGTTAAGGATCGCGCCGGCCTGTTCATCATCCGTGATGCCGAACAACGCGGCCTGTTGCAGCCGGGCGGTGTCATCGTCGAGGGGACCGCCGGCAATACCGGCATCGGGCTGACGCTCGTCGCCAAGGCGCTGGGCTATCGCACCGTCATCGTCATTCCGGATACCCAGAGCCAGGAAAAGAAGGACACGATCAGGTTGCTCGGCGCCGAGCTGATCGAAGTGCCGGCCGTGCCTTACAGGAATCCCAACAACTACGTGAAACTGTCGGGACGGCTGGCGGAGCAGATGGCCAGGAGCGAACCGAACGGCGCGATCTGGGCCAACCAGTTCGACAATGTCGCCAACCGCGATGGCCATATCCGCACGACGGCCGAGGAAATCTGGGCCCAGACCGGGGGCAAGGTCGACGGTTTTGTCTCGGCGGTCGGGTCAGGCGGAACGCTGGCCGGTGTCGGGCTCGGATTGAAAGCAAAGAGCAAGAACGTCAAGATCGCGCTCGCCGACCCTCTCGGCGCAGCGCTCTACAGTTTCTACACCAGCGGCGAGCTGAAGTCCGAAGGCAGTTCGATCACCGAAGGTATTGGGCAGGGGCGCATCACCGCAAATCTCGAAGGCTTCACGCCTGACTTCTCCTACCAGATCAGGGATGAGGACGCGCTGCCGATCGTCTTCGACCTGATCCAGGAGGAAGGCCTGTGCGTCGGCGGGTCGACCGGCATCAACATTGCCGGCGCGATGCGCCTGGCTGCGGAATTGGGTCCGGGCCACACCATCGTGACGATCCTTTGCGACTACGGGACGCGCTACCAGTCGAAGCTGTTCAACCCCGAATTCCTGCGCGAAAAGCAACTGCCTGTACCAGGCTGGATGGAATTGCAGAGCAAGATTTCGGTGCCCTTCGAGAAGGTCGCGTGATGGCGCACAAGACCGAAGCGCTGTTTCGCGACGACGCCTATCTCACNCTGCCTGTACCAGGCTGGATGGAATTGCAGAGCAAGATTTCGGTGCCCTTCGAGAAGGTCGCGTGATGGCGCACAGGACCGAAGCGCTGTTTCGCGACGACGCCTATCTCACGACGGCTGATGCCACGGTCGTCGCCATCAATGAGCGCGGCGGCATCATCCTCGACCGGACGATCTTCTACGCCACCTCGGGCGGCCAGCCGGGCGATAGCGGCACGTTGGAGCGTGCCGACGGTAGCGGCATCGACATCGCCGCAACCATATCAGGCGAGAACAAGGATGAGATCATCCACGTGCCGGTGCTCGCGCAGGCGCCACTGGCCGTTGGCGAGCGGGTGAAGCTGGCAATCTCGTGGGAGCGTCGGCATCTGCTGATGCGCATGCACTCGGCTTGCCATCTGCTCACCGTCATCTGTCCGTTCCCGATCACCGGGGCGGCGGTTTCCGAGGACGACAGCCGTGTCGATTTTGACATTCCAGACGCCAGCTTCACCAAGGAAGAGGTAACCGCCGGCATGATGGATCTGGTGCGGGCTGATCATCCCATCTTCACCAGGCTTATCAGCGACGAGGAATTGGCCGCGAACCCTGGTTTGGTGAAGTCCAAGAACGTCCGGCCGCCTGTTGGCACCGGCAAGATCCGTCTGGTCTGCATCGGTGACAACGCCTCGGTGGACAGCCAGCCCTGCGGCGGCACCCATGTGAGGAGCACCGGCGAAATCGGCGAGATCCACATCGGCAAGATCGAAAAGAAGGGCCGGGAGAACAGGCGCTTCCGCATCCGCTTCGGTCCTATGCCGGCGAACTGAACAGCGTCAAAAGGCGGCAGGAGAAAAGAATGGCCGAGGATAGTCCTTTTACCGTCGATGCGGACTGGCTGCAGGGGCGCTTGGGCCAGCCGGGCCTGACGATCGTAGACGCCTCCTGGTATCTGCCTGCACAAAAGCGCGACGCGCGCGCCGAGTATGATGCGGCTCATATTCCTGGCGCCCGTTTCCTGGACCAGGACGCGGTTTCGGATCCTGACGCTGCCTTGCCCCACACGCTCGCATCGCCGCAGCATTTCGCCCAATATGTCGGCTCAATGGGCGTGTCGGCTGATGACACCATTGTCGTCTATGATGGCCCGGGCTTTTTCTCCGCACCGCGGGCATGGTGGATGTTCCGGATCATGGGTGTCTTCCAGACCTATATTCTGGACGGCGGCTTCGACGGCTGGAAGGCGACCGGCCGGCCGGTAACGGCCGAGCCGACGAAGATCGCGCCAAGCGTCTTTCATGCCGATTTCGACGCCGGTCGCGTCGTCGGTCTGGCCGATATGCGCCGGCTTGTCGATACAAAGGCAGGCCAGATCGCCGATGCCCGCGGGCCGGGCCGCTTCACCGGCAGCGAACCCGAGCCTCGTGCGGGGATCCGCTCCGGTCACATGCCGGGCGCGCGCAATGTACCGTACTCCGCGCTCTCGGAAAACGGCAGGCTGCTGCCGAGGGACCGTTTGCGCAAAGTGATCGAGGACGCCGGTATCGACCTGTCCGGACCCGTGGTCACATCCTGCGGCTCCGGCGTCACCGCCGCGGTGGTCACGCTGGCGCTGGAGACGCTTGGCCATACCGATAACAGGCTTTATGACGGCTCATGGACCGAGTGGGGCGGATTGTCCGATACACCAGTCGTGACCGGCCCAGCAACGACCGGCCCAGCAACGACCGGCAAGGAATGAATTGATGGAAAACGGCGTGCTGCAGGACATTGAGGTCACTGTGACTTTTCTCGAAATGCATGCCCCACCGCCCGTCTCGCCACCGGTACCCTACAACCGCCAGGTAGCGCTGCTGAAGACCAGGGACATTCCCTTGCATTTTTATCGCTACCTCATGGACCGGGTGGGACGCAAATGGCAGTGGGTGAATGTTCTGAGGCTGAATGACGATGAGTTGTCGGCCGGAATCCACCGCGAGGATCGCGATATCAGGGTGCTCTATCTCGACGGTGCGCCAGCCGGCTTCTTCGATCTCAAGCCGCATCTGCCCGAGGAAGTCGAACTCGCCTATTTCGGCATGATGGAACATGCCACCGGTCAAGGCATCGGTCGCTGGTTCCTTGGTTCGGCGATTGCCGCCGCATGGTCATATGGGCCGAAAAGGGTGACGGTGCAGACCTGCACGCTCGACCACCCGGCCGCGCTACCGCTCTACCAGAAGCTCGGTTTCCAGCCGGTCGCGCAGAAGAAGGAAGTCGTGCATCCCCTACCTTTCGCCGAGCGCTCGGCCAGCGTCATGCGGCCGTAACTCAGCCGGAATCTGCCGCTGCTTCGGCAATTCATCAAAGGATTGTCGAACTGATTAGCCGATTTCGGTGGCCTTCCTTGAGCTCGAAAGGGTCGATCTGACGACGCTTGGCGGGAATCGGGTGGGAAGCACGGCGGCGAGCGCATAGTTTCCGGTCACCAGTACCGGAGATCTTGCGATGACCATCCAATTCACAGCTCTGCCGACCGAAAATGTCAGGGCCCTGCAGCGCGGCGGCCCCGATGCCTATGGCCGGACGCCCGAGCGGAAAGTCTCTGACGGCGACGGGATGCCCTGCCGTCATTGCCTCAGGAATATCGCCGCCGGCGATGTCTATCTCATCCTCGCCTACCGGCCATTTCCAGACCCTCAGCCCTATGCAGAAACCGGGCCGATCTTCCTGCATGCCCAGGAATGCGAGCGTGCCGCCGGGACAGGGGAGCCGCCGGAGATCCTCGACAGCCCAGACTATATCGTGCGCGGCTATGGCGGCGATGATCGCATCGTCTACGGCAGCGGTGGCGTCATCCCGACCGCAGCAATTGCCGCACGAGCCGAGACTTTGTTGGAGCGTGAGGACATTGCCTATGTGCATGTCCGCTCGGCCCGCAACAATTGCTATCAGTGCCGCGTCGAGCGCGCATGAGATCTAGGATTGGCGGCAGAAAGTCTCTGTCGTACTGCTGTCGCATATACGCGCTAGAAAGCCAGTGTCGATCGATTGGCCGACCGCGGATGAACCGGCGGCAATCTCGATATCGAGGAAGCGGGGCTTTGGCTCCGCTTTTTTGTTGCCTGTGCCGATTGCTCTAGAACAAACCCGCCGGTTCGAGCCGGCGGGGAAGACTGAAGGAAGCCTTAAGCCGCCAGCACTGCTTTCGGCTCGACCAGTTCGTAGCCGAGCGCTTCGGCGACCGCGCGGTTGGTAATCTTACCCTTGTGGACATTGAGGCCGTTGCGCAGGTGATGGTCATCGACCAGAGCCTTCAGGCCCTTGTCCGCGAGTTGCAGACCATAGTGCAGCGTCGCGTTGTTGAGCGCGTGGGCCGAGGTCACCGGCACGGCACCTGGCATGTTGGCAACGCAGTAGTGGATCACGCCGTCGACCTCGTAGGTGGGCTCGGCATGGGTGGTCGCGTGCGAGGTCTCGAAGCAGCCGCCCTGGTCGATCGCGACATCGACCAGTACCGAGCCTTTCTTCATGCCGGACAGCATTTCGCG
The DNA here is from genome assembly GCF_000502415.1 of Mesorhizobium sp. LNHC229A00. Classification (NCBI taxonomy): domain Bacteria; kingdom Pseudomonadati; phylum Pseudomonadota; class Alphaproteobacteria; order Hyphomicrobiales; family Phyllobacteriaceae; genus Mesorhizobium; species Mesorhizobium sp. LNHC229A00. The sequence continues at coordinate 45,237 of NZ_AYWQ01000012.1, forward strand.
GCTGACGAGCTTCGGTGCGGCGGCGCCCGGGATGAGCACGGCGCCGACGACGATGTCGGCGGAGAAGCATTCTTCCTCGAGCGCCTCGACGGTCGAGTAGCGGGTGTGGATCCGGCCGGCGAAGAGGTCGTCAAGCTGGCGCAGGCGCGGGATCGAGCGGTCGATGATGGTGACATCCGCGCCAAGGCCGGCGGCCATGCGGGCCGCGTGCAGACCAACGACGCCGCCGCCAAGCACGGTGACCTTGCCGGGCAGCACGCCGGGCACGCCGCCGAGCAGCACGCCGCGGCCGCCATTGGCCTTCTGCAGCGCCGTGGCGCCGGCTTGGATCGACAAGCGGCCGGCGACTTCCGACATCGGCGCCAGCAGCGGCAGGCCGCCACGATCATCGGTCACGGTTTCGTAGGCGATCGCGGTGACGCCCGAGGCGAGCAGGCCCTTGGTCTGCTCCGGATCCGGAGCCAAATGGAGATAGGTGTACAGGATCTGGCCTTCGCGCAGCTGCGCCCATTCATTGGGCTGCGGCTCCTTGACCTTGACGATCATGTCCGACTTGGCGAACACGTCGGCGGCCGTCTTGGCGATGACGGCGCCAGCGGCGCGATAGGCGTTGTCATCGGCACCGATGCCGGCGCCCGCGCCGGTCTCGACCAGCACTTCGTGGCCATGGGCGACATATTCGCGGACCGAGCCTGGCGTTAGGCCGACACGGTATTCATGGTTCTTGATTTCCTTGGGGCAGCCGATGCGCATTTTCTTCTCCTGATCCGGGCCCTTTTGGGCTCACTCCCTGTAGTGCTGGAGTGAACCATGAATCGGCGTGCAGGTGTTTGCGAATGCGCTTGCGTGAACAGGCTGGTTTCGATAGTCGTTGCAAAAATCTTACGCTTTTTCGCAGGAATCACGAAAAATGCCGCTCGACAGGATTGATATCGCCATTCTGGAGACTTTGCAGAAGGACGGGCGGATGCCGAACGCGGCGCTTGCCGAGAAGGTCGGCCTATCGCAGTCGGCCTGCTCTCGCCGGCTCGACAATTTGGAGAAGTCCGGAACCATCCGCGGCTATCACGCCCGGCTGTCCAACGCGGCCCTTGGCCACCAGATGACGGCGATCGTCCACATATCGCTCTCCGGCCAGTTCGAGAAGACGCTGTCGGATTTCGAGGCAGCGATCAAACGCTGCCCCAACGTGCTGTCTTGCCACCTGATGTCGGGCGAGTACGACTATATCCTGCGGATCGCGGCCAAGGATCTCGTCGACTACGAGCGCATCCACAAGGAATGGTTGTCGGCGATGCCGCATGTGACGAAGATCAATTCGTCCTTCGCCCTGCGCGAAATCGTCGACCGCACGGCAATGGGTCTGAAGCCGGAGATGGCGTAGAGCCCTATACCGTGGCCGTCTCCGTCACGATCCGATCCATCGGGATGTCGTGCGGCTGCGGATAGATGGTGGCGATACGCTGCATTTCGTAGCCGACGCCGATGACCAGTGGCTTGAACGGCATGGCGGCCAGCGTACGGTCGAAGAAGCCGCCGCCATAGCCCAGGCGATAGCTTGCCGGATCAATGCCGACAATGGGCGAGATGACGATGTCCGGCAGCACCGGATCACCCTCTGCCGGAATCGGGATGTTCCAGACGCCCTTTTCCAACCGGTCGCCCGGTTTGTAGGCGCGGAAGATCAGCGGTTGCCCTTTCTCGACCACGATCGGCAGTGCGGTGCGGCCGCCACGCTCATTGACGGACGCCATCCAGGGCCGCAGATCCGGCTCGCCGCGAAATGGCCAGTAAAGGCTGACCATGCGGCCCGCGATCTCCCCGACAAGTGCATCCAGCCCGCCGGCGATGCGTTGCGACATTGCCGTTCGGGCATCGGCGGAAACTTCAAGTCGGGCGGAGATCAGCCTTTCGCGCTCGGCTTTGCGCCAACGCCGCACGTCGGTCCAGTCGCTGAGTGGTGCCTGGAACGCAGGGTCGAGCTCGTGCATGAAGCAGGGCGGCGAAGAGTATTGCGCCGGGCCCTGGTTGTCATGATCGTTAGCCATGCCTCACCTCATCTCACGTTCGATGACGCTATACCTCGCGATACGATAGAACATGTGCATTCACGACATGGAACGACGAGTCTCAAGCACTGTCCTGCCATTGTTGCATTGCACAAGATACCTACATCTAGGGCAGGCAATCTTGCCATCAGGGGTGAATCAAATGAGCGATGCCAGACATCATGTCGTCGTCGTTGGCGCCGGGTTCGGCGGTCTCGAATTCACCCGCGCACTGGCCGGCGCACCGGTGCGCATCACCATGATCGACAAGCGCAACCATCATCTGTTCCAGCCGCTGCTCTATCAGGTGGCAACCACGGCGCTTGCAACCTCGGAGGTTGCCTGGCCGATCCGCCATCTCTTGCGCAAGCGCAGGGATGTGACCACGCTGCTCGCCAATGTCACGGGTGTCGACCGGGCCGGCAAACGCGTTCTGCTCGACGACGGCAGCGCCGTCGCCTACGACACGCTGGTGCTCGCCACCGGGGCGCGCCATGCCTATTTCGGCCATGACGAGTGGGAGCCTTTCGCGCCGGGCTTGAAGACTTTGGAGGACGCCACCACCATTCGGCGCCGCATTCTTCTGGCCTTCGAGCAGGCGGAGCGGGAACCCGACGCTGCCAGGCGCGAGGCACTGCTGACCATTGCCATCGTCGGCGGCGGGCCGACCGGGGTCGAACTCGCCGGAACCATTGCCGAACTGGCACAAGACACGCTGCGCGGCGAATTCCGCAACATCGATACGCGCCAGACGCGCGTGGTGCTGATCGAGGCCGGCGACCGCATTCTGGCCAATTTCGCGCCAAAGCTCTCCGACTACGCCGGGAAGGAGCTGGAACGGCTTGGCGTTTCGGTCGAGCTCGGCCGGGCCGTTACGCGCTGCGATGCCGACGGCGTGGTTTTTGGCGACACGGTTCTACCGGCCCGCACGATCCTGTGGGCAGCCGGCGTTGCCGCTTCGCCAGCCGCCGAGTGGCTGGGAGCGAAAGCGGATCGGGCGGGCAGAGTGCTGGTCGAGCCTGATCTCAGCGTGCCCGGCAGCCCGGAGATTTTTGTCATCGGCGACGCCGCCCACGTGCTGCGGCCCGACGGGCGGCCGGTGCCCGGCGTGGCCCCTTCCGCCAAGCAGGAGGGACGGCATGTTGCCGCGACCGTCAAGGCCAGGCTTGCCGGCGACACCAGCCCGCGGCCTTTCCACTACAAGCACGCCGGCGATCTGGCGACGATCGGCAAGCGCGCCGCCGCGATCGATTTCGGCTGGATCAAGCTGACCGGCTGGCTCGCATGGTCGCTGTGGGGCATTGCCCATATCTATTTCCTGATCGGCTTTCGCAACCGGCTGGCGGTTTCGCTGAGCTGGCTTTGGATCTACGTCACAGGCCAGCGCAGCGCCCGGTTGATCACCCAGGGCGACGACGACAAGACCTGACTTTCTTCACCGCGCCTTTCATCCGGCCGTCATCTGTTGCTGATGGATTGGCGTGCCGATGCGCGCGACTTCTTGAGTGGACTTGAGCTGATTTCAGCGCGAAGTTCGCTTCGGGGCAGGGCTCGTCAGGTCGTCGAAGAAGGAGAAAACATGTCGCAACTGCTCCACCCCGTCTCTCGCCGTGGTCTCCTGGCGGGGGCCGCCGCCACAGGGGCGCTGATCGTGCTTCACCCCTTCTCCGCCCGGGCGCAGGCCAACCAGGCGCATCTAAGGATCATGGAAACCACCGATATCCATGTGAACGTGCTGCCTTATGACTACTACGCCGACAAAGCCAATGACACGATGGGCCTGTCGCGCACGGCCTCCCTCATCGACGCGGTGCGCAAGGAAGCCGCCAATTCGATGCTGATCGACAATGGCGACCTTTTGCAGGGCAACCCGATGGGCGACTACATCGCCTATGAGAAGGGCCTGAAGGAGGGCGATCTCCATCCGATCATGAAAGGCATGAACCTGCTCGGCTACGAGTGTTCGACGCTAGGCAATCACGAATTCAACTACGGCCTGTCCTTTCTGGACAAGGTGCTGGCCGGCGCCAATTTCCCGTTCGTCTGCGCTAATCTGATCCGGGGTACCGAGCTTGCCGCCAACCCGCGCGACGACAAGCTCTACCTCAAGCCCTACATAATCCTGGACAAGAAGATCAAGGACGGGTCAGGCGCGGAACAGCCGATCAGGGTCGGCATCATCGGTTTCGTGCCGCCGCAGATCATGGTCTGGGACCTCAAGAACCTCGAAGGCAACGTCAAGACGCGCGACATCGTCGAAGCGGCGAGGGCGTGGGTGCCGCGGATGAAGGAGGAGGGCGCCGACATCGTCATCGCGCTCTCGCATTCCGGCATCGACGTCAAGCAGGGTGACATGATGGAGAATGCCTCGTTCTTTGTCGCAGGCGTCGAAGGCATCGACGCGGTCTTCACCGGACACCAGCATCTGGTCTTCCCCGGCAAGAAAGATTTCCAGGCGCTCGAGGGCGTTGACGCACAGAAGGGGACGCTGCAGGGCAAGCCCGCCGTCATGGGCGGTTTCTGGGGCTCGCATATGGGCCTGATCGACCTGATGCTGGAGCGCGACGGGTCGAAGTGGAAAGTGGTCTCGGCGACATCGGAGGCGCGGCCCATCTTCGAGCGTGTCGACAGCAAGAACAAGCCGACCGTCCCGGACGACAAGCGCATCATCGCCGCTCTCGAGCAAGACCACCAAGCGACCCTCGCCTATGTACGCCGCCCTGTCGGCAAGACGTCCGCGCCGCTCTATTCCTATTTCGCGCTGGTCGCGGACGACCCGTCGGTACAGGTCGTCAGCCAGGCGCAAACCTGGTACCTGAAGGACATATTGAAAAGCACACAGTGGAAGGACGTGCCGTTGCTATCGGCGGCGGCCCCGTTCAAAGCCGGTGGACGCAACGGCGCCGACTACTATACCGACGTGCCGGCGGGCGACATCGCGATCAAGAACGTCGCCGACCTCTACCTCTATCCCAACACGGTGCGCGCCGTGGAAATTACGGGGGCTCAGGTCAAGGAATGGCTGGAAATGTCGGCCGGCATTTTCAACCGAATCGAGGCCGGGAAGACCGACCAGGTTCTGATCAACACTGATTTTCCATCCTACAATTTCGACGTGATCGACGGCGTCACCTACAGGATAGACCTGTCGCAGCCGCCGAAATACGATTCCAAGGGCGGCATCGCCAATGCCGGTTCCAATCGCATTGTTGAGCTTATGTTCGACGGAAAACCCATTGATCCGGCAGCGAAATTCGTTGTCGCGACCAACAATTACCGGGCCGGCGGCGGTGGCAATTTCCCTGACATCAATGCCTCGAAGATCATCTACGAGGCGCCGGACACCAACCGCGATGTCATCGTTCGATACATCGTCAGCCAGGGCACCATCAACCCGTCGGCCGACGATAACTGGTCGTTCGCGCCGTTGCCGGGAACCAGCGTCGTCTTCGACACCGGCGTCAAGGCAAAGGACTTCATCGCCGATGTGAAGTCGCTTAAGATCGAACCTGCCGGCGAGGGCGAAGCTGGCTTTGCCAGATATCGCATCCTTCTCTGATCAGGCCGTCAAAAACTGGTGCGGTCAGCCTTGGCCGCATGTCAGATCCTTGGAGGGGCCGGCGGCACGAATCGCCCCTTGACTACCGGCATGACAAGATCCAGCGCATCGGTGGAAATGCCGCCCGCACAGGCTACGCCTTGTAGACCACCTGGCGCACATCAATGTAGCTGGCTCGGAAGCCGGCTTCGCAATAGTGCAGGTAGAACTCCCAGAGCTTCTTGAAACGATCGTCGAAACCGAGCGGTACGATTTTCTCCCACGACCCTCGGAAACGCTGGCGCCATTCGGCAAGCGTACGGGCATAGTCCTCGGGGAAAACGCGTTCGCGCAGATGGGCAAGGCCGTGCGCGGCGCCAAGTGATTTCAATATGGACGGCGTCGGCAGCATGCCGCCCGGGAAAACGTAGCGCTGGATGAAATCCGGCCTGGCGCGATAGGTGTCGTAGGCGGCTTCGTTGATGGTGATGATCTGCAGTCCAGCCATGCCGTCGGGCTTCAGGCAGTCCTTCATCTTGGAGAAGAACACCGGCCAGTATTTCTCGCCGACCGCCTCGAACATCTCGATCGAGGCGATGCGATCGTAGGTGCCCGTTTCGTCGCGGTAATCCTGCAACTTGATGTCGACCTTCTCGGCAAGGCCGGCCTTGGCGATGCGCGCCTTGGCGAAGTCGTGCTGCTCGCGGCTGATGGTCAATCCGGTGACTCGGCAACCGATTTCGCGTGCGGCGAATTCGGCAAAGCCGCCCCAACCGCAGCCTATCTCCAGCACATGATCCTTCGCGCCTACGCCCGTATCCCTGGCCAGCGCCCGGTATTTGGCGGCCTGGGCGCTCTCGAGATCGTTGACGCCATTGGCGTAAAGCGCCGAGGAATAGGTCATGCTCGGGTCGAGCCATTCCTTGTAGAAGGCGTTGCCGAGATCGTAGTGCGCCGAGATATTACGCTTCGATCCCGTGCGTGTGTTCTCGTTGAACCAGTGACGGATGCGCTGGACTGTGTTGATGAGCCAGCTGGCGCCGCCCGCAACCCTCTCACCGAAGGCGGAGTTGACCACGAACAATTCCAGGAAGCTGGTGACGTCAGGGCTTTCCCAATCGCCGTCCATATAGGATTCGGCAACACCAATTGTGCCGCCGGAAAAGGCGCGGCCCGGCAGGCGCCAGTTCTTGAGCACCAGTTCTGCATCGGGCCCCGGCGCCTTGCCGCCGACGAGAACGGCGCGGCCGTCCGGCATCCAGACTTTCAGCGAACCGCGCGGCAGGTTCATCGCCGCCGACAGCACCATGCGCGCTTTGGCCGGCAGGCCCTTGACGCTCTCGGCGAAATTGAACTCGTCGAGCCTGACCACGTCGCCCGGCGCTATGCCATCCTGTTCCCCGTGTGCCATTCCATGCCCCTGGATCTCCGTGGTGCCGGCGCAATTGCCGAGCCGCGGTTCTCTTGGTTCATTCGCCGGGTTCGAACGCCGTTGCCTAGTCCCGGGTTGCCTGCGGATCCGGCGACAGGCGGGCTCGAACGAAGCGCGCGACCATTAGCCCGAGCTTCAGCGCTTTCCGATGAATGCCTGCGCCAATCTTCCACTCGATGAGGCGGAACTTCAAGAGGCATGCCAAGAGCTGGACTGCGCCACGCGGGTGGCTGGCATACGCCGCCTTGCGTCAGGCTGCTGCCCGAAATCGAAAACGTCTATGGCAGCCGCAGCGCTAGTGCGATAGCTTTGGCCATGCGTTATGTGATTGTCATTGCCGCCATCGCGTTCTTTCTGATCTGGGACGGTCTCTACAATCAGGGCCGGTATCTTGACGTCACGGTCAGGGAACTCTCCCATGTCGTGCGCTACGTCACCGGAAAAGCCTGATATCCTTCTTGAGATAGCAGCCTGGCGCCTCATTTGGGGTGCTCACCGCGGTGAGACGAGGGCCAGCCCGATCGAGGCGCGTCGCAAGGACGCGTGGCGCCATGACCGGTTGACGCAAAGAGACCGCCGTCACAAAAGACCTCGACATTTCAGATCGAGGAGGCGGGATTGATCCGGCATATCGTTTTCTTCAGCGCGCGGCGCAAGGAAGATGTGGAAGCAGTTCGCACCGGACTGCTGGCGCTTGGTGACATTCCTCATTCCAGCCTCTTCGAGGTCACGTTGAACACCAAGGTCGACCCGCTGTCGGATGAAGTCGATGTCGTCGTCTACGCGGAATTCGCCGATGACGCGGCGCTGGCAGCCTACAAGGCGCACCCGCTCTATGCGCAGACCACCAGCAAGGTCAAACCATTGCGCGAGCTGCGCTATTCCGCTGATGTCGTGGCCCGAAGCTGATCCGTGCGGGGGATAGCCCCACGTCAAGTCCAGTTGCGGCGGAAGCGAATGTCCAAGACTCTTCCAGTTGGTTGTTGCGGGGCCGCCGCCGGCGGCATTGCGATCAAGTCTTGAACCGATCTTCCGAATGATGCACATCGCGCTTCCATGACCTCGTCAGACATTCATCCGCTCGATCATCTGGTTCTGCCGACGCAGAGCCTTGATGCGGCGCGTGCCCGGCTTAACGCCCTTGGCTTCGTCGTCGCTCCGACCGGAATCCATCCGTTTGGCACGGAAAACTGCTGCGTTTTCCTCGCCGACGGCTCCTATCTGGAGCCGCTTGCGATTGGCCGTAAACAGGCTGCGACAGAGGCGGCTGCCGAGGGCAATGTCTTCGTTGCGCGAGATCGCCTCTATCGGGAAAGTCGTGGCAACGAGGGATTTTCCGCGGTGGTCCTCGGCACGGACAATGCGGATGGCGACCATCAACGCTATGTCGAAGCGGGTCTGTCGGCTGGAGACAAGCTGAGCTTCTCCCGAGCCTTTACCGATTCGGCGGGCAAAAGCCATACGGCGTCGTTCAAGCTCGCCTTTGCCGCGGCTCCTGGCCAAACGGACGCGTTTCTTTTTGCCTGTCAGCGCATCAACGCGCCGAGAGTAGACCGAGGAGCCTTGCAGGCTCACCCCAATGGGGTCGACGGAATTGTCGAGGTGATTGCAATCAGCAGCGCTTCCGCCGAGCAGCATCGGCTGATTTCAGTGGCGGTCAATGATCAGGCCGCCGATGCGCACGACGGCGTTTTTCATCTGCCGAACGCAGGCTTGACCGTGCTGGACGCCGCTGCTTTCACGGCGCGCTTCGGAATAACGGCCGGTACGCCATCAGAATTGCACTTCGCCGCCGTGGTTTTTTCGATCCCCGACATTGGCGCCACCGCACGCCTGCTTGCGGCCAATGCCATCCAGCACGATATGTCGGGCAATGACATCATCGTGCGGCCGGCATCCGGGCAGGGCGCGGCTTTCATCTTTCGGGAGATCCCATGAGCAACCCCCTGGCGCCCAATTCGTCGGTAACCGTCGGCAACGTCGTCTTCGACAATACCGGACCGCTGGCGCTGATCGCCGGCCCTTGCCAGTTCGAATCGCGCCAGCACGCCTTCGATATGGCCGGCACGCTGAAGGAGCTGACCGGCAGGCTCGGCATCGGCCTCGTCTACAAGACGAGTTACGACAAGGCCAATCGCACCTCGCTGTCAGCAACGCGGGGTGCCGGCATGGACGCCGCGCTTCCCGTCTTCGACGAGTTGCGCAAGGAATTCTCGCTTCCCGTGCTGACCGATGTCCACACCGAGGAACAGTGCGCGATCGTGGCGCCGCATGTCGACGTGCTGCAGATTCCGGCCTTCCTGTCGCGCCAGACCGATATGCTCGTCGCCGCCGCGAGGACGGGCAAGGTCATCAATGTGAAGAAGGGGCAGTTCCTCGCACCCTGGGACATGAAAAACGTGGTCGCCAAGATCACCGGCTCCGGCAATGCCAATGTGCTGACCACCGAGCGCGGCGCTTCTTTCGGGTACAACACGCTGGTGTCGGATATGCGCGCTCTGCCCGTCATGGCCGAGATCGGCGCCCCGGTGATCTTCGACGCCACCCATTCGGTGCAGCAGCCGGGCGGGCAGGGCGGATCGTCTGGCGGGGAGCGCCGCTTTGTCGAGACGCTGGCCCGCGCGGCCGTTGCCGTGGGCGTTGCCGGCGTGTTCATCGAGACCCACCAGGACCCGGACAATTCGACTTCCTCCGATGGTCCCAACATGCTGCCGCTGAAGGATATGCCGGCACTGCTGGAAAGGCTCATGGCCTTCGACAGGATAGCAAAGGGCTGAAAAGCCAATGTCTTGTAGCGAATAAGCCCCGGTTGTAGGCTTGTCCGGCAAATGAGCGCTTTGGCAGGAGGAAGCCAATGTCCGTCGCCCGTGTCACCGAAATCACCTCGTCGTCCAGGAAAAGCTTTCAAGACGCCATCGAGAAGGGGATTGCGCGCGCCGCGAAGACCCTGAAGAACGTCGAAGGCGCCTGGATCCAGGATCAGAAGATCGTCGTCGAGGATGGCAAGATCGCAGCCTATCGCGTCAATATGAAGGTGACTTTCATCCTCGCGGAGTGATTGGGCAGCCCGCCAAAAAAGTCGGGAACTTTCGCCCGCGCCCCTCATTGTCAAAGTGCGGATTAACGACAACGAGGAGCAAACAATGACGACGCAAACAGGTCACACCGAAGCCATTGCCGCTTCACGAGTCATCGGCACGACCGTCTACAACACCCAAGGCGACAGCATCGGCAGCATCGAGGACGTCATGCTCGACAAGACGTCGAACGGCATCATGTTCGCGGTGATCGGATTTGGCGGCTTTCTCGGCATTGGCGAGAAGTACAGATCGGAAGAGCGTCGTGTAGNATGCTCGACAAGACGTCGAACGGCATCATGTTCGCGGTGATCGGATTTGGCGGCTTTCTCGGCATTGGCGAGAAGTACCACGCCATCCCCTGGGCAAGCCTCGACTATGATGAGGCAAGAGGCGGATATGTCATACCATTCTCCAAGGAACAGCTGAAGGCAGCGCCTGCCCATTCGATCAACGAACTGGCCGGCGCGGATGGCGAGAGCGCGCGCGACGAGTCATACGAATATTACAAGGTCGCGCCCTACTGGCATTGACGCCATAATTGGAAAAAGGGGGCCGTTCTACGGCCCCCTTTTGATTCAAACGTAACGCTACTCGCTAGCGTGCAAAGCCGGCAAAGAGGCAGTAGCCTTTGGCGGCGACTGCTGGTTGTCGCATGACGTCAGAAACGCCGCGGCGATCAGAAACAGACTGACAATACCGCTCAACTCAGACATGGCGAACCCCTCCTGTTTCGCCCCGCGCGATAACAATCTTAACCTGGAATGCGCGTCCGGTGGCATGACTTATGATGACAGGAAATTGCGCTTCGTGAATCGGGCGGGCGGCACTATTCGATCAGGCCCCGATTGCCTTTTGCGTCGCTTTGGCTAAGACGGGCGCGACGTTTTCTCCAGATCAATCGAGGACATCGCAATGACCGCCATCATCGACATTGTCGGGCGTGAAATCCTGGACAGCCGTGGAAACCCGACCGTCGAGGTCGATGTTGTTCTCGAAGACGGTTCGATGGGCCGCGCCGCTGTGCCGTCGGGTGCCTCCACCGGAGCACACGAAGCCGTCGAGCTTCGTGACGGCGGCGCCCGCTACCTTGGCAAGGGCGTGCTCAGGGCCGTCGAGGCGGTCAATGGCGAATTGTTCGAGGCGATCGGCGGCATGGAAGCCGAAAACCAGATCCATATCGATCAGACCATGATCGAACTTGATGGCACGCCCAACAAGAGCCGGCTCGGCGCCAACGCCATTTTGGGCGTTTCGCTGGCGGTCGCGAAGGCCGCTGCCGAGGCCGCCGGGCTGCCGCTCTACCGCTATGTCGGCGGCACCAAGGCGCATGTCCTGCCCGTGCCGATGATGAACATCATCAATGGCGGCGCGCATGCCGACAACCCGATCGACTTCCAGGAATTCATGATCCTTCCGGTCGGCGCGCCGACGCTGCGCGAAGGCGTGCGCTGGGGCTCGGAAATCTTCCACACGCTGCGCAAGAAGCTGAAGGATGCCGGCCACAACACCAATGTCGGCGACGAGGGCGGCTTCGCGCCGAATCTGAAGAGCGCGCCGGTGGCGCTCGACTTCATCATGGAATCGATCGAGAAGGCCGGATTCAAACCGGGCGAAGAGATCGCGCTCGGCCTCGATTGCGCCGCGACCGAGTTCTTCAAGGACGGCAACTATGTCTATGAGGGCGAGAAGAAAACGCGCGATCCCAAGGCGCAGGCCAAGTATCTCGCCAAGCTCGCCGCCGACTATCCGATCATCTCGATCGAGGATGGCCTTGCCGAGGACGATTGGGAAGGCTGGAAGTACCTGACCGACCTGATCGGCAAGAAGACGCAGCTTGTCGGCGACGATCTCTTCGTCACCAACACGGCGCGCCTGCGCGACGGCATCCGCATGGGCGTCGCCAATTCGATCCTGGTCAAGGTCAACCAGATCGGCTCGCTGACCGAGACGCTCGACGCCGTCGAGACCGCGCACAAGGCTGCCTACACCGCCGTCATGTCGCACCGTTCGGGCGAGACCGAGGATTCGACCATCGCCGATCTCGCCGTCGCCACCAATTGCGGACAGATCAAGACCGGATCGCTGTCGCGCTCGGACCGTATGGCCAAATACAACCAGCTGATCCGGATCGAGGAAGAACTCGGCAAGCAGGCGCATTATGCCGGCAAGTCCGTGATCAAGGACTGATCCCGCCGCACATTGTTGATACGGAGAGGGCGGGACATCCCGCCCTTTTTCATTTCAGGCCGGCACGGCGGTCTCCCGTAACCGTCCGTTAAGCACAATCAGGCGAAAAAGACTTCGAGCCGTTCGAGTTCGCGGCACGGGGATCGGTCATGTGGACGCGTCAGCACAAGCAGAGAAACACCGGCCGGCTGATCGTTCCCTCGCTGTGCGTGCTGTTCCTGGCTTATTTCGGCTTCCATGCCTATCACGGTGAATTCGGCATCAATTCGAAATACAAGCTCGAGGCCGAGACGGTCGCTTTGCAGGGGCAGCTCGATGCGATCAAGGCACGCAGGATGGACCTTGAGCGGCGTGTCAAGCTCATGCATGACGGCACGCTGGAGAAGGACATGCTCGATGAGCAGGCGCGCAAGGCACTCAATCTGTCGCAGGCCGACGAGATCACCATCATGCTGCCGGCTCTGGCGAAGTAACCAGTTTCAGGTTAATCAACAATATTTTCAATGATTTTAATTGCTTAGGCGCATGCCAGCTATGCAATTTCGACATGGCGGAACGCCTTTCTACGTGTTAGCCTCCCATAAATCGAAGGGGAGGGCGATCTCCCCGGAGCAGTTTGATCTTGCTCCAGTGTCCGCAAAGAGACGCCAACAGGGAGTGATGCATGGCCACCGCAGCCAGAAGAGCGCCTGCCAAATCGAAATCCGACGGCAAGTCCGGTCTATCAGCACCCAAGCCTATTGACTTCACCAAGGACGAAGAGCTTGCCGCCTACCGGCACATGCTGCTCATCCGTCGCTTCGAGGAGAAGGCCGGCCAGCTCTACGGCATGGGCTTCATTGGCGGTTTCTGTCACCTCTATATCGGCCAGGAAGCGGTCGTCACCGGCATGAAGATGGCGCTGATCGACGGCGATCAGATGATCACGGCCTATCGCGATCACGGCCACATGCTGGCGATGGAGCTGTCGCCGCGTGGCGTGATGGCCGAGCTGACCGGACGCCGCGGCGGCTTGTCCAGGGGCAAGGGCGGCTCCATGCACATGTTCTCCAAGGAGAAGCATTTCNTGACCGGACGCCGCGGCGGCTTGTCCAGGGGCAAGGGCGGCTCCATGCACATGTTCTCCAAGGAGAAGCATTTCTATGGCGGTCACGGCATTGTCGGTGCACAGGTGTCGCTTGGAACAGGTCTGGCTTTTGCCAACCGCTACCGCGACAACAACAATGTCTCGCTGACCTATTTCGGCGACGGCGCCGCCAACCAGGGCCAGGTCTACGAAAGCTTCAACATGGCCTCGCTGTGGAAGCTGCCGGTGATCTACATCATCGAGAACAACCGCTACGCCATGGGCACCTCGGTGTCGCGCTCTTCGGCGGAAACCAATTTATCGCATCGTGGCGCGTCGTTCAAGATTCCGGGTATCCAGGTCGACGGCATGGATGTGCGTGCGGTCAAGGCGGCTGGCGATCTGGCTACCGAGTGGTGCCGTGCCGGCAACGGGCCGATCATTCTGGAAATGCAGACGTATCGCTATCGCGGCCACTCGATGTCCGACCCGGCGAAATACCGCTCCAAGGAAGAAGTCCAGAAGATGCGCTCCGATCATGATCCGATCGAGCAGGTCAAGGCGCGGCTCATCGAGAAGAAGTGGGCGACCGAGGACGAACTCAAGACCGTCGACAAGGAGGTTCGCGACATCGTCGCCGACGCCGCCGAATTTGCCCAGCACGACGCGGAGCCGGATCCGTCCGAGCTCTGGACCGATATCGTATTGTAAGGGAGGGCCAGGACATGCCGATCGAAATTCTGATGCCCGCCCTCTCGCCGACCATGGAAGAGGGCAATCTTTCCAAGTGGTTGAAGAACGAGGGCGACAAGGTCGTCGCCGGCGACGTCATCGCCGAGATCGAAACCGACAAGGCGACGATGGAAGTCGAAGCCGTCGACGAAGGTACGCTGGGCAAGATCCTGATCGCCGCCGGCACCGAAGGCGTCAAGGTCAACACCCCCATCGCCGTTCTGCTGCAGGATGGCGAAAGTTCTGGCGACATCGACAAGGGCTCCAAGGCGGCTCCCGCCTCCACGCAGGACGCGGTGTCAACTGGTGGCCAGCGCGCCGACGCGGCCGAGGAAGGCTCGCAACGGGCGCCGCAGGATGCTGGAGAGGCGCCGAAAGCCTCCGTCCCCGCCGCCCCGGCGGCCAAACTCGCTGCCGATCCGGACATTCCTGCCGGCACTGAAATGGTCTCGACCACGGTACGCGAGGCGCTGCGCGATGCCATGGCCGAGGAAATGCGCCGCGACGGCGATGTCTTCGTGATGGGTGAGGAAGTCGCCGAATACCAGGGCGCCTACAAGATCACGCAAGGCTTGCTGCAGGAATTTGGGCCGCGTCGCGTCGTCGATACGCCGATTACCGAGCATGGTTTTGCCGGGGTTGGTGTCGGTGCGGCGATGGCTGGGCTGAAGCCGATCGTCGAGTTCATGACCTTCAACTTCGCCATGCAGGCGATCGACCAGATCATCAATTCCGCCGCCAAGACGCTCTATATGTCGGGCGGCCAAATGGGCGCGCCAATCGTGTTCCGCGGGCCAAATGGCGCGGCGGCCCGTGTCGCGGCACAGCACTCGCAGTGCTATGCCGCCTGGTACAGCCACATTCCAGGCCTGAAGGTCGTGATGCCCTATACGGCCGCCGACGCCAAGGGCCTGCTCAAGGCAGCGATCCGCGACCCGAACCCGGTCATCTTCCTCGAGAATGAAATCCTCTACGGCCAGTCCTTCGACGTTCCGAAGCTGGACGACTTCGTGCTGCCGATCGGCAAGGCGCGCATCCACAAGGCAGGCAAGGATGTTACCATCGTATCCTTCGGCATCGGCATGACCTATGCGGTGAAGGCTGAAGCCGAGCTGCGCGGCATGGGCATCGACGCCGAGATCATCGACCTCAGGACTATCCGTCCGCTCGATCTCGACACAGTCATCGCCTCGGTTAAGAAAACCAACCGGCTGGTCGTGGTCGAAGAAGGCTACCCGCAGAATTCGGTTGGCGACCACATCGCCAACCAGGTCTCGCAGCGCGCCTTCGATTTCCTCGACGCACCGGTCATCACCATTGCCGGCAAGGACGTGCCGATGCCTTATGCGGCCAACCTCGAAAAACTGGCCTTGCCCAATGTCGGCGAAGTCATCGAGGCCGTCAAAGCCGTCGCATATCGCTGAACCGGGTGGGAGGACAATATGCCAATCAACATCACCATGCCGGCACTCTCGCCCACGATGGAGGAGGGCAATCTGTCCAAGTGGCTGGTCAAGGAAGGCGACAAGGTTTCGCCCGGCGACGTGATCGCCGAGATCGAAACCGACAAGGCGACGATGGAGGTCGAGGCCGTCGATGAGGGCACGGTTGCCAAGCTCGTCGTGCCGGCGGGCACCGAAGGGGTCAAGGTCAACGCGCTGATCGCGGTACTTGCGGCGGAAGGCGAAGATGCCGGCGCGGCGGCGAAAAGCGGCGGCGCCACACCGGCGAAAACCGAAGCTCCGAAAACCGATGCGCCTAAAGCCGAAGCGCCGAAGGCTGAAGCGCCGAAGGCCGAGGCCGCGGTCCCCATGGCGCAGGCGGCTCCGGCCGCCAATGGCAACGCGGCTGGCGAACGCACCTTTGCATCGCCGCTTGCCCGCCGTATCGCCAAGGATGCGGGTGTCGACGTCTCCGCGGTCACAGGCACCGGCCCGCACGGCCGTGTGGTCAAGGCTGACGTCGATGCCGCGATTGCCGGTGGTGGCGCCAAGGCGGCACCGGCTGCCAAGGCTCCGGCCGGCGCGCCTGCCTCCGCCCCGCCGGTGAAGGCGATGTCGGACGAGCAGGTGCTGAAACTGTTCGAGCAAGGCTCCTACGAACTCGTCCCTCACGACAACATGCGCAAGACCATCGCGCGGCGCCTGGTCGAAGCAAAAACCACCATCCCGCATTTCTATCTGACGCTCGACTGCGAACTCGACGCGCTGCTGGCTTTACGCACTCAGCTCAATGCCGCAGCGCCGGTGAAAAAGACCGAAAAGGGTGAGGCGCCCGCCTACAAGCTGTCGGTCAATGACATGGTGATCAAGGCGATGGCGATCGCGCTGAAGGCGGTGCCGGATGCCAATGCCTCATGGACCGAGAGCGCCATGGTCAAACACAAGCATGCCGATGTCGGGGTGGCCGTGTCGATCCCCGGTGGCTTGATCACGCCGATCATCCGGCATGCGGACGACAAGACGCTGTCGGTCATCTCCAACGAGATGAAGGACCTGGCCAGCCGCGCCCGCAGCCGCAAGCTGAAGCCGGAAGAGTATCAAGGCGGCACGACCGCCGTCTCCAATCTCGGCATGTTCGGCATCAAGGACTTTGCCGCCGTCATCAACCCGCCGCATGCGACGATCCTGGCGGTCGGCGCGGGCGAGGAGCGGGCGGTGGTCAAGAACGGCGAGATCAAGATCGCGACCGTNACAAGACGCTGTCGGTCATCTCCAACGAGATGAAGGACCTGGCCAGCCGCGCCCGCAGCCGCAAGCTGAAGCCGGAGGAATATCAGGGCGGCACGACCGCCGTCTCCAATCTCGGCATGTTCGGCATCAAGGACTTTGCCGCCGTCATCAACCCGCCGCATGCGACGATCCTGGCGGTCGGCGCGGGCGAGCAGCGGGCGGTGGTCAGGAATGGCGAGATCAAGATTGCCACAGTGATGTCGGTGACGCTGTCGACCGACCATCGTGCGGTTGATGGCGCGCTGGGGGCCGAATTGCTGGTCGCGTTCAAGAAGCTGATCGAGAATCCGATGGGCATGCTGGTCTAGGAAAGGAAAAGGCTGTGCGGATATTCTTCACCAGCCTTTTCGCCTTTTTGATTTCCGGCTTGGCCGGCGGCCTTATCGCGCAATGGTTGGCTGTCGCCACCGGCGCCGAGGAAGAATACATCATCGTCTTCATGTTCTCGGTGCTGGTGACTTTTGTCGTCACCTTCATCTTCTTCGTCGCGCAATTGACGAACGATCCGGTCGAGGCTGTTGCCAGGGCGGGCAAGTGGACGCTGATTGCCTTTGTGGCGCTTCTCATCCTGCTGGTCGCGCTGATCCTCTATAGCGACAGCAGCGCCGCGGTGGTCAGGAAAGACATGCCGATGGTTGCCGGTCTCGGCCTGCCGGGCCTGGTGACGATCGTCATCCATTGGTTGTTCGTACGCTGGCGCGTGAAGCGCGGCGTGGCCGACACAAAGGCAGGTTGAACGGATGAAGACGGTGCTTTGTTACGGCGACTCGCTGACCTGGGGCTACAACGCCGAAGGTGGGCGTCATGCGCTCGGGGATCGCTGGCCAAGCGTGCTGCAAGCAGGGCTCGGCGAAGGCGTTCAAGTCGTCGCCGAGGGGCTCAATGGCCGCACCACCGCTTTCGACGATCATCTCGCCGGAGCCGACCGCAACGGCGCGCGGCTGCTGCCGACGGTGTTGACGACGCATGCGCCCATCGACCTGATCGTCATCATGCTCGGCGCCAATGACATGAAGCCATGGATCCATGGCAATCCGGTTGCCGCCAAGCAAGGCATCCAGCGGCTGATCGATATCGTGCGTGGCCACGACTATCCGTTCGACTGGCCGGCACCGCAGATCCTGATCGTTTCGCCGCCTCTTGTCAGCCGCACCGAAAATGCCGACTTCAGGGAGATGTTCGCCGGCGGCGATGAGGCCTCGAAGCAGCTTGCGCCGCAATACGCCGCGCTCGCCGACGAGGTCGGCTGCGGCTTCTTCGACGCTGGCACGGCGGCGCAAACAACACCTCTCGATGGCGTCCACCTCGATGCCGAGAATACGCGAAACATTGGCGAGGCGCTGACGCCGGTCGTGCGCGTCATGCTGGAACTCTGATTGAAGGAGAAAACCCGTGGCTGAGAACTATGACGTCATCATCATCGGCTCCGGCCCGGGCGGCTATGTCACCGCGGTGCGTTCCGCCCAGCTCGGCTTTAAGACGGCGATCGTCGAGCGCGAGCATCTGGGCGGCATCTGTCTGAACTGGGGCTGTATTCCGACCAAGGCGCTGCTGCGGTCGGCCGAGATCATGCATTATTCCGATCATCTGAAGGATTACGGCCTGAAGCTCGATGGCGGCAAGATCAGTGCTGATACCGCCGCCGTCGTCGATCGGTCGCGAAAAGTGTCGCTCAGGCTCAATGGCGGCGTCGCCTTCCTGATGAAGAAGAACAAGGTCGACGTCATCTGGGGCGAGGCCAAACTATCCAAACCCGGTGAGATCGTGGTTTCCAAGACGGCCAAGAAGCCGATGGAGCCGCAGCCGCCGGTGCCGAAAGGCGTCAAGGGCGAGGGCACCTACACCGCCAAGCACATCATCCTGGCGACCGGCGCCCGGCCACGCGCTCTGCCCGGCATCGAGCCGGACGGCAAGCTGATCTGGACTTATTTCGAAGCCATGGTGCCGAAGGAGATGCCGAAGTCGCTGCTGGTGATGGGCTCAGGCGCCATCGGCATCGAATTCGCCTCCTTCTATCGCACAATGGGCGCCGACGTCACGGTAGTCGAGCTGCTGCCGGCGGTGATGCCGGTCGAGGACCCCGAAGTCTCGAAATTCGCGCAAAAGCAGTTCGAGAAGCAAGGCATGAAGATCATCCTCGAGGCCAAGGTGACCAAGGTCGAGAAGGGGGCGAACTCGGTTACCGCGCATGTCGAGATGAAGGACGGCAAGGTCGAGAAGATCACCGCCGACCGCATGATCTCGGCCGTCGGCGTTCAGGGCAATATCGAGAACCTCGGCCTTGAAGCACTCGGTGTTAAGACCGAGCGCGGTTGCGTGGTCATCGACGGTTACGGCAAGACCAATGTGCCTGGCATCTACGCCATCGGCGATGTCGCCGGTCCGCCCATGCTTGCTCACAAGGCCGAGCACGAGGGCGTCGTGTGCGTCGAGAAGATCGCGAACTTCCCCGGTGTTCACGCCACGGACAAGCTCAAGATCCCTGGTTGCACCTACTGCAATCCGCAGGTCGCCTCGGTTGGACTGACGGAAGCAAGAGCCAAGGCCGAGGGCAAGGATATCCGCGTCGGCCGCTTCCAGTTCGCGGCCAACGGCAAGGCCATCGCGCTTGGGGAAGACCAAGGCTTCATCAAGACCATCTTCGACAAGAAGTCCGGTCAGTTGCTCGGCGCGCACATGGTCGGCGCCGAAGTCACGGAACTGATCCAGGGTTTTGTCGTGGCGATGAACCTCGAAACGACCGAGGAAGAGCTGATGCACACCATCTTCCCGCATCCGACGCTATCCGAGATGATGAAGGAAAGCGTGCTCGACGCCTATGGCCGCGCCTTGAACGCATGATAGATTCCCTGCGGGAGACTCAGCTGTCAAAGCCGTGGGATCTGGACGGCGAAGCAGTTCGTTTCCGAATGCATTTTTACTGGCGCAAGGAGAAGGCATATGCACTTGAACGGCGTGGGCTGGATCGCAGCAATCATCATCGGCGGCCTGGCAGGCTGGTTGGCCGAAATGGTCATGAAGAGCAACACCGGCATATTAATGAACATTATCATGGGCATCGTCGGCGCGGTGGTGCTGAACGCAGTCCTGCAGGCGCTCAACATCGGCGTGTTCGGCGTCGGCTGGACCGCCTATCTGATCACCGGCTTCATCGGTGCCTGCCTGCTGATCTGGGTCGGTCGCCTGGTGCGCCGTTAGTCGATATCGTTTTCGGCTATGCGAAAACGGTTGTAGCGGCATGCGCCGCTGCAGCCTTTTTCTTTGTCCTGAAAAGTCTTAGATGACGTTAAAGTGACGATCGCCGAAGGGCGGTCGCAAGAAAGGCCAGGGTTCAGATGGTCACTGTCCTCGACACGATCGCCAACGCGCCGCGGCCGCGGCATCCCGAGAAGGCCCACAAGCCCGACCAGGAGGTATTGCGCAAGCCGGACTGGATCCGCGTCAAGGCGCCGGTGTCGAAGGGATATGCCGAGACACGTGAGATCGTGAAATCGCACAAGCTGGTGACCGTATGCGAAGAGGCCGGTTGTCCGAACATCGGTGAATGCTGGGAAAAGAAGCACGCCACCTTCATGATCATGGGCGAGATCTGTACGCGCGCCTGCGCCTTCTGCAATGTCGCCACCGGCATCCCAACCGCGCTCGACTCCGACGAGCCCACGCGTGTCGCCCATGCCGTCAAGCAAATGGGCCTCAGCCACGTCGTCATCACCTCCGTTGACCGCGACGATCTCGACGATGGCGGTGCGCAGCACTTCGCCGATGTCATCCGAGCGATCCGGGCGGCAACGCCTCTGACGACCATCGAAATCTTGACGCCCGATTTCCTGCGCAAGGAAGGCGCGCTGGAGATCGTCGTGGCGGCCAGGCCCGACGTCTTCAACCACAATCTCGAAACCGTGCCGTCGAATTATCTGAAGGTTCGGCCAGGCGCCCGCTATTTCCACTCGATCCGGCTGCTGCAGCGGGTCAAGGAACTCGATCCGTCCATTTTCACCAAGTCCGGCATCATGGTCGGCCTTGGCGAGGAGCGGAACGAAATCCTGCAATTGATGGACGATCTGCGTTCGGCCAATGTCGACTTCATGACCATCGGCCAATATCTGCAGCCGTCGAAGAAGCACCACCCGGTGATCCGCTTCGTCACGCCGGAGGAATTCAAGTCCTTCGAGACGATCGGCAAAACCAAGGGTTTCCTGCTGGTGGCATCGAGCCCGCTGACACGCTCTTCGCACCATGCCGGCGACGATTTCGCCCGGCTGCGCGCCGCGCGCGAAGCGCAGCTCCAGAAATTGGTCTAACGCCGGTTTCATGCCGAAATTCGAAGCCACCCGCCGCGTCGCCCACACGCCTGAGCAGATGTTCGCGCTGGTCGCCGACATCGAAACTTACCCGCAATTCCTGCCGCTTTGCGAAGCGTTGACGGTCCGCTCGCGCAAGGAGCGTGACGGCCGCACCATCCTCGTGGCCGACATGAGCATCGGCTATAAGGCGATCCGGGAGACTTTCACGACGCAGGTGCTGCTCAAGCCCGACGAACATGCCATCGACGTGAAGTATATCGACGGCCCGTTCAAATATCTGAGCAATGTCTGGCGGTTCGAGCCGGATGGCGCCGGCTGTGCCGTGCGCTTCTTCATCGACTATGAATTCAAGAGCCGCATCCTGGGTGCGCTGATGGGCACGATGTTCGATCGTGCCTTCCGCATGTTCGCCGAGGCCTTTGAAAAGCGCGCCGACATCATCTACGGCAAGAAACCGGCGGCCTGACTCTCGCCAAGCGCCTGCAAGCCGAGCTCAAGTGCATGATGGACGGTTTCCCGGCGGATGAAGTCACGGCCGTCGTCGGCGAACAGCTTTCGTTCAGCCGTCACGGGTCGGCCGTTCACCGCAACACCAAACCAGACCAGCCCGACAGGCTTTTCCCTGGAACCGCCACCCGGACCGGCAATGCCGGTGACGGCCAGCGCCAACCCGGCACGCGAACGGGCGAGCGCTCCGGCGGCCATCTCGATGGCTGTCTCGCGGGAAACCGCACCATGCACGTCGAGCGTGGCGGCGCGAACGCCGAGCATGTCCATCTTGGCTTCATTGGAATAGGTGATGAAGCCGCGATCGACCACGGCGGAAGAACCGGCAATGTCGGTCAGCGC
The DNA here is from genome assembly GCF_000502415.1 of Mesorhizobium sp. LNHC229A00. Classification (NCBI taxonomy): domain Bacteria; kingdom Pseudomonadati; phylum Pseudomonadota; class Alphaproteobacteria; order Hyphomicrobiales; family Phyllobacteriaceae; genus Mesorhizobium; species Mesorhizobium sp. LNHC229A00. Next base: position 67,205 of record NZ_AYWQ01000012.1, read on the forward strand.
GGCGACGATCATCCCGCCGGTACAGCTTTCCGCGGTCGCTAGCATGATGCCGCGCTCCCGGCACGCCTCAAACAGGGCGACCGCCAGTTCGCTGTTGGTCATTCCGGAACCTCGCCTGGAAACACCACACTGGCGGTGGCGATAGCCGCGATACCTTCCTCGCGACCGACAAAGCCGAGCTTCTCGTTGGTTGTCGCCTTGACCGAGATGCGCTCGGCGGAAATGCCCAGCATCTGCGAAAGGACTGATGTCATCGCCTCGCGGTGCGGGCCGACGCGCGGCGCCTCGCAGATCAGCGTGATATCGGCATTGGCGATGCGTCCGCCGCGCTCGCGCACTAGTCTTGCGGCATGTTCGACGAATATCCGCGATGCAGCGCCTTTCCACTGCGGATCGGACGGAGGAAAGTGCGTGCCGATGTCGCCGGCCCCGCAGGTCGCCAGCAGCGCGTCGGTCAGGGCGTGCAGGCCGACATCCGCGTCGGAATGGCCCGACAGTTTCCTGTCATGCGGGATGGCGACGCCACAAAGCGTAACATGGTCGCCGGGCTCGAAGGCGTGGACATCGTAGCCATTGCCGGTGCGGATATCGGGAAAGTGTGTCCGCTCGCTGGAAAGTCGCTGGTGCGCCATGGCGATGTCCCGTGCCCATGTGAGTTTGACATTGTCGGGCGATCCGGGAACGAGCTTCACCGGCATTTGCATCCATTCGGCGATCGACGCGTCGTCGGTAAAGTCGGATTTGCCGCTGTTGTAGGCTTGCTCATGCATAGTCATGATCGCGAGGAAGGGAAAACCTTGCGGCGTTTGGGCCGTGTGCAGCCCGCTCCTTGGCACCGTTTCGCCGACCATACCGGTCTCCGATTCGCGTTTCAGCGTGTCGGCGACGGGCAGGGCGGGAAGCGCGCCTTCACGTTCGCCGATGGCCGCGATGGTGCGGTCGATCAGATCCATGTCGACAAAGGGGCGCGCGGCGTCGTGGATGAGAACCTTGTCCGGCGCGTAGCTTCTCAGCGCCTGCAGCCCGAGCCGAACCGAATCCTGCCTGGTCGCGCCTCCGGCAATTGCCGTTACCCGATCCGCATCGGTTCCGACCGCTTGCTGAAAAAGCTCGCGGTCCTCGGCATGGATAGCCACGACGATCCGGCCGATGAGCGGGTGCGCCAGAAAAATGTCTATGACACGAGCGATGACGGCGCGTCCGCCAATTCGTTGATATTGCTTCGGACCATCGGTTTGTCCGGCGCGCGCGCCGCGACCGGCCGCGACGATAACCACCGCGACTTTGCCACCCGGATCCGGAGCCTGATTTTCGGTTGCGCCAGTCATGCAGTCCGGTCCTAGTCGCGGCCAAGGCCGAAGGCCAGCATTTTCCCAATTGCGCCTCAATGTGGCGTCATTCCGCGTTGCACATTTCTTTCGATCTGGCTAGAGAATGTGCAACGAATGGACGTGCTTGGTTTTTGTGCATGGTTAACTTGATCGGATTGGCCCAGCCTCTCGACGTCGGCGGCGTCAGAATACGCAACCGCGTCTTCCTCGCGCCGATGTCGGGGATCACGGACGAGGCGTTCAGGCGGCGCGCCCATGGGCATGGCGCAGGCCTGGTTGTGTCCGAAATGGTGGCCAGCGGCGAACTCGCCAAGGGCAGGGCGGGTTGTGACCTGCGGATACGCCATTCCGGACTGCCGGTCCATATGGTTCAGCTTGCCGGGCGCGAGGCCATGCATATGGCCGAAGGCGCGCGGATCGCCGCGGGCGAGGGCGCCGACATCATCGACATCAACATGGGCTGCCCGGCCAAGAAGGTTACCGGTGGCTATGCCGGTTCGGCATTGATGCTGGACCTCGACCACGCGCTCTCGCTGATCGAGGCCGTGGTAGGAGCGGTCAAGGTGCCGGTGACCGTCAAGATGCGGCTGGGTTGGGACGAAGGCGCACTCAACGCTCCTGTCCTGGCGCGCCGGGCCGAGCAGGCAGGCGTCAGGATGGTCACGGTCCATGGCCGCACACGCTGCCAGTTCTACCTGGGCAAGGCGGACTGGCGCGCCATCGCTCGCGTCAAGGAGGCTGTTTCCATTCCGGTCGTCGCCAATGGCGATGTCTGCTCCCCAGGCGAGGCAGCCGCCGTTCTCGAACAGTCCGGCGCCGACGCGTTGATGGTCGGTCGCGCCCATTATGGCGCGCCGTGGGTCGCCGGCGGCATCGCTGCGGCTGCCGCCGGGACATTTTCGCCCGGCATTCCCGAGACCCCGCAAGCGATTGCCGACTATGTCGTCGCCCACTACGAGGACATGCTGGCGCTTTACGGCATCGAGAGCGGCCTGCGCCAGGCGCGCAAGCATCTGGGCTGGTATCTCGATCGACATGCCGGAGGTGTCGCTGGGGAGAGTAGGAAAGCGATATTGACCGCGTCCGAACCTGCCTGCGTCATTGCCTTGCTGCGTGACGTGTTTTCGCGCGATCCGCAAACCTTGAACCTGCGGAGCGCCGCATGACCGCAAACTCTGGCCAAGGCATTGAAATGGCGGGTGCTGCCCAGATCGTACTAAACACGATCCGCCGCCCGGTGATCATGATCAGCGAGGAAGGCTTCATCACCTTCGCCAATGCCGATGCCGAGGACTTCTTTCGCTCCAGCGCGACCATGCTGGCGCGCAACACCCTGTCCAAGCTCATACCCTTCGGCAGCCCCCTGCTGACACTGGTCGACCAGGTGCGTGAGCGCCGCGCGCCCGTCAACGAATATCGGGTCGACGTTTCGTCGCCGCGCCTCGGCATCGAAAAGGTCGTCGATCTCTATGTCGCGCCGGTGCCGGAGTTTCCGGGCTCCGTCGTGGTCATGTTCCAGGAGCGGTCGATGGCCGACAAGATCGACCGGCAGATGACGCATCGCGGCGCCGCGCGCTCGGTGACCGGTCTGGCGGCGATGCTGGCGCATGAGATCAAGAACCCGCTCTCCGGTATCAGGGGGGCGGCTCAGCTGCTAGAGCTGTCCGCTTCCGATGAGGATCGCGCGCTGACGCGGCTGATCACCGACGAGACGGACCGTATCGTGTCGCTGGTTGACCGCATGGAGGTGTTTTCCGACGAGCGGCCGATCGACCGCTATCCCGTCAACATCCATGTGGTGCTCGACCACGTTAAAGCGATCGCAAAGAACGGTTTCGCAAGGAAAATCAAGATATTGGAGGACTATGATCCGTCATTGCCTCCGGTATTTGCCAATCGCGACCAGCTGATCCAGGTGTTCCTCAACCTGATCAAGAACGCCGCCGAGGCGATCGGCAGCGACCCCCAGGGCGAGATCGTGCTGTCCACCGCCTTCCGGCCCGGTATCCGCGTTTCGGTTCCGGGCACGCAGGACCGCGTATCGCTGCCGCTGGAGTTCTGCGTGCGCGACAATGGTTCCGGCGTCTCGGAGGATATCCTGCCGATCCTGTTCGATCCCTTCATTACCACCAAGCCGAACGGCTCGGGGCTCGGGCTGGCGCTGGTCGCCAAGATCGTCGGTGAACATGGCGGCATCATCGAATGCGATTCGACGCCGCGCGCGACAACATTCCGGGTCCTCATGCCGGCCTGGAAGGAAACGGCGCTTGGCGCTGATCAAGACGGTGAAGGAGACCGCAAATGACCGTTCGCGGCAATATTCTGGTCGCCGACGACGATGCTGCGATCCGCACCGTTCTCAATCAGGCCCTGTCGCGTGTCGGTCACGAGGTGCGCGTCACCTCCAACGCGTCGACCCTGTGGCGCTGGGTCGCGGCCGGCGAGGGTGACCTCGTCATCACCGACGTCGTGATGCCGGACGAGAACGCTTTCGACATGCTGCCGCGCATCAAGAAAGCGCGGCCGGAACTGCCCGTCATCGTCATGAGCGCCCAGAATACCTTCATGACGGCGATCCGCGCCTCCGAAACTGGCGCCTATGAATATCTGCCGAAGCCTTTCGACCTGACCGAACTCCTTAACATCGTCAACCGCGCTTTGTCCGAGCCCCGGCGGCCGAAGATCGATGCCAGGCAAGAAGAGCCGCCCGAAACGATGCCGCTGGTCGGCCGTTCGGCGGCCATGCAGGACATCTACCGCATGCTGGCGCGGATGATGCAGACCGACCTGACGGTGATGATTTCGGGCGAATCCGGCACCGGCAAGGAACTGGTGGCACGAGCGCTGCATGAATATGGGCGCCGTCGTGGCGGTCCGTTCGTTGCCATCAACATGGCGGCTATCCCGCGCGATCTCATCGAATCGGAATTGTTCGGCCACGAGAAGGGGGCTTTCACCGGCGCGCAGAGCCGCTCGACCGGCCGCTTCGAGCAGGCGGAGGGCGGCACGCTGTTCCTCGACGAGATCGGCGACATGCCGATGGAGGCGCAGACGCGTTTGCTGCGCGTCCTGCAGCAGGGCGAGTACACGACTGTCGGCGGCCGCACGCCGATCAAGACCGATGTGCGCATTGTCGCCGCCACCAACAAGGACCTGCGTACGCTGATCAACCAGGGCCTCTTCCGCGAGGATCTTTTCTACCGTCTCAATGTCGTGCCGCTCAGGTTGCCGGCGCTACGCGAACGCTCGGAGGACGTGCCCGATCTGGTGCGCCATTTCTTCAAGCTCGGCGAAATGGAGGGGCTGCAGACCAAGCGCATCTCTTCCGGCGGCATCGAACTGATGAAGCGCTATCCCTGGCCAGGCAATGTGCGCGAGTTGGAAAACTTGGTCCGCAGGCTCGCCGCGCTTTATTCGCAGGACGAGATTTCCGCCGAGATCATCGAGACGGAGCTCAAGACAGGCGAACGCCACGTGGTACCAGGCGGCGGCAATCTCATTCCCGACGATCTTTCCATTGGGCAGGCGGTGGAGCACTTCCTGCAGCGCTATTTTGCCTCCTTTGCAGGCGAATTGCCGCCTGCCGGTCTGTACGAGCGCATCCTGTCCGAAGTCGAATATCCGTTGGTGCTGGCTTCAATGACGGCAACCCGCGGCAACCAGATCAAGGCCGCGGAGCTTTTGGGACTCAACCGCAACACCCTGCGCAAGAAGATTCGCGAATTGGGCGTCAACGTTTACAAGTCCTCCCGCCAGACCTGAGCCCGCGCTGCATACAGGATCTTTTCAGGGGACCGACCGGGGAAAGAGTCCTGTAGTTGTCACACTTGTTGCATAATCGCCACAATGCGTTGCATAGATCGGACGCAATCACTGGCTCTAGACGGCGACATGGCTCCGCAAACACCTGTACTCAACAAACCGCTCTTCAGCGAACCTGGCGCGCGTGACGGGCGCCGGCTGCTGGCACTGCCTGGCGTGGTGGCGGTCGTCGGTGCCTTGGTCATGGCGGCTATTTCGTTCGCCATCCTGGTCGGTGCGACACCGATTGCGCCTGACGCCAAAACGACCTGGGCGCTGATCGCTCTCAACGCCGCCTTCGTGCTCTTCCTCATCGCGCTGGTTGGACGCGAGGTACATCGCATCGTCATGGCGCGCCGGCATGGGAAGGCGGCTTCCCGGCTGCATGTGCGCATCGTTGCCATGTTCGCCCTCGTTGCCGCCATTCCCGCCATCATGGTGGCGATCATCGCCTCGATCACGCTCGATATCGGCCTTGATCGCTGGTTCGAGATCCGCACCAAGACCATCGTCAACTCGTCACTGTCGATCGCCGACGCCTATGTGCAGGAGAACGCGCGCAACCTGCAGGGTACGACGCTGTCGATGGCCTACGATCTTGATGCCTCCCGCACGCTCTACGGCCTCGATCGCACCGGGTTTCTCGACCTCATGAACAAGGAAGCCGTGGGTCGCTCGCTGGCGCATGCCGCGCTGATCAAGCCCGATGGCTCCTTCGTCATGAGCGCCAAGACTGATGCCGATTTCGCCATGCCGGAACCGCCGGAAGGAGCGGTGGCCACCGCCACCGACGGCAAGCCGGTGCTGATCGAGCCGCGCACGCGCAACATCATGGGCGCCATCGTCAAGCTGCGCGAGATCGATGGCCTCTATCTCTACACCATCCGTCTGGTCGACCCCGAGGTGATCAAGGCGCGGCAGATCGTCAGGTCCAACACCGACGAGTATCGCAATCTCGAGGACAACAGGCGTACCTCGCAAGTGGCGTTTGCGCTGCCCTATCTGTCGCTGACCCTGATCATCATCCTGTCGGCAATCTGGACCGGCATAGCTGTTGCCGACCGGCTCGTGCGGCCGATCCGTCAGCTGATCGGCGCTGCCGACGAAGTCGCGACCGGCAATCTCGACGTCGCGGTGCCGGTGCGGCCATCCGATGGCGATGTCGCCTCGCTCGGCGACACGTTCAACAAGATGCTGCTGGAGCTCAAATCGCAACGCAACGAGATCCTGTCGGCGAAGGACCTGATCGATGAGAGGCGCCGTTTTTCCGAAGCCGTGCTTGCCGGCGTCACCGCCGGCGTCATCGGCGTCGACCCTTACGGCATCATCACCATCGTCAATCGTTCTGCCGAATCGATGCTGGCCGTTTCCGCCAGCGCGGCACTTGGGCAGAATCTGTCCGCGATCCTGCCGCATGTCGGCCGCGTCTTCGAGATCGGCCGTAAATCCGGCAAGCCGGTCCACCGCGAACAGGTGACGTTCTATCGCGCCGGCGCCGAGCGGACCTTCAATGTGCAGGTCACCATCGAGGCCGGCGCCGATGGCTCGGAGGAAAAATCCTATGTCGTGACCGTCGACGACATCACCGATCTGGTTCAGGCCCAGCGCTCATCCGCTTGGGCCGACGTGGCGCGGCGCATCGCCCACGAGATCAAGAATCCGCTGACGCCGATCCAGCTTTCCGCCGAACGCATAAAGCGCCGCTACGGCAAGGTCATCACCGAAGACCGCGAGGTTTTCGACCAGTGCACCGACACCATCATCCGCCAGGTGGAGGATATCGGCCGCATGGTCGACGAGTTCTCGGCTTTCGCGCGCATGCCAAAGCCCGAGATGAAGGCCATCGACCTGCGCGAATCACTGCGCGAGGCTTCCTTCCTGGTCGAAGTCAGCCGCGCCGACATCACCTTCGAGCGGATATTCGGGAACGAGCCGCTCAAGGGTACATTTGACAGCCGCCTGATGGCCCAGGCTTTCGGCAATGTGATCAAGAATGCCGCCGAGGCGATCGACGGGCTGGAACATAAGGACGGTTCGCACGGCATAATCCGGATTCAAGCCGGCCGTCAGAATGGCGCGATTCGCATCGACGTCATCGACAATGGCAAAGGCCTGCCGCGCGAGAATCGCCAACGGTTGCTGGAGCCCTATATGACAACACGTGAAAAGGGCACCGGGCTTGGTCTCGCTATCGTCAAGAAGATCGTGGAGGACCATGGCGGCAGGCTGGAACTCCATGACGCGCCTGCGGATTTCCACGGCGGGCGCGGCGCGATGATCAGCATCATCCTGCCGCCTGCGACCAGCGCGCTGCCGCGCGCCGAAAGCAAGGCGGACCACGAAAGAGAAACTGAAAAGGTCGACAATGGCGTCTGATATTCTCATCGTCGATGACGAGGAAGACATCCGCGAACTCGTCGCGGGCATCCTGAGTGACGAGGGTCACGAAACCCGTACGGCATTCGATGCCGACAGCGCACTGGCGGCTATCGCCGACCGAGCACCGAGGCTGATCTTCCTGGATATCTGGCTGCAGGGCTCGCGTCTGGACGGCTTGGCGTTGCTCGACGAGATCAAGACCATGCACCCGAACCTGCCCGTGGTGATGATTTCAGGCCACGGCAACATCGAAACGGCGGTTTCCGCCATCCGTCGCGGAGCCTATGATTTCATCGAAAAGCCGTTCAAGGCCGACAGGCTGATCCTCATTGCCGAACGCGCACTCGAGACCTCGAAACTGCGCCGCGAAGTTTCCGACCTCAAGCTGCGCAGCGGCGAGACTTTCGATTTGATCGGCATGTCCTCGGCGATGAGCCAGTTGCGCCAGACCATCGAGCGCGTTGCGCCGACCAACAGCCGGGTGATGATCGTTGGCCCTTCCGGATCGGGCAAGGAGCTGGCCGCCCGCGCCATCCATACGCTGTCGACGCGCAAGGGCGGGCCGTTCGTAACGCTGAGCGCCGCCAATATCACGCCTGAACGCATGGAGATCGAACTGTTCGGCACCGAATCGAACGGGGTCGAACGTAAGGTGGGGGCGCTGGAGGAGGCCCATCGCGGCATTCTCTACATCGACGAAGTGGCCGACATGCCGCGCGAGACGCAGAACAAGATTTTGCGCGTGCTGGTCGAACAGCAATTCGAGCGGGTGGGCGGTACTAAGCGGGTCAAGGTCGACGTCCGCATCATTTCCTCGACCTCGCAGAACCTCGAGGCGATGATCGCCGACGGGCGTTTCCGCGAGGATCTCTACCACCGGCTCGCCGTGGTTCCGGTCATGGTGCCGGGACTGGCCGAGCGGCGCGAGGACATCCCCTATCTCGTCGATAACTTCATGAAGCAGATCGCCCGCCAGGCTGGCATCAAGCCACGCCGTATCGGCGACGACGCCCTGGCCGTGCTGCAGGCGCACAACTGGCCGGGCAACGTGCGTCAGTTGCGCAACAACGTCGAGCGGCTGATGATCCTGGCGCGCGGCGAGGACGTGGACGCGCCGATCACCGCGGATCTGCTCCCGTCCGAAATCGGCGATGTCATGCCGCGCACGCCAAACCAGTCGGACCAGCACATAATGGCGCTGCCGCTGCGCGAGGCACGCGAACAGTTCGAAAAGGACTATCTGATCGCCCAGATCAACCGGTTCGGCGGCAACATTTCGAAGACGGCCGAGTTCATCGGCATGGAGCGTTCCGCCTTGCACCGCAAGCTGAAGTCGCTGGGCGTCTGACCGGATCCTCGGTGGCCCACGCGATTGTCGGTTACCTGCACCCGCGGAATCGCTTAAACAGGCCGAACCGAATCCCCCGAGGTGACCATGCCGCGCATTGCCTATGTGAACGGGCGCTACATCACTCACGCCGATGCCGCAGTGCATATCGAGGATCGCGGCTATCAGTTCGCCGACGGCGTCTACGAGGTCTGCGAGGTGGCGCGCGGCTTCATCGTCGACATGCCGCACCACCTTGCCCGGCTGAACCGCTCGCTGACCGAACTGTCGATCGCCTGGCCGGTGACACGCAATGTGTTGCCGCTGATCCTGCGCGAAGTGGTCAACCGCAATCATGTCGTCAACGGCCTTGTCTATGTTCAGGTGACGCGTGGTGTCGCCAGCCGGGAATTTGTCTTCCCATCGGCGGACACCAAGCCCGCGCTGGTGGTGACAGCCAGGAAGGCCGATCCTGCCGCGGGAGCCAAGCGAGCCGAGGCCGGTATCGCCGTCATCACCGTGCCGGAGAACCGGTGGGACCGTGTCGACATCAAGACCGTTGGGCTGCTGCCCAATGTATTGGCCAAGCAGAAGGCCAAGGAAGCGGGCGCGCAGGAGGCGTGGTTCGTGGATGCCGACGGCAACGTCAAGGAAGGCGGGTCGTCGAATGCCTGGATCGTTACCAGGGATGGCGTTCTGGTCACCCGGCCGGCCGAACATGGCATTCTGCGCGGCATCACGCGCACCACCATGTTCGAAGTCGCGGCAAGGCTCGGCCTGAAGATCGAGGAACGGGAATTTTCCGTCGCCGAGGCCAAAGCGGCCCGCGAAGCATTCATCAGTTCCGCGACGACTATTGCCATGCCGATCGTGGCCATTGACGGCGATCCCATAGCCAATGGCCACCCCGGCTCAATAACACTTTCGTTGCGGCATGCCTTTTTTGACATTGCGGAAAAAAGTCCAGCCTGATAACCGCACAGGTGGAATGAACATCAATATATCTCGTTCTGCTTGTCGTTACTGACGACAAGAGGGTGTTTGCGCGCTTGACATGTGCCCGCTAATTTGGCGCATTGGCTGCAAACCGAAGGGGATCGGCGAAAGACAAAAACAATGGCGGAACGATCGCAAAACCTTCAGGACCTGTTCCTGAATTCAGTTCGCAAGAGCAAGAACCCGCTCACCATCTTTCTCATCAACGGCGTGAAGCTGACCGGCGTGGTCACTTCTTTCGATAATTTCTGCGTCCTGCTGCGCCGCGACGGTCACTCCCAACTCGTCTACAAGCACGCCATTTCCACGATCATGCCGAGCCAACCGGTTCAGATGTTCGATGGCGAGGAAAGCCAGGGCGCCTGATTGGCACGTGAGAAGGACGCGGACGGCACGGTTCGCGGAAAACCAGCGCATCATCCCGGGACGGAAGCCAAGGGTCCGACCCGGGCCGTTGTCATTGTGCCTGTGCTTACCCGCCAACCCCGTAACGACGATGACACGAACCGTCCGCGGCTGACGCGCTCGGCCGAGGCGCGCCACGACGAAGCAGTCGGCCTTGCCCGCGCCATCGACCTTGATCTGATCCACACGGCGGTCGTGACCGTCAACGATCCGCGCCCGGCGACGTTGCTGGGCAGCGGCAAGGTCGAGGAGTTCGCCGGGATCGTCAAGGAAGGGCACGCGGAAGTGGTCATCGTCGACCATCCGCTGACGCCGGTGCAGCAGCGCAACCTCGAGAAGCAATTCAACGCCAAGGTGCTGGATCGCACCGGGCTGATCCTGGAGATCTTCGGCGAACGGGCGCGCACCAAGGAAGGCACGCTGCAGGTCGAGCTTGCCCATCTCAACTACCAGAAGGGCCGCCTGGTGCGCAGCTGGACCCACCTGGAACGTCAGCGTGGCGGTGCCGGCTTCCTCGGCGGCCCCGGTGAAACGCAGATCGAATCCGATCGTCGGCAGTTGCAGGAAAAGATCATAAAGCTGAAGCACGAGCTGGAAACCGTGCGCCGCACCCGCGACCTGCACCGCGCCAAGCGCAAGAAGGTGCCGTTTCCAGTGGTGGCGATCGTCGGCTACACCAACGCCGGCAAGTCGACGCTGTTCAACAAGCTGACCGGAGCAGGGGTGCTGGCGCAGGACATGCTGTTCGCCACGCTGGATCCGACACTGCGCCGCGTGCGGCTGCCGCATGGCACGCCGATCATTCTTTCCGATACGGTCGGCTTCATTTCGGACCTGCCGACGCATCTGATCGCGGCGTTCCGGGCGACCTTGGAAGAGGTGGTCGAGGCCGATCTCGTCATCCATCTGCGCGACATTTCCGATCCCGACACGGCCGCGCAAGCCGAGGATGTCGAGCGCATCCTCGCCGATCTCGGCGTCGACGCCAGCGACACCAGGCGCGTGATCGAAGTCTGGAACAAGATCGACCTGCTGGACGAAGGCAATAGGCAGCGGCTGCTCGCTGACAGCGCCGACGGTTCCAAAGAGCCGCCGATTGCCGTATCGGCGGTGTCAGGCGAAGGCATTGATGCGCTGAAAGCGGTTGTCGAAACGCGGATGGCCGGCGAACTGCAAGACCTGACGGTGACGATCGAGCCCGCACAATTCGGCTTGGTCGACTGGCTGTATCGCAACGGCGATGTCGTTTCGCGAACCGACAATGACGATGGCAGCGCCACTATTTCGCTGAAGGCGACGCAAAGCGCCCGCGAAGAGATTGAAAGCCGATTGCGTCGCAAAAACAACAGCTAACGCGCAGAAATTCGAGGAAAAGTTATCGCGGTTTTCCGTCCGGAATTGCCGGAGCTATAGGCTTACCTTGCAGTTTTTGCTTCCTGCCAGAGCGCTTCCATCTCCTCCAGGCTGGCTTCCTCCAGCGAGCCGCCTGATTTTTCCAGGGCCTGCTCGACATAGTGGAAGCGTGAGCGGAATTTCTCGTTGGTGCCGCTGAGCGCCGCCTCCGAATCGAGCTTCAGGTGACGGCCGAGATTGACGACGGCAAACAACATGTCGCCGAACTCGTCCTTGATCGAGGCCGTTTCGCCCTTGGCGAGAGCCTCGCGCAACTCCCCGATCTCTTCCTCGATCTTGTCCAGGATGGGAGCAGCCTCGCTCCAGTCGAAGCCGACCCGGGCGGCTTTTTCCTGAAGCTTCAGCGCTCGCGTCAAGGCGGGCAGGGCGACCGGAACACTGTCCAGGAACCCCTTGCCGTTGTCCTCCGGGTCGAGGCCGCGCGCGAGGCGGGCTTGTCGCTTCTCGACCTTCTCCTGCGCCTTGATCTTCTCCCACATGCCCTTGGCCATGCCGGCGCTGCGGGCCTTCTCGTCGCCAAAAACGTGCGGATGGCGGCGGATCATCTTGGTGGTGATGGCCTGGACAACGTCAGGGAAGGCGAATTCGCCGGCTTCCTGCGCTATCTGGGCATGGTAGACGACCTGCAGCAGGAGGTCACCGAGTTCGTCGCGCAAATCGTCGAGATCGCCGCGCGCGATGGCATCCGCCACCTCGTAGGCCTCCTCGATCGTATAGGGCGCAATTGTGGAGAAGTCCTGCTCGATGTCCCACCGGCACCCGGTCTTCGGCGCCCGCAACGCCGCCATGATCTCGATCAGGCGTGAAATGTCTTTCGATGGCGTCATGGAGCGGATGCTATCGCGCGAACCGCCACTCGGCCAACGCTGTCAGCCGGCGAGGGGACCTTGTCCACAGGCGCACCGTACCCGCCCCGTCAGTCCAGCACGGAAACAATTGCCTTGGCGAGGTCATCCATGCCGTCCTCGGGCAGGCCGGCGACGTTGATGCGGCTGTCGCCGACCATGTAGACGGCGTGCTCGGCGCGCAGCCTTTCGACCTGCGCTTCCGTGAGGCCGAGCCGCGAGAACATGCCGCGATGGCTGGCAACGAAGTCGAAGCGGTCGGAATTGGTTTGCCGGCGCAGCGCCTCGGCGAATGCGACCCTAAGCCTCAGCATACGAAGACGCATCTCTTCCAGTTCTGCTTCCCAGTCGGCACGCAGCGCGACGTCTTCCAGGACGATGCGCACCGCTGCGGCGCCATGGTCGGGCGGCATCGAATACATGGCGCGCGCCGCCGACAGCATCTGGCTCATCGCGACGTCGGCCTGCGCGCCGTTCCTGGCCAGGACCATCGCCGCGCCGACCCGGTCGCGGTACACCGCGAAATTTTTCGAGCAGCTCGACGCGACAACCATTTCCGGAACTTTCGCGGCCAGAAGCCGCAAGCCGAGGGCATCGGCCTCCAGGCCGTCGCCAAAGCCTTGATAGGCGATGTCGACAAATGGCAGGAGGCCGCGCTCGACGGCGAGATCGGTGACGGCCTCCCACTGGGCCGCGTCCAGATTGGCGCCGGTCGGATTGTGGCAGCAGCCATGCAGCAGCACCACGTCGCCGCTGTTGGCCGACCGCAGCGCCGCCAGCATGTCGTCGAAACGAACCGCTCCCGAGGCAGCATCGAAATAAGGATATTCGCGAATCTGCAGGCCGGCGGCACGCATCACCGGCATATGGTTCGGCCAGGTCGGGTCGGAGACCCAGACCGTGGCATCCGAACGCGTCCGCTTGAGCAGTTCTGCCACCAGCCGCAGCGCGCCGGAGCCACCGGGCGCCTGTGCCGCCCGGATGCGCGACAGGTCCGCGCCCGGACCGAAGGCGAGCTTGGCCATCACAGTGTTGAACCCGGTATCCCCGGCAAGACCGAGATAGGTCTTGCTATCCTGGCCCTGCAGCAGCCGCCTCTCGGCCTCCCGCACGGCGCGCATGACCGGCGTCTTGCCGTCGCGATCCTTGTAGACGCCGACGCCGAGGTCGACCTTGCCAGGACGTGGATCGGCGCGATAGAGCCCGATCAGCGCAAGAATCTTGTCGGCGGGAGCTGGCTGCAGGTCTTCGAACATCATTTTGGTTCCGTTGGCGCGGCGGAGTGATACGCAAATTGGCCAGGTTTCACCAGCGGTTTTGATCGCGCCGGCGCGAAAGGCGGCACCTGTTGGTGCGGCTTTTCAACCACTTCAGAGAAGGCATGCCATGCTCGTCCGTCTGACCATGATCTGCGCCGGTGCCACGGCGGCGACCCGGAAAGGGCGGTTTCCCTTGGATGAACCGCTGGAGCCAGGATCGCTGACATTGGCAAGGGCGGTGCGAGGGACGCTGCGTCGCGCCGACCGTGTGTGGACAGCGCCGGCGCTTCGCGCCTGTCAGACCGCCGAGGCGCTGTCGCTGGACGCGTCCGTCGATCCGATGCTGGCCGACCAGAACTATGGACTATGGGCGGGCAAGAGCGTTGAAGAGGTGCAGGCGCGACAGCCTGAAGAAATCGCCGCATGGCTCACGGATCCGAATGCGGCCCCGCATGGTGGCGAGCCGCTGGCCGAGGTTGTCCGACGGATCGCCGGATTGATGGATCGAGTGATCGCCGAACGTGGCCATACCATCGCCGTGACGCATGCCAGCGTCATCCGCGCCGCGATTCTGCATGTTCTCGGTGCGCCGCTTGCCGCCAGCTCGAAGATCGACGTCGAGCCACTGAGCATCACCGATTTTCGCAGCGACGGCCGCCGATGGGTTTTGCGCGCCTGCGGTGTCACCGCTTCCAAACCGGCAAAACCACTTGGACCTAAGGGTGCTCACGGCACCTAGGCGGGACGAGATACCTGCAACCGATATCTCCCGCGAAGAAAAATCGGCACGGCCAGGATTAAAATCCCCACATGCTCCGTAAACAGGGCATGAAACGGTCGATGCCGCGCTTTGACATCATAGGACAGCTCGGGTCCCTGCGGCGCTACGCCCGTTCGCTGACGCGCGACGGCGTCGACGCCGAGGATCTCGTGCACGACGCGCTGGTGCGCGCCTATGAGCGGCGCGGCACGTTCCGCTCCGGCGGAAATCTGCGCGCCTGGCTGCTGTCGATCGTTCACAACACCTTCATCGACCGCGTGCGCTCGCGCCGCTCGGAAGCGGCACGCCTCGAACAGGCCCGATATCTCGCCGACGGCAGCACCCCGGCGCCGCAGGAACACTCCGTGCGCTTGGCGCAGGTTCGCCAAGCCTTTTTCAGCCTGCCGGAAGAGCAGCGCTCGGCGCTGCACCTGGTCGCCATCGAAGGGCTCTCCTATCAGCAGGCCGCCAACGCCAGCGGCGTGCCGCTGGGCACGCTGATGTCGCGTATCGGCAGGGCGCGCGAGGCCTTGCGGCAGATGGAAGAGGGGCCCGCCCGGGGCAAAAATCATCTCAGGATCGTGGGAGGTGACTCATGACCGCTCTTGTTGACCCGGTTACGGACGCCGATCTCGACGCCTATGTCGACGACCAGCTCGACGTTAGCCGCCGCATCGCGGTCGAAGCCTTCCTGTCGGCGCGTCCGGACACGGCCGCGCGTGTGATGTCGGATCTGCGCACCCGCGACGAACTGCGCGTGGCGCTGGCCGGCTCCGAAGGCATGGCGCGGCCGGCCACGGCCGACGCGGCTCGGCAGCTGGAGAGGGGGCTTGGCCGGGGCCGCATCTTCGGTGTGCTGCAACGCGCGGCAGCGGTCGCGGCTTTCGTCGCCGCCGGCTGGCTGGCCAACGGCATCGTCGGGCCGATGTCGGTGACCGAGGTCGTCGCCTCGCCGCAGCCGCCCGCCTATGTCGATGAGGCGGTACAGGCACACAGGACGACGCTGCTGCGCGAAAACATGCCCTCGCAGACCGAGGCGCCCAATTACAATGCCGGCGAGATCCGCGCCGCCACCGCCATCGTCATGCCGGCGCTGCCGAAGGGTTGGAAGGTCCGCGACGTGCAAATCTATCCGTCGCGCTTCGGCCCGAGTGTCGAGATTGCGGTTGAAACGAAGGAGATGGGCCTGGTTTCGCTGTTCGCGATTCGGCCGGGCACTTTCGATGTGGTCAAGCCGACCGTCGCGCCCTCCGGCGACATCTCCTCGGCCTATTTCCAGATCGGCGATGTCGCTTACGCGGTTGTCGCGAAGAGCGAGGTTCATGACCTCGACCGCGCCGCCGAAACGCTCGCCAGAACGCTTTACTGACCAATCCACAAAGGAGACCTCGAATGAATACGCCCAATCTTGGATACCGCGTGGGCACAGGCGCCCGGACTGGAGCCGTCTACGACGAGGGCCTGCGCCAGCACATGCTACGCGTCTACAATTATATGGGCCTTGGCCTGGTGGTTACCGGCCTTGTCGCCTTCCTCGTGTCGTCGACGCCGGCGCTTTATGTGCCGATCTTTTCCAGCCCGCTGAAATGGGTGGTGATGCTGGCGCCGCTCGCCTTCGTGCTCCTATTTTCGTTCAAGATGCAGACCATGTCGGCGGCAAGCGCGCAGGCGATGTTTTGGGCCTTCTGTGCCGTCATGGGCCTGTCGCTGGCTTCGGTGTTCCTCGTCTTCACCGGCACCAGCATCGCGCGCACTTTCTTCATCGCCGCCACCATGTTCGGCGCCACCAGCCTCTACGGCTACACGACAAGGCGCGACCTGACGCAGTTCTCGTCCTTCCTGATCATGGGCTTGATCGGCGTGGTGATTGCCAGCATCGTCAACATCTTCCTCGGCTCGACCGCACTGCAGTTCGCCATTTCGGTGATCGGCATCGCCGTGTTCATCGGCCTGACGGCCTGGGACACGCAGACGATCAAGGAGCAATACGCGGAGAATTTCGATGCGGAGTCGCGCCAGAAGCTCGCCGTCTTCGGTGCCTTCTCACTCTATCTGAACTTCATCAACATCTTCCAGCTGCTCCTGAATTTCACCGGCGAGCGCGAATAGTCCGGACCGTGGCAGGCAGCAGCTTTGAGTCTTGGCTGGCCGGAGGGAAACCTCCGGCCAGCCTCTTTCGAAGGTCCACCATCAAGGTTCACCGCGATCGCGTGAATGCAAATGCGGTGCGCCACCTTGAGTTCACGCCCGGCCATTTGCTAGCCTGCCGTCCACGCCGGACGAACCGCGAGGACATATGGAACAGGACAGTCTGACGCTTCATGGCGATGGCATATCGGCAACCATCGTGGCCCACGGCGCAGAGTTGGTTACCCTGCGGGATGCACGAGAATTTGAGTTCCTGTGGCAGGCTGGACCGGCCTGGCGGCGCCATTCACCAGTGCTGTTTCCGATCGTCGGCCGGCTGAAGGGCGATCAACTGCACCATCGCGGCCAGGCCTATCCGATGACGCAGCACGGCTTCGCCCGCGACAAGCCTTTTATGTGGGCGCAGAGGGGACCTCGATCCTGCACGCTGGTGCTCACCGACGACGCGGAAACCCGAACGCACTACCCGTTCGCATTTCGACTGGCCGTGACCTATACGCTCGGCGAGGGGCAACTCGACATAGAATTCGAGATTACCAACTCGGGCGACGAAACGATGCCGGCGTCGATCGGGGCGCATCCGGCGTTCAACTGGCCGCTTCTGCCCGATATGGCGAAGGACGCCTATCGCCTGACGTTTGCCCAAGCAGAGCCCGCGCCGATCCGCCGGCTGAAGGATGGCCTGCTCATCGCAACGCGGCAGCCAACGCCGCTCAAAGGCAATGTGCTCGAGCTGTCCGAACGCCTGTTTGCCGACGACGCCGTGATCCTGGACCGGCCGGCCAGCAACAGCGTTCGCTATGGTGCCGATGACGGTCCGGCGATCGAGGTCTCATGGCAGGGATTTCAGGAACTGGGCATCTGGTCCAAACCCGGCGGCGCACCGTTCCTGTGCATCGAGCCCTGGCATGGCATTGCCAGTCCGCTGGATTTCGATGGAGAGTTCACCGACAAGCCCGGCCTGATGCTGATCGCGCCGGGCGCGAAGCGTTCGCTGAGTTACCGGATCAGCCTGGAGCAGGGGCCTCGGTAAGTTTTCCTGCAAGCCATGAAGCGGGCGCAAAGCCGGACCGGGCCGTATTCGCCGGGCTATCACGGCGGGATCGTTCATTGAAATCCGTCCGACTAAATAGCTGCTACAAATAGTGTCAAAGCGATTTAGAGACGCGACACCGCCAGCAAGTTAGAAATGCGACAGTGAGGCTCCTACCTGGCACGACCTAAGCGCCCGATCGGGCGTCAGCTGGTCCAGGGTTGCGCAGCCCGATCGGGTGCGTTCTAGGAAGCGCTCGGCTTTAGCTTTGAGAGCCCTTTAACGACATGAATACGAAGAGAGGATCCGAGCCGTTGCGGACCTTGAGACTTATCGGTGAAAATGCTCTTTGCAGGAAATGAATGTGTGGCCCTGATACAGGAGCAGATGAATTGTCACGACCCGATCCGACCCCTGGCCACCGTATCGGCGTTCTGATTTCATCTGACGAAGTCAAGGTTTATGCCAATCGGGCCGGTTTGCTCACGCTTGCTAGGCAGCTTGTATGGATTGCTAACTCACCCCCCGATGAAAATTATGAACTTCACACAGCTCTGCATCTTAGACCGGAAGTCTTGAAAAATGAGACGGTAGTTTTTGCCAAAGACGACAGCGTGCCCTGTATTGATATTGAGCCTTGCGTTGACCCTGACGGCCAAAGCGGAACATTCGGCTTTGACTCACCTTCATGCAAATTTCGGAGACGCAGATGGACGAATTTGTTGAGAGCGCTGTCAGATCACGATAAAGCTCCGTCCGCCTTCCACCCGTCTACGACCGTTGCAATGTTGCTGATGGTTGCGATATCTCATTCCGCAGCTTCCAGCCTCGTCAACGCCTGCTCCCGCCGAGCGATCACGGCAGGATCGTTCATGAAATCCGTCCGTCGACCAGGCTTGCGGCCACGCTTCTGGTAGCCATTGCTCTGGCTGCCATCGGGAATGCCGAACATATGGTTTGTCTGGCCGGTGCGGCGGGGTCCATGCTGGCTGCGCTGGAGGTCGCGGCCAGCCTGCATCTCGGCCACCATTGCAAGGGCTTCGTCCAGGCGTTTGTTCTCGACGATCTCCGATCTGTGAACCGAGCGCAGCTTGTCAAAAGTTCTATAGGGTAGGGGCGTGCTGCCCTCCATGATCTCGAGGCGGCCATCGGGATAGTCGCAGACGACGACCTTCTTCCCGGCCAGGCGCTTACGAAGACGCTCGGATCGAGAATGAACAGCACCTTGTCGTACCGCAGTGTCAGCGCTTGCGACAGCGTGCGGAACTCCTTGCGGCACATGGCGCTATCCAGGTTCTCATGCTCCGCGAGGGTACGGTGCATGTCCTTCGGATTGCGTGGTTCCTTGCCAAAGCGCGCATTGAAGTCGGCGGCGAACTCCGCCGCAAAGGCATTGACCGCCTCGATCGTGCTGATGCCGCGCAGGCGCAGCTCCTTCACAAGCCGGTCCTGCAGCGTCTGATTGGCCCGCTCGACACGGCCTTTGGCCTGCGGGGTGTTGGCGCAGATGATGTCGATGTTCAACTCGTAGAGCGCGCGTCCGAACTGCGTCAGGCCAGTCGTTCGATCCTTCTCCGAACCATGCGTCGTGCGAAACACGCCATGCTTGTCGCTGTAGAAGGAGATCGGCTTGCCCCATTCCTGCAAATACGCCTTGGTGGCGATCAGGTAGTCGAACGTGTTCTCGGAACCAGCAAAGCGCAGATGCAGCAGCTTGCCCGTCGCGTCGTCGATGTAAACGAGCAGGGCGCATCTAGGGCCGCGGCTCTCGAACCACCAATGGTGCGAGCCGTCGATCTGAACCAACTCGCCGAGGCAGTCGCGCCGACCCCGTGGCTGGTGAAGCTGCTTCTTGCGCTCCCGGCGCGATGTCCAAATGCCAGCTTCCGTCATCCACTTGCGTAGCGTCTCTGTGCTGACGGCGATCTGGTGCCACTCAAGCAGTTTCTCGCTGGCAAGCGTCGGGCCGAAGTCCCGGTAGCGATCGCGCACGAGATCCAGTGTGGTGTTGCGAAAGTCCTCATCATGGCGCCGATTGCTCGGCCGGCCGCGCTTCTTCGACGCCAGCCCGCCGGCGCCGTCCTGGTCATAGGCCTGCAACAGCCGGTGAACCTGACTGCGGCTGAGATGAAGAAGCTCCGCCGCCTGGACGACGCTCAGCCGTCGGCCGCGGATCTTCTGGATGGCTTCGAGACGATGCAGCTCTTTTTGCGACAAGGTGACCAAAGGCATGACGGCTCCCGCAATAAGCCCGCTCTCACGCCATGCTCTGTGAAGTCGCCAGCCTTCCTTTCCAGCTTCATGTTGACCAGCCTCGGAAGCGGGAAGTGTCGCATCTCTAACTGGGGCAACTGTCGCATTACTAAATAGCTGCTACAAATAAAAGTCGCATAAGATAGATTATGGAACTTACGCATTGGGTGCCACGGGCACTTCACGCATGCTCGAGCGTTCAGACGACGATTTGAAACGCCAACTGAGCAGCAGCCCCTACGGGTTTGACTCGTATGGGATTTCGATCACCATGCCATCATAGGCTGGTTCGACACTGTCGGGCGTCTCGGCCATCACGGCGGTGTAATCGAGCGGCACGTGCATGTGCGTCAGCACGGCGCTCCCCGGCGAAAGCGCCTCGATCCAGTCCAGCGCCTCGCCAAGCGAAAGATGGCTTGGGTGCGTGTTGTATTGCAAAGCGTCGATGACCAGCATGTCGAGGCCTCGCAGCCGTTCTACGGTGGTCTTGGGAAAGTCGCTGACATCGGGACAGTAGGCGAGCCCACCGATGCGGAAACCCAGCGAAATGATGTCGCCATGGATCTGAGGCAGCGGCTCGAAGGTGAGGGCACCCCCCTCTCCTTTGATCACGACCGGCCTGGTATGATCGATGATGTGGGCGTCGACGATCGGCGGATAGGAACTGCCTGCCGGCGTCTGGAAGCAATAGCCGAACGCCTCGCGCAGCCGCAGCATGGTCGGCTCGTCGGCATGGATTGCGATGCGATGCCGTTGTTCCTGCACATAGCCGCGCAGGTCATCGATGCCGTGGATGTGGTCAGCATGCGGATGCGTGTAGATGACCCCGTCGATGCGCCTGACTGAAGCCATCAGCATCTGCTCGCGGAAGTCCGGGCCGGTGTCGATGACGACGGTGGTGCGGCCGCCATTGGCGGCAATGCGCTCGACAAGTGCCGCCGTGCGCATGCGCCGGTTCCTGGGATTGGTGGGGTCGCAATTACCCCAGTCGCCGGTGATGCGCGGCGTGCCTGGCGACGACCCGCAGCCGAGAATTGTCAGGCGCAGCCGGTCGCTCATGTCTCGAGCGCCTGCTGGCGAGACATTTTTCCAAACAGCTGAAAGAAATTGTCGGTTGTCACCGCCGCGATCTCAGCCTCGCTGACGCCGATTGTCTCGGCCAGCACCTTGGCGGTTTGCGCGACGTAGGCCGGCTCGTTGCGCTTGCCGCGGAACGGTACCGGCGCCAGATATGGCGCGTCAGTCTCCACCAGCAGCCGGTCACGCGGCAAATCGGCGGCGATGGCGCGCAATTCGATCGAGTTCTTAAAGGTCAGGATGCCCGAGAACGACACATAGCCGCCTAACGACACGCCAACCTCGGCGAGTCGCCGTCCCGACGAAAAGCAATGCAGGATGAACGGGAAGGCGCCCTTCCCTGTCTCGTCCTCGAGAATGGCGGTCATATCGTTGTCGGCATCGCGTGAATGGATGACGAGAGGCAGCCCGGTCTCGCGGGCGGCGGCGATATGAGCGCGAAAACCCTGCGCCTGCGCATCGCGTGGTGCCTTGTCGTAGAAATAATCGAGGCCTGCTTCGCCGATCGCCACCACCTTTGGGTGAGTGGACAGGCGGACAAGGTCGGCGGTGGTGACGTCGAGCTCCTCGGCGGCATTGTGCGGGTGGGTGCCGACCGAGCAATAGACTTCGTCGAAAGTCTCCGCGATCTCAAGAACTTGCTGGAACCGCTTCACGCGCGTGGAGATCGTCACCATCCGGCTGATACCAGCCGCCTTGGCGCGGGCGACAATGGCCGCCCGCTCTTCGGCAAAGTCTGGAAAATCCAGATGACAATGGCTGTCGACGAGCATCAGGCGTTCGCGTCCGTCTGCTCGACATAGCGCGGAAACACGCCCTCAGGCGGAGGCAGCGCCGTCCCGGACACAATCGCATGGTCGGCATGGACATGCACGAAATCGCGATTGTCCGCCGGCACCGCCAGCAGGTCGAGCAGCTTGCCGGCCGAGCCCGGAATGTAGGGCTGGCATAGAACCGCTACGCGCCGGACCACCTCGGCCGTCGTCCACAGCACCGTTTCCATGCGCTCGGGATTGGTTTTCTTGAGCGCCCAGGGTTCCTGTCCGGCGAAATACCGGTCGGCTTCCGCAACCACGCCGAAGATTGCCGCCAGTGCCAGATGGATGCCCTGTTCGGCCATTGCCTTGCGCGCGGTGGCGAGAGCGTCGACCGCTTGATCCAGGATCACCTTGTCGGCCTCCGCCAGGTCGCCGCGCTTCGGCACGACGCCGCCGCAATTCTTCGCGATCATCGACAGCGAGCGCTGCGCCAGATTGCCGAGACCGTTGGCCAGATCCGCATTGGTGCGGTTGACGATCGCCTCATGGCTGTAGCTGCCGTCCTGCCCGAACGGCACTTCGCGCAGGAAGAAGTAGCGCACCTGGTCGAGCCCGTAATGCTCGACCATGGCGAACGGGTCGATAACGTTGCCGACCGACTTCGACATCTTCTCGCCGCGGTTGAACAGGAAGCCGTGGCCGAAGACGCGCTTCGGCAGCGGGATGCCGGCCGACATCAGGAAGGCCGGCCAATAAACGGCGTGGAAGCGCACGATGTCCTTGCCGATGATGTGCGCATCGGCTGGCCAGAACTTCCATTTCTCATCTTTTTCATCGGGATAGCCGACACCGGTGATGTAGTTGGTCAGCGCGTCGACCCAAACATACATGACATGCTTTTCATCGCCCGGCACCGGCACGCCCCAGTCGAAAGTGGTGCGCGAGATCGACAGGTCCTTCAGTCCCGACTTGACGAAGCTCATCACCTCGTTGCGGCGCTCGGCGGGGCCGATGAAGTCGGGCTGGCCTTCATAAAGGGCGACGAGCTTGTCCTGATAGGCCGACAGGCGGAAGAAATAGCTCTCTTCCTCGACCCATTCGACCGGCGTTCCCTGCGGCCCGTAGCGGACATTGTCAGGACGGACCTCGGTCTCCTCCTCGCCGTAATAGGCTTCGTCGCGCACCGAGTACCACCCGGCATAGCCGCCCTTATAGACGTCNCTCGGTCTCCTCCTCGCCGTAATAGGCTTCGTCGCGCACCGAGTACCACCCGGCATAGCCGCCCTTATAGACGTCGCCATTGGCGGCCATCGCCTTCCAGATCGCCTGCGAAGCAGCGTAATGGCGCTCCTCCGTGGTGCGGATGAAATCGTCGTTGGAGGCGTTGAGCGCGGTCGCCATGTGCTTGAACTCGGCTGAATTGCGGTCTGCCAGTTCACGCGCCGAAATGCCTTCGCGCTTGGCTGTCTGCAGCATCTTGATGCCGTGCTCGTCGGTGCCGGTAAGGAAGAAGACCTGCTTGCCGTCGAGCCGCTGGAAGCGGGCAAGAGCGTCGGTGGCGATCAGCTCGTAGGCATGGCCGATATGCGGCTTGCCGTTCGGATAGGAAATCGCGGTTGTGATGTAGAATGTGTCGCGTGACATGGATGAACCGTCATGAATGTCTGAATGGAGGCCGTGGCGGTGGATATCGCATCGGAATGGCGATTGCCATCCCGAGACCATGCATGCCGCCCAAAAGTGGCCCCGGTTTCAGGGGCAACGGCATGCACCAAAAAAGCCGTCACATTCGCATTGCAGAATTCAGGCGGTCGATCATGGTCAGGGCGTGCTGCTTTTTGTCGAGATTGTAGGTGTCCGTCTCAGATATCGCGTCCAGCGCCTCATGCCAACTATCCGACAGCGTTTTGGCCCGCTTGAGATCGCCAGCCCGCGCCGCCTGGCTTGCCGCATCCGACAGAAGGTCCAGCGCCCGGCGGTTGAAGATGTCGAACTGTATCGCCTGGTCCCTGCCCGCGACAGCTTCGGCCAGGCGATAGGCGCCGCCAATATCGCTCTTTCCCGTCGCCACCAGGCCATCCAGCGTCCGCGCGATCTCCAGCCCGCCATACTGCGTCAATAGGATCGCGTTGCGGGCGCTTCCCCCTGCCCGCTCGACCAATGCGGCCCTCGCGGCCGGATCGTCCGGCGGCGGCGGCTCCGCTGTCTCCAGCACCGACATCAGTTCGTTGGCGTCAAGCGGTGTCAGCCGCACCACCTGGCAGCGCGAGCGGATCGTCGGCAGCAGACTGCCCGGTGCATGGACGATGAGAATGAACAGAGTCCGTGCCGGTGGCTCCTCAAGATTCTTCAGCAAGGCATTGGCCGCATTGGCATTCATGTCGTCGGCCGGATCGACGATCACCACCCGGTAGCTGCCGTCGTGCGAAGTCAGCCACAGGAAGCGGCTGACCTTGCGGATTTCGTCAACGGTGACGACGGTCTTGAAACTCTTTGTCTTGTCGTTCAGCGGGCGGGTCAGATGCAGTACGCCGGGATGCGCGCCGGTTGCGATCTGGCGAAACAGCGGCGAGGCCGGATCGGGAACCGCCAGGTTGCCAGGCGCCTGGTCGAAGGCCGGATGCTTCAACAGGTGGTGGGCGAGATGGAAGGCGAGCGTCGCCTTGCCGATCCCGACCGGACCGGCGAAGATAAGCGCATGCGGCAGCTTTCCCGCACGATAGGCGGCGGCAAGCATGGTGACCGCCTGTCCGTGTCCGACCAGACGCGGTGTTTCGGAGGGTTCCGGCACACCGTCCAGCGTATCATGCTGTTCCGGCGCGATGCGTTCGAAGATCATACGGGTGCGACCTGCCTGTTGCGCTCGGACGCCCTTGCCCCCAGTGCCGAGAACACGGTCGCCGTGACGACATCTTCCACCGTGTCCGGATCGGCGGACGCATCGACGACGATGCAGCGTTCCGGCTCTGCCGCGGCGATCGCCAGGAACGCTTCGCGGCGAGCCTGGTGGATGGCAAGCGTCTCCTTTTCAAAGCGGTCGGCGGCGGCATCGCTGCCACGCCGCAATGTCGCGCGCTTCAAACCCTCGGCCGGGTCGATATCGAAGATCAGCGTCATGTCGGGCATCATGCCGTTGATCGAGACCTGTTCCAGCATGGCCATGAATGCCGGATCGATCCCACCCGTAACGCCCTGATAGACACGCGAGGAATCCAGGAAGCGGTCACAAAGCACAATGGAGCCGCGTTCGACCGCCGGACGGATGACCTGCTCGACGTGGTCGGAACGCGCGGCTGCGAAGAGCAGCGCTTCCATCTTGGGCCCGAACGGTTCGGCGGCACCTGAAAGCAGCACATGCCGGACCGCTTCGGCGCCCGGCGAGCCGCCCGGCTCACGTGTCCGTACGACATCATACTTCTTGGCGCGCATCTTGGTGGCCAGCCGCTCGATCTGTGTCGACTTGCCTGCGCCTTCGCCGCCTTCGAAGGTGATGAAAAATCCGCGCGCCAACCGAGGGCCTTTGTTCGTGTTCGAGTGGATTGTTGCGCTCTAGATAGTCCGCGTTCGGGAAAACGTCCATGCCGTCGGTGCTATCGAAGCCAGCCGATCGCCAGTTCCTTGACGGCATCGAGGGCGCGTTGCGGCAAACTGCCGACGCTGATCGACTCGGCGGCGAACAACGGTGTTTCCTGGCTCAGCGTGTCGCCGATCCAGACGCGCAGTGCGCCCACCGGCTGCCCCTCCTCCACCGGTGCCGCGACCGGGCCGGTGTAGATGATCCTGGCCGTCAGCTTGTCGCGGTTGGTGATCGGCAGGAAGATGTCGATCGGACCTTTTGCCTTAAGCGTCACGCCGGATTTCATGCCGCCAAAAACCTGGGCCTCTCCGACCACCTCGTCCTTGGCGAAGATTTCGGTCTTCTCGAACGAGCGAACGCCCCAATCGAGCAGTTTGCGTGCCTCTTCTGCGCGCTCCTTGTCATTTGCCAGCCCGCTCATCGCCGCGATCACCCGCGTGCCGTTGTGGCTGACCGAAGCGACGATGCCGAAACCGGATGTCTCGCTCGCGCCGACAGCAAGGCCGTCGGCGCCGATATCCATCGCCAGCAACGGGTTGCGGTTCCTCTGCGAGATCTTGTTCCAGGTGAAATCCTTCAAGCCGTAATACCGGTAGAAATCGGGGTATTCGCGCCATAAATGAAGGGCGAGCTGCGCCAATTCCCGCACGTTTGTCTGCTGGCCGTCTGCCGGCAGGCCGGTCGAGTTGACGAAAGTCGAGGTCTTGAGGCCGATCTGGCGCGCGCGTTCGGTCATCTCTCCGGCAAAGTTGTCCTCGGATCCGGCCATGCCTTCGGCGATGACGATACAGCCGTCATTGGCGGCTTGCACGGTCACCCCCTGGATCAGGTCCTCGAGCCGGATCGCCGATTTGAGCTTGGCGAACATCGTCGAGGTCCCCGACGGTGCGCCACCTTTGCGCCAGGCATTTTCGCTGACCACGAACGTATCGTCGAGTTTGAGGCGGCCGGATTTGAGGGCGTTGAAAACCACTTCCATAGTCATCAGCTTGGCCATCGAAGCCGGCGGAATGGGTTTGTCGGCATCTTTCGAAAACAGCACCGTTCCGGTATCGGCATCGATCATGAAGGCCTGCGCGGCCTTGGTCTCGAAGAGCTGCGCTTGGGCCGGCGAAAGCGTAAGCAGGAGGCTGAGGAGAAAAAAAACGGCGAAAGGGTGTAGCAAGCGAAACTGCATGAAAATCGACCCGTTGGCCGGCCCCTCCGGCGTGCCGAAACTATCGAGCTTTTTCGGTGAGGGATCAACTGCCGGGCGCAAAACCGCCGCTGGATCAGTCGCGCACGACCAGCGCGTCGGGCGCGCCATGAGACCACGCCGCCTTCAGCAACTCGTCCAGGCCGCCATGGCCGTCCGGATAGAGGTTGACCGCATACCAGTCATTGCCGTCGAGATCGGAGCGCTGGATTTCTATTCTGCCGAAGGGCTTTAGCGCCGAGGCCACATGTGTGGCTTCGGTGACGTCGTCGAACGTGCCGGCGGCGACATAGTCGGCGCTGGACGGTGCCGCTTGGCGGCCGGTCTTTTTCCACGACCGCAGGATGTCCGCGGGCGACATGCCGCTGTTGTCCAGGGCGGCAAAGACATCCGCGCGACGGACGCGTTCATCCGCATAGGACAGCGAGGCCATGGCGAACGGCGACTGCGGCGGCAGGCTGATCTGCGGCCGTTCCGGCACGATCGGTCCAAAATCGGGCAGCGCCAGATCGCCGAAGGCCGGCTGCGCGGCAATCCGTCCCTGTACCGGAGCCGCGGCATCGGTCAGCTGACCTGGAAACGGCACGGCGGCCGCGCCGGCTGGAAGGCTCGGCGCAGGCCCGTTCATGGCCACCATGACGCCGGTCGGCAGGCCATCCGATGGATCAGGTACGCGGTTGCCTGGATGGTAAGAGGCCATCAGGTACTGGTCGTCATTGCCGTCGAGCGGCGCGCGGCCGACATATTCGACCTTCACCTTCGCGGTGCCGACCTTGTCGTAGTCGAGCATCTGCGCGGCTCGCTCCGAGACGTCGATGATGCGGCCCTCATGGTAAGGGCCGCGGTCATTGACGCGCACGATGACCGAACTGCCGGTTTCGAGGTTGGTGACGCGGGCATAACTGGGCAGCGGCATGGTCGGATGCGCCGCCGTCAGATGCGCCATGTCGTAGACTTCGCCATTGGCGGTCAGCCGGCCATGGAAGGCGTCGCCATACCATGAGGCCAGACCCACCTTCGCGTACTTCTTGTCTTCCTTGGGATAATACCACTTGCCGCGCACCTGATAGGGCTTGCCAAGCTGGTCGCGACCGCCGCCGCGGCGCATGAAGGCAACGCGCGGACTGGCCTTCACTCCGTATTCGGTCTCGGCGAAATATTCCTTGGAGCGGGTCTTCTTGTAGACCATCCCCTTCGGCTCGGGCTGCGACGCGCAAGCGGCGAGCAATGCAGCCGACGCCGCGAGCAACGCACCCGTGGCAACGCGACGAAGACGCGGATGCGTCACAGCCTGCATTCTTGATCGCCCCCTAAGTCTCGATGAAGACGTCGCATCCACCATCCGAGGAGCCAAAGCACTCGCTCGACAATGTCAACGACGCTTCGAACCCCCGATCCTTTTTGCGCAGGAATTGTTTATCACGGTATTAACCGATTGTGGCCGGAACCGGGCAAGATTGTGACGCTGTTTGCCCTGCCCCTAGGTTCAGGGGGCGACCTGCTCACCCAAGCCGGTTGACAGGCCTTTGTCGGGCACACTAGAGCAGTGGCCAGCAGTCGCTGGAGGGATGGCCGAGCGGTTTAAGGCACCGGTCTTGAAAACCGGCGTGGGCGCAAGTTCACCGTGGGTTCGAATCCCACTCCCTCCGCCAGAATTTCTGTTATCGACTTGAAAAACCATCGCTTTCTGACTTTGCCTCATTCGCTTCCTAACTTGGTTCCTAACGTGCGCAAACGATGAAGCCCGCCAGGGCGAACCGTGGCGGGCTTGGGGTCTGCGGAAGGATCTCACTTCGATTCGCGGGGCGCCCACGCCTCGTAATGAGCAAGCTTGGCATTGCGGGAAGCATTAGTTGCCATGCAGCCGACAAAAAACAGGCGTTTGGCCTCGGGGGCGGTAAGGACAACGTTGGCGCCTTCCCCCTGCGAAATGTCGTTCCAGCATATCCATCAACACGTCCATCGTGTTGTCAGCGTCGCAAATCAAGGGCTCCAACGCCGAGAAACGGGTTTTATAGTTGTCGGCGGCGGTCATTTTGTACCGCCTTTCCCGGTGTCGATCATCGAACGCAGCAAGGCCTGCAAGCTGATTGTCGAGCTCGCCGTAGCGCCATGGGTGGAATTTTCTGAGGTACCGGCCTTTCGCGGCAAGGTCGGGCGGAGTGCGAGCAGGGAACCGGCAGACGTGATAGAGCGCCGAATACTCGCCGTCGCTGCCATCTTCCCACGTCTGATGTTCCTGCGCGGTTGCCTCGCGGCCGAGGATAGCGCTGTCAGTGCAGGCGCAAACGCTTTGCCAATGAGCCCAAGCCTTCCTGTGGTCATTGATCACGGCGCGCAGATCGGGCGACATCTTCGGTCGCCTGTCTCGTGCTGTCGACCTGCGCTGTCGGCGCCTTGCCAGCGGCGCCGACAGTTGCGAGTGCAAGGCCGGCACCGGTCAGGTTGATCATCATCCGGCGGCGTTTGAGTGTGGGCATGCCTTCGGCGGCAGCCCGAATAGTGATGTTCGGCATGTGGGTTCTCCTAGTTGTGTCTCACACATGATGAGCTGTGTATCATTAACCTAAACGGATTTTGTCGCTTGTCAACGGCTTTCTATTTGTGATACACAATTTGCTCAAAGAGGAACTTGGATGCTCACCACTGGAAATCAGCTAAAAGCTGCACGCGCCCTCATCGGCATGGAGCAGCAAGAGGCCGCGAACGAAGCCGGCGTTCACGTCAATACAATCCGAAGCATGGAGGCGGCCGGAGCCTCTGCTATAGCTGGCCGAGCACAAAACGTTCAGGCGGTGCAGCGGGCGCTTGAAGCCGCAGGCATCGAATTCCTGAACCACGGAAGTCCAGGCGTTCGGCTAAACAGGAAGTGAAGAAGTCATGCTCAAAGTCCTGCTTATCGCGAGCGCTGTCCTGGTCAATCCCGCTCGCGCGGATGACATAATCTACAAGAACCTTGGCGCAGGGCTAAAAACATGCGGCGATTTTCTCCGCAGTAAGGAAACCACACGCACCTACTATGTCAGCTGGATATTAGGTTTTCTTACTGCAACGAACCTCACGCGAGCTGTAGCAGGCGGAGACGGCTCGATGCCAAAGTTAGGCAGCCCCAGCGACCTCGAGCTTTGGATGACAAATTTCTGTGCTTCCCACGCACTAGAGACGGTCGCGAATGCCGCAGTGAATTTGTCTATCGAGATCA
Organism: Mesorhizobium sp. LNHC229A00; assembly: GCF_000502415.1. Lineage (NCBI taxonomy): Bacteria > Pseudomonadati > Pseudomonadota > Alphaproteobacteria > Hyphomicrobiales > Phyllobacteriaceae > Mesorhizobium > Mesorhizobium sp. LNHC229A00. Next base: position 96,964 of record NZ_AYWQ01000012.1, read on the forward strand.
GCAAATGACTGAACTGGTCGCTCGCCGCGCTATGTCGGCCAAGCCCCGGCAAGCCATCTTCAAGGAGCATTACATCAGCTGGGCGGAATCTTCAGTATGTGGCTGTGCGCCTGTGGATAAGTAACCGGTCATTCACCATGACGTTGTGTTGTGCATGAAGGCGTTGCATCGGGTCCCCAATCCCGGTGTGGCCCTGCCCTAAATGGCGACCGACGCTTTCAAGTGGTTACTCAGGCGTATGCGTCGGTCGCCAACTCTTTCAGTGCTTCATCATCCGAAAACGCCGTGCCGCCTCCGCCTTATCAGCGATTCCTCGTTCTGCTGGGTCCGCCTCGCAGTCGTGCTGCTCCTCGATTGTCTCGGGTTCGAAGTCGGCTTCGCCATCCATCTGAGCAAGCGTGTGAACAGGTGCTTGATCGCGCTTCGATTCGCTTGCGAAAGAACGCGCTCATTCATCACCCCATTGGACGCTGAGCGTTCCGCCAAGGACGCGAACGGCGCGGACTATGGCGGCGTAGTTTATGAAGCCTCGGGACCCGTTCCAATTTTTTCGTTTGAAATAGCCGCGCGCTCGAGCGTAGTGGTCAAGATCTACCATTGTAAAGCCCTGATGCCTGCTGCGCTCTCGTACTGCGTCGAGAAGAGGGTTTCCGGTACTCTTGTATGGCTGCTGCGGTCGGACCAGTCCTAGCCGCGCCCCTCGGTCGCGCAGCACTCTAGACCCCGTGTGTGGGAACGCCTTACGCATTTCTTCGGCACTGGCGGTGCGGTACATTTTTCTAAACTGTGTGTCTTCCCGAGCCGTCCATATGTGCCGCTTGATAGTTAGGTTTTCGGCTCGGCAGCGATGCTTCAACGCTTCTAGGGTGCGATGAGGGAGCGCCTTCCTCATCGCCTTGTAGTCAGGATAAAGCGACCGACACTTTTCAATTTCCGCGGTAGTCCAGATCGGAGATCCGCGGCCATGATTGCCGGCGTCAGTTCAAAGGAGCCGATGATTTCATCGGTGGTCGGCGTGGCGGTGCCGCTGAGGTCGACGACCTGGCCGTCGCGAACGTATTTGAGCGGGCGGCGATAATAGCCGGCGCGCCCGCCGTCGCCCGGGTAGAGCGGCACCTGGAACACCGTCTGGAAGGCGTCGTTCTGAAACGCATTGGTCTGGAAGGCGGTGAATGACATGGCCTTTAGCTTCCCTCAGTCGCGTCCGATGCACTCCATGTTCTGGCGATGCCGTTACCTAAGCCGGCAGGAATGCCAGATTTTTCGCCGGTTGTCGGATTGTCAGCCTCTGCCCGAGCCAAACGCCGCCTTGTTCAAACAAGCGCTCCGAGAAAGCTGCCAGCGGGATCGTGAGTAGTAGGACCACGGTCCCAACAACCATGCCGGTAAAAAGCGGGTGCGTCGTTTCCACGCCGAGTGGAACAACAATCGACCAGGCGACAAATAGCCATATGACGTTAAGCAGATAAAGGCTGTAGCTGATGCGGCCCAAAAACAGGACCGGATGCCAGTTCAAAAAGCGGACGACGGCCAACTTCGGCGACGCGTAGTAAACTGCGCCGACCAGAGCGCCGCAGAGCGCGGTTTGCCCTACGGCGCTCTGGATGCCATTCATGTCGGTTGCAGCTCTCAGGACGAAGAAGCCTACACAAAGCAAAACAAGTGCTGGCCCCGTCATCTCCGAGAAGAACGGCTTCAGCCGCTTATCAGCGACGAGCATTCCGACCATGAATGCGGACAGCCAGCTGTGCATGTTTGGAGCCCACAAGACCATTGCCGGATTGCCGAAGGCAAAGATCGAATAAGCGACGCAGGCGAGCACGGCGATCGGACCGAATGTTCGACCAATGAAGAACGCAGCCAAGATGAAGGGTACCGCCAGAAACTCTGCTTGAATGGTGCCTGACGGGCCGTGCCACGTAATCTTGAAAAGCGAAGCATTTACGAGCGCAGCCCCGAGGTTAGGTACCGGAAAGCCTGCCCAACCTAGCTGCTGATAGAGAATCGCTACCGCAAGGAAACAGCCCATGCAGAAGAACATGGCGGGGTAGAGCCGACATAGCCGACGAACGACAAAATTGACAACCACCACGATCGGCCTAGCTTTGTCTCGCTCCAGCGACAGCCGGAGCACAAACCCGCTAAGAACAAAGAACAGCAAGACTGCGCTGTTTCCGTTGACCGCCGCAAGTACTATCTTGGTCGCTACGTCGCCAAAGGTACTTAGGCTCTGGATCGGCGGGATTAGAATAGTATCTATTAGAACCTGATGGTGAAGGATTGCGTGGTAAAAAATCACCGACGTCGCAGCAATGCCACGGAGACCGTCGAGAGCGTTACTGCGATAAGATTCGCTATCCATGTGCTTGAAATATCGGCATTTAGCGAACCCGTCTAGCCCGCAGCAGACCATGCGCTGTACATGTGCTTGTTCCGAAGGAAGCCTGGGCTACCGCTCGAATGGTTGTCGTCGCGTGTATATCAGCAAACGTTGAAGGACTGAGGTTTAGAAGACACTCCCTCCGCCACAACGTCTATGAATCAGATAGGGACCACCGCTATCCCGCTGCGGTGGTACCAAAAGACCTTCACCAAATCATCTGCCGGGGCCATGGTCGAGTTCGAGACGGGCATCTGGGCCGATTTGAGGGATGCCGATAAGGGGTGACCGCAAGTGCCGCAAAGCGCCTCGCGGTCACCATCCACGTTGACTTTGAGCGTGGTGGGCACAGGGAACCGGTAGCTATCCACCGCGTTCTCTCGGCATGCTCAAGAAAATCGCCTTTGCCGCCGTGCTTGTTCAAGTTGCAGCCTTGTCAGCCCTGCTAACGCAAACATTCCTCCTTGCATCCACGCCCACCCAAGCGGCCAGTGTGCGAGGCGAGCCCGTGGTGGCCGTTACGGCATCGGAATGCGCCAAGGCGACATGGCCTGATATTCCCGTTCAGTGCCTTGAGAGGGTTGAGGCGAGAGTGCAATAAAACGGGAGAAATCCAAGCCGGCGGGCCGCTGCCGAAACACGGAATCGTTCCATTGCGTCCAAGGCGGTCATTGCTAAACGTCGCAAGTTACAGGTTACTGCTGACGCCCGGCCGGCGAAACTGTCACGATTAACGAATCGTTGACCGCGCTGTCCTATTCTGAGACAGCGCGGTCAAATCCCAACCGGACTGCGCAGGCGGCTCCGGCAACCCAGCCCCCGCCGCACTGTCGGAGCCGCCACCATACGATGAATAAATACCAGCAATGGTTGAATCAACCGTTACTGCAGTTGTTGCAACTAGAACGAACGACATCCACCGTTCCGCACCATTCCACCTTTTGCGCCTGGTTCANCGTTACTGCAGTTGTTGCAACTAGAACGAACGACATCCACCGTTCCGCACCATTCCACCTTTTGCGCCTGGTTCAAAAAACCGCAGGACCTCATAAGGGCCAAAAAAGCCCGCCGGGCGGAGCCAGCCCGCTCAGCGTGACAAACAGAAGACTGATAGCGAATCCGTTTCGATTGATGCTCTGAGCATGGAATGCGCCTTCGATGGCATCGCCAGCGCCCAGACAGCCCGGCAAACGGCAATGGGAAGCGCTATAGCAGCGAGTTCTGCTAAATCTCTCTCGCAAGCGTGAGCCGTGCTACAGCCGGCTAACCACTCTACAGAAGAGCCGAGCAGTCTATCTGATCGCGCATCGAGGCTAGATCGTCGCGAACGAGCCATTCCGAGTAAGCCCTCAATCGCCTGAGGCCAGCAGTCTTGGCGTCTCGCTCGGTTCGCTCCGTTTCCAGCGTTGCGGACGCTGCGATCCACGCGATGCATTTAGGCTTCGGATGGTGTCGAAATGATCCGACAATTTGATCCTTCACCGGCCATTCCCCTCGTGCGACCTGTCAAGCTTTTCACATGTGGCAGGGTACGTCGTCCGTCATTGTGATGATGTGGCACGGCCAACTGCGATGCTATGGCAATCGCTTGGTCCGTCTGAACTATCGCCGTGCCGACCGCATTGTTTCCCGGCTGTTTCCGATGGCGGCAGCTCCAGGCCGCGTGGCATGCAAAAAGGGCCTTCAGCCGGGGCAGGAGGCAATTCAAAAGGGGGGAACCGACAGCAGGGTAAGCCGACCAGTCCCGCACCTTCATGACCGGCACATATTTTCCAACCCACCCAGCAAAAGGCCCGCCAGGTGGGAACCGGCGGGCAAGTTCTGGAGTGCTGGGATCAACCAGCATAGGTCAACGATGGGCGGCGAAGTTGGTTGCGGGGACGACCCCAACCGTAGACGGCTATTTCGACTCCACGCCCGGCTCAGGCTGAATGTCGATCGTGTCGCCATCTCCATGCACGGCGTCACGGTCCCAGTCATTGGTCTTGTCAGGTGTTTCGGCAACCGCTTTTCGGGTGTCCCTTCCTCGGTCCTTGCGGGGTTCTGGACCTGGCACTTCGCGTGATGACTTCGGCTCCACATGCGCCTCCTGTTCTCGAACCAAAACAAAGTCGGGGGGCTCGGGTTCCAACAAAGCAAAGCCCGCCGCCTCCGGGAGGAGCGCGGCGGGCGATTCGGCTAGGAGTTGAGGGGACATCTCCAAGCTACCAAAACAACAGATCGACAGCCGCCGCGACCGCTCCGCCCCGGCTGCGAACGATTGGCGTTTGCTATTTGGCTTTTAGCCGGAGACATATCAGCCAGATTTTTTCGCTCGGTTTTTGAAGCCGCTTTTCGTTGCGCGCGTTCGTCTGGTGGCCCCGACGGTTGATGCAGCCCGGCCGTCTCCGCCGTTTGAATGATGCCGTTTCTGGAAGCTGGCGTATTAACGGTCAAGCTGGCGGGTAATCATCCCAACCCAACACCGCTGGTCAGGCCCGGCGGCGTCCCACCCCTCCTCGCCGGGCCGCCCGCATGTTGCACAAAGCGAAGGTCGCCACCTTGCTCAGTCGGACTGCTGTGTGCGCTCCGCGATGGCAAACGCCTGCAGGTTCCTGGCCTTGCCGATGTCCCGGTCGGCGTCTGCGATGATCGAAAAGAAGGCTGCTCTCGCAATATCCTTCTTGGAGGCCTTGGGGTGCGCTTTCCGGGCAGCTTTGACAAGCTGCTTGGGAGACATGTCGGGCGTGACGATCCTCATGAGGGTATCGCCGATCGCACTCATTTCGCTTGCATCCATGATGGGCGTCCCTGTGCTGACCGCAATGCCACGATAGCAAGGACAACTCGCGACCGACAATATGGTTCTGAAAATGAAAAACCCCGCCGGGGTTTGTCCTGGGAGGACCCGCGTTGAGCTGCGTTCGACAAGCGCGCGCCGACCAAGTAGCGCCAGATCGCGACTAGGATGTGACCCCCGGCGAGTGCGTTTGTCACATGGCAAGCCATGAGCACGGCAATGCAAACGCCCCTGTCGTGTCGCTTGATGGCAGCAGAAATTCCCTCGCGGGTTGGTATTGGCGGTTGCCGACGGTAAATCTAGGCGTGCGCGTTTGGAGGCTGTTAGGCAATGGATTATCGCGACGACGACCTGGCGAAATTCGAAGCGAATGGCGCCGCTCCTTTGCCGGCTGCGGCGGATGAAGGCCAGGTCGAGCACGAGGGTGCAAGGATCTGGTACGCGACGTTTGGGACGGGTTATCCCGTGATCCTGTTGCATGGTGGCCTTGGCCATAGCGGCAATTGGGGATTTCAAGTCCCTGCTTTGGTCAAGCACGGTTATCAGGTCGTCACCATCGACAGTCGCGGCCATGGGCGCAGCACCCGCGACGAACGGCCATACAAATACGAACTGATGGCTTCGGATGTCCTGGCGGTAATGGAACGCCTGCAATTGAACAAGGCTATCGCGGTGGGCTGGAGCGATGGCGCCTGCGTTGCCCTGATCCTTGGCATGAAGGCCGCCGATCGGATCGCGGGCGTGTTCTTCTTCGGCTGCAATATGGATCCCAGCGGCACGAAGGATTTTGAGGCCACTCCGGTCATCGAGCGGTGTTTCGGCCGGCACAAAAAGGACTATGCCGAGCTGTCGGCCACGCCAGGTGAATTCGACGCGTTTGTCGAAGCTGTGGGCCTGATGATGAAGAGCGAACCCAACTATGGCGCCGCCCAGTTGCGAGAGGTTCGCGCGCCCGTTGCGGTTGTCCAAAGCGAGCACGACGAATTCATCAAGGACGAGCACGCGATCTACCTGGCCCGCAGCATACCGGCATCGGAATTGATCGTGCTGCCTGGCGTCAGTCACTTCGCGCCCTTGCAGCGTCCCGACCAGTTCAATCGTGCGCTGTTGGCCTTCCTGGCAAAAATTCATTGTTGAGCCCTGCCGCATCGCTTCCGAAATCCGGCTCTGGGCAGGCACGCGCCACCATTCGCCTGCGAGGCTTTTCATCTCGAATCAGCTAGACCTTGCGCTATGAACGAGACCTCACTCTACGCGCCGGTGAAGCGTTTCCTCGAAAACCTCGACTTCGTCGTGAAAGGGGAAATCGGTGGTTGCGACATCGTCGCTTTGCGCGAGGGAGAGCCGCCGATTGTCGTCATCTGCGAGCTGAAGCTGCAGTTCAATCTCGAACTGGTTCTGCAAGGCGTCGACCGTGCGGCTGCTTGCGATGAAGTTTGGCTGGCGGCGCGCATGTCGGCGCGGGGCAAGGGACGCGAAAGCGATGCCAGGTTTCGCAATCTCTGTCGCCGGCTTGGCTTCGGCCTGCTCGGCGTGACCGCCAATGATAGGGTCGAAGTGCTTGTCACTCCGGTCGCCCCGGCGCCGCGCAAAAATGCGCGACGGCGTTCTCGCCTCGTCGACGAGCACCAGCGCCGCCGCGGCGATCCTGTCGCTGGCGGCGGATCGCGCACTCCGATCATGACCGCCTACCGGCAGAGCGCCCTCACCTGCGCCGCGGCGTTGGCGGACGGACCCAAGCGCCCGCGCGATCTGAAGGCGTTGACGCCGCTCGCGCCGAAAATTCTGCAGCACAATGTCTATGGCTGGTTCGCGCGCGTCGATCGCGGCGTCTACGACCTCACCGACGCCGGCCGCGCCTCCTTGATGCGTTGGCCGCAGGTCGAGCAGATGAAGGCCGACACGAGATTTTGATTGCGCCGGACCTCTGAATACCGGGTTTGCCGAGCATGAACCGCCGCTATTGGTTGATTCTTCAGACAAAACATGTTGCTTGTCCCGCCCATGAAGACACTCTGCATGATGGCCATTGCGTCCCTGACGCTGGCTTTTCCGGCCAGTGCGATGGACAACGCCTTGCGCGCCGGGCTGATGAAACTTGACCCGCAAACTCGCCTCGAACAGCGTTGCGATGCCGAAATCCTGGACCGGATCACCCACGATGATCGCAAGTTCAAGGCCGACCGCGTCGTCGCTTACGCCTTCGCGACGCCGGAGATGAGCGCCGACGCAATTCGGAGCTCCGGTGCGGCGTTCCGCAGCAAGGGGCAGTGGTACCGGCTGAAGTTCAAATGCCAGACGGGGCCGGATCATATGGAAGTTCTCCAGCTCCGCTATCGGATCGGGGACGAGATTCCGGAAGCCGACTGGCCGAAATACAATCTCTACGATTAGGTTCTCGCGAGCTTGCGACCGTCTCTGGCTTGCGCGCGGCGGCTGTTGAGAACCTCCTGTAAGTCCACCGCCACGAAAATGGTTTCCAGCGTTGCCCGTTGCCGCGACTTGACGCCAGTGGACCATGCCTTTAGGCCCGTTCGGACGATCGACGACGAACACTCGACGAAGGGCTTCCATGTCGATGGAAATATTTACCGCCGCGGGCTTTTCGGCTCTCCTTCAGGTCATCGCCATCGACCTTGCGCTCGCGGGCGACAATGCCATCGTTATCGGCCTTGCCGCGGCCGGCCTGCCGGCCAGCCAGCGTCAGCGAGCCATTCTTGTCGGCATCGCGGCGGCTACCGTTCTTCGCATTTTCTTCGCCCTGATCACGCAATGGCTGCTGACCATTGGTCCCATGCTGCTTATCGGCGGCGGCCTGCTTTTGCTGTGGGTTTGCTGGAAGATGTGGCGCGAATTGCGTGTCAGCCACGACGATGAGCGCGACGCCACCGAAGCGCTGTCGAACGGCGACTTCGACAAGGATGGCGTCATTGGCGGCAAGGGGCCGAGCAAAACCTTCTCGCAGGCCGCCTGGCAGATCGTCATTGCCGACGTCTCGATGTCGCTCGACAATGTTCTGGCCGTCGCGGGAGCGGCTATGAACCATCCGACGGTGCTGATTGTCGGACTGGCGCTGTCGATCGCGTTGATGGGTTTTGCCGCGTCGTTCGTCGCGCGCTTGCTGCACAAATACCGCTGGATTGCCTATATCGGCCTGGTCATCATCCTCTATGTCGCGGTCAAGATGCTGCTGGACGGGGCCGTGCAGCAATTCCCCGATCATTTCGCCTTCCTGTCACCCTGGTTCGGGTCAAGCGGGCACTGACACACATGCCGGGCCGCGGGGCTCCGTTTGCCTGATTGAGCAAGCCGTGCTATTGCGCCGCCCGAATTGAGCTCCTGCCAGGAGCCATGCAAACCGTCATATGTTGAGACTGCGGGCCGGATCGGTGTTTCCGGTTCGCGTCCATTGGAAAATTGCCCATGTCCGCCCCGCGCGTCAGCTTCGTCAGTCTCGGATGTCCCAAAGCCCTTGTCGATTCCGAGCGCATCATCACGCGTCTGCGGGCCGAGGGCTACGAGATCGCCCGCAAGCACGACGGCGCCGATCTCGTTGTCGTCAACACCTGTGGCTTTCTCGACTCCGCCCGCGACGAGTCGCTCAACGCCATCGGCTCGGCATTGTCGGAAAACGGCAGGGTCATCGTCACCGGCTGTCTCGGCGCAGAGCCGGACGTGATCCGCGAGAGGCACCCCAACGTGCTGGCGATCACCGGCCCGCAGGCCTATGAGAGCGTGATGGCCGCCGTCCATGAGGCAGCCCCTCCCTCACACGATCCCTACATCGACCTGCTGCCGCCGCAAGGCGTCAAGCTGACGCCACGCCATTACGCCTATTTGAAGATTTCGGAAGGCTGCAACAACCGTTGCACCTTCTGTATCATTCCGGCACTGCGCGGCGATCTCGTCTCGCGGCCGGCCGCCGATGTGCTGCGCGAAGCCGAGAAACTGGCCAATGCCGGCGTCAAGGAACTGCTCGTCATCTCGCAGGATACCAGCGCCTACGGCATCGACATCAAGTACCAGACGTCCATGTTCGGCGACCGCGAAGTGCGGGCGAAATTCCTCGACCTCTCGGAGGAATTGGGCAAGCTCGGCATCTGGGTGCGCATGCATTATGTCTATCCCTATCCGCATGTCGCCGACGTCATCCCGCTGATGGCCGAAGGAAAAATCCTTCCTTACCTGGACATCCCCTTCCAGCATGCCTCGCCACAGGTGCTGAAGAACATGCGCCGGCCCGCCCATGGCGAAAAGACGCTCGAGCGCATTCGCGGCTGGCGCGACGTGTGCCCGGATCTCGCCATCCGCTCGACCTTCATCGTGGGCTTCCCCGGCGAAACGGATGACGACTTCGAGATGCTACTCGATTGGCTGGATGAAGCGAAAATCGATCGCGCCGGTTGCTTCAAATACGAGCCGGTCAGAGGCGCCCGCTCCAACGAGCTCGGGCTCGAGCAGGTGCCGCAGGAGATCAAGGAAGCGCGCTGGCATCGCTTCATGCAGCGCCAGCAGAAGATCTCGGCAGCGCAGCTGGCCAGGAAGGTCGGCAAGCGTCTGCCGGTGCTGATCGACGAAGCGCACGGCAAATCGGCAAAGGGTCGCACCAAATATGATGCGCCCGAGATCGATGGCTCGGTCCATATCCAGTCGCGCCGCCCGATGCGCGCCGGCGACATCGTCACCGTCAAGATCGAGCGTGCGGACGCTTACGACCTCTACGGCTCGGCTGTCTGAGCCTTCCGTCAAGTTGTCCATCCAAATGAAAAAGGGCGCCTCGCGGCGCCCTCTCCCAATCGAGACGTGGCGTGCTGTCTATTGCGGCAGCTTGTCGTCGACGCCCTTGACGTAGAAATTCATGCCGAGCAGCGTCCCGTCGTCGGCGACTTCGCCGTCCTTCAGCCATGCCGAGCCGTCCTGCTTGGCGATCGGCCCGGTGAAGGGGTTCCAGCCTCCGGCGATCTTCTTTTCGGTCGCTTCGGCCATCGCCTTCACGTCGTCTGGCATGTTGGTGTACGGCGCGAGCTTAACCGCGCCGTCCTTGATGCCGAGCCAGACATTGTCCGGCTTCCAGCTGCCGTCAATGGCTGTCTGCACACGGCTGATGTAGTAGGGCCCCCATTCGTCGGTCAGCGAGGTCAGCTGCGCGTTGGGCGCGAACTTGATCATATCGGACGACTGGCCGAAGCCGTGCAGCTTGCGCTCCTCGGCCACCTGCAGGGCAGCGGTCGAGTCGGTGTGCTGGACGATGATGTCGGCGCCCTGGTCGAACAGCGCCTTGGCGGCGTCGGCTTCCTTGCCCGGATCGAACCACGAATTGACCCAGACGATCTTGGCCTTGAAGTTCGGATTGATCGACTGCGCGCCGAGCATGAAGGAGTTGATCCCCATCACCACTTCCGGGATCGGGAAGGAGACGATGTAGCCGGCGACGCCGGACTTCGATTCCTTGGCGGCGATCTGGCCGAGCACATAGCGGCCTTCATAGAAGCGGGCATTGTAGATGCCGAGATTGTCCCCGGTCTTATAGCCGGTGGCGTGCTCGAACATCACCTTGGGAAACTTCTTGGCAACCTTCACTTCGGCGTCCATGAAGCCGAACGAGGTGCCGAAGATGATCTTGCAGCCTTCGCGCGCCAGGCGCTCGAAAGCGCGGTCGGCATCGGGGCCTTCGGAGACGTTTTCCAGGTAAGCAGTCTCGACCTTGTCGCCAAGCGCCTTCTCGACCTGGAGGCGGCCCTGGTCGTGCTGGTAGGAATAGCCGAAATCGCCGATCGGGCCGGTGTAGACCCAGCAGGCCTTCAACTTGTCGGCGGCCTCCGCGGACGCGGCTAGCGACAAAGCCGCTGTCGTCGTCATCAGGGCAATAAGCAGTTTTTTCATTGTGTTACCTCTCTGAGTTAAGCCTTGGAGCTTCCCGTCTTGTTCTTGTTGTCAACGATCCGGAACGAATGGCTGCCCCAGGGATGCCGGCGTGTTCATCATCGTCAGACGCTTGTTGCGCGAGATTAGAACGAGAACCACGACGGTTGCCAGATAGGGCAGAGAAGAAAGCATCTGCGAGGGCACTGGAATGCCAAAAGCTTGTGCATGAAGCTGGCCGATCCACACCGCGCCGAAGATGTAGGCACCGGCCAGCACCCGCCATGGCCGCCATGACGCGAACACCACTAGTGCGAGCGCGATCCAGCCGCGGCCCGCGGACATGTTCTCGACCCACTGTGGCGTATACACCAGCGACAGATGCCCGCCGGCCAGACCGGCGCAGGCACCGCCGAAGATGACCGAGAGATAGCGGTAGCGGATGACCTTGATGCCGAGCGCATGGGCCGAGGCATGGCTGTCACCAATCGAGCGCAGCGTGAGGCCAGTACGCGTCTTGAACAGGAACCACATCACCGCGGCCGTCAGCGCGATCGAAATGTAGAAGATCGGATCCTGGCCAAAAAGAAGCCTGCCCACGATCGGTATGGAACTGAGGCCGGGAATATCGAGATTGGGCAGCCTGACGCCGGGCTGGCCAACGAAGCCTGTTCCCATCATGCCGGAAAGGCCGAGACCAAGCAGCGTCAGTGACAGGCCGGTTGCCACCTGGTTGGTGGCCAGCGACAGCGTCATCACGGCAAAAAGCAAGGAGAACAGCGCGCCCACGACGATCGCCGCCAAAAGGCCGATCCAGGGCGATCCCGTCAGATAGCCAGCCCCGAAGCCGCCGACGGCGCCCATGACCATCATGCCCTCGACACCGAGGTTGAGCACGCCGGAACGTTCGACCACCAATTCGCCAATCGCCGCTATCAATAGCGGCGTCGCCGCCGTGGCGATGGTCAGGAGGATGTTGACGGTAATGTCCATCAGCGGGCTTCCTTCAACTTTGGCGCGGTCTCGAGCTTCGCGGGCGTTTCCTGTTTCGTCAGCGCCAGACCGATCAAGCGAATGCGGTAGTGAATGAGCGTGTCGCAGCCAAGCACGAAGAACAGCAGCATGCCCTGGAACACCCTCGCCACCTTGTCGGAAATGCCGAGCGCGCTTTGCACGGCCTCGCCACCGAGATAGGTCAGGGCCAGCACCAGGCCCGCGGCGACGATGCCGAGCGGATTGAGGCGGCCGAGGAATGCCACGATGATAGCCGTGAAGCCGTACCCGGGCGAAATTACGGGCTGAAGTTGCCCGATGGCGCCGGAGACTTCAGAGATGCCGGCAAGGCCGGCCAGCGCTCCCGATAGCAGGAAGGCAAAGAACACCATGCGGTTGAGTCCGAAGCCGGCGAAGCGCCCTGCTCTCGGGCTGGAGCCCAGCACGCGGACCTCGAAGCCCTTGAGCATGCGGCCCATCAGGATCCAGATCAGCACCGCGGCCACCAGGGCGAACACAAACCCCCAATTGGCGCGTCCGGCATCAGGCATCAGTTCCGGCAGCACGGCCGAGTCGCCGAACTGGATCGTCTGCGGAAAGCCGTGGCCCTGCGGATCGCGCCAGGGACCCCGCACCAGCCAGTCGAGGAACAGCTGCGCGACATAGACCAGCATGAGGCTGGTCAGGATCTCGTTGGTATTGAACCGGGTCTTCAGCAAGGCCGGGATCGCCGCGTAGGCCGCACCGCCGACCATGCCGAGCAGAAGCATCAGCGGCAGCACCAACGGGCCTTCGAATTGCGGGAACAGCACGGGAATGATGGAGCCGAAGATCGCGCCGAAGATGAACTGGCCCTCGGCGCCGATGTTCCAGATATTGGCCTTGTAGCAGACCGACAGGCCGACAGCGATCAGGATCAGCGGCGCCGCCTTGATCGCCAGCTCATGCAACTGCCAGACCTGGCTGACCGGCTCGATGAAATAGATCTGGAATGCATTCAGCGGATTGACGCCGAGCAGCGCGAACAGAACCGCGCCGGCAATGATGGTCAGCGCGAAGGCGATGAACGGCGACAGTGCCGAAAACAGCGCCGAGCGCTGCGGGCGTTTGACGAGTTCGAGGCGCATCATGCCGTCTCCAGCGTATGTTCGGCGTGGCCTGGCTCGGCGCCGCCCATCAGCAAGCCGACCTTCTCGAAAGTCGCTTCTGCGATCGGCATCGGCCTGGACAATTCTCCATTGTGCATGACGGCGATTGCGTCCGATATTTCGAACAGCTCGTCGAGATCCTGGCTGATCACCAGCACCGCCGATCCGCCGCGCGACAGTTCGATCAGAGCCTGACGGATGTGGGCGGCGGCACCGGCGTCGACACCCCATGTCGGCTGGTTCACCACCATCACGCTTGGGCGGCGGTCGAGTTCGCGGCCGACGATGAATTTCTGCAGATTGCCGCCCGAAAGTGCTGCCGCTTCAGGATCCGGCGCGCTCTTGCGCACATCCATCGCCTCGATGATGCGTTGCGAGGCGGCATAGACGGCGCCGCTCTTGACCATGCCGCCGGTGCCGACAAAAGCCTTGCCGTCCGTGGCATGGCGCGACAGCAGTAGGTTTTCCGAGAGCTTCATGCGCGGCGCGGCGCCATGACCGAGACGCTCCTCCGGCACGAACGCAGCCCCCAACAGGCGCCTTCCGGTAATGGTGAGGCCGCCAGCGTTCTTGCCGCGGATGCGCACCGAAGCGGCATCCTGCTGCAAAACCTCGCCGGAGACGGATTCGAAGAACTCGCCCTGGCCATTGCCGGCGACACCGGCAATGCCGATCACCTCTCCAGCGCGGACATTGAGGCTGATGTTCTTGAGCGGAATCGAAAACGGCGTTGCCGGCTTGCGGTTGAGGTTGAGGATTTCGAGCAGCGGCTGCGCGGTTTCGATCCCTTCGACCGGCGCCCGCACCACGGCCTGTACTTCGTTGCCGACCATCATGCGGGCGAGCGATGAGGCTGTCTCCTCGCGCGGGTTGCAGTGACCAACCACCTTGCCGTGCCGCAGCACCGTGGCGCGGTCGCAGATGCGTTTGACCTCTTCAAGCCGGTGCGAGATGTAGAGGATCGATTTGCCTTCCGCGCGCAAGCGTTCCAGCGTCTCGAACAGCTTGTCCGCTTCCTGCGGGGTCAGCACCGATGTCGGCTCGTCCAGGATGATGAGCTGTGGCGTCTGCAGCAAGCAGCGGATAATCTCGATGCGCTGGCGCTCGCCGACGGACAGATCGCCGACCAGCGATTCCGGATCGAGCGGCAGGCCATAGCTGTAGGAAAGCGCCCTCGCCTTGGCCGCGATGCTGCCGATCGGCGAGCCGTCATCCAACGACAGCGCGATGTTCTCGGCGGCCGTCAGGGCTTCGAACAGCGAAAAATGCTGGAAAACCATGCCGATGCCGAGCTTTTTGGCAACGCCTGGGCTGGTGATCCGCACTGCCTGGCCGTTCCAGAAAATGTCGCCGGAATTGGGTTCCAGCGAGCCGAACAGCATCTTGACCAGTGTCGATTTGCCGGCGCCGTTCTCACCGAGCAAAGCGTGGATTTCACCTTTGGCGATGTTGAGATCGACATGATCGCACGCTGTCAGCGTGCCGAATATCTTGGTCAGGCCACGAACCTCGAGCAGGTTCGCCCCATCATGATTTGCACTCACAGTGCCTCCCATCCGGATTACCGGACATGTTCTGTGTTCCCGCAAGCATCGTATGCGCGGCCGCCTCTCGTGCGAAAGCAGCACCCAACTTGAAAGAGCTTCAAGAATTTCAGCGGAAACTCAAGGACAAAGATCAGCCTTCCTTCGCACAAGCATATGGCGGGCCGGCTTTTCGGGCAAACCATGCCTGCGGCTGCGGCAGCGCGCTGGAAACCCAGGCAGATTGTCGTCAGGGAACCAGGATAGTCGTACCTGTCGTTCTGCGGCCTTCAAGGTCCGCATGTGCCTTGCCGGCGTCTTTCAGCGCGTAGCGCTGATTGATCTTGATCTCGACGGCGCCGCTGAGCACGACCTCGAACAGTGCGGCGGCGGAGGCATCGAGGTCCTCGCGCCTGGCATTGTAGACGAACAGCGTCGGCCTGGTTGCGAACAGCGAGCCCTTCTGCGCCAGCAGCGACATCGAGAACGGCGGGATGGGTCCCGAGGACTGGCCGAAGCTGACGAACATGCCGAGCGGCCTCAGGCACTCGAGCGATGCCGGAAATGTGTCGTTACCCACCGAATCGTAGACGACGTCGCACTTCTTGCCGCCGGTGATGGCTGCTACGCCGGCGACGAAATCCTGCTCCTTGTAGTTGATGACATGGTCGAAGCCGTGCGCCTTGGCGAGTTCGATCTTGTCGGTGGAACTGGCGGTGCCGATGACAGTCGCGCCGAGATGCTTCGCCCATTGGCCGAGGATCAGGCCGACCCCGCCGGCCGCGGCGTGAAACAGGATGGTGTCGCCCGCCTTCACCTTGAAGGTGCGGCGCAGGAGGTATTCCGCGGTCATGCCTTTCAGCATCATGGCGGCGGCCTGCTCGTCGCTGATGCCGTCCGGTATCTTGACGACCTTGCTGGCATCAATGACGCGTTCTTGCGCGTAAGCGCCCGTCGTCACGGCATAGGCAATCCGGTCGCCCGGCTTCAGCCAGTCGATGCCCCCGCCGACTTCCAGCACCACGCTGGCGGCTTCACTGCCCGGAACGAGCGGAAATCCGCCGGGCGGCGGATAAAGACCCGAGCGATGATAGACATCGATGAAATTGAGGCCGATCGCGGTATGCCTGATCAGGATCTGCCCCGAACCAGGTTGGCCAGGATCGGTGTCCTCATAGATCAGGACTTCCGGACCGCCATTGGCGTGGATGCGGATGGCTTTGGACATGGAGAGGATTCCTTGAAGAGCGGCGGGTCAGGCCTTTTTGGCGCCGAGGTTCGGAAAGAACTGCATGAGGCCACCAATGGTTGCGAGGTAGAGCCCGGTAACGGTGATGCCGATCTTGGTGAAAGTGCCGACTTGCTCGCCCAGCACGCCGATCTGGTCGTAGAAAGCGGCGAGTGCGGCCTGCGCAAGCGCGAGCGCGCCGAAAGCACACCACAACAGCGTCATGCCGAGATTGATCGGCCGCAGCCTCTTCACCCGCACCGGATGGATGAAGTTTATCGGGACAAAAGTCAGAATGCCGGCCACCACCACCACCGCGAACGAGACCCATTGTCCCGGTTCGATGACAAACAGCGTGAACACCACCATGTTCCAGACCACCGGGAAGCCCTTGAAGAAATTCTCCTTCGTCTTCATGCCGGTGTCGGCATAGTAGATCGCGCTGGAGACGACGATGATCGCCGCCGAAAGGAACGACAGGCCTTCGCCCATGAAGCCCCGTTGGTAGAGCGCGAAGGCCGGGATCAGCACGTAGGTCACGTAGTCGATGATGTTGTCGAGGAGTTCGCCGGACCAGGTCGGCAGGATTTCCTTGACCTCCAGCTTTCGGGCGATCGGCCCGTCGATGCCATCGACGAACAGCGCCAGGCCTAGCCACCAGAACATAGCCGTCCAGCGCTCCTCGCTCGCCGCCACCAGCGACAGGAAAGCCAGGAACGAACCCGAGGCGGTCAGCAGATGCACCGAAAACGCACGCGCTTGCGGCCAGGTGACCTTCTTCTTCGGCCGCGGAATCCGGTCGGTGATCTTCCCGGCGATCTTGCGGGCTTTTGTGTTCTTGCTCACGGGCCCCGCCAATCAAGCTTGCATATCTCGGCCGAGCGGCCGGCGAAGTTCCAGTTGCGGCCAAAGGCGCGCATCTTGCTCTTGTCGGACCTCGCCACGATGATCTCCGGTGCGATCCAGTATTCCGAATTCGTGATCACCGTATCCTTGTCGCGGTCCTTGCCCGCGATTGGCGTGACCGCTCCGTCGATGATCTTCGGAATCTGGAAGATGCGGGTCTTGTCCCGTGTCTCGTAGGTGATCGGCACCTGTTCGACGCCCAGGAATTTGCCGACGAGGATCGAGAGCAGCGACGGGGTCCCGCCGGCCTTGCCGGTGAAGATCCTGGTCAATGCCTTGACCGCGTAAACCGAGGCTCTGATGTCGATGAACAGGCCCGCGGTCCAATTGCCGCGGCTCATGTAACCGGGGATTTCCATGATCAGCCCAAGGTTGAGGCCGGAGAGGTCGACTTCGCCGAAGTGACCCGCATCGATACGGAAACCCGCCCATGTCTGGCAATAGCCTTCTGTTGGCGGGTGACTGCCGAGCGACAAGACGCAAGGGCAAAAAACCGTGCAATTGCAGGAGAGTACGAGCTCTCCTTTCATTGCCCAGCCCGGGTCAGTCATCGAATTCCCCCCCAATCACAGTGAGACTACTAGCAGCACGGCTGCCCAGACAAGCAGTATCGCACCGGCCAGCCGGGTTGGAAGACTGCCCGTCGCTTGTTTTTCAATCAGGGTGAACACGCCGATCAGCGCCATCCAGAAGACGTTCATGACGCCGACTGCGAACATCACCAGCATCAGTGCCCAGCAGCATCCCAGGCACCAGATGCCTTGCACGAAGCCCAGCCGAAAGATGCGGAAGATCTCGGCACTCCAGTTTGAAAACAAGGTCGAGAACGGGTTCCGGCATTTCGTCAGGCAGGCCTCCTTGAGGCCGCTGAACTGGTAGAGGCCGGCAACCAGCAAGGCCAGTCCACCCGCAACGCCAAGCACCGGATCGAATACCCCTCCGGACGCGGCGCCGGCGTGGACGGCAAGTGTCAGTGCCGCAAACAGCAGCGAGGCGGCGAGCCAGGCGCAGAGGTAGCCGGCAACCAGCACCAGCGGATGGACGACCGGCGCCCGCTTGATCCGCGCCGTATCGGCGATCTCGCAATAGGTGCGGATCATCGGCGCCGCCGACGGCAGCATCGCGGCGATCGCCATCAAGAACCACATGAGGATGAGTGCCAAAGCGCGCGGGCCGATGCTCGCGTCCAGCGGTGCTGGCGAAAGGCATAGAACGAAAAAACGTTCCAGGAAATCGGGCAGCGGCAGCTGTGGCAGGTTGCGCAGGAGACCGTCGCCCGGCGCGCTGATCCGCGCCTCGGCGCCGCGTATCGCCATCGCGGCAAGCAGCAGCCAGGCCACCCCGATGCTTGCACAGACGACGACATTGACCGTCAAACGCGGGTTGCGCGCGACATTTGCCGTGGCGCGGCCGGCGCGGTCGAGATGGCTGAAATCGTCCTGTTGGCCGGTCATGACACCCGAATGGGCCGAATCGCCGCGTTGATCAAGCCGCATCATCTGCC
The DNA here is from genome assembly GCF_000502415.1 of Mesorhizobium sp. LNHC229A00. Taxonomy (NCBI): domain Bacteria; kingdom Pseudomonadati; phylum Pseudomonadota; class Alphaproteobacteria; order Hyphomicrobiales; family Phyllobacteriaceae; genus Mesorhizobium; species Mesorhizobium sp. LNHC229A00. The sequence continues at coordinate 115,287 of NZ_AYWQ01000012.1, forward strand.
CTATATGCCTCTTTCGACTGGCGGGTCTGGTGGCCGCCTCTCAACTGCAGACCGGAAGCCGATCTTGGAGCATCAGGAAACAGCGCGGATACTGATTGCGGGCACGGGGCCGGCCGGGTTGATCGCCGCGCTTGCCTTCGCCGATGCCGGCTTTCGCGTGACGATTGTCGGGCCGGACATCTCGGCTCCCGACGGTCGCACGACGGCGCTCATGGCGCCTGCCCTGAAGATGCTCGAACGGCTGGGCGTGCTCGAGGGCATCAGGCCCAAGGGCGCGCCCTTGAAGGTGATGCGCATTGTCGATGCGACCAGCCGGCTGATCCGCAGCCCCGTCGTCACCTTCCGCGCCAGCGAGATCGACGAGGAACAGTTCGGCCTGAACCTCCCAAACGGCGTCCTTGGCCCGGCGCTTGCCGGCAAGGTGACCGCGCATTCCGGGATCGAATGGCGCAGATCCATGGTGAAGGCATGGCACCTCGGCGCCGTCAAAGCGCATGCCGCGCTGGCTGATGGCAGCGAGATCGATGCGTCCCTTGCGGTCGCCGCCGACGGCCGCCTGTCGCCCGCCCGCGAGGCCGCGGGCATCTCGACGGCGGCGCGCGCCTACCCCCAGGCGGCGCTCGTCCTCAATTTCGGCCACAACCGCGAACATGGCTTCACCTCGACGGAATTCCATACAGAGACCGGCCCGTTCACGCAGGTTCCACTGCCGGGCAATCGCTCCAGCCTTGTCTGGGTGGTCAAGCCCGAGACCGCCAAGGAGCTTGCCGCTTTGGACGATGCAACGCTCTCGCTCCGGGTCGAGCGACAGATGCAGTCGATGCTGGGCCGGGTAACCGTGGAGCCGGGCAGCCAGATCTATCCATTGTCGACGGTTACCCCCCTGCGTTTCGCGGCACGACGGGTGGCGCTTGTCGGCGAGGCGGCGCACGTGTTCCCGCCGATTGGCGCGCAAGGCCTCAACCTAGGGATCAGGGATATTGACGATCTGGTTGGAATCGCGCGCGAAAAACGTGAGGATCCGGGGGCTGTTGCGGCCCTTGCTGCATACGATTTCAAGCGCCGGCCCGATGTTCTGGCGCGCAGCAGCGCTGTCAATCTCCTCAACATGTCGCTGCTTTCGGACATGTTGCCGGCGCAGATGGCGCGTGGCGTTGGCCTGGGTGTGCTTGGCGGCTTTACACCGCTGCGTGCCTTCTTCATGCGTGAAGGGCTTCGCCCGGGCAGCGGCTTTGCGGCACTTGCGGGTGGCCTTCGGAAGCCGGCTCGGCAGCGCTAGCGATTTTGGGGACTTTGCAGCGGTATCGCGACGTTCACCAGAACCTTTGTTGCGCGTACCGCGTATCTTGAAGGCGCTCAGACGCTCGGGATTGAATTGATGCGGAGTCTGCGCCAAATAAAGCCAAGGAATTCAGTGGTGAGTACGATGAAAACGGCCAAATTCGCGATCGGACAGGTGGTTCGCCACCGGCTGTTCCCGTTCCGAGGCGTTATTTTCGACGTCGATCCGCAATTCGCCAACACCGACGAATGGTACGAGGCCATCCCCGCCGACGTACGGCCGCGCAAGGACCAGCCGTTCTACCACCTGCTCGCCGAGAATTCTGAAACCGAATACATCGCCTATGTGTCCGAGCAGAATTTGCTCGAGGATCAGTCGGGAGAACCCGTCCGCCATCCGCAAATCAACGAAATGTTCGACAAGAAGCCGGATGGGTGCTACGCGCCGAAACGGCAGTCCAGGCACTGACTTCCGGCATGCTGAGTATGGCCAGAAATGAAAAAAGCGGGGCATGACCCCGCTTTTTTGACTCGATATGTTGCCGACGCCGGATCAGTTGGCGGTCTTCGCCTTCTCCTGCTCGTCCTTGAGCTTCTTGGCGAAATCCTGGTTGTTCTTGGCGACGAAGTCCTGAAGCTTTTTCTGCCGGTCCTCGATGTCGGACTGCTGCAGCGGCGGTCCGTCATAGGCGCCGCTGAAGCCCTGCAGCGCGATCTTGATCGGGTTGGCCTGGTTCTGGAAATTGATCGAGGTCAGCGTGATCCCCTGACCCTTCTTGAACGAAGCGACGAGCTGATCGGTCAGCGGCACTTCCGCCACGCAGCGATCCGGGAAGCAGATGACATAGTCGAGCTTCTGCGCCTTGCCGGTGTCGATTTGCAGGCCAATGCCGGGAGGCACGAGGCGGCCGGTCGGGACCGTCACCTGGAACACTTTGCGGTTCACCTTGCCCTTGAGCTCGATCAGGCTGACGCCGGTGACGAGTTGGCCATTGCCAGCGGTGACGATGTTCTGGACATTGCAGATGTCGACGTCTTCCTGCTTGGTGCAGGCCTTGAACCAGCCCTGCGGAATCTGCGGCTGCTGCTGCGCGGAAGCAGAGGGAAGTCCTGCGCCGAGAAAGCCAACCACGCCTGCGGCCATGACCGACAGGCGGTACGCGTTGCTGTTCAGGCTCGTCATGTCGTGCACTTCCTCTCAATGATCCCGGGGACCGGCTTCTTCGTGCCGTGTGGTCCAGCTACCTGTTGCCGAAATGAGGCAACAGAATGACTTCGGACGGCGTGTTACACTGCAAGCGGCGTCGAATCCAGCCCGCGCACCGGTAATTCTTGACGACGCCATTGGCCGCCACGCAGGTGCCCCATGCTAGGGTGCGCACCGAATCATCAAGCCGACTTGTTAGGGAGACGGTCATGGGCCGCGTTCTTGTTTGGCTGGTCACCGCATTATCGTTTCTCAGCCTGTCGTCGCCACCGGCGCTGTCGGAGCCGCAACACGCGATTGCGATGCAGGGCGAACCGGCCCTGCCGCCGAACTACGCCCATTTCAGCTACGTCAATCCCGACGCGCCGAAGGGTGGCAGCATTACCTATTGCGTCGTCGGCAGCTTCGACAATCTCAACCCTTTCATCCTGAAAAGCCTGCGCACGACCGCGCGCGGCATGATGGACACAATTTACGGCAATCTGGTCTTCGAACCGCTGATGCAGCGCAGTGCCGACGAGGCCTTTACCCTCTATGGGCTTCTGGCCGACACCGCCGACCTGGATCCCGAGCGCAAGAGCGTCGAATTCCATCTCAACCCGAATGCCAAATGGTCGGATGGTCAGCCAGTGACGCCGGAAGACGTGCTGTTCACCTACGATGCCTATACGCAGAAAGGCCGTCCGCCCTACAGCGACCGCATGGCCAGGATCGCCAAGCTCGAAAAGACGGGCGACCATAGCGTGCGCTTCACCTTCAATGACAAGGCCGATCGTGAGTTTCCCCTGATCATCGCGCTGACGCCGATCATCCCCAAGCACGCTTTCGACATCGACACTTTCGACAGGACGACGCTGAAGCCGCTAATCGGCAGCGGTCCCTACGGGATCGCGCAGGTGACGCCCGGCCAGCGCATCGTCTTCAAGCGCAACCCCGACTATTGGGGCAAGGACATTCCCGCCAANGGAGTTCAGACGTGTGCTCTTCCGATCTGATCGTGAGTTTCCCCTGATCATCGCGCTGACGCCGATCATCCCCAAGCACGCTTTCGACATCGACACTTTCGACAGGACGACGCTGAAGCCTCTAATCGGCAGCGGTCCCTACGGGATCGCACAGGTGACGCCCGGCCAGCGCATCGTCTTCAAGCGCAACCCCGACTATTGGGGCAAGGACATTCCCGCCAAGCGCGGTTTCGACAATTACGACCAGATCACCATCGAGTATTTTCTCAACGCCAACGCCAAGCTCGAAGCCTTCAAGAAGGGTCTTTGCGCCATCGACGACGACAGCGATCCGGTGAAACGCGAGCGCGATCTCGACTTTCCGGCGTTTCATAGGGGAGATGTTGTCGCTGAAACCTTCGATACAGGCATTCCACCCGTCGTGACAGGTTTTCTGTTCAACACGAGGCTGCCGAAGTTTTCCAACCCCGTGGTTCGGCGCGCGCTCGGCATGCTTTATGATTTCGAATGGGCCAACAAGAACCTGTTCGGCGGCAAGTACACCCGCACGATGAGCTACTGGCAGAACTCGGAGCTCTCCGCGCTCGGCCATCCGGCTGATGACAGGGAAAAGGCACTGCTGGCACCCTATCCCGGCCGCGTGCCGGCCGACGTCATGGATGGCACCTGGAAACCGCCGGTGACGGACGGTTCGGGGCAGGACCGCAAGGTGCTGAAGACCGCTTTCGATCTTCTGAAAAGCATCGGCTACCATGTGCAGGACGGCACGATGATCGATTCCGACGGCAAACCTTTCGGCTTCGAGATTCTGACCGCCTCGCAGGATGAAGAACGTCTGGCCGGCATCTATCAGCGCACGCTTGAGAAGATCGGCATCAATGTCAGCATCCGCGGCCTGGACGGCGACCAGATCCAGTCGCGCAAGCAGCGTTTCGATTTCGAGGTCCTGATCGGCTCCAGCGGCTTCAACAATTCGCTGTCTCCTGGGATCGAGCAGATCGGGCGCTGGTCGTCCGCCGCGGCCAGGACCGAGGGATCGTTCAACCTCGCCGGTGTCGCCGATCCGGCGATCGATGCGGCCATCGACGCAATGCTGCGAGCCCGTTCGAAAGAAGATTACGTCGCCGCGGTTCGCGTTCTCGACCGGCTGCTGATCTCCGGCAATTACATGGTGCCGATGCAGTACAATACGCAGCAGTGGCTTGCTTACTGGAATTATCTGGAACATCCGCGCAAGACGCCCATATTCGGTTATCAGCTGCCAACATGGTGGCGCAAACCGAACTGAAACCCGGAGATCGAGATGAGCGAAGCGAACGCCATAACCGTCGATGTGGTGTCGGATGTCGTCTGCCCGTGGTGCTTCATCGGTCAGAAGCGGCTGGACAAGGCGATCGCCGCGGCCGGCGATGTCGAAGTGCATGTACGCTGGCGGCCGTTCCAGCTCGATCCAACCATTCCGCCGCAAGGCAAGGACCGCCACGACTATATGCTAGCCAAGTTCGGCAGCGACGAGCGCATTCGCGAAATTCACGCCCGCATCGAACCGCTTGGCGACTCTGAAGGTATTTCCTTTGCTTTCGACGCCATTAAGGTGGCGCCGAACACGCTCGACGCGCATCGGCTGATCCGCTGGGCCGGTGCCGCCGGCGAGGACGTTCAGAACCGACTGGTGCGCCGCCTGTTCCAGCTGAATTTCGAGGAGGGCGTCAATATCGGCGATCACACCGTCTTGGTCGAAGCTGCCCGCGAGGCCGGAATGGACGCCGCTGTTGTTGAAACGCTCTTGCCGAGTGACGCTGATGTCGAGGCGGTTCGCACGGAAATCGCCACCGCGTCGCGCATGGGCATCACAGGCGTGCCGTGCTTCCTGCTCGAGGACAAATATGCCGTGATGGGCGCGCAGGATGCCGACACGTTGGCCGATGCGATCCGTCAGGTCGGGGCGGCCAAGGCGCGTGGCGAGTTGGAGAAGGTTGTCTGAGGGCCCGCGGACGCCACTTCTCCTCCATTTTGGCGTAGCTGATGAAAGAGCCGCTTGCCATTGGGCCGGTGCGGATCACCCATTTGATCGACAAATGGGCAAGAGAACGATCCTGCACTCCCGCTGTTCCAATGCGATACTGGCGACTTCGCCGCAGCACGGAATCGGCGTTGATCCCCGGCCCTCATGATTTTTTGAATCACGAAACCGTGTGCCAGGTTTCCCCAGGGGAAGATCGACAGCAGCCCCGTTCGCCGCGTCCAAGCTGCTGAAACCTTTCAAGATTTTCTGATCGTCGGCCCTCCGTTTTGCTGGCGATTGATCTTCAATCTGTTGCCTCAGTGCAACGGCCGCGAGAGCAATCCCATAGGCCTGGTTTAAAAATTAATGGAAAATGATCAATTGGTGTTACCATCCGTAACAAAACAAAAAAGGTTTGGGCGGGATCGTGATTCGGATCGGCAGGCGATCGCAAGAGTCAGTACCGGATGGACTACGCAGCGACGCCGCAGGGCGGTCGCATTTGACGCCGGTATCCTCGATGCGCAATTTCTGGGGGCTCGTGCGAGCCTACTGGATCTCGGACCGCTGGAAGGAAGCCTGGGCGCTGACGCTGGTGATAGCCTTGCTCACAGCGCTGTCCAGCAAGGCTAGCGTGTGGTTCGCCATGGCGTCGGGCGAATTGGTCAATTCGATCGCCTTCCTGCACGATGCGGCCAACACCAGCCCCTTGGAGACAATCCTGACCAACGCCGGCATACTGGTGCTGCTGGTCATGCTCAAGGATGTCGGCTTCACCGGTGTGCGCAATCTCGTCTCGGCAACTTTGCATCGCAAATGGCGTGGCTGGCTGAACGACCAATTCAACCAGGCCTTGCTCGACGGCAACCATACCCATTTTCACGCTCAACATGGTTCCGCGGACGGCGGCATCGTTGCGCCCGACAATGTCGACCAGCGCATCCAGGAATCGATCAAGGACATGACCGGCGGTGCGATCGGCCTCGCCATGGGCGTGCTGGGGTTGGCGACTTCGCTCTACTTTATAGGCCAGAACCTGTTGCAGTCGTCAGTGGAGGTCAAAGGCCTGGAGTTCCTTGGGAGCTATGGGAGCGCTGTTCTCGCCCTTCTCGCGGTTGCCACATACGTCCCCCTCAACACCTGGATCGCCGTCAAGCTCGGCAGCCTGCTGGAACGGCTCAATATTCGCATGCAGAAGGCCGAGGGAAGTTATCGTAGCGAACTGACGACGTTCCTGCGCCGCAGCTTCCATGTCGCCGCCTCGCATGGCGAGGGCGTGCAGAAGAGGATGCACGACCGGCTCTATGTCGACATCGATCGCACCTGGGGGCGGCTGAATGTCGTCAACACCAGCTATATGTCGTTCGAGCTGATCTACAACTTCGTCGGCGCCCGTATCGTCGCCTATGCTCCAGGCCTTGTGCCGTTCATCCACAGCCGCTTGGACTATAAAGGCTACATCACCGGCTCTGAAATGGTCGCCCAACTCATCAGCCAGTGTTCCTGGTTCATCCATGTCATGCCCGCCATCGCCACGCTGCGCGCCAACAGCGAGCGCGTGACGGAGCTCGCCAACGCGATCGAGAAAGTCCAGTACCCGCAGGAATTCTACAGCCAGAGCGGCCGTTCCGACTTCCACTACGCCAGCCAGAATCCGGTCTTCGGCCTGACCATCCAGAAGCTGGAGCTGGCGCATCAGGGTGAGGATGCGACACCGTTCCTAAGTTCCGCCAACCTGCGCTTCCGGCGCGGCGAATGGACCTTCCTGAAAGGCGAATCCGGGTGCGGCAAGACCTCGCTGATCAAGGCGATCAACGGCCTCTGGCCCTATGGCCGCGGCACCATCGTCTTCCCGGAGGGAGTCAAGAGCTTCTATGCCGCCCAGGAGGTCAAGCTGCCGCAGGTGTCGCTGAAACAGCTGGTCTGCCTGCCAGGCTCCGAAGGTGACCATGGCGATACCCAGGTCGCGTCGGCACTGCACAAGGCTGGCCTTGGCGATTTCATCGAACACATGGCCAATGAAAGCCGCGAGGGCAAGAGCTGGGATCAAGTCCTCTCGGGCGGCCAGAAGCAGAAGCTGGTGGTGGCTCGTATCATCCTGCAGCAACCGGGCCTGCTGTTCCTTGACGAGGCCACCGGGGCTCTCGACCCTGACGGCAAGATTGCCTTCCACCAGGCCATCAAGGACAACTGCCCCGATGTGACGGTGATCAGTGTCATGCACGAAGCCGTGGCACCGAGATCTGCGGCCGGGACCGAGTTCTACCACTCGATGGTCCTGATCGCCGACGGCGTCGCAACCAAGAGGCCGCTTGCCCCGAGCCTGCCGCTGGAACTCACCACGATCCTGGCCCAGCCAAGGCCGGTCGAGGACAAATGGACGCGTTTCTCGCGCCGGCTGAAGCAGAAATAACGGCGATGTCACCGTGGCTTGCCACGGTGACCGATCCACGGTGATCACAGTCTCGCGAATAGAGCCGTTCGGCACTGTTTCCTTCCTCACGGCGATTGACTCGGCAAGGCGCGCTCTTATGTTGCGCCGGCTTGCAGCAGTCAAAAGCGAACCCGCAAGCAGAAAGGTCACCGCGCCATGCCTGGCGACAGTCACAGTCGAACGCAACCGCCGTCCGCCTAGACGTGACCTGAATGGTTCATGTCCTGCCGGACGGCAAGGAGTGAGCCATGAACGATTTTTTCCCCGTAGCGGACGACGAGGCCGTCGCCATCGCCCGCATCCTTGCCAACGATCACGTCGCCGACCTTGTCGACGTGCTCAACCATGAATCGCGCGAAACCGCGACGGAGCTGCTTTGCGCCGTACCCTTCGAACGGCTGGTCGAGATTTTCGACCAGCCTGAGCTCGAAGGCGCGGCCGAACTGGCGGGGGCCCTGCCCCGTCCCAAGGCGAGCAAGCTGCTCACAGCCATGTCCGTCGACCGCGCGGCCGACATCCTGCGCGAGCTCGACGAGCCGGCACGCTCCGAGCTGCTCGGTGCGCTGGCGCCGCCGCTGCGCGCCACCCTGCTTTCCATTCTGGGCTATCCCGAAGGCAGCGCCGCCTCGATCATGACGACGGAGTTCGTCAGCGTGCCCTCCGACTGGACCGTCGGACGCACGCTCGACTACATCCGCAAGGTCGAACGGACGCGCGAGACCGTCTATGCAATCTACATCGTCGATCCGCGGACAAATCTCCTGGTGCGGTCGACGGGCTTGCGTCGGCTCATCACCGGTGAACCGGACGACCCGATCCTGTCGGTAGCGCCGGATCGCGTGCCGGTGACGGTCACTCCGCTGACGGATCGTGAACACCTGGCGCAGACGATCTCCAAATACGATCTGCTCGCCGTCCCGGTCGTCGACAACGGCAAGATCCTCGGCATCGTCACCATCGACGACATCATCGACGCGATGATCGAGGAGACGACCGAAGACGTGCATCGCTTTGGCGGCATGGAGGCTTTGGACGAGCCGTATATGAAGATGAGCTTTCTCGCCATGATCAAGAAGCGCGGTGGTTGGCTCTGTGCGCTGTTCATCAGCGAGATGCTGACGGCCAATGCCATGCAAAGCTATGAGGGCGAGTTGGAGAAAGCGATCGTGCTGACGCTGTTCATCCCGCTGATCATGAGCTCCGGCGGCAATTCCGGCTCGCAGGCGACCTCGCTGGTCATCCGCGCGTTGGCGCTGCGCGAAATCGGCCTTCGTGATTGGTGGCGGGTGGCGTTGCGCGAACTGCCTACCGGTCTCGTGCTCGGCGCCATGCTGGGCGTGGTGGGCGTCTGCCGCATCGCGCTCTGGCAGTATGTGGGCTTCTATGACTATGGCCCGCACTGGCTGCTGATTGCCGCAACGGTTGGTGCCGCACTGATCGGCATCGTCACCTTCGGTTCGCTGTCGGGATCGATGCTGCCTTTCGCCCTGAAACGGATCGGTTTCGACCCAGCCAGTGCATCCGCGCCGTTCGTCGCCACGCTGGTCGATGTCACCGGACTGGTGATCTATTTCTCGGTGGCGCTCGTCATCCTGCGCGGCACCTTGCTGTAGCGGTTCGACCGCCGCCGCCGGCCATGGCTGGCGGCGGCAGAGCCGCGTCAGGCACGTCAGACGCGCTCGCCGTCCTTCACCCGATAGGTCGGCTTGTACATGGTGACGAGCTCTTCGGAGGCGGTCGGGTGCACGGCCATCGTGCGGTCGAAGTCGTCCTTGGTCAGTCCGGCCTTCAGAGGGATGCCGAGCAGCTGTGCCATTTCGCCGGCATCCGGCCCCAATATGTGGGCGCCGAGAACCCTGCGCGAAGCGCCATCGACGACCAGCTTTATCAGCATCTTTTCGTCACGGCCCGACAACGTGTGCCGCATCGGCCGGAAGCTGGCGCGGTAGATTTCGATATCGGCGAAGCGCTTGACGGCTTCGTCTTCCGACAGGCCGACCGTGCCGATTTCCGGTTGCGAGAAGACAGCCGTTGCGATCGTGTCGTGGTCGGGCGCCGTCGGATTGTCCTTGAAGGCCGTCTCGACGAAGCACATGGCTTCGTGAATCGCCACCGGGGTCAGCTGCACGCGGTTGGTGACATCGCCGATCGCCCAGATATTGTCGATGTTGGTGCGGGAATACGGGTCGACCTTGATCGCACCGGTCGCGGCGGTCATCTCGATGCCTATGCCTTCGAGGCCCATATTCTCGGTGTTGGGGATGCGGCCGATGGCCAGCATCACCTGATCTACCGTCAGTACCTGCCCCCCGATGAGCTGCGCGTCGAGCCGCCCGTCCGGCCGCTTGCTGACCGATTCGGAGACGGAATGGCAAAGGATCTTTATCCCCTTCTTCTCCATCGTCTCATGCAGCGTGCGCCGCAGGTCCATGTCGAAGCGGCCGAGGATTTCCTTGCCGCGATAGACCAGCGTGGTGTCTACGCCGAGGCCATGGAAGATGTTGGCGAACTCGACCGCGATATAGCCGCCGCCCTCGATCATGATCGCCTTTGGCAGTTCCTTGAGGTCGAAAGCCTCATTGGAAAAGATGCAGTGTTCGTGGCCGGGCAGCGCCGGATGCGCCGCCGGACGGCCGCCGGTGGCGATCAGGATCTGATCGGCGGTGACGGTGCGATCCTCACGCAGGAGGTGGATCACGTGCGGGTCGACGATCATCGCCCGCGTGTGAAACGTCTCGCCACCCGAACCCTCGACATTCTTCTTGTAGATCGCTTCCAGGCGGCTGATCTCGCGGTCCTTGTTGGCTACCAGCGTCTGCCAGTCGAAACTGGCTTTCGGCACTGTCCAGCCATAGCCGACGGCATCGGCGAAATGCTCGGGAAATTGCGAGGCATAGACATAGAGCTTCTTCGGCACGCAGCCCCTGATGACGCAGGTCCCACCGAAACGGGATTCTTCGGCAATGCCGACGCGTTTGCCGAGCGCTGCGGCGACCCGCGCTGCCCTCACCCCTCCAGAGCCGCCGCCGATGACGAAGAGGTCGTAGTCATAACCGGCCATGAAGCGGCTCCTTGAACGCCAAAATGCGACTGACAGGTAGGCCGCAAACCGTCAAAAGAAAAGCCCGGACAAGCCGGGCTTCACAGATGGCCGCAAGGCCGTCGAAAAGATCTCGATCAGTTCTGCGTGCCGTCCGCGGGCGCAGAACCGTCGGCGGGGGCTGCGCTATCCGCCGGAGCAGCACCGTCCGCGGGAGCGGTCGCATCGGCGGGTGCGGCCGGCGCCTTGGCTTTTGCCGCCGCAGCCAGAGTCTCGCCGACTTGCTGGGCGAGATCGCGCGCTACGCCGTTCTGCCAGATGTCGGCGGCCTTGACGAGGTCACGCGTCACGGTCGGGCCGCTGTCGAGCAGCTTCTTGCCGGACTCGGAGCTGTAGAACGCCGCGATGTCGGAGAGCTCCTTTTCGGAAAACACCTTCGCATAGGCAAGAGCCGCTTCCTTCTCGAGATCCGCACGGCGCGAGGCCATCGCCAGTGCCTTCTCGTTGATCGTCTTGCCGATCAGTTCCTGCATGTCAGGGTTCTTCTGGATAAGCTGCGATTCGAGCGCCGCGGCGGCCTGCGGCAGGATGTTGTCGAACGGGTCGGTCGCATGGATCGCGGCGACCGCGGCGCGTGCGGCCTTCAGATGCGATTCCGTGACGTCCTGCGCGAAGACAGGCGAGGAGAACGCGAAGACGGCCGAAGCCGCCACAAGGACGGAAAGACGGCGAACCCGGTTATGCAACATCATGATCGGTAGAACTCCCTGGTTTTCGGGCGGCATGGACAGTTTGGATACCGTCGCCGCCGGCGATGATGGCCGCTGACGCCAGCCCGATGAAAAGACCATGCTCAACCACGCCAGGAATGGCGTGGAGAGCATTCGAAAGCGCTCTTGTATCCGGAATGCGGCCAAAAGATGCATCCAGGATAAAATGGCCGCCGTCTGTAACAAAAGGCTGGCTCCCCGTCATCCTCAATGTCACCGCACCGGAAAGGCCGAGATTTCCAGCCGCCATGGTCACGGCGATCTCGGTCGCGCGCAGGCCGAACCGGTTGACTTCGATCGGAAGCGGAAACCGGCCGAGTGTCTCGACCATCTTCGAACGGTCGGCGATGACGATCATGCGCTGCGAGGCCGCGGCCACGATCTTCTCGCGCAGCAGCGCGCCGCCGCCGCCCTTGATCAATGTCAGTTCCGGGTCGACCTCGTCGGCACCGTCGACGGTGAGATCGAGCTCGGGCGTTTCCCCCAGCGTCGACAGCGGCACGCCGAGTTCGCGGCACAGCGCGGCAGTGCGTTCAGAGGTCGGCACGCCTGTTATGGTCATGCCGGTGGCGACCTTGTCGGCAAGCAGCCGCACGAACTCCTCGGCAGTGGTGCCGGTGCCGATGCCGAGCCGCATGCCGTCGCTGACATGGGCAAGGGCCGCCCGCGCGGCCTCGACCTTCAATAGCCTCGCATCCATGCTGCTTTGCTGCCCCGAAACCGAATGCATGTCGCCCAAAATGACCTCGGCTTTGGGAAAACGACATGCATGAAAGATAAAGACCAGAAGCGCGCCGCATGAGTCCGTTCGACGCGACGCGCTTCAGCGTTTTCGGCTCCTAGCATTTTTGCAAGCCGGGTCAAAGCCCTTGGGGCCGTCTCGCCGGTCTGCTTGCCTTAACGCGTCGCAGCCGCTATCGCCTGCCCATGCACAAACCTGCGCAGGATGGATCATGACTCGCCCGATCATCGTGTTCGACCTCGATGGAACGCTGATTGACACGGCGCCGGACCTGCTCGACAGCCTCAACCACAGCCTGGCGGCCAGCGAACTGTCGGCGGTCGACGAAGCCGGCTTTAAACGCTTCGTCGGCCATGGCGGTCGGGTGATGATCGAACGGGCGCATGCCGCGCAGCAACGATCCCTCAAGGTCGAGGAGCACGACCGGCTGCTGAAACTGTTCCTCGATCACTACACCGACAACATTCCGGGCAAATCCCGCCCCTACCCCGGCGTGATCGAGGCGATTGCCCGTTTTGAGAAGGCCGGCTATCTGCTGGCCATCTGCACGAACAAATACCAGGCCAATTCGCTGGCGCTGATCGAAGCACTCGGCTTGACCAGGCATTTCGCGGCAATTGCCGGGCAGGACACGTTCGCGTTCCGCAAGCCCGATCCGCGCCACCTGATCGAGACCATCAAACTCGCCGGCGGAGATCCGCACCGCGCCCTGATGGTCGGCGATTCGCAAACCGATATCGACACCGCCAAGGCCGCCGGCATTCCTGTCGTCGCCGTCGATTTCGGCTACACCGACCGTCATGTGCGCGAGTTCGAGCCCTCGGCGGTGATATCGCATTTCGATGCGTTGACACTCGATCTGGCGCAAAGGTTGATCGGCGCCGCCGCACACTGAGCGCCGACGATGAAAACTCTACGGAACGGGCCTTGGCGAGACCGCAAATCCGATCTGTGTGACAACACCAGACGCTGCCTTGACTTAATGGGTCGGCCTCCCTTATATCGCGGCTCGCTTGGCCTTCGGGCAACGAGCGGGCGATTAGCTCAGCGGGAGAGCACACCCTTCACACGGGTGGGGTCGCAGGTTCAATCCCTGCATCGCCCACCATCTTTGCTGAACATCACATCGGCAGCTACAGCCCGTCTTTTCCCTTTGGCGCGGGGCCTTTCTGCACAGGCGCTCAACGCCGGGACACCCACGTGCGGAACAAACCTGCATGACAGCGAGTTTCCTTGCGTCGAAACTTGAGGGAAAACCATGTCCAGATTTCTGCTTGCGGCCTCCGTCGCCGTTCTTTTCGCCGCCGGACCCGCCTTTGCCGCGGACGAAACTGCACTGCCGCCACCCAATGCCAAGAAGCTGTCGGAGATCATCGCCAAGGTCGAGCAGCGTGACGGGTTTCGCTACGTGAAAGAGGTCGACTGGGACAAGGACGGCTACACCGTCACCTACTATACCTCGGACAAGGCGAAGGTCGAAATCGTCTTCGATCCTGTGACGGCCGAACCAAAATAAGGTTCGTATGACATCCCCGTCGCGAATGCGCTGCGTCCGCGTATTCTCAAAGACGAAACCAGCGTCAAAATTGTCCATCCCTGGAGTATGTTAGGCTCCGGCGCCGGGTCGCGCCTTGGGCAATCCTGCTGGCTTGGGGGCCATGATGCGATGTTTCGTTAGACCCTATCTTCTGTCTGTATTGGCCATCGTCCCAGCCGGCGGCTTCCTTGCCGTTTCTCCGGCATCGGCGGACGGGCCGTCCTTCGACTGCGGCAAGGCAAACCTGCCGGCGGAAAAGGCGATCTGCGCCGACACGCAATTGTCGGCGATCGATCTGCTGGTTTCGAAGGCCTACAAGGAATTCGAGCCGGCGTTCGGCGGCGACAAGCGCAAGATTGCCCGCGGGCTGATCGCTGATCGCAATGCTTGCAAGAGCGATACCGCCTGTATCGCCAGCGCGCTCAACAACGCCTTGCAGACCTATGGAAATGTGCCGTCTTGGATGCAGGACTACACCATCGCGCTGATCGGCAAGAAGGCGCTGGACGCCGCCGCGCGGAACCCCGGCAATAAGGACCAGCCCCTGCCCTCGGTGATCGGCCAATGCGCGTCGACGCATATCGAGACGCTGACCACGCGGCTTGGCGACGATCCGCTGGAAACGGCTACTCCCGAAGCGGGCAGCGCGGCCACATTCACCAATGGCGGCGGGGCCGTGTCCTATGATCGCGAGGCTGGCCTTGCCGCCTCGAAGGTGGGTGAACCCGTCGTCATGTGCTTGATCTCCATTCCCAGGGACTGTCCCAAGGACGACGACCGTGGCCGGGTTTATTATTCCGTCGACCTCGTCGCGAAAGGCTCCTGGGCTCTCCCGGATTCGCAGCATATGTGCGGCGGCGCCTGAGCTGCGGGATTTCACCAGCGGGCCCAGGCGTGTTCCGTCTCCCCTTGCGTCAATTCGCCATTGATGGCTGATTGTGGAAGGACCGGGCTTCAGGGTGGGGTGGGCATGTCGACTGCGAAGCACTTGATGAAGCGCGTCCTCATGATGCTGGCCGGCTATCTCGTCGCCATACTGGTTGGTCTGATCGCCGTCGTGGCGATCTATGCCGCGTTGAGTTCCCTGCCCAACGCGCCAGCCTATTTCGACCTCTTGGGGGTCTCGCCGATCGCCGCCTTTGTGGTACCGCCGCTCGGCATGTTCATCTATTTCCTGACCATCGTGGTAACCGCGCCTCAGACGCTGATTTTTGCGCTGATCGCTGAATTCTTCTCTCTTCGCAGCGCTATGCTGCACATGGTCTTCGGCGCCGCGGCTGCGGCCGGAGGTTTCTTCCTGATCTGGCCGAGCGCGGCGGAGGAAGTGGATCTGGAGCGCTGGGCCGACATCGGCATCATAGCCGCCGCCGGTCTGGTTGCCGGGCTGATCTATTGGCTGATCGCCGGGCGCGACGCCGGTTTCAGGCGCTCGCTGTCGGAGCGATAACGACTAGCTCGAGGGTGAGCGCACCGCCTCGGTTGCGTCCAGGGCCTGCTTCAGCCGGGAATCGCGATCGTAGACGTCGCTGAAATACTCTACCTTGCCGGACATGTCGGGCCAGGCGGTGAAATAAGCGACATAGACTGGGATATCGCGTGTCACATCCTCGGTCGAGTGTCCGTGCTTCAGCTTCTCCGCGATATAATCGACCGAGGTGCCGAGCACTGCAGCCGCCATGCCGCGCGGATCCTGCAGGCGCACGCAGCCATGGCTGAGCGCGCGCATATCCTGCTTGAAGAACGATTTCTGGGGCGTGTCGTGCATATAGATCGCATGCTTGTTGGGGAACAGGATCTTCAGTTCGCCCAGCGCATTGGCCTCGCTCGGCTGCTGGCGCACATTATAGGGAATGTTGGCGCCATAAGCGCCCCAGTTCACCGCCGACGAAGGGATGCGCTTGCCGCGTGAATCCGTCACCTCGTAGCCGGCCCGGTCAAGATAGCCGGGATCGCCGCGCAACCTCGGCAGCATTTCGTTTACGATGATCGACTGCGGCACGCCCCAGTAGGGGTGGAAATCGACCTGCTTGATCTGGTCGTAGAAGAAGGCGGTCTGGTTGGTGACGCGGCCGACGACCGCGCGCGTCTTCAATTTTTCCTGGCCGTCGTCGATATAGCTCGCGGTGAAAGCAGGCTGGTTGATGAAAACACGCGGGCTGCCGAGATCGGAAGGCAGCCAGCGCAATTCTTCCAGCGCCACCTCCACCTTCAGCAGCCTGTCGGCCTTCGACGTCCCGGCTAGTGTGGCGACCGTGCGTGGACCGATGACGCCGTCGCCCTTCATGCCTTCCTTCTGCTGCACCGCCTTGATCAGCGGCACCAGCTCGGGAACGTAGACTTCGCTGGTTGCCAGCCGCGACAGGACCTCGCCATAGGTGCCGCCCATTTCGTCATCGAGATTACGCGCGATCAGCGACAGCAGCTTCGGCAATTCGGGGCTGGTTTCGCCTGGCTTCAACAGCAGCTTGGGATCGACGACGATTTCGTTCTCGGCGCTCGCCTGCAGCGCTTCCAGTTCGACGCGCAGCGCCTGATATTCCGCATTCTGCGGATGGCGCGATTCCAGATAGGTGCGAACCTCCTGGGTATGCGCCAGAGTCTTCAGCGCGCCGATCATGTCGAGCGGCTTGGCCGGGAAATCGTAGTAGCCGGTCATGCGGTTCGGCTCGACACGGCCATTCTGGGCGTCATGCGCATAGCGCAGGGCACGTGCCGACAGCGCCATCTCGAAACGCACGAGCTCCTTCAGCTTGGCTGCGTCATCCGCCGAGGACGAACTGGCGGCTGGCACATCGACCGTGTAGTCGGCAGGCGTGAGGCCGTAGCTTGCAGCCTCGCCAAGCACCCGCACCGCATCCTGCGCGCGGTTGTTCGGGGTGGTCCCGGTCACCCAGATGAAATCCGGGTTGGCCGAGTAATACGCGATCAGCGCCTTGGCGATGTCGGGCTCGGCATAGAGTTCATAGTCGGCGAGCCCGGCAATGGCTTCATGGAAGGCAGCACCCGTGGCCGAAGGCACGAAAGCGGCGTCTTGCGGCGTAGCCGGCTGCGGCGCCGTCGCCAGCGTCGAGAAGTCGACACGCACCAGCTTGTCGGCTTTGTAAGTATAGTAGGACGGACTGCTGATCCTCACGCCGCCGCCGGCCGGAGCGTTCGGCTGGGGTTTGTGCTTTGGCGGAGGAGGCGGAAACTCGCCTTTCGGCTCATGCCTGATGCCACCGCCGAATAGCATGTCGAAAAATCCCTGGGCCCCTGCCTGAGGCATGCCGAAAGCCAGCGTCGCCGTAATCGCCACCAGCGGCATCACGGTTGCTTTGTTACCGAGGAATTTCATCGATCACCCGCTCCGGTCGTAACCGGTTCCCGTTCCGCACGCTAGACCGTCCCGCTCACCGCATGGCGGATGTAAGGCGCGACTATACCGATTCATACCGATTTCGTTAAGCTTTCATAAATTTCGGCAGGGCTGTTGCCGAACGGTTTCACAACATCGTGACGGCCGGCGCGACCGAACTGGCGCTCCGGCCGCGGGAATCCCGGCGCCTCACGCGTTTGCGCCTTCCGTCGATGGTCAGCGCGGCTCCGGTGACGAACCGGGCCCTCCGGCCCGGCGAGCCAGGCAACCATGCCGGCGATATCGTCCGCCTCGCCGAATCGCGGGGTGGCCATCTTCTGGCGCTAATGCTTGGCATGCGGGCCGTCGGCCGGGTTCATGTCGGTGTCGGTCGAACCGGGATGGACGACATTGGCGGTGATGCCGCGTGACCCGAGGTCGCGGGCCAATGCCTTGGTCAGGCCGACCGGCGCCGCCTTGCTGGCCGAGTAGGCTCCCAGGCTGGAGCCTCTATGCCGCCTATGGCGGCAAGGAGGCCCTGTTCCTCGAGGCGACCGCCCTCTATTCCCGCGTGGAGGGCGCCGACATCTGGCTCGCGCTGGAAAAGGCGCCAACGGCGCGGCTTGCGATCGAGCGGTGTTGCGCCGGACCGCGAAGGCCTATTCGCAAAGTGATCGTCCGCAGGGCTGCCTGATTACGCTGGGGTGCGCTGCACGAAGATTCGAGCCGGGGCGCGATCTGCGCGGATTTGCGGCGCCCGCGCGCCGAGAATCTTACCGCGCTGAAGAAGCGTCTGGAGCGCGCAGTGGCCGAGGGTGAATTGCCTGCCGACTTCGATTGCCGTGCAGCCGCGATCTTTTTCGCAACGGTCCAGCATGGCATGTCGATTCAGGCGCGTGACGGCACTTCCCGCGCCGCCCTGATGGCGACGGTAGCCGGGCAATGGCCGCTTGGAAGACCATGGCCGGCATCGTCGGAGCGTGACAAACACCATCCGTTGTGCTCGAAATCCGACTTGCCAGCAAACCCGCGGCCGGAGGGGACCACGTGAAAAAAGGATATCGCGAACTGCTGGATGAGGCCAACGCCGAGATCGAAGTGGTTTCGCCCGAGGAAGCGGCAGGGCTGCTTGAGGACGAAGACACCATTTTCGTCGATCTGCGCGATCCTCGTGAAATCGAACGCGACGGCGGAATTCCCGGCGCCAAGCACGTCACGCGTGGCATGCTGGAGTTCTGGATCGATCCCGAAAGCCCCTACCACAAGCCCTTCTTCGCTTCCGGAAAAAGCTTCGTCTTCTTCTGCGCCGGCGGCTGGCGTTCAGCGCTGGCCACCAAGACGGCGCAGGACATGGGTCTTTCCCCGGTCAAGCACATCCTCGGCGGCTACACGGCCTGGAAGGCAGCTGGACTGCCTGTAGCACCCGGAGACAAGAAGAAATAGCCTGATGACCGCTCAGTTGAGCAGCGACGGGTTCTGCTGCGTGGTCATGAAGCCGACGGCGCGTTCAACCACGCCCTTGTCGGTCAGAATGCGGCGGTGGCCGAGCCCCTCGGCCCAGTGCAGCCGCACATGGTCGCCGGCGCCGGCATAGCGTCGTGCATGTTCAGCCGGCACCTCCCGGTCGTCGGGCGCGTGGATGACCAACGTCGGCACGGGCGCCTGGGCGAGCTGCCGGTCACCGGTGAACTCGTGCAGCGGCCGGCCGGAGAGATATTCGACGCGGTCAGCCATGGCGACCTGCGAGCGGGGACCGACATTGAGCATCCGGCTGAAGTCGGCGAAGATTGCCGGCAGCGAGCTTGGTGCCGCGATTAGCACAAGACGTGCGGCCGACAGCGGTGGGATGTCCTTGACGGAGCCGGCGATCGCATTGGCTGCAACGGCGCCTCCGAAGGAATGGCCGACGGCAGCCACGAACGGCCCAAACCATTCGCCGGCCATTCTTGCGGCCTCGACGGCATTGACCATGTTCAGGTGCCTGCCCTGCGAATGGCCATGACCGGGAAGATCGAGCGAGACGACCTTGTAGCCGGCAGCGCGAAAACCTTCGATCAGCACGCGCATATATTCGGTACGCGAGCGCCAGCCATGGATGACGAGGACGGTGCCGGCGGACTCGCGGCCCGGCTCGGGGCGGAATTCATGAACCATGACGCAGCCGGTCGCGGTCTTCAGCCGGTGATGGCGCGCCTCGGCCATGAACTCCGCGGCGCGGTCGATGGCGCGGCGCTCGCCCTCGGTCAGTGTCCTGGTGCTTGGCGTACGGCAGAACAATTCGAAAGCCGCGCGCCCGGTGATGCGCGGCGCGACATGTTCGGCCGCACCAAACACACCTCGGATGACCTTCAGCCCGAATGATGCCATAGTCAGAATCCATCCATACGTTCAAGCATGAACATAATAGTTCAAAGATGAACAATAAACAAGAGCTACCCTGGGACAACCCGCGTTTTCGCAACTGGGTCGCGGTGGCGCGCGCCTGCCATGTGCTGGAGCGCACGCTCGCGGTGAAACTTGCGCCGCTCGACCTGAAGCCGGCGCAGCTCGACGTGCTGATGAACCTCTACCGTCACCCAGGCATGTCGCAGCACGACCTCGCCCGCAAGCTGCTCGTGGGCCGCTCCAACATCACCATGCTGTTGCCGCAGTTGGAGACGCGTGGCCTGCTGCGGCGCGAAGGCGATGAGAAGGACAAGCGCATCTTGCGGCTTACGCTGACCGAAACCGGCGAGGCGCTGCTGATGCGGGCGCTGAAAGTGCATATGGCGCTGATCGAGAAGGCGATGAGCCAGTCGACGCCGGAACAATGCGACATGATCGGCGAGCAGATGCGCAAGATCTATGACGTGCTGAACGAGGCGTGATCGCCCTTTCAGGCGATCACCACATCGACTTCTTCGCCCGCTCCGGCCACTCCCTGTCGTAGGTTTCGCCGTCGATATTCTTGAGGCTGGTGATTTCCAAAATCCTTCCGGGTGTCGGCAGCGACTTCGGGTCGACATGCTTGGCGGGGTTCCACAGTTCCGACCGCACGATGGCGCGAGCGCACTGGAAATAGACCGAATCGACATCGATCACGGTGACCGAACGCGCCGGCTTGCCGTCGACCATGAACGACGCGCACAGCGCTGGGTCCGTGGTGATATGGGCTCGTCCGTTGATGCGCAGCGTCGTGCCGGAGCCCGGCACCAGGAACAGCAGGGCGACGCGCGGATCCCTGATGATGTTCTTCAGCGAATCGGCACGGTTGTTGCCGCGCCGGTCCGGCATCATCAGCGTTTTCGCATCGACGATGCGCACGAAGCCCGCGAGATCGCCGCGCGGCGAACAATCCAGCCCCTCCGGACCGCTGGTGGCTAGCGCGACAAAGGGCGAGGCTTCGATAAAGGCGGCGTATTCTGGGATGACATGGTCGAGTTCCTTGACCACCGAGGCCTCGCCCGGCAATCCGTAACTGGCTTCGAGTTGTTCGACTGTGGTGATGACCGACATTTTTCGTCTCCCGTTCCGCCGCCCTACTCCCGATCGGTGACGTTTTGACGACGCAATGGCGGCTAACGATCGCGGCTCAGGCCCTTCTCGGCGAGTTCCGCGAGATAGCCATTCCAGCGCGCATGCTTCTCGTGGCCGAGCGTGTGCAGGTAATTCCAGGTGAAGATGCCGGTGTCATGGAAGTCGTCAAAGGTGATGCGCACCGCGTAATTGCCGACCGGCTCGATCTTCAGGATGGCCACATCGCGTTTGCCGGGAACCGTCACCCGCTGTTCGGGCGAATGGCCCTGCACCTCCGCGGAAGGGGACGCCACGCGCAGCAGTTCCGCCGGCAGCTCGAACGGCTGATGGCTGGGAAAGGTCACGGTGAGCAGCTTGCGGTCCTTGGAGACCCTCAGTTCTTTCGGCGCCGTCATGGTCGATCCTGCATGAATTTGCCCTTCCCTACGCTGCTTCGCGCCGTGCGAAAAGGTATGGGATTGTGCCGACACGCGATGTCGGTCGCGGAATGTTACCAAAGATCTAGGCCTGCTATCTTGAATGGCGGGCTGCATCGTATCACATAGCTGTATATAACGGCGCCGTTAACGGCCACGGAAACGCTCGAACATGAACATGATCGACCCCTTCGGTCGCACGATCAGCTATCTCAGAGTGTCGGTCACCGACCGCTGCGATTTCCGCTGCACCTATTGCATGGCCGAGGATATGGCCTTCCTGCCCAAGAAGGACCTGCTGTCGCTAGAAGAACTCGACCGGCTCTGCACCGTGTTCATCGAAAAGGGTGTCAAACGGTTGCGCCTCACCGGCGGTGAGCCGCTGGTGCGCAAGAACATCATGCATCTGGTGCGCCAGCTTTCGCGGCACCTCGACAGCGGCGCACTGGAAGAACTGACGCTGACCACCAACGGTTCGCAGCTTTCGCGCTTCGCCGCCGAGCTCGCCGATTGCGGCGTCAAGCGCATCAATGTTTCGCTCGACACGCTCGATGCCGACAAGTTCCACGCCATCACCCGCTGGGGTCATCTTGGCAAGGTCATGACGGGCATTGATGCCGCCCAGGCGGCTGGACTGAAAGTCAAGCTCAACGCGGTGGCGCTGAAGGATTTCAACGACGCCGAACTGCCCGAAATGATGCGCTGGGCGCATGGCCGCGGCATGGACCTGACCGTCATCGAAACCATGCCGATGGGCGAGATCGACGCCGATCGCACCGACCAGTACTTGCCGCTGTCGCTGCTGCGTGCATCGCTCGAGCGCCAGTTCACGCTGACCGACATCCCCTTCAAGACCGGTGGCCCGGCCCGCTATGTCCAAGTCGCCGAGACCGGTGGAAAACTCGGCTTCATCACGCCGATGACGCATAATTTCTGCGAAAGCTGCAACCGGGTCAGGCTGACTTGCACGGGCACGCTCTATATGTGCCTTGGCCAGGAAGACGCAGCCGACCTGCGCACCCCGTTGCGCGCGTCCGAAGGCAATGAACTGGTTGCCGACGCTATAGACGAAGCCATCGGCCGCAAGCCAAAGGGCCATGACTTCATCATCGACCGCCGCACCAGCCGTCCGTCGGTGTCTCGGCACATGAGTGTCACGGGCGGCTGACCTTGTCGCCTGTCCGTGCGAGAACGCCTTGCAATGATCGGCTCCGGGGTAAGGCATGCGACGGCTCTACTCAATCGTCATATCTCTTGCCGCGGTCTCGGCGAATACCGCGTTTGCCGCGCAATTCACCTACGTGAACGAGCGCTTCGGCACCGTTTGCACCTTCCGCGACGATATCTTCACCGATCGCCAGCCCGAGCCTGAGAACGGCGACGGCCAGGTATGGCTGAGCGCGGACGGGGCCAGCCTGACATGCTCCGGTATCCCAGACATCGACCATGAGACGCCGAAAGACTTTGTCGTCGGCGAAAAGACGAGCAATGAGCCTGGCTACAAGNGCCCGAGCCTGAGAACGGCGACGGCCAGGTATGGCTGAGCGCGGACGGGGCCAGCCTGACATGCTCCGGCATCCCAGACATCGACCATGAGACGCCGAAAGACTTTGTCGTCGGCGAAAAGACGAGCAATGAGCCTGGCTACAAGGTCACCTACGGCAAGGCCGGCAAGGATTGGGCCGTGCTGTCGGGCGTGAAGAACGGAAAGATTTTTTACGAGCGGCGGCTGTTTGGCGGGGATGGCGTCATCCGCACGGTCTGGATCGACTATCCGCCGGCGCTGAAATCGAAATATGACCCGCTGGTCGGCGCCATCGCTGGCAGCCTTAAGGGACCATGAACCGTTCGGGCCAAGAGTATTTTAGCCACACCGCAAACAAATATCTGTCGGCAAATGTCGGTCTGATTTACTGGTCATGGTTTCCCGCCTACCCTCCGCCCCGTAGCGATTCATCGCGTTCTCGGGGGATTACATCATGCGCAAACTCCTTCTCGCTTTTGCCTTGCTCGGCTTGGCTACCCTGCCGGCGGCTGCCCAGTCGATCGGCGGCACTTACACCGTCGCCGGCACCAATTTCGATGGTTCGTCCTATGGCGGCGAAGCCACCATCGCGCTGACCAGCGGCACCACCTGCACGATCCATTGGGAGACGGGCGGTTCTTCTTCCGATGGCATCTGCATGCGCAACGACAACGCGTTCTCAGCTGGCTACGCAATGGGCAAGGATATCGGCCTCGTCGTCTACAAGGTCGAGGATGACGGGTCGCTGCATGGTTTGTGGACCATCGCCGGCAAGGAGGGGAACGGCACCGAGGTGCTGACACCCAAGAAGTAGACAATCCCTCATCTGCACCATGTCGGGAGGCGATGCCGCCTTCCGACAGAATTCGTATCTCGCCCAGAAGATTCACGCCGGCGAAGATAGATATCCGGTCCTGGCCCAGCCCTTTGCCGTTGCTGTTTCGTGGTGGGCTGTTACAGGCTTGCTTGCCAAAGCAACGGTAGATGTCTTGCCCCTTTCCCCAAATCTTCGCGGCGCGTTGTTCATGGTGGTGGCGATGGTTGGCTTCACGCTCAACGACGCCATCACCAAATACTCTTCGGAGTCGATGACCATGGCGCAGGTCATGTTGATCAGAGGGGCGTTCGCCTCGCTGTTCGTCGGACTGCTGGCTTGACAACGTGGCGCACTTTTTCAGCCGCGCCTGATGCTGCAGCCGCTGGTGGCGGTCCGTGTCCTGGGCGAAGCGGGCGCTACCGTGTCCTTCCTGGTCGCGCTCGCCCATTTGCCGATCGGCAGCGTTTCAGCCGTTCTCCAAGCGCTGCCGCTGGCGGTGACGATGGGCGCGGCGCTGTTTTTCGGTGAAGCGGTCGGCTGGCGGCGCTGGCTGGCGATCGCTATCGGGTTTGCCGGGGTCATCATCATCGTGCGGCCGGGTTTCGAGGGCTTCAGCATTTACTCGCTGGTGGCGCTGGCATCCGTCGCCTGCTGCACGGTGCGGGACCTTGCCACCAAGCGCATCCCCCAGGCCATCCCGACGATGCTGGTCTCGACCGCCACCGCGCTGGCCATGACCGTCGTCGGTGCGTTTCTGTTGACGCCGATGGGTGGCTGGACACCGATGACCGGCAAAAGCACGGTGCTGCTGGCGCTGGCCGCGGTGCTGGTGCTCATCGGCTACCAATTCATCATCATGGCGATGCGATCGGGTGAGATCTCCTTCATCGCTCCGTTCCGCTACACGGCGCTCCTCTGGTCGATACTGCTTGGCTTGACTATTTTCGGTGACATACCGGACGTGCCGATGATTGCCGGCGCGGCAATAGTTGTTGGCTCGGGGCTCTATACGCTTTATCGCGAGCGGATGGTCGGCCGGCGGAAGATCGTCGCCGAAAGCACCGGCCCGGCCATGGCGCCGGAAGGACTCTAGCACCCCTTGAAGCCGCTTGCGATTTCCCCCGGCTGGCGTACAGGCTGGATGGCATGAAGCGGGATATCGCTGGGATCATCCTGGCAGGTGGCCAGTCGAGGCGGATGGGCGGTGGCGACAAGGCGTTGTTGCCGCTGGGCGGCGGCTGCGTGCTCGACAAGGTGCTGTCGCGATTTGGCCCGCAGCTCGAGATCCTGGCGCTCAGCGCCAATGGCGATCCGGCGCGGTTCGCCCGGTTCGGGCTGCCGGTGCTTGCCGATGCCATCGAAGGCTTTGCCGGGCCGCTTGCCGGAATCCTGACCGGCCTGGAATGGGCCGCCGCCGCACTGCCTTGCAAGCCGATCGTCACCGCGGCCGGCGACACGCCTTTCCTGCCGCTGGATCTCGTCGACCGTCTGGCGGCGGCAGCGGATGAACATCCCGGTTCTATCGCCGTCGCCTCTTCGGCGGGCCGGCGGCATCCGACCTTCGCGCTGTGGCCAACCGGATGCCGCGATGCCTTGCGGCATTTCCTGGTCGATCAGGACAACAGGCGCGTGTCGGCCTTTATCGAACAACACGGCCATGTCGACGTGGAATTCCCTGTCCGGCAATCCGTCGGAATCGATCCTTTCTTCAACATCAATGTCCCGGACGATCTTGCCCAGGCCGAACAGCTGTTGCAGAGCATGTCGCCATGAACAGACGCATCTTCGGCATCACCGGCTGGAAAAACTCCGGCAAGACCACACTGACGGAAAGGCTGGTCGCGGAGCTTGTGCGGCGCGGCTGGAAGGTCTCGACGGTCAAACATGCTCATCATCATTTCGACATCGACAAGCCCGGCGCGGACAGCTTCCGCCACCGGCAGGCGGGTGCTACCGAGGTTGCGATAGTATCGGGCAATCGCTGGGCGCTGATGCACGAATTGCGTGGCGAGCGAGAGCCGCCGCTGGACGCCATCCTGTCGCGGCTCGCCCCCTGCGACATCGTGCTGGTCGAAGGCTACAAGCGCGAATCCCACCGCAAGATCGAAACGAGGCGGCTGGAAGCGAAGGACCGTACGCCGCTTGCGGTGGGTGATCCCAATATTGTCGCCGTCGCCGCGGATTTCGCTATCACCGACCAGAGCCTGCCGGTGTTCGACCTCGACGACGCAAAATCCATAGCCGACTTCATCGAGCGCACGACCGGCCTCGTTGCTTGAGAAGTAACGTAACGGTAGAAGCCCATTACCGGTTTCGGCGGTTTTGCGGTTGCTTTTTTCTTGGAAAGAGTGGGAGTATCGGCTCAGCGGGCGGTCAAAAAGCACAGCCCCACAGAGCCGTTTCGGAACGACGGCCGGGACCATAAAGAGAGGACTATCATGCGTATTGCACTGCGTATCGCGCTCGCCGCATCGGCTGCGCTGCTGACGCTCGGCGTAGCCCAGGCCCAGGAGAAGACCCTGCGGATTGGCACCGAAGGCGCCTACCCCCCCTTCAACAACCTCACCGCGGACGGCCAGCTTGTCGGCTTCGACATCGACATCGCCAAGGCGCTTTGCGATGAGATGAAGGTCAAGTGCACCTTCGTCGCCCAGGATTGGGACGGCATCATTCCCGCACTTCAGGCCGGCAAGTTCGACGCCATCGTCGCCTCGATGTCGATCACGCCGGAGAGGCAGGAGAAGGTCGACTTCTCGCACAAATACTACAACACCCCGTCGGCAATCGCCGTGCCGAAGGATTCGCCGCTCAAGGGCGTGACCAAGGAAGACCTCGCCGGAAAGAATATCGGCGTCGCCACCACGACAACCCATTTCAACTATGCCTCGAAGACCTACACGGACAGCACCATCAAGGGCTATCCGAGCAGCCCCGAGGAACAGGCTGACCTCGCCAATGGCCGTCTCGACGCCATCGAGGACGATATCGTAGTGCTGCAGCAGTTTCTGGATTCGCCTGAAGGCGCCTGCTGCAAGATTCTCGGCCAGCCCTCGCCGCAACCTGTCGAAATTTTCGGACCTGGCGCCGGCATCGCCGTTCGAAAGGGCGATACCGACCTGGTCAACAAGTTGAATTCCGCCATCGACGCCATCCGCGCAAACGGAAAATATAAGGAAATCAACGACAAGTACTTTAAGTTCGACGTCTACGGCGCCGAGTCCTGATCATCATTGCCAAGGCGGCGGGGTTTCCCTGCCGCCTTGTTCATCTCGGGAGCGCCGTGGGGTAAGGCCAGTCAATGCCAGTCCAAAGCATATGGACGCTGCTCAGTTGGGGACCGGAGGGCTGGAGTGACGATATTGCCTATGGTGCGTTGGTCACCATCGCGCTCGCGCTTGCAACGCTGCCGATCGGCCTGACGATCGGCTTTTTCGTGGCCTGGGCCAAGCAGTCCGAAGAACCGTCGCTGCGGCTGGCCGCCAACATCTACACCACCATGTTTCGCGGCCTGCCGGAATTGGTGACGCTGTTCCTGTTTTTCTTCGGCATGCCCATCCTGCTGCAATACGTCATCCGCCTCTTCAAACCGGAGGCAACGATCGATGTCGACAGCTTCATCGCAGGCATGATCGTGCTGTCGCTGATCTTTTCTTCCTACGCCAGCGAGGTATTCCTCTCCGCCTTTCGCGCCATTCCGAAGGGCCAGTATGAAGGCGGCTACGCAATCGGCCTGTCGAAATGGCTTACCATGCGCAAGGTGATCCTGCCGCAGCTGCTGCGCATCGCCTTTCCCGGCCTTGAGAATTGCTGGCTGAGCCTGCTCAAGGACACCGCCCTCGTCTCGGTCGTCAACCTCGCTGAAACCCTGCGCAATGCCGGCGTGGCGGCACGTGTCACCAAGCATTCCTTCCTGTTTTACAGCGTCGCCGCACTGGTTTTCCTCGTCCTGGCGATCCTGTCCTCNCGACGCTCTTCCGATCTCCTGCGCAATGCCGGCGTGGCGGCACGTGTCACCAAGCATTCCTTCCTGTTTTACAGCGTCGCCGCACTGGTTTTCCTCGTCCTGGCGATCCTGTCCTCCATCGCGACCGGGTTCATCTTGCGCTCGCTAGGGCGGAGGGAGGCACGATGAGCGTCACGGAAGCGATCTCGGTCGACCGCCCGCCGCCGCGGGCACGCGGCTGGCCGCGCACCCGCATCGTCGGTTACGCACTCGTCGGCCTCTGGATCCTCTTCGGCCTCGGTATCCTCGCCTATCTCGTCTACGCCTGGAATGGCGAGTTCTTTGCCAGATATGCACCCGCCTATCTGCAGGGACTGTGGACCACGCTGTCGCTCGTCGCGATCTCGATGGTGGCCGGCGCGATCTTTTCGCTGCCCGTCACCTATGGCCGCATGTCGAAGAACCGGTTCTTGTCCGGCCTTGCCTATTGCTATGTCTATTTCTTCCGCGGCACACCGCTGCTCGTCCAAGTCTACCTCGTTTACTATGGCTTGGGCTCTTTCCGGCTGCAACTCGAGTCCATCGGGCTGTGGTGGTTCTTCCGCGAGGCCTTTAACTGCGGCGTGTTTGCCTTTGCGCTCAACACCGCGGCCTACCAGGCCGAAATCCTCCGCGGCGCCATCGAGAGTGTTCCCAGGGGCCAATGGGAAGGTGCTGCCTCGCTCGGTCTGCACAAGCTGCAGACGCTGCGCAAGGTCATCCTGCCGCAGGCGTTCATCGTGGGCTTGCGGCCCTACGGCAATGAACTGGTTCTGATGATCAAGGCCTCGGCCATCGTCGCCATCATCACGGTCTATGACCTGATGGGCAATGCGAAGCTTGCCTACGCCAAATCCTTCGATTTCCAGGCCTATGTCTGGGTCGCCATCGTCTATCTGGTGATGGTCGAAATCCTGCGCCATGGCGTCGAATGGATCGAGCGCAGGATTACGATCCACCTCAATCGCTGAGCCGTTCCCGATCGGCCTGTGCCAGTCGATGCCGCAGCGCGCGCCTTGACGAATTCGTCGCATGGCCTAGAGCTTCCGCAGCTGAAATCTCTTTTCCGTCGGAAGGACAAGGCATGGCATCGGTGGCATTTCTCGGTCTTGGCGTCATGGGCTATCCCATGGCCGGACACCTGAAGAACAAGGGTGGCCACGAAGTGACCGTCTACAACCGCACCCAGGCCAAAGCTGAGCAGTGGGTCGCCCAACATGGCGGCGGCTTTGCCGCGACGCCGGCCCAGGTCGCCGAGGGCAAGGATTTCGTTTTTTCCTGTGTCGGCAACGATGACGACCTGCGTTCCGTGACCACAGGCCCCGCGGGAGCCTTCAAGTCGATGAAGAAAGGTTCGGTCTTCATCGATAACACCACGGCTTCGGCTGAAGTCGCGCGCGAACTGGCCGAAGCCGCGCAATCGGGCGGCTTCTCATTTCTCGACGCGCCCGTCTCCGGTGGCCAGGCCGGCGCCGAGAACGGTGTGCTGACCGTCATGGTCGGCGGCGATGAGGCCGCCTTCGACAGGGCCAGGCCAGTTATCGACGCTTTTGCTCGCATGGTTGGACTGATGGGATCGGCGGGCGCCGGGCAGCTCACCAAGATGATCAACCAGATCTGTATCGCCGGGCTGGTGCAGGGGCTTTCGGAAGGCATCCATTTCGGCAAGAAGGCAGGTCTCGACATTGAGAAGGTCATCGAGGTGATTTCCAAGGGCGCGGCCGGTTCCTGGCAGATGGAAAACCGGCACAAGACCATGAACGCCGGCAAATATGACTTCGGTTTCGCCGTCGACTGGATGCGCAAGGATCTCGGCATCTGCCTTGAAGAGGCCGATCGCAACGGGGCCAGGCTGCCGGTGACCGCGCTGGTCGACCAGTTCTACAAGGACGTACAGGCGATGGGCGGCAAGCGCTGGGACACGTCTTCGCTGCTGGCGCGGCTGGAGAGGTAGGCGCAGTGTCCGCGCCCGTTCCAGGCTGGACCGCGCAGGACATCGTCGCCCATCTGCACTCGATCGGAACCGAGGAAATCCGCGCCGGCATGGGGCGGTTCGGTATCAACACCGCGACCGCGCTCGGTGTCGCCAATGCGGATTTGCGGCCTTTGGCGCGCAAGCTGAAACGCAACCACGAGCGATCCCTGGCGCTGTGGGACAGCGGCGTTCGCGAAGCACGGCTGATGGCGGCCTTCACCGGCGAGCCGAAAAAGATCACCATTGAAGAGTGCCGCCGCTGGGCCGGCGATTTCGATTCCTGGGAGATCGTCGACACCGTCTCGGATCTGTTCGTGGATACGCTGTTCTGGCGCCAGCTGGTCGAGGAGTTTGCCGCCGAGGAGCGCGAATTCGTTCGCCGCACGGCCTTCGCCATGCTGGCATGGGCGTCAGTGCATTTGAAAAAGGAACCGGACGCGACGTTTCTGTCCTACCTGCCGCTAGTCGAGGCTCATTCCCGCGACGAGCGCAATTTCGTCAGGAAAGCGGTCAACTGGGCGTTGCGGCAAATCGGCAAACGGTCGGTGGGTTTGCATGGCCCTGCCCTTGCCCTGGCGCAGGAACTTGCCAACTCCGCGAACAGGACGGCGCGCTGGATCGGCAAGGATGCGGTAAAAGAACTTTCGCATGCCAAAACCCACGAACGCCTCGCCGCCAGAAAGACCTGACAGGGCGAGGATTGCCGCGGCCGGTTCTCGCTGACAGGTGATGCGGCTCGAGCATTGACGCCACCGACAGCGGCGTCTTTACTCGCCCGCAAAGGATGCGACCATGAACCATTTTAAAGCGATCCTGGCGCTTGCGGCCGCGCTCGCGCTCTCCACCGCGGGCGCTTCGGCCGAGACCACGCACATCTTCTGGAAGGATCTGCGCCCGGCGACGCAGGCCATCGCCGAAGACGCCGGCTTGCCGATGATCGCGGCGAAACTGCCGGATCATGGCGAGACACTCTCAGTCGCCCTGTACGACAAGATCATACAGTTGGCCGGCTATGCATTGCCGGTCGATCGCGACGGAGATCTCGTCTATCAGTTCCTGCTGGTGCCATGGACGGGTGCGTGCAGCCACATGCCGACGCCTCCGCCCAACCAGATCGTGCTGGTCACACCAGCCCATCCCTACAAGATGTCCGGGGCCTACCAGTCGGTTGCCGTCACCGGCGCCCTGAAGCCGGACATGGAGAAGAGCCAACTGTTCATTCTCGACGGCGTCAGCCTCATCCAGTCCGGCTACACCGTGCGCAAGGCAGATATCGTGGGCGTCGACACGGTTCCGGACTCCGTTGTGTTGCCGGTGAACTCGCCCTGGCGCTTCCTCAACAAGAAGAAGAATTGAACGGCGGGCTCAGGCCGCGTTCGCGCCCGACTCCTTGTCCAGCACCATATAGTCGAGCGGGATTTCGGTCGTGTACTTGATCTGCTCCATGGCGAAGGACGACGACACGTCCCGGATCTCGATCTTCGCGATCAGCCGTTTGTAAAAGGCGTCATAGGCGGCGATGTCGGGCACCACGACGCGCAAGAGGTAATCGACGTCGCCACTCATGCGGTAAAATTCGACCACCTCGGGAAATTCCTGGATGACCTCGGAAAACCGGCGCAGCCATTCATGGCTGTGCGAATTGGTGCGGATCGACACGAAGACGGTGACCCGCACATTGACCTTCTCGTGGTCGAGAATGGCGACGCGCCGCTTGATGACGCCCTCCTCCTCCAGCTTCTGGATGCGCCGCCAGCACGGCGTGGTCGACAGGCCAACTTTCTTGGCGACGTCGGCGACCGCGAGCGTCGCGTCCTCCTGCAGCAGGCGGAGAATTTTTCGGTCGAGGCGATCCATCGGAGGCTCCTGGTGGAACAATTTCGCTATATTCCCTTTTATTTGGGCCGTTCACAAGAAAGAAATTCTGTCCTCGGCGTTGAAAGCGAGTGATTTCTTGCTCAATGCCTAACCCAGGCGATAGCGAATTTCCGGGCGCAGGAAAGGCAGCAATTCCATTTCAAACCACGGATTCTGTTTCAACCAGCCCGTGTTGCGCCAGGATGGATGTGGCAGCGGCAGCACTTTGGGGCCGACGGAATTCTCCCAGATGGCGCGCCAGTCCATCACCGTTTCCGTCAGCGAGGCGCGCCGCGCCGCGCCCATATGCCAGGACTGCGCGTAGATCCCGATCGTCAGCACCAGGTCGATCCTCGGCATCAGCGCCATCAAGGGCGCGCGCCAGGCCGGGGCGCATTCGCGCCTCGGCGGCAGGTCGCCGCCCTTGGCGTCCTGTCCGGGAAAGCAGAAGCCCATCGGCACGATGGCGAATTTCTCGATGTCGTAGAATTCGTCGCTGGTCACATCAAGCCAAGTCCGCAAACGGTCGCCCGAAGCATCGGTGAAGGGCATGCCCGACAGATGCACCTTGGTTCCCGGTGCTTGGCTGGCGATCAGGATGCGGGCGCTGGAAGAGGGTCGCAGCACCGGACGCGGCTCATGCGGCAGCGGCTTGCCGATGGGGTTGTCCGCGCAGATGCGGCAAGCGCGGACCGTCGTGGCGAAGCTGTCCAGTTCCACGCTCAAGCGGCGGCACTCGGCCGGCTGGAGATCGCCTGATGCCACCGCGACACATTGGTGCATTCCTCCGGCACCTTGATGCGTGCCGGCTTCATGAAGTCNATCGCGATCAAACCTGTGATGTCGGCAATGGAATAGCTGTCGCCGGCGACGAATTCACGGCTACCGAGTTCAGCATCCAGCAACGTGAGAAACTCCACGGCTTTCGGCTTGTTGGCCTCGCCCCATTCGGGGATCTGCGGGATTTCCCATTCCTTCATGGCGGGATGGATATGGCGGAAAGACTGCGTGACGCTGGCGAGCAGGTTGAACTCCATCCGCCTCTGCCACATCTCGACCTGCGCCTTGCCAAGCGCGCCGTTCCCGAACAATGCCGGCTTGGGATGGAGTTCCTCGAAATAGCGGCAGATCGCGACGGATTCGGTGAGGATGGTGCCGTCATCGAGTTCCAGCACCGGCAGGCGCCGCAGCGGGTTGCGCGAGCTTACCGGCGGCTGCTTGTGCTCCAGCGCGCCCATGTCGACGGGCACCAACGGAACCGCGATCCCCTTCTCGGCGAGAAAAACCCGAACCCGCCGAGGGTTGGGTGCCCGGCCGCCGTCGAACAGCTTCATTTCGATCCTCCTTTTCCTTCTGCCAGACACGCTTCACCAGAAGCGAAAAATCTCGCGCGCCGCGTCGCCCATGGACGCCAGTGTGCCATGTTTTCGCTCGACGGCCCCGCCGTGGTGACTGTCGCGCCAGTCCTGCGGCTGGTCGAACGTGCCCGCCCAGATGCCAACCCTGGCCGCGCGGGCCGTCGCTTCCTCGCCTTCGAAAGCGCCATATGCAACGGCCCAGCCGGCCTCGACCTGGGCCCGGTTTAGGTCGGTGCCGCCGGCCTTGCAGTCGCCGAGCAACCGGCCATAGCGGTCGCGCTGCCAGCCGCTGCAGGTGACCGGCCTGCCGGCAATCAACCGCACCAGTGACTGGCGCGCCAGCGTGCCACAGGCATAATCGGCCCCGTTATTGCGACAAGTCTGGGTGTATTCCGGGGCATCGATGCCACGCATGCGGATGCGCTCGGCGCCAAGCATGATCGAATCGCCGTCATTGATGATGGCTATACCTTGAGTCTTGCGTGTCTCCACTCGATCGAGACGCGCCGCAAGCAGGATCAGCAGCCCCAGAATGATGACGGTCAGCCCGTAGTCCAGCAGCTTGCGCCACGGGCTTCTCGGGTGCGCTGCCGCGTACCTCGGGCGCGACCTTGGCGACCAGGAACGGCTCATATGGCAAACGGTTGGTTAATCATTCGAACGTAGCTTAACACCTTGAAATCGCTGCGCGCATAAATTGAAGCTTTTGATGCCCTTGCAACGCTCGAACACAGCGGACAAGTTCATTGTGGACCGCAGGAAACGGCATCGCAACAGCGATGTCGCGCGCGCGGTTCGCAAGACGCGCGACCGTCTTTCGCAGCAGGCCGGCAATCTCGATTTCGACCGCGAGCTGCTGAAGCTCCATGCCCAGGCGATGACCAGCGGTGCCGTCGTCATCCCGATGCTCGTCCTGGCGATCGCCGCGGCCGGCCGTCTGGCCGGTGTGGGCAATGAGATCGGGCTCTGGGCGTTGTTTACACTGATCTCTTATACGATCGTCGTTTTCATGGCGCGGCGCATCGAGCGCACGGAAGCTTCCGAACTTAACGCCTTGCAAACGCGAAGGGAATTCCTGGTCGGCCACTTCCTTTGTGGTCTGGGCTGGGCCTGGTTCGTCTGGCTGGGCTGCGGGGCCTGCGAGGTCGACCAGTTCCAGGCGGTCCAGGCGGTGGTGCTGCTGTTTGCCATGGCAGGGACCGCCCTCATGGCCTCCTCCCTGAGCGGAGCACTGCTGGCGACCTTCGCGGTTCCCGTGGCGCTCTACGCCTATGCCGCGACCAAGTCGTGGATGCCGGTCGGGACCATCATGGCCGCGTTGCTTGTCCTGTCGCTGCCTTTCTTCGCCTATATTGCCAGTCACCTCAATCGCTTCTCTCTGCTGCTGTTGTCGTTCCGCTCCGAAAAGGACGCGCTGATCGCCGAAGTGGAGACGGCGAAGTCGATGTCGGACGAGGCGCGGCGGCGGGCCGAGGACGCCAACCTGGCAAAATCGCGTTTCCTCGCTTCGATGAGCCATGAATTGCGCACGCCGCTCAACGCCATTCTCGGCTTTTCCGAGGTGATGGCGAACGAGGTCCTCGGGCCGATGAGCAATCCCACCTATCGTGACTACGCCCACGACGTGCATGACTCAGGCCAGCATCTGCTCGATCTTATCAACGAGATCCTCGACCTATCGCGCATCGAGGCCGGCCGATATCAGCTCAACGAGGAGCCTGTCATGTTGCTCAACATTGTCGAGGATTGCTGCCACATGATGGAGTTGAAGGCGCGCAACAAGGACATCCGCGTCCTCCAGGATTTCGAACAGACATTGCCGCGCCTGTTCGCCGACGAGCGCGCCGTGCGCCAGATCACGCTCAACCTTCTGTCCAATGCCATCAAGTTCACCGCCACCGGCGGCGAAATCCGCGTCCGGGTCGGCTGGACGGCGGGCGGCGGACAATACATTTCGATCAAGGACAACGGTCCGGGCATTCCCGAGGACGAGATCCCGGTCGTGCTTTCAGCCTTCGGCCAGGGTTCGATCGCCATCAAGAGCGCCGAGCAAGGCACCGGGCTTGGCCTGCCGATCGTGCAAGGGCTGCTCGCCATGCATGGCGGCGAGTTCGAGCTTCATTCCAAGCTGCGCGAAGGCACCGAGGCGATCGCCATCTTCCCGCTGAGCCGGGTGATGGAAGAACTGCCGGCGCTGCCGACCGCGGCGGTGGCCGCGCGACGGCGGTAGCACGCTGCGGATCCGCGTCGACGACTGGAAGAAGGTACGCAGAGCACGATGACGGCAGATTGGGATGCCAGCGGCGTCGAAATCAAATCGGAACGGCTTTGGCTGAGGCTGTTTACCGCCGACGATGCTGAAGAGATCTTTGCCGCGATCACCCCTGCGATCACCCGTTTCATGCAGTGGGAACCACCTCGATCGCCAACGGCTTTTGCCGAGGTATGGCGACCCTGGTTGGCGCCGATGCTTGACGGATCGGATCTGCATTTCGTCGTGCGGTCGTTGGCGGACGGTCGCTGTCTGGGGCTTGTCGGCCTTCATGCGGCCACCACTGCCTGTCCCGAGATCGGAATTTGGATCAGGGAGGACGTACACGGAAACGGCATCGGCCGGGAGGCCGTTTCCGCTCTGGCGGCATGGGCATCCGACGAGCTCAATCCCGATTGCTTCGAGTATCCTGTCGCGGAAGGGAACGTGGCGAGCAAAAGGATTGCCGAAGGCCTTGGCGGCTCGATAGTCGGGACTCGCTCCCATTCGAAATATACCTCGGTCGTTTATCGTATCCCGAATCCCAGGCGTTAACAGGCCAACGGCTGCAACATTCTAGCCCCGCACAGCCGCCGCCATGCCCGAACTGGTCAGTGCCGCCGCCTTGACCAGCCCAGCCGCCAGAGCGGCTCCTGCCCCTTCGCCGTGGCCGATCCCCAGATCGAGCAGCGGACGCAGCCCAAGGCGCTCGGCGGCCCTTGCATGCGCGGGCTCCGGCGACAGGCTGGCGAGAAGACAGTGATCAAGCGCTGCGGGGTTCGCTGCATGCAGCACCGCCGCGGCTGCCGTTGCCGCGAAGCCATCGAG
Source organism: Mesorhizobium sp. LNHC229A00 (assembly GCF_000502415.1). Classification (NCBI taxonomy): domain Bacteria; kingdom Pseudomonadati; phylum Pseudomonadota; class Alphaproteobacteria; order Hyphomicrobiales; family Phyllobacteriaceae; genus Mesorhizobium; species Mesorhizobium sp. LNHC229A00. The sequence goes on from NZ_AYWQ01000012.1 coordinate 151,127, forward strand.
CAGTACCGGTATCCGCTGCATTCGCGCGGCAAGGATTGCGCCGGCTATCGCGGCGAACTCGCGGCCGCCGACCCGGCGCAGCGCTTCAAGCGGGTCTTCGAGATCGCGGCCGTGAAAGGCCAGCGCCGCATCGACCACCTCTGCCTTGCGAGCCCGCATCGCCGCATCGGCGCCGGATCCCGGGCCAACCCAGTCGACACCCCTGCCCCCAAAAACCGCGGCGAGCAGGGCGGCGGCGACGGTGGAGTTGCCGACGCCGAGATCGCCGAGACAAAGCAGATCGGTGCCGCCGGCAATCGCCTCCATGCCGAAGGCCATGGTGGCGGCGCAACCGCGCTCATCGAGCGCTGCGTCCTCGGTGATGTCGCCGGTCGGGATGTGCAGGGCAAGATCGAACACCTTCAGACCGAGGTCGTTGGCAATGCAGATCTGGTTGATCGCCGCACCGCCGGCCGCGCAAAGCTCGACCGCGTTGGCGGTCGCCGCCACGGGCCTCGGCGAAATGCCATGCCTGGCAACGCCATGGTTGCCGGCAAAGACAGCCATCAGGGGCCTAGTCGCGGCAGGCGGAGCGCGACCGCTCCAGGCCGCGAGCCATGCGGCGATGTCCTCGACGCGGCCAAGCGAATTTTCAGGCTTGCCGGCCTTGGCAAACAGTGCGCGCACGCGCGCTTCAGCTTTGAGGTCGGCTAATGGCAGATTGCCGAGCAGGTCGCGGAAATCGTCGAAAGGCAGTGCACTGGTCATGTCGCGAACAATGGTTCCTGGAGCAGAGGAGCGGAATAGCTGCCTTGCGTGCTCGGCACAACCTCCTCGATCGTCCTTCCTGGTTTGCCGCAAAGGCGGCCACGGAAGGCGCAATCGGGAGGGCTTGCATTGGCTGCGCCGTTGCACCATGTGGAGATGGAAGAGCGGATTCCGGACCGGGTCTCTCGAGAGAAAGTCATGACGGCCATCGAATCTCCCTGCATCCTGGTCTGTTCGATCGATATGCAAACCGGCTTCTGCTTCGGTTGCGGCCGCACGCGCGAGGAGATCGGCGCCTGGATAGGGATGACGCCCGAGACGCGCCGGAGCGTGATGGCCGAACTGCCGGCCCGGCTTGAAACCGTCGAGCGCCGGCCGCGCCGGGAAACGCGCCGCACCCGCATGGCACGCGAACGCGACGCACTCTAGCGAGGGACGAGTGAGCAGCCGGCTGTTCTGGATTGTGATGGCGGTGATCGGTGTCGGGGCAGCCCTGCTCATGCTCAACGATTCCGCCGGCAGCACGTTCGGCGTCGAGAACCACGATTTTGGCCGGCTGATCTGGCTTGGGGCTTTCGGCGCCCTTATCGGCGCCGGCTTGCTGCGGTCGGCTCCGCTGGGAGCAATGGCCCGCAACCTCGGCGCCTGGGCGGCTATCGTGCTCGCGCTGATCGCCGGCTATCAATATCGCTACGAGTTGCAGGACGTCGCCAGCCGGGTGACCGCCGGTCTCGTTCCCGGCAGCCCGCTGGCGCTCGGTGTCGAAGACGGCCACGCCACCGTGACCTTGGACAAGGCCGACAATGGTCATTTCGAAGCGCGCATCCTGGTCAACGGCAACCCGGTTCGCGCCGTTGTAGACACCGGCGCCACCAGCACGGTGCTGAGTTCGGAGGACGCCCAGGCCTCAGGCTTCAATCCCGCGGCGCTCAACTACACGATACCGGTTTCGACCGCCAATGGCATGGCGCGCGCCGCGGCGGTCAAAACCGACGAACTGGCGATCGGCGGCATCGTGCGCAAGCATATGCCGGTGATGATCGCCGCCCCCGGCATGCTGAGCCAAAGCCTGCTCGGCATGAATTTCATCGGTTCGCTGTCGGGTTTCGACGTGCGCGGCGACCGAATGATTCTCAGGGACTGAGCTCAGGCCGCTTCGGCGGCCGCTCCACCGAGTTCGACAGCGGCGAAAGCCATCTTCAGCATATCCGCCCCGGCCCCGGGTCGAGTTGCGTCGGTGGACAGGATCTGACGGTAGCGGCGCGCGCCGGGCAGCCCGTGAAACAGGCCGACCATATGGCGGGTAACATGGCCGAGCCGGCCGCCCCGTTCGATATGGCGCGCCGCATAATCCGCCATCGCATCGATCAGTGCCGCGAAATCGAACGCTTCCGACCGCGCACCGTAGAAGGCGGCGTCAACGCCGGCCAGAATGCCTGGTGTGTGGTACGCGGCGCGGCCGAGCATGGCTCCGTCGGCATGGTCGAGATGCAGCCGCGCCTCGTCAAGAGATTGAATACCGCCATTGATGCCAATGAATTTGTTTTGTTTACCAGCCTTCAGCCGGTAGACCCTGTTATAGTCGAGCGGCGGGATGTCGCGATTTTCCTTGGGGCTCAGCCCTTCCAGCCACGCCTTGCGTGCGTGCACCCACAAAGCATCGGCGCCGGCATCGAAAACCCCATTCGCCAGTGCATCGAGCGCCGGCTCCGGATCCTGTTCGTCTACGCCGATGCGGCACTTGACCGTGACTGGCACCGTCACCGCCGCCTTCATCGCCGCGACGCAGGTTGCGACGAGGTCGGGTACTTTCATCAAGCAGGCGCCGAACGTGCCCGACTGGACGCGGTCGGACGGGCAGCCGACATTGAGATTGATTTCGTCATAACCGAAGGCTTCGCCAACGCGCGCCGCTTCGGCAAGTTTTGCCGCATCGGAGCCGCCAAGTTGCAGGGCGACGGGATGTTCCACCTCATCGAAGCCAAGCAGCCGCTCTCGCGCGCCGTGGATGACCGCGTCGGCCACAACCATTTCGGTACAAAGCAGTGCATGTGTCGTCAGCTGGCGATGAAAGAACCGGCAATGCCGGTCCGTCCAGTCCATCATGGGTGCAATAGCCAGTCTATGACCTTGATTTTTCAGCATTTTTTCTTTAACATCAAATCGTTAGACCTGCCGAGTGCACACGAATTTACGCCAGAATACGACCCTTTTCGCCACGTTTCGTCTCTCAGTGCACACGGAGCGCACGAAAATATGGCCACCTACACAAAACTCTCGTCCGGTTCCTGGCGTGTCCAAGTCCGTCGCAAAGGTGGCTACGTCAGCGAGACCTTCCTGCGCCGAGACGACGCACGGCGTTGGGCAACCGACGCCAAGCGGATCGCGGTGAGACGCCGACAAAGTCCCGAATAGCGCGCCTGAAAACCTTCGGCGAACTCATCGACCTTCATATCGACGACATGTGCGATGTAGGCAAGTCCCCTGCTCCAAGGCCGCGGGATCGTATCCCGCGTGGCGTAGCTGGCGGGTTTGGTCGCCGTGCTGTCTGGCTTGGGCCGGGGTGATCAGCGCGCCAAGACGCTGTCTTGCGGTTCAAGCGCTGTTTCGAGCCGTAAGAAAAACTGATCGTGCAAAGCGCAATCAGAGATAATTAAATTAGCAATATTGCGCATTGCGGTGTAATTTTGTGTTGCAGTGCAGCATGTCGCCATAACTCACACCGTCCAGGTTCCTGCACCACGCGCAGTCGGCAGAGCCATCGAAGTCAGGGGTGCGCGTCGCTGAGAAGCTCGCCGGGCGCCCGGTTACAGTGCCTGCATAGCCAACTGTTCGCGGAGACAACAGAGGCCCATGATCCAAGACAATACCACGGTGGGCGTCGTGGTGCCGATGTTCAATGCTGAACGATTCGCGCGACCCTGAACAGCATCTGCGGGCAACACCACCAGGCGCTGGACATTGTCGTCGTCGACGACGGCTCGACAGACCTTTCTGCTTCGATTGTGGCCTCCTACACTGAACAGGATCGCCGTATCCGCTTGATAAGGCAGTCGAACGGCGGCGTTGCGAAAGCGCGCAATCGTGGAGTTGCTTCTACCGATGCGGAGTTCCTGGCTTTTGTCGACGCCGACGATCTTTGGGCCCCCTCCAAAATCGCGCTTCAGATGTGCACCTTACAGCAAGGCGGCTCTTCGGCAGGCCTGGCATATTGCTGGTTCGCCGATATAGACGGCGACGGCCGGGTATTCTCATTGCATAACCGGCCCGATGCCGAGGGTCGCGTGCTCCAACGCATGTGCAGGACGAATTTTGTTGGCAACGGAAGTTCAATGCTGGTCCGTCGCGCCGCGTTCGAGCGAGCGGGAGGCTTCGACCCTTCCTTGAGAGCTAGGAACGCACAAGGCTGCGAGGACCTGCTGATGTGCCTCAGAATAGCCGAAAGTTACGAGTTTCGCGTCGTTCCTCAGTACCTCGTGGGTTACCGGATGACGAACGCCAACATGTCGAGCGATGTCATGCAGATGCTTCGTTCTTGTGAAATTGTCCTTGCCGAGTTTCGCCAGAAGTACCCGCAGTTCGGGGACGATCTCGACGATCATCTGATCGACATGCTGCATTGGCTCGCCGTAAGAGCCTTGATCTGTGGGCGGCTTTCGGCAGCGTATGGCCTGATGAAGAAACTCTTCCTTATGGAGCCAGGGACGGCGATTTCTCGCCTGCCAAGAATGATGGACATTTATTGCCGAGCCCGGCTGGTCCCTCGGTGGGTCAAAATCCGGATGAAAAGGATGCGAAACAAGAACGCCGAGTTCCAACCCCACTACGCAGAGAGCATCTGGTGAGACTGGTCGTGCGATTGCGGCGGCTCTTTCGCCTGGCGGCGGCGCCAGCCTGGGCTGGGCCGACCGTGGTGGGGCTTGGACTGCTCGCAGCGGTTCTGGAAGGTACGGGTCTCGTTCTGTTCATTCCCCTGCTGCAGAGCCTCGGAGCCTCGCCGCCTCAGCCCGGTAGATGGCAACCGATGTTTGATAGAATCCTGTCGCCCATTCCGCATCATTACCTAACCGCCTTCCTGGTCGGAGCGCTTTGCGTCAGCATCGTCCTCAAGAATGCAGTCCATCTCGCCAACACCTGGGTAACCAGATACATCGACGGCCTCGTCGCGCACCGGTTGCGATCCAGGGTTTTCGATCAGACGATAAGTTCGTGCATCGACTACCGTGTCGAGAACAGACGAACGGACATCATCACGACGATTGCCAACAATACCTGGAAGGTCAGCCAAGGCCTGAGCCTGGCCTACCGATTGATGGTCTGCCTTTGTACCTTCGGCGTCTTCGTTCTCTTGATGCTATTGATCTCGGTCCGATTGACCTTTTTTTCGATGATTTTCCTGCTTTTCGCAGCAATGGCCATTCGTCTGGCCACGCGACGCGCTGACGAGACCGGCAAGGCCGTCGTCGAGGAAAACAAGCAGTTCGGCCTCAGGATGTGGGAAAGTATCAATTCATTGCAATTGATGCGTGCCTTCGCACAGGAATCCTACGAGCATGACCGGTTCGTTCAGACATCGGACAGGGTAAGGCGTCGTCTGTTNCGTGCCTTCGCACAGGAATCCTACGAGCATGACCGGTTCGTTCAGACATCGGACAGGGTAAGGCGTCGTCTGTTGAGGCTCGACATGCTTTGGGCGACCCCCGGGCCTGTCTCGGAGATCTCGATCACGATCCTGATCGGTGCACTGGTTCTCATTGCCGAATCCGCAAGCATAGGAATCGCGGCTCTCGCCGCTTTCCTGTCGCTGCTTTATCGTCTCCAAGGTCCCACACGGGAATTGCTGCAGTCGAAGATTGCGCTGGACGGGCTTGCGGGCGCGATTGACGATGTGGACGAGTACCTGCGCACAACGCAAACGCCGTTTCTCAGCCAAGGCTATCTGCCGGCGCCCGCGCTCAAGACCGCCGTCGAATTTCGCGATGTCTGCTTTCGGTATGCGCCCGATCAGCCTTTGGCGCTACAGGATGTCTCTTTCAGTATCCCCGCCGGCAAGACTACGGCAATCGTTGGCGAGTCGGGTGCCGGCAAGTCAACCGTCATGGCCCTGCTCTTTCGCTTCATGGATCCGACGTCGGGGGAAGTCCTTGCCGACGGTATGCCGCTTCCATGTTTCGAGTTGCGCAGTTGGCGCAAGCGGCTGTCGCTGATGTCCCAGGAGGTGTACCTCTTCAACGATACCATCGCTGCCAACATCGCTTACGGCGATTTCGATGCTGGTCAGAATGAACTGAGCCAAGCGGCCCGCATTGCGAAGGCGGACGATTTCATCCGCTCGCTTCCGGAGGGCTACGAGACGCAGATCGGCGACCAGGGAATGCGCGTGTCGGGGGGCCAGAGGCAGCGGATCGCCCTGGCCCGGACCATACTTCGCAATCCTGACATTCTCCTTTTGGACGAAGCCACGAATGCGCTCGACGGCGGGACGGAACAGGCGTTCCAGATCGCCCTCGAGCAATATTCGCACAATCGCACCGTGGTTGTCATTGCGCATCGCCTGTCCACCGTCCAGGCCGCTGACCAGATCATCGTGATGTCGAAAGGACGCGTGATCGAGATTGGTCCGCCGGATCAACTCCTGAAGCGAGCGGGCCATTTTTCAAAACTTCACGAGTTTCAAAACGGTCGTGTTGCCATGGGTGCGAATTAAGGCGATGGGCTACAAGATTGTCGACATCGAACTGTCAATTCCGCTGGCCCCGGTTGAGCTTGCGCCAGAGCACGACGGCGTTGGTCTCATTGCCCGCTGGCAGGGCCGGCTTGTCGGCTTTGAGATGATCGCGCTCGCCTCCGCCGCGATCCTGTCGGCGGAGCAACTGAAATCCATTGCCGATGAACGTTTCGCCGATCGGATCTTGGTTGCGAAGATGGATAAGGAATTGCTGCGGCGAAGACCGGTTGGGCAATTGCCCCTGCCGAGCCTCTCCATCGCGATTTGTACGAAAGACCGCGCCGAACGTCTTTCGAGGTTGCTGGGTTCGCTCGACAGCATCCGACTTGGAACCGCTTTTCCGAGCGTCGAAGTCGTCGTGGTGGACAATGCGTCTGTGGATTCGTCCACGCGCGAAGCAGTCGGGCGCTTCAAGGACGTTCTCTATGTATTCGAACCGAGGCCCGGGCTAGATTTTGCACGAAACGCCGCTCTTCATTCGGCCAGCGGTGGCCTGATTGCCTATCTTGACGATGACGTGGTCGTCGACCGCAACTGGCTTGACGGGCTTGCCAAAGCCTGCCGGGACAATCCCGGTGCCGGCGGCTTTACGGGTTTGGTGCTGCCGCTTCGCCTGGACACCGAGGCGCAGATCTTTTTCGAACGAAGGGGCGGATTTGGCCGCGGCTTCAGGCGTAATGAATTCCACAACACCCGATTCGACAATGCGCTGCACCCGGTAGGGTCTGGTATTCTCGGCGCCGGCTGCAACATGGCTTTCGACCGCACGCTACTCGTATCGCTGGGCGGTTTCGACGAAGCGCTCGATACCGGAGCACCGCTGCCTGGCGGTGGCGATCTCGACATTTTCTATCGTGTCCTGCGATCAGGCCGGCCCATGATCTATGAACCGGAGTATGCCGTTTACCACGAGCATCGCGAGACTATCGAGCAATTGAGACGGCAATATTGGACATGGGGACTTGGTATGATGGCCTTTCTTGTCAAAAGCCGTCGGACCGACGGAGAGCTCAAGGCACGGCACCGTGGCATGGTTTGCTGGTGGTTTTTCGATCGGCTGAAAGCGCTGGCACGGGCCGCGCGCAAGCTTCAAGGTCGTGATTTGCGTTTCGGCATTGCAGAGTTGTGGGGTGGAATCTACGGCCTGGCAGGCGAATATGATCGCTCACGTATCCGCGTCCAGAGAATCCGGGAGCAGAACCGGTGAATGGCGACGCCTTCCGTGTCAGGCAAATCGATCTCGGCTCCGTCTGTGCGGACGCCGATGCGGGAGATACCCCTTCCCTATCGATCTTCTGGTGGAAGGACTTGCCGCTGGGAATGCGAGCGTCCTTGCCTGACGAATTGCCCTACAGCGAGGCACGTCTGCGGCAGTTCGCGGCGGAATTTTCGGCAGCACAATTGGCCGCCCGCAGCACCCCGCTGGGCGCCCCCTTGCGGGCGACCTATGAAGGATCGCCAAAGTCCGCGCTCTGTTTGACGGGGGCGCTCGCGGCCGAGGACCTTGTCGGCCGCCTTGATGAACTTGCAACTGCGTCGTCAGCGTCGGCCCAGCACATCTCAGTCGTAATTTGCACGCGTGACCGCGGCCCCGCCCTGGCGGAGTGCCTTCAAAGCGTTGCAAGGCAACGCAGCGCCCCGGGCGAAGTCATCGTCGTTGATAACTCCCGCGACGGCAGCGCTCGGCCGGTATGTATCGGCTTTCCTGAGGTCCGTTACGTTCATGAGCCGCGGCCTGGATTGAGTGTTGCCCGATCCGCCGGCATTCGGGAAAGCCATCAAGACATCATCGCGTTCACGGATGACGACGTCGAGGTTCATCCTGGCTGGACTGCCGAAATCGCACGCGCCTTTGAAGAAAGGGACGTCGAGGCCCTGACCGGCCTGGTGCTGCCAGCCCGGCTCGATACGATCGCCCAACGCCGCTTCCAGTTCGACATGGGCGGTTTTGGGACCACCTTCGTGCCGCTTCTCTTCGACCGCCGCTTTTTCGACGAGACTCGGCCAAGCGGAGCGCATGTCTGGAAAATCGGAGCCGGAGCCAACATGGCCTTCCGGCGATCAGCCTTCGATCGGGTAGGCTCGTTCGACGAGCGCCTCGGCGCCGGTGCTGCCGGATGTTCCGAAGATTCGGAGCTATGGTACCGGCTGCTAGCCACAGGAGGGACTTGCCTGTATGAACCTCGCGCCGTTGTCTTCCATCATCATCGCCGCGACTGGCCGGGCTTCAGACAGCAAATAAGAGCCTACATGAAGGGCCACGTCGCAGCTCTTGTCACGCAATATGACAATTTTGGCGATCGCGGAAACATCGATCGCATCTGGAAGCAACTGCCCGCATATTTTTTGAGAACATTCGTCAAGGCGCTTTTCGAAGGCCCCCCCGGCAGGACCAGGATCCTCGCGGCAGAGGTCGAAGGCTGGCTGGCTGGTCTTCAATTCCTCGTCCGTTTCGGCTGGCGAAAACGGCGAACATCAAATTGGTTGAGGAAGAAAATCGATGATCCGCAAGGCGCCGCTCGGACAATTCCTGTCTCGAAATCCCTTTCCAAACGCTCTGACCGACGGCCTTTTCTACCGTGAGAAGATGCGCGCAATTCATCGCGTCGCGCCCGCGGCGATCGACGGGCCCGGCCGGATACTCGAAATTGGAGGCGGGCGCAGCGGGATGGCAAGTATCCTCTATCCGAACGCTGAAGTCGTTAACCTCGATCTCGATCCCGAGTTGGGCAACCACCAGCCAGATTGGGCGAGGTCGACCTTCGTCTGCGGCGATGCCTGTGACCTCCCCTTCGCGAATGACAGTTTCGACGTGGCGACGCTCTTCGACGTGCTTGAACACATCGAGGATGACCGTAGTGCCGCACAAGAGGCCTTGAGGGTCGTGCGCCCAGGCGGGTATGTTCTTGTCTCGACGCCACATGCGGAGTGGCATTACCCGTATTTCCGCATCATGAAGCCCTATTGCCCGCATGAAAGCGAACTGATGCAGGAATGGGGTCACGTTCGTCGCGGCTACTGGGATCCCGAACTCGCAGCGCTCTTCGACCGTGTTCCGGAACGCCGCGCCACATTTATCAACCCGGTGACGGCACTGTTTCACGACATCGCATTTTCTCGTTTCGGACGTCGTCGCCGCAAGATACTTTACGCTCTAGCGGCGCCGATAACGGCTGTCGGATACGTGCTGCACCAACGCTCGACACGCGGCACGGAGACGGCTTTTTCCTGGCGCAAATGAATTTTTGAGGCACTTGATGGGCCGCCGCTCTTCCCTCGTCATCGCCCTCTTTCCATGGGGCGACGTCGTGGAGGAATTCCTCGATCCGATAGGATTGCGGCTTAAGGATTTCGTCGAACAGATGACCGGCGGCTGGCTGTTCGGTTACGCCTCCGCTCTGCAACTGGCCGGGCATAGGCCGGTCATCGTGTGCGCTTCCGAAAATGCTTCGCGGATAGAATGCCACTACCATGCCGGCACGGGCGCGCCGATCTGGATTGTTCCCGGCGCGCGCGCGCGTCAAGGTCACTCCGCAGCGGCTCACAGTCTGCGGCGCTGGTCCGCGACGCCGCTCCCGGCATTCCGGAAGGTGCTCGCCCGATCCCAATGTGATGCAATTCTCGTTCAGGAATACGAATACACGCGGTTTGATGCGCTTGCCTGGCTGGCAGTCCGTATGCGGATTCCGCTCTATGCAACGTTCCAGGGCGGCGACCGGACGCTCTCCTGGATAGAGGCGATCGCCAGGCAGGCTTCTCTCCGTGCCTGCAGCGGCCTGATCGTCGCATCGGCAGCGGAGCGTGAACGCCTCGCCAAAGCTTACCCGCACATGGCGCTCAACATCGCCAATATCCCCAACCCCATCGATTGCGGAGAGTGGATAGCGATCGAGCGTCGGCAGGCGCGGCAAGATCTCGGTTTAGCGAGCGGGAACTTCGTCGTCGTCAACCACGGACGCATCGACGTTCGCCGGAAGGGGCTGGATGTGCTCCTGAACGCATGGTCCCTTTTTTCGCGCGATGCTTCGTCCGAACTGGTTATCATCGGCTCGGGGCAGGACCGAGACATTTTTGCCAGGCTGTTGAGCGAGGCCGCTCTACCGAATGCGAGATGGCTTTGCGACTATACCACGGACCGGGCTTTGATACGGCGTTGGCTTTCGGCGGCGGATGCCTATGTCACAGCGTCCCGCACCGAAGGTATGCCCGTCGCACCGTTGGAGGCGATGGCCTGCGGCCTTCCGATCGTTGCCACCGACGCACAGGGCCTACCCGACATCTTGGCGAATGGCGAGGCATCCGGCGGCCTCATTGTTCCAAGGGACGAGCCGGCGGCCATTGCACGGGCGCTGAAGAAACTTAAGGACGATCCGGTCATGCGAGAGCGCCTCGGACAGGCGGCGCGAAAGCGGATAGAGGAAAATTTTTCGCTCGGCGCGGTTGCTGGCGCTCTTGATCGCTTGCTGACCGCGCGGTAGCCCACCTGCGCTATATTTCTTCCAATCGGCTGCGATGCCAAGCCAGTGCTGTCTCGACGATCCTGTCGATGCCCGATTGTTCGGGCACCCAACCGAGTTCCCGCTCGGCCTTGCCGGCCTCGGCAACAAGCGCTGGCGGGTCGCCTGGCCTGCGCGGCCCGTAAGCCACCGGAAGCCGTATTCCCGAAGTCCGGCTGACGGCGTCGACCAGTTCTGCCACCGTTGTGCCGGCTCCGGTTCCGAGGTTGTAGACGTGGACGCCCTTGTCCCGGAGAAGCTTCTCCCCTGCCAGGACGTGGGCGCGCGCGAGATCGACAACGTGGACGTAGTCCCGCATGGCGGTTCCGTCGCGGGTATCGAAATCGGCCCCGTTGATGACGAAGGTGCGGCCTGGCTTCACTGCCGCCGCTATGGCAAGCGGGATGACATGTGTTTCCGGTTCATGCCTTTCGCCGATTTCGCCGTCGGGGTCACATCCGGCCGCATTGAAATACCGAAGTACGACCGCGTTGAGGCCGCGAGCAAGCGAGATATCCTCGACCATCCTTTCTATGATGAATTTGGACCAGCCATAGGGATTGATGGGCGACTGTCGATGCGTTTCGTCTATCGGAGACCGCGTCGGAATCCCGTAAGTTGCGCAGGTGCTCGAAAAAATCAGCTTGTCCAGGCCGGCCTTCAGCATTTCCTCGAGCAGGACCAGGGTGCCGAAACTATTGTTTCGGTAGTAAAGTTCCGGCCGCTCGACTGACTCGCCAACGTAAGCGTAGGCAGCGAAATGCGCCACGGCGTCCGGCCGATACTGGTCCAGGGCGGCCGCCACAGCGGCGGCGTCGGAAATATCGGCTTCGATCAACGGTCCCCATTTCACCGCGTCGCGCCAGCCGCGCGAAAGGTTGTCAAAGGCAACAACCGACCATCCGGATTCGGCGAATGCTTTGCAGCAGTGCGACCCGATATAGCCGGCCCCGCCAGTTACCAGGACCGTCTTCATTCGGCTGCGGCGGGCCGAATGTGCCCAGATGAAAGCACGTCCTCGAAATACGAAATGGTCTTGGCAAGGCCAGCACGCAATGCAATTTTTGGCTTCCATTTGAGTTCGCGGGAAGCATATCGGATATCGGGCTGCCGCTGCTTTGGGTCGTCCACGGGTAGAGGCGAGAACCTGATCTTCGATCCGCTTCCGGTAAGTTCGATCACCAGATTCGCGAGCTCGAGCATCGTGAATTCCGCCGGGTTGCCGAGATTGACAGGACCGGTGATATCGTCGGACGTCTGCATAAGACGTACCAGACCGTCGATGAGGTCCTCGACGTAGCAGAATGAACGCGTCTGCTGGCCAGTGCCGTAGACCGTTATCGGTTTGTTTTGCAGCGCCTGCACGATGAAATTGGAAACGACACGACCGTCGTCGGGACGCATCCTAGGACCGTAGGTATTGAAAATACGGGCTACCTTGATCCTCAGCTTGTGCTGTCGCCAATAGTCGAAAAACAGGGTCTCGGCACATCGCTTGCCTTCGTCATAGCAGGAACGAGGGCCAATCGGGTTCACTCTGCCCCAATAGTCTTCCAACTGCGGATGAACTTCGGGGTCGCCATAGACTTCGGAGGTGGACGCCTGCAGAATCTGTGCGCGAACCCGCTTGGCCAGTCCGAGCATATTGATCGCGCCATGGACGCTGGTCTTGGTCGTCTGGACGGGGTCGGACTGATAGTGGACGGGGCTCGCCGGACAGGCGAGATTGTATATTTCGTCCACCTCTACGTAGAGTGGAAATGTCACGTCATGACGAATAATCTCGAACGATCGGTCATCGAGGAGATGAGAGACGTTTCTGCGGCTTCCTGTGAAGAAGTTGTCTGCACAAATTACCTGATGGCCCTCAGCAAGGAGCCGCTCGCATAAAAATGATCCCAGGAAACCTGCGCCGCCGGTCACCAAGATTTGCTTTGCCTGCTGCATTTTCAGGGCCTCCGGCTTAATCTTAGACAGGACTAATAAATAACCTGACGCAGGGCCATAGGCCACCGGCCCGCTTTCAATTTACGTTACGGGCAAGACATTGTTCTCGATGGACCACGGTTTGCGATCAGCGTCAGGATCCTGTCGACGCTGCCATCGGCAGGCGTCGCCGCCTTCTTGGCCTTAGTGAAGCTGTTTTAAGTGATCGCGCTCATCGGCGTGATCCTGCTCGTCGGCATCGTCAGGAAGAACGCGATTGATGATCGACTTCGCGCTCGATGGCCGCGAACGCGCAATCCGTAAGCGGAAGATGCCACCTACCGCCTGCATCCTGCGGTTCAGGGGATCATGATGACTACGATGGCGGCCCTGCTCGGCGCCTTGCCGCTGGCGCTCGGCAGCGGCGCGGGTTCCGGGCTTCGCCGGCCACTCGGTATCGCCATCGTCGGCGGCTTGCTGCTGGCCTAACTGCTGACGCCCTGCACCCACCCGTCGTCCATGTCTGTCTCAGTCGGTTCAGCCACCTCAGATGGTTCTGGCATCCCAAAGGCCGACCCCCTAAATCGTCGTGGGCTCGGTCCAGGCACCGACGTAAGCACATGAGTTGTCCGGTTTTATCGCCAGCCAAAGGGGGCTGGGGACGACACGGACAGTCTGGGCTGGGCACCAGCCTTCAAATCCAACGGCACGAATTTTTCCGAAGCAGGAACATAGAAGCATTATGCGAGTTAGGCGCGGACGCCTGCTCGCGTTCCACGATCTGCCAGGGTTCTCTTGATGTTCGACCGAATGCCCAAGACAATGTATCGCTGTCAGCTTTTCTTATCTGTCTTTGGTCTGCTGTTGCTGATGGGCGACCTGCTCCACGATGACAAGGCCATGGCTCAGCAGCCTTGTCCAGCCGATCACGATAGGCTGCTTACAGTNCTTGATGTTCGACCGAATGCCCAAGACAATGTATCGCTGTCAGCTTTTCTTATCTGTCTTTGGTCTGCTGCTGCTGATGGGTGACCTGCTCCACGATGACAAGGCCATGGCTCAGCAGCCTTGTCCAGCCGATCACGATAGGCTGCTTACAGTCCTCAAAGCCAACGTGAAGGCAAGCGGCGGACCAGCCAATGGCGGCTTTGAAACCAACGAATGGGGCGCGATCGTTGCCCGCGACGGCACTGTCTGCGCGATTGCGTTCAGCGGCCCCGCGGTCGATTCGCAATGGCCGGGGAGTCGGCTCATCGCAGCGGAGAAAGCCAACACCGCCAACGGTCTCAGCCTGGCTCAAATGGCCCTGTCGACGGCCAATCTCTACGCCGGCGTGCAACCGGGTGGGCCGCTGTTCGGACTACAGGCGACCAACCCCGTCAACCAAGCCGCGGCATATGCGGGCGATCCCAAAACCTTCGGCAGCGCCAACGATCCGTTGGTCGGCAAGCCTATCGGCGGCGTCGTCGTGTTTGGCGGGGGCCTGGCCCTTTACGACGGCAAAACGATCGTCGGCGCGCTTGGCGTCAGTGGCGATTCCTCTTGCGCCGACCACAATGTCGCCTGGCGCGTTCGCGCGGCTCTCGACCTCGACAAGGTCCCGGCAGGCGTCAATCCCAACCGTAAGGATGCCATCATCTATGATCTCGATCCCGGCGGAAAAAGCGCCTCCGGCTGGGGTCACCCGCTGTGCTCGGGCACCGAGGCCGACATCGCGGCGGAACTCGGTTCAGGCGTCGGAGGCGCGACACCGAAATGAAGCAAGCAGCGCGGCGTGCAACACCCTGCGTTGACGCGGTACGCACGAACCGCCCGGCGGCAGCGGGAAAACGTCTCCAGAGCTTCCTTGCGGTGCTGCTGCTGGCTTGCACTCCCCTGCTGACGGGCGCTTCCGAAGCTCCGCCACTGTCGGCGATCTCGCCGCCTGCTTCCGCCGCGCCGCGCGACGATGGGCAATGGACGATGCCGGCCAAGAACTACGCGTCGACCCGCTACAGCGAGCTCACCGAAATCAACGAAGGCAACGTCAAGAACCTGCAGGTGGCCTTCACCTTCTCCACCGGCGTCAACAAAGGCCAGGAAGCGGCGCCGCTGGTCGTCGGCGGCACAATGTACATCGTGGCCCCCTTCCCCAACGTCGTCTACGCGCTCGACCTCACCAAGCCGGGCGCGCCGATGAAATGGAAGTTCGAACCCAATCCCGAACCCGCGGCGCAAGGGGTTGCCTGTTGCGACGTCGTGAATCGCGGCGCGACTTTCGCGGACGGGCGCATCTTCTTCAACACACTGGACGGTCACACCATCGCGCTCGATGCGAACACCGGTCAGCCGATCTGGAACTCCCATATAGGCAACATCAACATCGGCGAGACCATCACCATGGCGCCGTTGGTGGTGAAAGGCAAAGTGCTGGTCGGCAATTCAGGCGGCGAGATGGGCGTCCGCGGCTGGGTCAAGGCGCTCGACGCCGGCGACGGTCATGTCGTCTGGACGGCCTACGGCACCGGACCGGACAAGGACGTGCTGATCGGCCCGGATTTCAAGCCGCATTACGACATGGACAAGGGCAAGGACCTTGGCGTCACGACATGGCCGCCGGAAGCCTGGAAAATCGGCGGCGGCAACATGTGGGGCTGGATTTCCTACGACCCGGATCTCAACCTGATCTTCCACGGCACCGGCAACCCTGGACCGTGGAACCCGGATCTGCGGCCCGGCGACAACAAATGGACGTCAGGGATTTTCGCCCGCGACCCCGATTCCGGAGCGGCGAAATGGTTCTACCAGTGGAGCCCGCATGACCTTCATGACTATGACGGGATCAACGAGCAGGTCCTGCTCGACATGAACTGGCAGGGCAAGCCGCGCAAGGTGCTGATCCGGCCCGAGCGCAACGGCTATCTCTACATTCTCGACCGGACCACCGGCGAAGTGCTGTCCGCGAAGCCCTACGGTCCCGTCAATTCCAGCAAGGGTGTCGACCTCAACAGCGGCCGTCTGATCGAAAACCCGGACAAGAAGACCGGTACCGGCAAGGTCGTCCGCGACATCTGCCCGACCGCGTCGGGGCTCAAGGACTGGCAGCCTTCCGCCTTCTCGCCGAAGACAGGGCTGCTCTACATACCGCATAACAATCTGTGCATGGACGAAGAAGGCGTCGAGGTGAACTACATCGCCGGCACGCCCTATGTCGGCATGAACGTGCGCATGATCCCCGGGCCTGGTGGGAACCGGGGCGCCTTCACCGCCTGGGACATCGCCGCGGAGAAGCCCGCCTGGACCCTCAAGGAGAACTTCCCGGTGTGGAGCGGCGCGGTCGTGACCGCCGGCGATGTCGTCTTCTACGGAACCATGGAGGGTTGGTTCAAGGCGGTCAGCGCCAAGACCGGCGAGCTGCTTTGGCAGTTCAAGACGTCGTCCGGCATCATCGGCCAGCCCATCACATATCGCGGTCCCGACGGACACCAATATGTGGCGATCCTGTCGGGTGTAGGCGGCTGGGCCGGCGCCATCGTGTCCGGCGATCTCGATCCGCGCGACGCCACCGCCGCCCTCGGTTTCGTCAACGCGATGAAGGATCTCAAGGACGCGACAACGGCGGGAGGCACGCTCTATGTGTTCCGGCTGCCCTGAGCCACTCAAGCGGGCCTCGCGCCAGGCGCGAAAGGCGCTCCAGCGAATGGCAACCGCCATGGCCGCCCTTGCCTTGCTGCTCTTGCCGGCGGCAGCCAATGCCCGGGAATTGAGGGTCTGCGCCGACCCGAACAACATGCCCTTCTCCAACGCCGCCGGTCAGGGCTTCGAGAACAGGATCGCTGAGATCGTGGCAGCCGATCTCGGCGCCAAGCTGACCTATACGTGGTGGGCACAGCGCCGGGGCTTCGTGCGCAACACGTTGAAGGCCGGCCTTTGCGATCTCGTGCCCGGCACGCCGGCCAATCTCGAAATGCTGCGTACCACCACACCCTACTATCGGTCGTCCTATGTTTTTGTCACCCGCCAGGACAGTCCGGATGTGGCGTCCTTCAACGATCCGCGGCTACGCGGCATGCGGATCGGCGTGCAACTAATCGGCGACGACGGTGTCAATTCGCCTCCTGTCCAGGCGCTCGGCCGCCGCGGCATCGTCGGGCATCTCGTCGGCTATCCCGTCTATGGCGACTACTCCGCACCCAACCCTCCGGCGCGCATCGTCGAAGCGGTGGCGACCGGCGACATCGATCTTGCCGTCGTCTGGGGCCCGCTCGCCGGCTACTTCGCGGCCAAGCAGAAAGTGCCCCTCCGCGTCACGCCCGTCACGCCTCGCATCGACGGACCGCAATTGCCAATGATCTACGACATCTCGATGGGCGTTCGGCGCGAGGACGATGCGCTGCGTGGCGATGTGAACAGCGCGCTGGCCAGGCACAAGGCCGAGATCGACGCATTGCTGTCGGAATACGGCGTGCCGCGCCTCGATGGCCCGGGGGGCCCAGTGCGATGAAGCATGGTGCCGCCATGCTCTTGTTTACGGTTCTAGCGCTTACGGCATGCCAGCGCGAGGAGCGGGACACGCGCCCGCAATCCTCGCTCGGATCGGGCGAGCAGCCGACGCCCGTGACGACATTGGAACCCGGTGGACAGCGGCCCTCCGCCAGCGACAACAAGGCAGCCAGCTTCGAGGCCAATGCCTTCCACCTCAGCGAGGGCAAGCGCCTGTTCAGCTGGTTCAACTGTTCGGGCTGTCATGCCAATGGCGGCGGCGGCATGGGGCCGGCCTTGATGGACCAGAAATGGCTTTACGGCAGTTCGATCGAGAGCATCCACGCTACCATCCGCGATGGGCGGCCAAAAGGCATGCCAAGCTTCCGCGACAAGATTCCCGATGACCAGATTTGGGAGCTTGCCGCCTTCGTTCGCTCGCTGAGTGGCAACGCACCCTCGTCCGCCGCGCCGCAACGCAATGACGACATGATGCCACATCCGTCGGAAAACCGCATGCCGGATGCAGCCACACTGGGGAAATCACCGTGAAGCGCCTTGCGTCGACCGGGTTCGGCACGGCCTGCGTCATGTTTTTGCAGGGATGCTCGGGATGGCAATCAGCGCTCGACCCGAAAGGGCCCGCTGCCAGTGAGCTGGCATGGCTCATCTGGTTTTTCACCGCGCTTTGCGCGGTGATCTGGGTCCTGGTGATGATTGCTCTTGCCACGCCGTTGATGATGCGGTCGCGGGACGGCGCCGAGCCGCTCGTGCTCGACGCCGGCGCCGATCATCGAAAGTTGCGCGTTGTCGTGATCGCCGTCGGGCTGACCGCAGTGATCGTGGTCGGGCTGACCTTGCTGAGTTTCTTCGCCAACAGGACGCTTGCGGCGATCGGCTCCGACGCCGCGCTCACCATTCGCGTTACGGGCCACCAATGGTGGTGGGAAGTGCGCTACGAAGACGCCACGCCGAGCCGCATCCTGACCACGGCGAACGAGATCCACATCCCCGCCGGGGAGCCCGTGCGGCTTCTGCTGACATCGACGGACGTGATCCATTCCTTCTGGGTCCCGAGCCTTTCCGGCAAGCTTGACCTCATCCCCGGTCATATCAATGTGCTCGACATCAAGGCCGACAAGCCTGGCGTATATCGCGGCCAGTGCGCCGAGTTTTGCGGTGCGCAGCATGCGAACATGGGCACCTTCATCATCGCCGAGCCGAAGGAAAAGTTCGACGCTTGGTGGAACGACCAGTTGCAACCATCTGGCCCTCCCGCGAGCGACGAGGCCAAGGCTGGCGAGGACCTGTTTCTAAAGCGCCCCTGCGTGATGTGCCACAGGATCGGGGGCACTCCAGCGGGAGGAACCATCGCGCCGGATCTGACGCATATTGCCAGCCGGCGAACGCTCGCCGCCGGCACGTTGACGATGAGCCGAGGCAATATCGCCGCCTGGATAGCGGACCCCCAAGGCGTGAAGCCCGGTTCCCACATGCCTGTGGTGGAGCTCAACGGCGACGAACTCAACGCCATCGTCGCCTATCTCGAGGGTCTGAAATGAGCAGCGCGGATCTGACCAGCGAACGCGACCTGCCGCCGAAACGCGAGACCGCCACCAAGGGCGACCTGGCTCCCGAGCATGACGGACCGCGCGATACCGGCATGGACGATGCCAGCCTGCACCACTGGCTCACGCGGGCATGGCGCACGCCGCCCGGCATCATCGGAGCCCTGTCGAGCGTCGACCACAAGGTCATCGCAAGGCGCTATCTGATCACGGCCTTCATCTTCCTGTGCCTTGGCGGGCTGAACGCGGTCGCCATGCGAATCCAACTCTCGGGGCCGCAGCGTGGGCTGATCGGGCCGGACCTCTACAACCAGCTGTTCACGATGCATGGCGTCACCATGATGTTCCTGTTCGCTGTTCCTATCGTGCAGGCAACGGGTATCTATCTGGTGCCGCTGATGGTCGGCACGCGCAACATCGCCTTCCCGCGGCTCAATGCATTCGGCTACTGGATCTACGTCTCGGGCGGGGTCTTTGCCTGGACCTCATTCCTCCTCAACATGGCGCCGGACGTCGGCTGGTTCGCCTATGTGCCCCTATCCGGACCGGAATTTTCCCCGGGCAAGCGCGCCGACGTCTGGGCGCAAATGATCACCTATACCGAAGTGTCGTCGCTCGCCGTCGCCGTCGCCACCATCGTCACCGTGTTCAAGCAACGCGCGCCCGGCATGTCGCTGGACAAGATACCGGTTTATGTGTGGGCCCTGCTGGTCACTTCCTTTGTCGTCGTCTTCGCGATGCCGGCAGTCATGATCACCTCGACCTTCCTCATTCTCGACCGGCTTGTCGGAACCCACATTTTCAATCCCGCGGAGGGCGGCGACGCCCTGCTGTTTCAGCATCTGTTCTGGTTCTTCGGTCATCCCGAGGTCTACATCATCTTCCTGCCGGCGACAGGGATGGTCTCCTCCATCATTCCCGCTTTTGCCCGGCGACCGACATTCGGCCATTTAGGGCTGGTCCTGTCGCTGATCGCGGTGGGTTTCCTGTCGTTCGGCCTTTGGGTTCACCATATGTTTGCGACGGGATTGCCGAAGCTCGGGGCGAGCTTCTTCACGGCGTCCAGCATGCTGATCGCCATCCCCAATGGCGTGCAGATCTTCTGCTGGCTGGCGACCTTGTGGGATGGCAGACCGGTGATCCGCACGCCGCTGCTGTTCGTCTTCGGCTTTTTCTTCATCTTCGTTATCGGCGGGCTAACCGGCGTCATGCTCGCTTCGGTGCCGCTCGACCTTCAGGTGCACGACACCTATTTCGTCGTCGCCCATTTCCATTATGTGCTGATCGGCGGATCGGTATTCCCGCTGCTGGGCGCGGCCTATTTCTGGTTCCCCAAGATCACCGGGCGCATGATGAGTGAACGTCTCGGACGCTGGCATTTCGGGCTGGCCTTCATCGGCTTCAACGCGGCCTTCTTCCCGATGCATCTCGTCGGCCTTTGGGGCATGCCGCGCAGGGTCTACACCTATCCGGCGGAGCTTGGCTGGGGAAACATCAACCTGTTCATCAGTGCCGGCGCGGTGCTGTTCTTCCTGAGCTTCGTGCTGTTCACTTTCAACCTGATACATGGCGCATTGAAAGGGGCTCCGGCCGGGGATAACCCCTGGGATGCCGGCACCCTGGAATGGGCCACGTCGTCCCCGCCTCCAAGTTACAATTTCACGCGCATTCCGATCGTGACGAATGTCGAGCCGCTGTGGGCCGAACGAGCGGCGCTCCCTGTCGCAACCGGACTCCGCGTCGATGTCCGCGAGTTGCTCATCTCGACTGTGGCGGAGGCCTACCCTGACATTCGCGAGAAGTCTGCGACGCCGTCGATCTGGCCGCTGCTGGCGGCGATCGCCGTGGGTGGCACGTTCCTCTACTCGATCTTCACGCCGTGGGCGATCGTCTGGGGCGCCGTGCCGATCGCACTCACGCTGGTCGGCTGGTTCTGGCCCAAGGGCGATCCGGAGGACGAGGAATGAACCAGCGGCCCGTCACCGACCTTTCCGCTCTCCCTACGTTCGGCCATGGTCCGCGCAGCCCGACCTGGTGGGGCACACTCGGCTTCATGGCGTTGGAAGGGACGGGCTTCGCGCTGGCGGCCGGCGCCTATCTCTACCTGGCGATGTCATGGCCCAACTGGCGTCTGAGCGCCCCGGAACCTAACCATTGGCCGGGAACCATCCTCACCCTGTTGCTGATCGCCAGCCTAGTCCCAAACCACATCCTCAATCGCTACGCCAAGCATTGCGCAATGGTACCGGTGCGAATCGGCATGGTGGTGATGTCGCTGTTCGGTCTCGCCCCGCTCGTGGTGCGCTGGTTCGAGTTCCCGGCGTTGAACATCTATTGGGACACAAACGCGTACGGCTCGATGCTTTGGGTGCTGCTTGGACTGCACACCACGCATCTGATCACCGACGTGGGCGACACGATCGTGCTGACGGTGCTGATGTTCACTCGCCATGGCTATAGCGGCCGGCGATTCGGCGATGTGGGCGACAACGTATTCTATTGGGATTTCGTGGTGCTCACCTGGATCCCGATCTACCTGCTCATCTACTGGGTACCGAGGCTAGGCTGATGCGCGCGCTGCGGTTGGGAACGTCCTGGGGTGGTCTTCTGTCGGGGCCTTTGGCTTGGGCAATCTCGACGCAGCTGAACTACGCGCTTGTTCCGTGGCAGTGCAATCGCCAGATTCCGGTCGTGCTTCCGATCGCATTGCTGCTGGCCTTGCTTTCGCTTCTCGGCGGCGTGCTTTCTTGGCGGGCACGGCGGCAGGGGGGCGCGGCTTTCAAGCCGGAGCGCACGCGCGGGACCGAGCAATTCGTCGCCGATCTCGGCATTCTTGCGGCTTTGCTTTTTGCCCTCGTCATCGTCATGCAGGGCAGCGCCGCGCTCATTCTCGACGAGTGCCTGCGATGAGCTTCGAGGCCTTTTTCTCAACCTCGATCTGCTATGGCGCCGGCGCGCCCCAAGCGGGATGGACGCTTGCCTTTCCCATCACGCTCCCTTTGGCCGCAATCGCGCTCATCTATGCGCTCGGAGCGAGCCGGCTGTGGCGCCGCAGCAGCCGGGGCCGCTCCGAGCGGACGCGGCAGGTTCTGTTGTTTGCCGCCGGCTGGGGCGTTCTGACCGGAGCACTGGTTAGCCCGATCCATGCGCTTGGCGAACGGGTGTTTGCCGCCCACATGATCGAGCATGAACTGCTGATGGCGGTAGCGGCGCCACTCCTTGTCGCCGCCTGCCCCGGCGCGGCCCTGATATGGGCATTGCCAGCCGCACTCCGCCGAGGGACGGGAAGGCTCACGCACGGCAGGATTGTCCAGGCGATCTGGACCGTTGCCAGCCGTCCCCTCAACGCAACCATCATCCACGGTATCGCGATCTGGATCTGGCACGTTCCCGTCCTGTTCGAGGCAGCGCTTCAGCAGGGCGTGCTGCACTACGCCCAGCATGCGAGCTTCCTCGGCACAGCCCTGCTGTTCTGGTGGGTGATTCTGCCGCGTTCCGGCCGCCAGCAGGCCTGTGGCAGCGCGGTCATGCATCTCTTCTTCACGTCACTGCACACCGGTCTGCTCGGCGTGCTCCTGCTGTTGTCGCCCAGACTCTGGTACCCGCAAAATGCCGGAGGCGCGGCGCTCTGGGGCCTAACCCCCATCGAGGACCAGCAGCTCGCCGGACTGGTGATGTGGGTTCCGGCTGGCCTGATCTATGGCGGAGCCGCCTTGCTGCTTGCCGGCCTTTGGATAAGCAAGAGCGGAACCAGAGAGGTAACCCATGCGCTCCGGCCTGGCTAGGATGGTGAGCGGCGCGCTCGCCGCGATCCTGCTGCTGACCGCGGCAGTCGCCGCGGCGACCTTGTGGTCCGACCGCGCTGATCGTGTTCGCAACGAATCGGACATGGCGACCGGCGGCTTGGGCGCGCGCGCCATTCCGATCATGATCGCGAACGGGTGCTCCGGATGTCATACGATCCCCGGCGTGCCGGGGGCACAGGGCCAGGTTGGTCCACGCCTCGATTCCAGCCTTGCCGACCGGGTCTTTATCGGTGGCGTGCTGGCGAACAATCCGGAGAACCTGATCCGTTGGATACGAGCGGCCAGGGAGATCAATCCGCACACGGCCATGCCATCGACTGGGATCACGGAGCAGCAGGCGCGTGATATCGCCGCCTACCTCTACGCCTTGAAATAATCAGCCCTCGCCGCCGCGCCGGGACCACAGGCCGCGGCCGGGGTCGTAGCCGACCACTGCCGCCAGGAAAAACACGACGAGGCAGGCGAGAACGACAATGGCGGAAACGGGATCGAAGCGCAGATAGAGCGTGAAGCGTATCAGTTCGACCGCCGAACTGAACGGGTTCCATGCGGCGATCGTAGCCAGCACCGGCCCCGCCTCGGCGAGCCGCCATATCGGATAAAGCGCCGTCGAGGCGAAGAACGTCGGGAAGATGACGAAGTTCATCACGCCGGCGAAGTTCTCCATCTGCGTCGAAACGGACGATACCAGCAACCCGAACGCGCCCAGCATCAGGCCTGACAGGACCAACGCCGGAAACACGGCGAGGTAGCCTAGAAGCGGCGGGCGCACGTCCCAATAACGCGCGATCAGCAGGAACAGATAGACCAGTGGCAGACCGACGACGACGCTCGCCAGCAGCCGCGCGGCAAGCAGATACCAGCGTGGTAGCGGCGCTGTCAGCAACAGGCGCATGCTGCCCATCTCACGGTCGTAGACCATTGCCAGCGAGCTTGCCATGGCATGGAAGAGCAGCATCATGGCCGCCAGCCCAGGGACGACATAGACCTCGTAGAGCACGTAGGTCTGATAGGGCGGCGTGATTGACAGGCCAAGCACCGAGCGGAAGCCGGCGGCGAAGATGGCGAGCCAGACCAAAGGCCGTATGATCGCCGAGAGCAGCCGGCCGCGCTGCCGAAGCGTTCGCAACATCTCCCTGCGTAGGATTCCCATGAGCGCCCGCACCGCGTGAGGTGTCTTCATCCCGCCTCCGTCAGCAGATCGAATGCATCGGCGAGGCTGCCGACCGCAAGATCCGCGGCGACGCGGCCGGCGCCGCCGGCCCAGCGCAGCCTGCCCTTGTGCAGCACCACCAGGTCGTCGCCGGCCGATACCTCTTCCAGGAAATGCGTCGCCCAGAGAACAGCAATACCTCGTTCCCGGCACAGCGCGCGTACGTGCTGCTCGATCGCCCGGCGCCCAGGCACGTCGAGCCCGGTCGTCGGCTCATCGAGCAGCAGGATACGCGGCTGGTGCATCAGCGCGCGAGCGATTTCGACGCGCCGCCGCTGACCGCCCGATAGCGAACGGACCGGCTCGTCGCACCGGTCGAGAACCTCCAGCCGGTCGAGTTCCTCGCGCAATCTCGTTTCGCTGATGCCGGTCTCCAGCCCATGCAGTGAGGCGTGATAGCGCAGATTTTCGGCAGCGGTGAGGTCGAGGTCGAGCGTCTGCTGCTGGAAGACCACGCCCATCTGGGCAAGTGCGGCGCCCGGATCGGTTCGCATGGAGTGGCCGAACACATCGATCTGGCCGGATCGGGCATGGTAGAGGCCGGTGACCAGCGAGAACAACGTCGTCTTGCCGGCGCCGTTGCGTCCGAGCAGCACGCACATCCCGCCTTCAGCGACCGAGAACGACACGGCATCGAGGACCCGCCGCTCTCCGAAGCTGTGCCCGAGGCCTTCGAGTGACAGCGCCTTCATGGACCGATCACCACTCCCCAGGGGCCGCGTCCCACCGGCACCGACTTCACCACCTCCTCATTTTCCAGATCGATGAACGAGATGTCGCCGGAATTTCCATTGGCGCTGACCAGGCGCTTCTGGTCATCGGACAGCGCCACATGCCAGGGCCGCTGGCCGACGAGATAGAGGCGGCGCACCGCCAGCGTCTTGGTATCCACTTCGGCCACCCGGTTGGCCGGACCGAGCGCCACATAGGCAGTGGCGCCGTCGCGTGCCATTTCGATGCCGACCGCCTGGACGCCCTCGCGGCGGATACCAGGGACCTCGAACTCGATCTTGCCGGTCTCTGCACGAGACGTGGTGTCGAAGACGGTCACGGTTCCGCGTATTTCGGAAGACACCCAAAGCTGCTTTCCATCCGGGGAGAACGCCACGGCGCGCGGACGGGTGTCGACCAGGAGGTTGTCGAGGAGTTCGAGCGTGCCGGCATCCATGAGATGCACCATGCTGGTGGTCTCCGAGGTGCAGGCAACGTAGCGGCCGTCGGCACTGACCGCCATGCCCTCGGGTTCGACGCCGACGTCGACAGTACCGATAACCTTGGCGGAGGCGATATCGACCACCGAAACCAGATTGTCGTTCTCATTGGCGACGAACAGCCGTTTACCGTCGGGATGCACGACAAAAAACTCCGGATCGGCTCCCGAGGGGAGCTGGCCGATCACCTGCCGTTTGGCAAGATCGACAATGTCGATCCGGTTGTCGTCGCCAACAGCAACGAAGAGCAGCTTCTTGTCTACCGAAGGCGCCATTCCGCGCGGGCGCCTTCCCACATTGATGGTCGTGGACAGGCTCATGCTGGCGCCATCCACCACCGCCACCGTGTTGTCCTGCTCGTTCGACACGTAGATTGTCTCCGCGGCGGCAGGTCCGGCCACGATGGACATCGACAGCAGGATCGCGATCAGAACCTGCATGCGCTTTCCTCCAGGTCGATGCCCAGCGTGTCGAGCGGCGTGCGCTGGTGCAGGAAACCCGGCTGCGGCGAACTGGAGACGAGCAGTCGCGGTCCCGATATCAGGATAGGTTGCCGCATCTGGCCGTCCCATGGCCGGAAGCTCAGACCCTGTCCCTTGAAGCCGGCGAGAAGGAAGTCGCCGCTTCGCAAATACGCCGTAATCGCCGCGGGATCGAGGCTTCGCAGGCGTGTTGCCGCTTCACCGATGCTGCGCACGGCAAGCCAGGCGGCGTAGTCGTAAGCTGTCATCCAGCGCTTGGCTTGCTTGCGAAACCGATCTTGAAGTTGGGTTGCGCCCCATTCCTCGTTGACCGCGCTCCACCCGATCGCCACGAGCCCCTGCGTCCCGGCGACCGGCCGCGGCAATGCGGTTCGGCCTTCGAGATAGGCGCCAAACTCGTCCGCCTCGTCGGCGACGACCAGCACGTCGTAATCACCGACCTGGGTGGCGGCCGGTATTTCGGTCTGCAGCGTGACATGTCCGGTGTCGGCCCGGCCATTGGCCGGCCGGAACGTCCACGGCTTGTCGACGACGATCTCGGCGCCGAAGCGTGCCGCCGAACGGCGCAACGCTGCCGCCATCGCCTGGTCCGCAGGATGCGGGCCGACGAGCAGGAACCAGCGCTGCCACCGTTTCCAAACAAAATATTGCGCCAGGCCGTCGGCGAGCATGGCGCGGCTTGGAACCGTATGCAGGAGGTTCTTGCGGCAGTCCTGCTGGCGGAGCGCATCGTCGGGCGCGCGGCTGTTGAAGAACAGCATCTTGTCCGCTACGGGCGCTGCAACCGCCTGGCTCAGCGTGGCCGCGTCGAGATCGGCCACGACGAAAGTGACGCCCGTGGCGGCCAGGCTGGCGATTGCGTCCTTCGGCGCTTCGCCTGGCTTCAGGACGCGTTCTTCGAGCTTGAAATTCTGCCCCAGGAAGCGCCCCGTCCCGTCGTCGTCGGCGATGCCCAGCCGCGCGCCCTGCAGGCCGTCATCGCTGACGGGCTGGTCGAGCGGTCCCAAAGGCAGGGGTGGCATGCGCGTCTGGCCGATATAGCCGATCACCATCGTCCGCGGTGCCGCGGACCCGGGCGCGGCGACCAACAGAAGCAGCAGGATCGAGAGCGCAAGTTTCATCCCGCTCCGCCTGCCTGCGCTCCGGCTGCGAAACACCGTGAAGCCGATCCGTCATCCCGCGCAATCCGGACGTCACGCATGATATCTGCTGGCGAGCCCTCCAGAACGACGATGCGGTCGGCCAGCGACGAGGCCTGAGCCAAGGTGTGCGTGACAATCAGCGCGGCGGACCGCGGGGCGTCAAGGCTTCGTTCGTGCACCAGCAGAGTTGTATCCGGCGTCAGGTATCGCGCTTCTTTGGGAAACGCGGCCAAAATCGTGATGCCTGCGGAATAGACATTCGTTTTCCCCACGGCGGGACGTCCGGCATGGCGCTGCAACAACTGGAGTTCAACCGCAATGCGGCGCGCGGCGTCGGCGTCTCTGCCCTGCGTGTTCAGTTCTACCCGCAGAGGACTGTTCTGCTGGAGTCGTTCAAGCACGAACTTTACCGTGTTGGCGGCATGCAAGCCGTTGATGGAGCGGTTGGGCGAGTTCATTGACGATCCGAGGATCGGCCACGTCAGATCTTCGCCTCTTCGCCCGCGGGTCGTCAACCGGCGATGGTAGAGCCGGCAATGCCGGTCTGTCCAATCCAGGTGCAATGGCGAGTTTTGCTTCTAGCATGCTTGATATTGACGCCGGTTCGCGATTCGCTCGATTGTGGGTTCAGGGAGAATTGAGAAGCGATACCTCGACATGTCCCGAAAGGGCAGACACAACCTCCATCGCGTCCGTCACGGGCGCGATCCACCAGAAGCAAAGGGGCGTGGCGGCTATCGCCGCAGCGCGTGTATGCTCGCCATGCTGTCGCTGCCCATCGGCAGCGCCATGTCATCGTCGAGAAGCCGCGTGATCCGGGCGAATCCGGTGAACGCTTTTCTGGCTTCCTCCGCCGACATCTGTCCCGACAGGGCAGCCGAGCAGCAATTCAGCGCGCACTGATACACTGGGCCACGTCGTCCCGTCGGCCATTTACGCAAGAAAACCATCGCCTCGGCAACACTATCCACTTCTTCTACAGGATGCCCCTGCCCGCGCGATATCCGCACGGGCGCAAAGAAATGCAGGTAGTCCATTGTTTCCTCCCGGTCGATCGAGATGTGCTCGATCGAACCCTGTGAAACGCCCCGCCTGGCCATTTGTTCCATACGGAAAACAGAAATGTTTAAAGAAATTTAGCGGCCGGATTGGTGCTCCCTCAACTCCGGCCGTTCCGATCGGCAGCGCTCAACCGCGATTGGGCATCGGGGGGCGCTTACGCGTCCCACTGGGCGTCGTCTGCACGACGGGAACGGCCGAGATCAGGGCCTGGCTGTAAGGGTGGGCGGGGGCTGAAAACACCTCTTCCGCCGGGCCCTCCTCGACGATCGAGCCGATATACATGCGATGCGGGTTTCTCCTGGAGATCGGCAAGCAGGTTGACGATCTGCGCGCAACGGTTCGGCCACCAGGTTGCCGACGTTCTTGGCAATGCCGAGCACGCCGCGGACGTGCACCGGGCTGCCTTGCCGGGCCAGCGCGATCAGCAGGCCGACCACTGCGGCCGCACCGCCCATGTCGGCCTTCATATCGAACATCTGCTCGCCGCGTTTTGTGCAGAGACCGCCGGAATCAACACAACGCCGAAATCCAACACGACGCTGGATGATTGTACGCTGATCATGCGTGAGACGATCAATGGCGCTGGAATAGCGCTCGCCGACACGATGACGGCCCAGAATCTGCTGCAGCAGGGCAAACTGGAAGCCGTGGATCGAGAATTCGAATCAACAGGCAGCCCTGTTTCAAAAGCGGCTCACCATCAGGGCCTGTCGATAATCGCCGTTCGCATTGAATATCTTTAAGGCCAAAGCCGGCAAATCGATTGCTTGCCGGTTCCCCTGCGTCAGGCGTAACCTCTGCGGTCAACGCGTGAGGGCGCGTGCTGCAAGAAGGGGACATTGCAATGACGATACAAGGCGCATCGCCTGACCTGTATAATGAAGACCTCGCTCCTGCCAAGGTTCGGAACTGGGGACCGTTCTCGATCTTCAACGTCTGGACGTCGGACGTCCATAGCCTATGGGGCTACTACCTCGCCGCCAGCCTGTTTCTGTTTTGTGGCGGCTTCGTCAATTTCATCATCGCCATCGGCATCGGTTCGCTGATCATCTACGCACTGATGAACATGGTTGGTTACGCCGGTGTGAAGACCGGTGTGCCCTACCCCGTGCTCGCCCGCGCCTCCTTCGGCATCTGGGGCGCCAACATTCCGGCACTGGTGCGCGCCATCGTCGCCTGCTTCTGGTACGGCGCGCAGACAGCGGCCGCCTCAGGCGCCATCGTCGCATTGCTGATCCGCTCGCAATGGTTCGCCGATTTCAACGCCAACACCCATTTCCTTGGCCATTCCGGCCTGGAGGTAATCTGCTTCGTAGTCATATGGGCACTGCAACTGCTGATCATCCAACGCGGCATGGAAACGGTGCGCCGCTTCCAGGACTGGGCTGGCCCGGCGGTCTGGGTGATGATGCTGATCCTGGCGGTCTATCTCTGCGTCAAATCAGGAACCTTCGCCTTCACCAGCGATATTCCAATGGATGTACTGCTGGAAAAGACCAAGGATGCGGGGGTCCCTGGTGATCCAGGGTCTTGGACCGCACTGTTTGCCGTGGCGGCGATCTGGGTGACGTACTTCTCGGCGCTCTATCTCAACTTCTGCGATTTCGCCCGTTATGCCCCCGACCAGGCATCGCTGCGCAAGGGCAATATTTGGGGCCTGCCTATCAACCTGATCCTGTTCTCGCTGGTCGCCGGCGTCACCACCATCGCCGCATACGACGTATACCATGAGGTGCTGCTGCACCCCGACCAGATCTCGGCCAAGTTCGACAGCTGGTTCCTGGCCGCCCTTGCCGCCCTGACCTTCGCGGTGGCGACGCTCGGCATCAATGTCGTGGCCAACTTCGTCTCGCCGGCCTTCGATTTTTCCAATGTCTTTCCCCGCCAGATCGACTTCAAGAAAGGCGGCTACATCGCGGCCGTCATCGCGCTGGTGCTCTATCCCTTCGCACCGTGGGAAGGCAGTGCCGCTTCCTTCGTCAACGTCATCGGCGCAACGATGGGGCCGATCTTCGGCGTGATGATGGTCGATTACTATCTGATCCGCAAAGGTGAAGTCGACGTCGAGGCGCTGTATCGCGAGGACGGCGAGTTCCGCTTCCAGGGTGGCTGGCACGTCAATGCCTTCATCGCCGCCGGCATCGGCGCCATCTTCTCGTCGATCCTGCCCAACTTCACCAACTGGCTGCCGTCCTGGTGGGGCGTCTATGGCTGGTTCTTCGGCGTGGCGATTGCCGGCGTCATCTACTACGTGCTGCGCACTGCGGCCGTGAGCGCCAGCGCCAAGATGGCGAAAGCTTGATGAAACCAAAGCGGGGCGGCCCCGAGCCGCCCCGCTTTACCGCGCGATCATTTCGGCCAGCTTGCGCACGGTGTTCCAGTTGCGCGAGGTGCCGACGCCCATGCGCTTGTGGTTGGCAGCGGCAAGTAGGCGCGAGCTGGGCCTCTCCCTTGAAAAGACGACCCAGATGTCGCCGCCGACCAGAAGCACTTTCTCGTCCGCGGCGGCACAGGCTTGAAGCCCGGATATGGCGTCTTCGGCTACAGGTTTGCGCATTACGCGCACCGCCACCTGGTCGCCGGCTTCCACCGACTCGGTCGGGAATGGATTGCTGCTTGCGAGTTTGCGCCAGTCTTCGGCGGCACGGACGATGATATCGACGTGGCGGCCAAAGGCCTGTTCGAACGCGGATTCCAGCAGCTTCTCGAGTCCGGCGACCGAGATCCTTTCGCTCTCGAAGACCAGGTTGCCGGTCGCCACCAGGGTGCGGACATTCTTCAGGCCGAGGCTTTCCGCCATGGCCTTGAGGTCGGACATGACGACCCGCCGCCCCTCTCCCAGGATGATGCTGTAGAGAAGCGCGACATAGGTCCGCATGGAAGCCGTCAGACCAGGCGGCTCTGCTCCACCGCCGCCTCGATGAAGCTGGCAAACAGCGGATGCGGATCGAGCGGCCGGCTCTTCAGTTCGGGGTGATATTGCACGCCGATGAACCAGGGATGGTCGGGGTATTCGACCGTCTCCGGCAGCACACCGTCGGGCGACATGCCTGCAAACACCAGCCCGCAGTCCTCCAGGCGCTGCTTGTAGTCGATATTGACCTCGTAGCGGTGCCGGTGACGTTCGGAAATTTGGGTGTCGCCATAGATGTCGGCGATCTTCGAACCCTTGGCGAGCTCGGCCTGATAGGCGCCGAGCCGCATGGTGCCGCCGAGATCGCCAGTCGCCCTGCGCTTTTCCAGCATGTTGCCTTTCAGCCATTCGGTCATCAAACCGACGACAGGTTCCTTGGTCGGGCCGAATTCAGTCGACGAGGCATGTTCGACACCGGCCAGCGATCGCGCCGCCTCGATGCACGCCATCTGCATGCCGAAGCAGATGCCGAAATACGGCACCTTGCGCTCGCGTGCGAATTTGGCCGCCAGGATCTTGCCTTCCGAGCCGCGTTCGCCGAAGCCGCCGGGCACCAATATGCCGTGCACCTTCTCCAACCATGGCGTCGGGTCTTCCTTTTCGAAGATCTCCGATTCGATCCAGTCGAGCTTGACCTTGACGTGGTTGGCCAGCCCGCCATGCGAAAGCGCCTCGATCAGCGATTTGTAGGCATCCTTGAGGCCGGTATACTTCCCGACGATGGCGATGGTGACCTCGCCTTCCGGATTGTGGATACGGTTGGAGACTGCCTGCCATGGCTCCATGCGCGGCTTGGGCGCCGGCTCGATGCCGAACGCGGCGAGCACTTCCGAATCCAGACCTTCCTTGTGGTAGGCCATCGGCACGTCGTAGATATGCGGCACGTCGAGCGCCTGGATGACGGCGCTTTCCCTGACATTGCAGAACAGCGACAGCTTGCGGCGCTCTTCCTTGGGGATGGCGCGGTCGGCGCGCACCAGAAGAATGTCGGGCGCGATGCCTATGCCGCGCAGTTCCTTGACCGAATGCTGGGTCGGCTTGGTCTTCAGTTCGCCCGCCGTCGGGATATAGGGCATCAGCGTCAGGTGGACATAGACGGCGTTGTTGCGCGGCAGGTCGTTGCCGAGCTGGCGGATCGCCTCGAGGAACGGCATCGCCTCGATGTCGCCGACCGTGCCGCCGATCTCGCACAGCACGAAATCATAGTCGTCATTGCCGTCGAGGACGAAGTTCTTGATCTCGTCGGTGACGTGCGGGATCACCTGCACCGTGGCGCCGAGATAATCGCCGCGCCGCTCGCGCTCGATGATGTTCTTGTAGATACGNATAGTCGTCATTGCCGTCGAGGACGAAGTTCTTGATCTCGTCGGTAACGTGCGGGATCACCTGCACCGTGGCGCCGAGATAATCGCCGCGCCGCTCGCGCTCGATGATGTTCTTGTAGATACGGCCGGTCGTGATGTTGTCCTGCTGATTGGCGGACCGGCCGGTGAAGCGCTCGTAATGGCCAAGATCGAGGTCCGTCTCGGCACCGTCATCGGTGACGAACACCTCGCCGTGCTGGTACGGCGACATCGTGCCGGGATCGACGTTCAAGTAGGGGTCGAGTTTTTTGATGCGTGCGCGATAACCTCGCGCCTGCAGGAGAGCCCCAAGGGCCGCTGCGGCAATGCCTTTTCCAAGTGAGGAAACCACGCCGCCTGTGATGAATACATATCGCGCCATGGGAGTCATCGCTTAACGCGGCCGGATTGATTCCGCCAGAGAAAAAACCGCCGCGAAGGCTTTTTCCCAAAAAGGCGCTCGGACCATGATCCCGAAAAGCGGGATCCGGTTTTCGGACAGGCATCACCGCCAAAGGGGTTTTGACCGGGGACCTTAGAGCAATTCCAGGAAAAAGTGCGTAGCGGTTTTCCGTCCGGAATTTGCAGTAAAAACAAAGCCGTTACAGAGATTCCATCAAACATTGAATTGCGCTAAGCAAAACAAAAGGGCCGGCTGAGCCGGCCCTTTCGGCATGATGACGGAAACGTCAGATGATGACGACTTTGGTGCCGACCCGGACGCGGCTGTATAGATCCATGACGTGCTCGTTCATCATGCGGAAGCAGCCATTGGACGCGCTGGTGCCGATCGACTGCGGCGCGATGGTGCCGTGGATACGCAGATGCGTGTCCTTCCTGCCGTCATAGAGATAGATAGCGCGGGCGCCGAGCGGGTTCTGGCCGCCGCCGGCCATGCCGTCCTTGTACTGGCCGTAGTGCTTGGGCTCGCGCTTCTGCATGTCGAGCGTCGGGATCCAGCGCGGCCACTCCTGCTTGTCACCGACCGCGACCGTGCCCTTGAACTGCAGGCCTTCGCGGCCGACCGCGATGGCGTAACGGCGTGCGGTGGTCGACGATTCGACGAGGTAGAGTCGGCGAGCGCTGGTGTCGATGACGATTGTGCCGGCGTCATAGCCGGTGAATTCCACGTCCTGAGGCACGAATTCCGGCTTCACCTTGAACGGCTTCTTGGCGTTCTTCTGGGCAAGTGCCGAGTCGAGCGCGCGTGTCTCGGGCAGATAGCTGATCGATGAGCCAGACGAGGTTCCACCGAACAGACCCGCGAACAGGCCGCCGCTTGACTGCTTCTGGCCGCCGACGACCTCGCTGCGCAGTTCGCCATTGTTGCCCGTCAAAGCGACATTCATCGCCTCGGCTGGGATGGCCTCGGCCGCCGGGATCGGGGTGACAGGTTCGATCGGTTCGATGATCTTGACGGTCTTCTTGGCCGGCTTGGCGTCGGCCAAGTCCGTTGCCGCCGCTTTCTGGCCCTTGCTGACTAGGAACGCCTGCCGATCTGCGTCAGCCCTGGCCTTGGCCGCCTCGCGCATCGCCATTTTCCTGGCATCGAGCGCCTTGGCCTTGGCATCCTCCTTGTCAGCGACGATCTTGGCCTCGATCTTCTTGATCTGGGCGAGATCCTCCGGCGTGGGGCTTTTCTTCTTCTTGAGAAGCTTCAACTGCGTCGCATCGCTTTTGGCAGCGACGGGGATGGCGTCGGTCTTTTCAGGCGATACCGACTGTTGTGCGGCCATGTTTGCCGGCATGGCGGCGGAGGCCGGGGAACTCATGCCGATTGCGGCGCAAAGTCCCAGGAAAATGAAGCTGCGAAGCTGCATGGCGAAGATCCGATCGTTCAATGCTTGTTGCCCACGGCGTCGCCCGACGTCCCCCAAGGACGCCGAAAATGCCGCGTGCAATCTATAGTCGAATAAGCGCGTATGCCTCAAGCGCGAGACCGCGCCGCGGTCCGTCGAATCTTCGTGATTGCGCAGCATTTGCCGCGACTGTGTTCAAACGAACACAGATCGCGGTTTCGAACGTAAGGTTATTGGTTGGGAACCTGAGGCGACGCCGGCGCGGTGTTGGTGGTTCCATTGGCCGCTGGCGGCGTGGTGCCGCCGGCGGGCGCGGTGGCCGGGGCAGTTGCCAGCGGTTTTGTCGCGGCGTCGTTGCCGGACGGCGGCGTCGGCGTGGTGTTGCCGGCGGGTGCCGGCGTGGCCGTACCCGGCAATTGGTTGAGCACGCCCTTGCCGGCGCCATCCGAGGTCGCGGGAACCCGATCGAGAATGTCGATCGGCTTTTCGCCGTAGCGGGCAATGATCGACAAGGTCAGCGACGTCACAAAGAACGCTGCCGCCAGGATCGCCGTCGCCCGGGTCAACGCGTTTGCCGCGCCGCGCGCGGTCATGAAGCCCGATCCGCCACCAATGCCGAGACCGCCGCCTTCGGAGCGCTGCAGCAGCACCACGCCGACAAGGGCGAGCACGACCATGAGATGGATGACGATCAGTACGGTTTGCATAATTTATCCTGGCAAGGCCCTGCCCGGCCGCGGACACGGCCGGTGAATTGGAGGCGGCTCAATACAATGCTTTCACGGCATTTCCAAGCCCGTGGCCGGAATATGGGAAGCAACGCCCCCTTTGCAACGAATTTGGAAGGGATGAGACCCCGCCATCCTGGTGAATCTCAGCCCGCAATGCTGCGATAGGCTTCGGCGATACCCAGAAAATCAGCCGCTTTCAGGCTGGCGCCGCCGACCAGCGCGCCGTCTACATTCCTGACGCCCAGCAGTTCAACGGCATTGGAGGGCTTGACCGAGCCACCGTAGAGGATGCGCATCCTGGCGGCGGCGGTCCCAAGTTTTTCCGCCAGCTTTTCGCGGATATGCGCATGCGCCTCGGCCACATCGGCCGTGGTTGGCGTAAGGCCGGTGCCGATCGCCCACACCGGCTCATAGGCAATGACGGTGTTGGATGGCGTGGCGCTTGGCGGCACTGAGCCGGCGACCTGGCGCGACAGCACCTCCAGCGTGGCTCCAGCCTCACGCTCCTGCCGCGTCTCGCCGATGCACACGATGGCCACGAGCCCGGCCCGCCAGGCGGCGGTGGCCTTGGCCTGGACCGTCGCATCGTCCTCGCCGCTTTGCTCGCGACATTCGGAATGGCCGACAATGACGTGGCTGGCGCCTGCGTCCTTCAGCATCTCCGCGGAAATACAGCCGGTATAAGCACCGCTTTCCTTGGGATGACAGTCCTCGCCNCAGACGTGTGCTCTTCCGATCTCAATCGGGCGAATTCCTGGCGTCATGGTGTGCTTCTCCGGGCGATATCAAGCTCTGGCCCTCACTACCAAAATCAGGCCACAAAGCAATCGACAGTGGGCCGGAAGGGCGCTATTGCGCTTGTTTCAGACTCGGCGCATGCGAAAATGCGCATAAATCGGAAGTAACCATGCTTGGTGTATTGAGAAGCGCGGCGGGTACCTGGGTCGCGAAGACATTGCTTTCGCTGCTGGTGGTCAGTTTCGCCGCCTGGGGCATCTCCGGACGGCTGATGGGCGGCTTTGCGGGCCACGATTCGGTGATAACGGCCGGCGGCACCAAGGTATCGATCAACGAATACCGCCTCGCTTATGACCGCCAGCTCGCCGTCATGTCGCAGCAGTTTGGTCAACGCCTCACTCATGAACAGGCAAAGGCGCTCGGCATCGACAACCAGGTGCTGGCGCAACTCGTTTCCGGTGCCGTCCTCGACGAGCAGGCACGCAAGCTCGGCCTCGGCCTCTCCAAGGACCGGCTGGCCGAACTCACCCGCGAAGATCCGGCTTTCAAGGGCCCTGGCGGTCAGTTCGACCGAAGGACATTCGACTACATGCTGCACCAAGTCGGCATGCGGCCCGAGGATTATCTGAAGAACCGTGCCCAGGTGGCGGTGCGCCAGCAGATTGTCGAGGCGGTCTCGGACGGCCTCAAGGCGCCGGACACGTTTTTCAAGGCGGTCGCGCTCTATCGAGGTGAAGACCGCACGGTCGACTATTTGACTTTGCCTAGGGCGCTGGTCGAGCCGATCGCGGCGCCGAGCGACAGCGTGCTTCAGGCCTATTTCGAGGCCAACAAGAAAAGCTATGCCGCACCTGAATACCGAAAATTCTCCTATGTCCGCCTGGAACCGGCGGACATCATGGATACGACCGCGGTCACCGACCAGCAGGTCAGTGACGACTATAACAAGAACAAGGCACGCTACACCACGCCCGAAACGCGCACCATCGAGCAGCTTGTGTTCAAGACGCCGGATGCCGCCAAGGCGGCGCTCGATTCGCTCAAGGCCGGCGCTACCTTCGACAAGCTGGTGACCGCCGAGGGCAAGACCCCGGTCGACACGCTGCTTGGCACGCTCGCCAAGGACAAGATCGCCGACAAGGCGGTTGCCGATGCCGCCTTCGCGCTCAACGCCAACGAAGTCAGCCAGGTCGTGCAGGGCGCCTTCGGTCCAGTGCTGCTGCGCGTGACCGAGATCAAGCCCGAGGTGGTAAAGCCGCTCGCCGAAGTGTCCGACCAGATTCGCAAGGACCTGGCGCTGGGCGAGGCAAGCCGCATCCTTTTGGATGTGCACGACAACTATGAAGACACCCGCGCATCGGGTAGTTCGCTGGCCGACGCGGCCGCCAAATTGAAGCTTAAAGACATCACCATCGACGCCATCGACCGCAACGGCCTGAGGCCCGATGGCTCCATAGTCAAGGACCTGCCGGAATCGCCGGCGTTGATCAAGGCCGTCTTCGATGCGGAGCCGAACACCGAAAACGAGGCGCTGACCACGGCGGACAACGGCTTCGTCTTCTATGAAGTCGGTTCGATCACACCGGCCCGCGACCGCACTCTTGATGAGGTGCGCCAGAAGGTTGTCGCCGACTGGACGGCGGCCGAGACCGCCAAGCGGCTCGCCGCCAAGGCGGACGAACTCGAGAAGCGCCTCAAGGCCGGTGCCACGCTCGACGTCATCGCCGGCGAACTCAAGCTGGAGAAGCAGACCAAGCGCGGCTTGAAGCGCGAAGCCGACGATGCCGATTTCGGCAAGGAGGGCGCCGCCGTCATGTTCGGCGTCGGCGAAGGCGGCACCGGATTGATCCCCTCGCCCACCGGCGACGGCCAGATCCTGTTCAAGGTCGCCGAAGTGTTCGAACCGGCCGGCGCCGACGCCAACTCGGTGCCGGACGACGCGCAGAAATCATTCACCTCCGGCATGTCCGACGACCTGCTCGACCAGTTGGTGGCGCAGTTGCAGACGCAGTACGACGTCCGCATCGACCGGGCCGCCGTTGCCCAAGCCTCGACAAGATGAGCGCGCTGAAAACCCATATTGCCAAAGTCGCGACCGGCACCGCCCTGTCCTTCGAGGAAGCCTGCGAGGCCTTCGACATCATCATGTCGGGCGATGCGACCCCAGGCCAGATCGGCGGCTTCCTGATGGCGTTGCGCGTACGCGGCGAGACGGTGAGCGAAATTTCGGGCGCTGTCGCCACAATGCGCGCCAAGATGCTGCGCGTCGATGCTCCTGACGGCGCCATCGACATCGTCGGCACCGGTGGCGACAATTCGCACTCGGTGAACATCTCGACGGCTTCCGCCTTTGTCATTGCCGGCAGCGGCGTGCCGGTCGCCAAGCACGGCAATCGCGGCCTGTCCTCGCTGACCGGCGCGGCCGACGTGCTGATTGCCCTTGGCGTCAGGATCGACATCGCGCCGGAGCTAATCGGCAAGTGCATCCATGAAGCCGGCGTCGGCTTCATGTTCGCGCCAGCGCACCATCCGGCTATGAAGCATGTCGGTCCGGTTCGTGGCGAGCTTGGTACGCGCACCATCTTCAACCTGCTCGGCCCGCTTTCGAACCCGGCTAGCGTCAGGCGGCAGATGGTCGGCGTGTTCATGCCGGAATGGATCATGCCGGTGGCCGAAACGCTGAAGGCGCTCGGCACCGAGCATGCCTGGGTCGCTCACGGCGATGGTTATGACGAGATCACCACCACAGGCGAGACACAGGTAGCCGAACTGATCGGCGGCGAAATCCGCGGCTTCACGCTGACCCCGGAAGAGGTTGGACTGAAGCGTCATACCAAGGATGAGTTGCGTGGCGGTGATGCGGCCTACAATGCCAAGGCCTTGCGCGATATGCTGGGCGGCACCGCCGGCGCTTATCGCGACACGGTGTTGATGAATGCCGGCGCCGGACTGGTGATTTCGGGCAAGGCTACGACGCTCCGTGATGGCATCGCCATCGCCGCACAGGCCATCGACAGCGGCCGGGCGCTGCAGGTGCTCGACCGGCTGGTCGAGATTTCGAACGGGTGAACCGTGTCTGACATTCTGCGCAAGATCGAAGCCTACAAGCGCGACGAGATCGCCGCCGCCAAGGCACGCGTGCCGCTGGCAGAGATCAAGGCGCGCGCGAAGGACGCCGACGCGCCGCGCGGGTTCCTCGCCGCGCTCGAAGCGAAGCGCGGATCGGGTGGTTTCGCACTGATCGCCGAGATCAAGAAAGCAAGCCCGTCCAAAGGGTTGATCCGTGCCGATTTCGATCCGCCCAGCCTGGCCAGGGCCTATGAAAAAGGCGGCGCGGCCTGTCTTTCCGTGCTGACCGATGCGCCCTCCTTTCAGGGCGCACCGGAGTTTCTGACCGAGGCGCGAGCAGCCGTGACGCTGCCCGCCCTGCGCAAGGATTTCCTGTTCGACCCTTACCAGGTCTACGAGGCGCGGGCCTGGGGCGCGGACGCCATTTTGATCATCATGGCCAGCGTCGATGATGCCATGGCCAGCCAACTCGAATCGACCGCTTTCGAGCTCGGCATGGATGCCCTGATCGAGGTCCACGATGAAGCCGAGACGGAGCGAGCGCTGAAACTGTCATCGCAATTGATCGGCATCAACAACCGCAATCTGCGGACATTCGAGACCAGCCTCGATACGTCGGAGCGGTTGCGGGCGATGGTGCCGGGCGGTCATTTGCTGGTCAGCGAAAGCGGCATCTTCTCGCATGACGATTGTCTTAGACTGCAAAGGATGGACATCGGCGCCTTCCTGGTGGGCGAGAGCTTGATGCGCCAACGGGACGTGACCGCTGCAACGCGCTCGCTGCTCACGGGCAAGGCGTCCGATGCATCGGGCCGAAAATCGGAATCGATTTTCGGAGAGCACGATGCATAGAGTCAAAGTGACAGAGCGCACTCTGTGCGTCCGAATGGACGCACGTCGCTCTATGGCGATTTGACGATGACAGGCGCTCTCACCCATCTTGGCGCACAGGGCGAGGCCAATATGGTCGATGTCGGCGGCAAGGACGAGACGACGCGCACCGCGATCGCCGAGGGTTTCGTCTCGATGCAGCCTGAGACGCTGAAGACCATCCTCGCCGGCAATGCCAAAAAAGGCGATGTGCTCGGCACGGCGCGCATAGCCGGCATCATGGCGGCGAAGAAGACGCATGAACTGATCCCGCTCTGCCACCCCCTGCTGCTGACCAAGGTTTCCGTGGACATCGAGCCTGACCATGCTCTGCCCGGCCTGAAGGTCACCGCCCTTGCACGCGTCACCGGCAAGACCGGCGTCGAAATGGAAGCATTGACGGCAGCTTCGGTGGCCTGTCTGACCATTTACGACATGGCCAAGGCGGTGGACCGCGCCATGATCATCTCCGGCATACGGCTGGTCGAAAAGACCGGTGGCAAGTCCGGCGACTACAAGGCAGGTCTCTGATGGCACTGGTTCCGGTCGCCGACGCGCTCGAGCGCCTGCTCGACGACGCAATGCCGCTGGCAGGCGAAAGCGTCCCGCTCAACGAGGCGATCGATCGTGTGCTGGCTGCACCGGTCATGGCGCTGCGCACCCAGCCGCCCTTCAACGCTTCGGCCATGGACGGCTATGCAGTGCGAGCCGCTGATGTCGCGTCGGTCCCGTCGAAACTCTCGGTGGTCGGCATGGCGCCCGCCGGACGTGGCTTTGACGGCGCGGTCGGCCAGGCACAGGCAGTGCGTATCTTCACCGGCGCACCGTTGCCTGACGGCGCCGACACCATCGTTATCCAGGAAAACGTCCGGGATCTCGGCGGCGGCAACATCGAAGTGATCGAGCCCACCGCCACGTGGCGTAACATTCGCCGCGTCGGCCTCGATTTTTCCAAGGGCGACGTGCTGCTGGAGAAGGGGCGCGTGCTCGACCCGGCGGCACTGTCGCTGACGGCATCGGCCAATCATCCCCGAGTAAGCGTGGTGAAACGGCCGCTGGTCGCCATCATCGCCACCGGTGACGAGCTGTTGCCGCCCGGCAGCGAACTCGGGCCTGACCAGATTATTTCGTCCAACTCCTACGGCGTCGCCGCTGCGGCACAATCGGTCGGTGCCTGTGCGCTCGATCTCGGGATCGCTGCCGACCGCAAGGACGATATCGCCGGCCTGGTCAGGAAAGCAGTCGCGGCGGGCGCCGATGTCATCGTCACGCTGGGCGGCGCCTCGGTCGGCGACCACGACCTGATTCATGACGTGCTGACCGGCGAAGGCATGACGCTCGGCTTCTGGAAGATCGCAATGCGTCCCGGCAAG
This sequence comes from Mesorhizobium sp. LNHC229A00, assembly GCF_000502415.1. Classification (NCBI taxonomy): domain Bacteria; kingdom Pseudomonadati; phylum Pseudomonadota; class Alphaproteobacteria; order Hyphomicrobiales; family Phyllobacteriaceae; genus Mesorhizobium; species Mesorhizobium sp. LNHC229A00. Next base: position 191,806 of record NZ_AYWQ01000012.1, read on the forward strand.
CCGCTGATGTTCGGGCGCCTCGGCGCTATCAGATGCATCGGCCTGCCCGGCAACCCGGTAGCAAGCCTGGTCTGCTCGCAACTGTTCCTGAAGCCGCTTCTGGCACGGCTGGGCGGTCGCGACCATCGTCAGGACATCCGCCCGGCACGGCTGGGCGCCGCACTGGCGGCCAATGATCTGCGCCAGGATTACGTGCGGGCGGTGGTCAGGGAAGATGACGGCGAACTGGTGGCGACGCCGTTCGGCATCCAGGATTCCTCGATGCTGAGAATGCTGGCCGACGCCAACGGACTGGTCGTGCGCGCGCCTTTTGCCCCTGCGTCCGCCGCGGGCGACGCTTGCAGGGTTCTGATGTTACGCTGAAGAATTGCATCATAACCAGCCGATAACTGGACCTATTCCGAGATCAATGTTTGCGTCAACGCATGCGCCGGATCGGCAAGGCCATCGACAACGTCGTAATGATGCCGGTCGGGCTCGACCACGGTACTGGTGGTGGCGCCAAGTCCGGTCCAGATGTTGGCCAGCAACGCATTCTGGCGCAGGAACTCGGAACGCTCTCCACCGCCGGCCCAGCAGGTGATGCGGACACCATCGATTGGCCGCAGCAGCGCCGGGCTTTCCGTCAACGCCTCACGCTCATCGATTTTCAGCACGGCGTTCATGCCGGTGCGCATCAGCGGGCGCAAATCGTGCAAGCCGGATATCGAAACGACGTGGCGTATGCGCCGCACGACATCGGTGGCGAGCGGTGTGGTTGTGGTCACCATGCGGCTGGCGAGATGTCCACCGGCCGAATGTCCGGTCAATATCAGCGGTCCCCCGACCATTGCCGCCGCTTTGCCGATCGCCGCCCCGATTTCGCTGACAATTCCGGAAATGCGGGTGTCCGGGCAGAGCGTGTAGGAAGGCGCAGCCACGGCAAAGCCATTGCCGACCGCGCCCTTGGCGAGATGCGACCAGCCGCTTTTATCGGACTCCAGCCAGTAGCCGCCATGGATGAACACGACGAGCCCCCTGGGCGTGGCCTCCGGCAGGAAAAGGTCGAACCGGTTGCGCGGCCGATCGCCATAAGCGATGTCGAACCGTGCCCGGCCCTCCCCCGACAGTGCGTCACGGAACGCTTGCGCCGGTCCTGACCAGGCGGCCGGCCAACGGTCGCTGCCGGCAATATTCGGGCCGTTGGCGTAGGCATTGTCCCAATCGGCAATGCGATGGTCGAGCATCGGCACCCTCCCCGAAACAGCGTCGTCTCCGCGTAGCAATGGCCGCCACCATGTCGTGCGTCAAGGCTTTGGGGTGGAACATTTTAGGCTTGAAACAAATTTCGACTGGTGCGATCCTCCCTGCAGAAGAACCGACAGAATGGGAGGTCCGCTGTGCTGTCCGAACCTGCCGATGGTCACCTTTCCGGTGACATGTCGACAAGAGTGTAGCCGGCCGCACGAAGCCTTCCGCGAGAGACAGGAATTCAGATCCACCGCCTCCCGCCACGTGCCTTGCACGCTGGCCGGCGGCAGACAGGGATAGCGGCGACATGCTTGGGCCTTCAGCGCATACCGACACGTTCACGCGCGATAATCTGCCGCCGCCCGAGCAATGGCCTGACTTCCTGCTCGACGGCTTCGACTATCCAGAACACCTCAATGCCGGTGTCGAATTGACCGACAGGCTGGTAGAGAAGGGCCTCGGTGACCACACCGCGCTGATCGGCAACGGCCGCCGCCGCACCTACAAGGAACTGTCCGACTGGACGAACCGGCTCGCCCATGCGCTGGTCGAGAACTACGGCGTCAGGCCGGGCAACCGGGTGCTGATCCGCTCCGCCAACAACCCGGCAATGGTCGCCTGCTGGCTGGCCGCCACCAAGGTCGGTGCTGTCGTGGTCAACACCATGCCGATGTTGCGCGCCGGAGAACTCACCAAGATCGTCGACAAGGCCGAGATCACGACCGCGCTCTGCGACACAAGGCTGATGGACGAGATGACCGCCTGCGCCAAGGACAGCGCATTCCTGAAGCAGGTGATCGGCTTCGACGGCACGGCCAACCATGACGCCGAGCTCGACCGCGCCGCCCTTGACAAGCCGGTTACCTTCACCGCCGTCAGCACCGGCCGCGACGATGTAGCCCTGCTCGGCTTCACTTCGGGGACGACCGGCGTGCCGAAGGCGACGATGCATTTCCACCGCGACCTGCTGATCATCGCCGATGCCTACGCCCGTGAAGTCCTGCAGGTGACGCCCGACGACATCTTCGTCGGCTCGCCGCCGCTCGCCTTCACCTTCGGCCTTGGCGGGCTTGCCATCTTCCCCCTGCGCTTCGGCGCGGCGGCAACACTGCTGGAACAGGCGACGCCGCCCAACATGGTCCATATCATCGAGACCTACAAAGCGACCATTTCCTTCACCGCGCCGACCGCCTACCGGGCCATGCTGAAGGCCATGGACGAAGGCGCCGATCTGTCATCGTTGCGCGTTGCCGTCTCGGCCGGCGAGACCTTGCCGGCTCCGGTCTTCGAAGAGTGGACGCGAAAGACCGGCAAGCCTATCCTTGACGGCATCGGCGCCACCGAAATGCTGCACATCTTCATCTCCAACCGCTTTGACGACAGGAAGCCCGCTTCGACCGGCAAGCCGGTGGGCGGTTACGAGGCGCGCATCGTCGACGAGGAGATGCGCGAGGCGCCGCGTGGCGAGACCGGACGGCTGGCGGTGCGCGGGCCGACCGGCTGCCGCTACATGGCCGATGACAGGCAGAAGGACTATGTGCGCGACGGCTGGAACCTCACCGGCGATACCTTCACGCAGGATGAGGACGGCTTCTTCCACTTCGCCGCACGTTCCGACGACATGATCGTCAGCGCCGGCTACAACATCGCCGGACCCGAGGTCGAGGCGGCGCTGCTGTCGCATCCCGATGTCGCCGAATGCGCGGTCATCGGTGCCGAGGATGGCGAGCGCGGCCAGATCGTCGAGGCGCATGTCGTGCTGGTGCAAGGTGTCCCGCCAGACGCAATGACCGTCAAGCGCCTGCAGGACCACGTCAAGGCAGCCATCGCGCCCTACAAATATCCCCGATCCGTCAAATTCATCGCCGCTCTGCCGAAGACCCAGACCGGCAAGATCCAGCGCTTCCGGCTGCGCACGGAGAAGATCAAGTGAGCGAGCCTTACGATCCGGCCTCCGAAGGCGCAGAGATGTCGTTCAAGGAGCGCATGTCCTACAGCGACTATCTGCACCTGGAGAAAGTGCTGGAGGCCCAGACGCCGATGTCCTCGGCGCATGACGAAATGCTGTTCATCATCCAGCACCAGACATCGGAATTGTGGATGAAACTCGCTTTGCACGAGATTGGCGCGGCGATCCGCTCGATCCGTGCCGACCGCCTCGAACCGAGCTTTAAGATGCTGTCGCGTGTCGCCCGCATTTTCGAGCAGTTGAACAATGCCTGGGACGTGCTGCGCACGATGACGCCCAGCGAATACACCGAGTTTCGCGACTCGCTCGGCCAGTCCTCGGGTTTCCAGTCCTGGCAGTATCGCGCCATCGAGTTCATGGCCGGTAACCGCAACCTCGCCATGCTCGGGCCGCACAAGCACCGGCCGGACCTCAGCCAGAAGCTTGAGGCGATCCTGGCGGAGCCGTCGCTCTACGATGAAGCGCTGCTGCTTCTGGCGCGCAATGGCTTCGACATCGGGCCGGACGCAAAGCGCACGGATTGGCGCGAGACGCGGACCGAGAACGAAGAAGTCCTGGTCGCCTGGCAGACGGTGTACCGCGATCCGCAGCGCTACTGGATGTTTTATGAACTGGCGGAGAAGCTGGTCGACTTCGAGGACTATTTCCGCCGCTGGCGGTTCAACCACGTCACGACCGTCGAGCGCATCATCGGCCTGAAGCGCGGTACCGGCGGCACGTCGGGAGCCTCCTATCTCAAGAAGATGCTCGAGGTCGTCCTGTTTCCGGAACTTTGGACNAGACGTGTGCTCTTCCGATCTGATCCGCAGCGCTACTGGATGTTTTATGAACTGGCGGAGAAGCTGGTCGACTTCGAGGACTATTTCCGCCGCTGGCGGTTCAACCACGTCACCACCGTCGAGCGCATCATCGGCCTGAAGCGCGGTACCGGCGGCACGTCGGGAGCCTCCTATCTCAAGAAGATGCTCGAGGTCGTCCTGTTTCCGGAACTTTGGACGGTTCGCACCCGGCTTTGAACTCTCGTTTGGCTCAATTCCCGTGGGAAAAACCGCGTCACGGTTTTCCCACGGGAATTGCGCCGCTTTTCAGGTCACCGCCGTCTTGACCGCGAAGCGCGCATCCTGCCAGGCGCCGGTGCGCAGGATATCTTCCAGCACCTCGACCGCCCGCCAAACATCGGCGTAGCCGACATAGAGCGGGGTGAAGCCGAAGCGGATGGTCGACGGCGCACGGAAATCGCCGATCACGCCGCGCTCGACCAGGGCCCGCATCACCTGGTAGCCGTTGGGGTGGAGGAACGAAACCTGGCTGCCACGCTGCTTGCCGTCGCGCGGGCTTTCCAGCTCCAGGCCGTAGGCGCCGCATCTGGCCTCGACGAGCTGAATGAACAGGTCGGTGAGAGCGATACTCTTCTTGCGCACCGCCGCCATGTCGACGTCGTCCCACATATCCAGCGCCCCCTTCAGCGCCCGCATCGACAACACCGGCTGCGTGCCGCACAGGAACCGGCGGATACCGCTGCCGGCCGCATAACCCTGCTCGAAAGCGAAGGGCCGCGCATGGCCCCACCAACCGCTGAGCGGCTGCTGGACCTTATCGTGATGACGCTCGGCGGCGTAGATGAAGGCAGGCGCGCCCGGGCCGCCATTGAGATATTTGTAGCTGCAGCCGATGGCGAAATCGGCATTGGCGCTGTCGAGCTCGACAGGCAGCGCGCCGGCGGTGTGGCAGAGATCCCAGACGATCAGCGCTCCGACCTGATGGGCCTTGCATGTCAGTGCCGCCATGTCGCGCAATTTGCCGGATTTGTAGTTGACGTGGTTGACCAGGATGACCGCGACGCGCTCGTCGATGAGATCCTCAATGGTCGGCGCATCAACGCCCTCAAGCCGCAACACCGTGCCGGGGCGCGTCGAGGCCACGCCTTCGGCCATGTAGAGATCGGTTGGAAAGCTGTCGCCCTCGGCGACGATGACCGAGCGGTCCGGCCGCATGCCGAGTGCGGCATGCAGCACCTTGTAGATGTTGATCGAGGTCGTATCGCAGACCACCGTCTGGCCGGCCGCCGCGCCGATCAGCCGCCCCAGTTGGTCGCCGAGCGCGACCGGCATGTCGAACCAGCCGGCGGTGTTCCAGGCACGGATCAGATCCTGCGCCCATTCCTGGGTCGCGGCTTTCCGCAGCTCGTCGAAGACGGCGGGTGCCGCGGCGCCGAGTGAATTGCCGTCGAGATAGATGACGCCTTCCGGCAAGATGAACCGGTCGCGCATGGCACGCAGCGGGTCCGCCGCGTCCATGGCTCCGACGGCTGCGAGATCGAGCGTTGCACGCATCATTTGTACATTTCCTGGTTATTCACGCCCTGGTTATTTCCGCCTTGGTGATTCACGCCGGGCTACTCACGAATAGCTTCGCGAACCGGTGCGNTTATTCACGCCCTGGTTATTTCCGCCTTGGTGATTCACGCCGGGCTACTCACGAATAGCTTCGCGAACCGGTGCGTACCCCCGGCTGCGCTTGAGGCTGGGCAAGGCAAGCATGGCCAGCACGAACAGGCCCGTCGCAAGCTTCAGGTCAGGCGGCGGCATGCCGGCCGCAAGGCAGAACGACACCAGCTGGTAGTAGATGATCGCGCCGGCGAAGGGCGCCAGCAGTTGCCGCCAGACCGTTTGCTTGCCGACGACGGCTTCGCCGATCATCAGCGCGGCAAGGCCGTTGATGAGAATTGCCAGGCCCATATTGACGTCGGCGAACCCTTGCGACTGCACCATCAGCGCACCGCTTGACGCCGAAAAAGCGCTGGCCAGCCCGACACCGCCTATGGTCGCGGCCCAGACATTGATGCCTTGCGCCTCGGCCATGTCAGGATTGGCGCCCACGGCGCGGACGGCAGTCCCCTTCTCGGTCCTGAAGAACATGTAGAGCAGCATGAAGGCGACAAGCGCGAGGAGACCCGCGACGACGATCTTGCTGGCGGGGAAACCCGGCCGCGCGAACGGCACCCAGTCGAACACCGAGGGCGAACCGAAGACCGACAGGTTGGACTTGCCCATGATGCGAAGGTTGATGCTGTAGAGCATCGTCATCATCAGGATGCCCGCAAGCAGCGTGTGGATGCGGAAGCGCAGATGGATGAAGGCGGTGCAGCAGCCCGCCGCGAAGCCGGCGACAAGGGCGGCGGCGATGCCCATCAGCGGCGATGCGCCGGCGGCAAGGAGAACGCCGCAGACGCAGCCGCCCAGCGGAAAAGCGCCTTCGCTGGTGAGATCGGGAAAATTCAGCATGCGAAACGGGATCATGATCCCGAGCACGACAAAGGCCAGGATCAGGCTTTGCGCCAGGGTGACCGGCATGATCGCGACGAAGCTGGCGAGAACGTCCCCAACAAAACCCATGATGATCAACTCGCCAGCAACATGCGATCGGTCTTGACGGAGAAATGGCCGATCAGATCGACAACCGTGACCCTCGCCTTCTCCTGCCCTGTGACTTCCAGGAGCACCCGGCCGGCATCGAGCATGATCACCCGGCTGCCATGGTCGACGGCGTGTTGCATGTTGTGGGTCACCATCAGGGTGGTCAGCTTCAGCGCATTGACGGCGCGCACCGTCGCGCGCATGACGATCTCGGCCGTGCGCGGATCGAGCGCTGCCGTATGCTCGTCGAGCAGCAGCAGATCCGGCGATCCTCCGACAGCCATGATCAGCGACAGCGACTGCCGCTGCCCGCCCGAGAGCAGGTCGACACGGGTATCGAGACGGTTTTCAAGGCCGAGGCCCAATATCGACAGGCGCTCCTTGTAGGACGCCAGCCGTGTGGCGTTCAGCCCCTGCCGCAGCGTGCGTTTTTGACTGCGCAGGTCGGCCAGCAGCATGTTCTCCGCCACGGTCATGCTGGCGGCGGTGCCGCGCATCGGATCCTGGAAGACGCGCGCCAATCTTTCGGCACGCTTGTGCACCGGCATCCCTGTCACATCCGCGCCATTGATCAGGATCTTGCCGGAATCCAGCACAAGAGCACCAGAAATGGCGTTGAGCATGCTGCTCTTGCCGGCCCCGTTTGAGCCGATGACGACCCCGAACTCTCCCGTGGCCAAGGACAGGCTGAGACCGTCCAGCGCGACCTTCTCGTCGGCCTGGCCTTTGTAGAACACTTTGCGCGCGGATCGTATCTCGAGCATCGTTCCTCCGTGACCTCGGGATGACGGCGCCGACGCCATCATCCCAGCAGTTCCGATGTTAGTCGACGATGCAGCCGCAATCGGCCATTGAAGCCGGTATCTCGACGCCGAACGCGGCCATCGCCTTGCGCGAGATCGTTGCCATGTGGTCCTTGTAGGCCGGGCGCGACGGCGCGATCGTCTTGGGATCCTTGCCCTTGAGGATCTCGGCGGCGATGTTGCCGGCGTTGATGCCGACCTGGGTGTAATTGACCGCGAAGCTCGCCGGCACGGTGCCGTTGCGGACCGCGCTGTCATCGGAGTTGACGACCGGGATACCGGCCTGGCGGGCGGCCGCTGAGACAGCGGCGATCGCCGGCTGAATCAAGTTCGAGGCCGGGCCGTAGATCACGTCGGCCTTGCCGGCGAACGAAGCGATACGCTGCTGGATGTCATTTACGTTGTCGATGCCGACCTCGACCACCTCGAAACCGGCGGCCGGTGCCGCCGCCTTGATCTTTTCGACCAAGGCAACGTCATTGGCCTCACCGGGATTATAAGGCACGCCGAAGCGCTTGGCGTTCGGCAGCAGCTTCTTGGTGAAGGCCATCACCGCGGCGACGTCCTGCAGATCGCTGGCGCCGGTCATGCCTTCGTCTCCGGCGTCCCATGATGGCACCAGCTTGGCCGCCACCGGATCGGTGACCGCGGCAAAAACGATCGGAATGCCGGAACCCGCGAGCGCTTTCTTGGCGATCTGCGAGACCGGCGTGGTGATGGTGTAGATCAGCTTGGGCTGCTCGGCCTGCAGCTTGGCGATCATCTGCGGCACCAGCGACGCATCGAAATTGGTGTGGCTCTCCGTGTAGACGACGTCCTTGCCCTCGACGAAGCCGTTATCCGTCAGCGCCTTCTTGAAGCCGGCTATGGCGGCGTTCAATTGCGGATGCTCGCCGAAATTGGCAATGCCGATACGGATCTGATCGGCCGCGGCACTGCCGGCGCTGACCATCAATGCGCCTGCCAGGGCCAAACCCGACAACCAAGCGGATTTCGACTTTAACATCATTTCCTCCCAGATTTGATCAGGGCCGCTTGGAAACGCGGCTGCTCCGCGATCATGGTCAGTCCGCCGGTCTGTGTCAAACATTATATATAATTGTGGTAGTAACCCAGTATCATATATACTTTTAGCCAGACGACGGATTGATCACGATGCGGGATGAGACGAGTTCCACAAAAACGGAAGCCGCCTATCAGCTGTTGCGGCGCGACATCCTGACCACGCGCCTCATGCCCGGCGCCCCGCTCAAACTGAGTGCGCTGCGCGGCACATATGGCGTCGGTTGGACACCGTTGCGCGAAGCCCTGTCGCGGCTCGAGGCCGAACGCTTGGTCACCGCCATCAGCAATCGTGGTTTTGCCGTGGCTCCGGTGTCGCGGGCCGAGCTGGAGGATCTGGCACGCGCCAGGATGGTGGTCGAGATACCCCTGTTCCTCGAATCGATGGAAAAAGGCGGCAGGGAGTGGGAGGATGCCGTAGTCACTGCCCACTACCGGCTCTCGCGTTGCAAGACGGCGGTCGACGATCCCTCCGACACGGCCGTCGACAGATGGGATGAGAACCACGAGGCTTTCCATGCGGCGCTGCTGAGCGCCGCCACATGCGACTGGCTGTTGCGGTTCCGCTCGACAATCTCGGATCAGTTGCGCCGGCATCATCGCTTTCTTGGTCTGGCGCCGACATTGCGGGCCGCGGCCGGCCTCAAGGACGGCTATGAACAGGCAATGGAGGCGTTGTGCGAAGCGATCGCGATCGAACACCATACTGCGATCATGGAAGCGGCACTCGATCGTGACGTCGAACGGGCCAAGGCGTTGATGACGGCGCATATCGGCTACACACTGCACGTCTATGTTCATAGCGAAGACAGCGGCGCGACCAGATACGCCGCCCGCGCCGGCAGCTTGAAGGGGTCGGGATAACTTCAGCGCTTCCGCGACGCCTATTCGCACGCGCTGGCCGGAGTGCGCCGAACGCCCGGGTCCATGGCCGCCCGGAGCTACCAATGGTTGGCATTTTGGTTTCGTTTCGTTCCGCGAATAATGAATCCATGAAATATACGGTACCCCTGGGAAGAAGCCTTCCAGATGGCTGATGCCAGCTCCATCGGCGGATAGGCCACAGGCCATTAACCAAACGATTTCAATGTGCCTGCCGATCGCGGAAAGGACCAGTTGCTGACGCCGTTGGGGGCAAAAAACTTCAGACCCCTTAACAAATTCATTAAACTTTAAACGGTTGCAGAACACAACTGGAACAGATAGTGTTTGTTCTGGGTTTGTTTTTTCGATTCTGGTTCAACCTTTCGTTCAATGTCTTGGGGGCCGCCATGCTGACACGCAAGCAACATGAACTGTTGATGTTCATCCACGAACGGCTCAAGGAAAGCGGGATACCGCCTTCCTTCGACGAGATGAAGGAAGCACTCGATCTTGCCTCCAAGTCGGGGATCCATCGCCTGATCACGGCGCTGGAGGAGCGCGGCTTCATTCGCCGGCTACCCAATCGGGCGCGCGCGCTGGAAGTGCTTCGGCTGCCGGACTCGATCGCGCCGGGCCTCAATGCGGCAAAGAAGTTCTCGCCAAGTGTCATCCAAGGCAGCCTTGGCCAAGGCAGTCTCGGACGCCAGATCAGGCCGGCCGCTGCGCCTTCGCGCCTGCCCGCGGCCGGCAACGACGACGATGCGGTTTCAGCCGTGTCCATCCCGGTCATGGGCCGTATCGCCGCCGGTGTGCCGATCGATGCAATCCAGCATCAGACGCATTCGATCTCGGTGCCGCCGGACATGATCATGGGCGGCGAGCATTATGCGCTGGAGGTCAAGGGCGACTCGATGATCGAGGCTGGTATCTTCGATGGGGACACGGTCATTATCCGCAATGCCGACACGGCAAGCCCGGGCGAAATTATCGTGGCACTGGTCGACGAGGAGGAAGCGACGCTGAAGCGGTTCCGCCGCAAAGGCGCTTCGATCGCGCTTGAGGCTGCCAATCCAGCCTACGAAACACGCATTTTCGGGCCGGACAGGGTCAAGGTACAAGGCAAGCTGGTCGGGTTGATCAGGCGCTACTGAGCCGGCTTTCCATCGGGCTTGTCGGGTTTTTTGTACGGCGGCAGCCCCCTCGCCTCGCGTGAGAATTTTCGCTGTTCGTGCCAGGGTCGGTATGGTCCGTCGACGGCGAATTCGATCCCGGCCCGGGTCGTGGCCGACTGGGGATTGAAGAAGACGGCAGCGCTTCCCTTGCGGGCGAGCTGCCGTTTGGTGACGACGAGAACCAGCGGATTGTGGCAGGTGTCATAGGCGGTCGCGTCGTTCACGATGATCAGGTCAGCGAAAGCGCAGGCTTTCCAGGTGGTCTTGCGGTCCTCGACATAAGCAATGATCGCGCCGGAAGGGTGCCTGGCAAGGCACAGGCCTTCGCGGCAGTAGAAGGGCGATCCCGGCGGCAGGTCGGCGGGACTGGCAACGTCGAATTGCCCGTCTGTCTTGTCGAACATTTCCGGTTTGACGATTGTTTCGGAGATCAGAGCGCGCTTCCAGTTGTCGGTTGCGAATTCGTTCGGACGTTCCCGGTTGACGGCCAGTTCGCCATTGCCGATCGGCAGCGCTACCAGCCGCGCATCTTCCGAGATCAGCACATCGGGCGCGCGCGTGTGCGACACAGTCAACAGGCCGGCGAGCGCGAATGGCAGCGCCGCGAGCCGCAGCCAGGTCGTCGCCATCGTCGCGATAACCAGCGCGACGGTGACCAGCAGCACGGATTGCTGCGAAATCAGCCCGACTCCGTCGACCGGAGAGCGCTCCGATATCCACGCCGACACGGCGATCATCGCCGTCAGGCCCTTGCCCATGAGGTAGAGAGCCGGCCAATCCAGTCCGAATGGCATCAGCAGCGCGCTAGCGACGGCCAGGAACATCACGACCGACACGATCGGCATCACGGCCAGATTGGCGAACAGGCTGAGGGGCGATACCCGCTGGAAATGCCAGATGGCAAACAGTGCCGTGGCGCTGCCGGCGATAATCGACGTCATGGCCAATCCACCTGTCGCCAGCAGGAATTTTCGCGTCAGGAGCCCGGGCAGGATCGCTTTGGCGGCGGTGGCCTGGTCTTTCCCGCACGGTGATCGGCCCAGCCGGCATAAGCGCCAACCAGGGCCGCGGTCGCGGCGAACGACATCTGAAAGCTTGGGCCGACGACCTCGTGCGGCGAGACCAGGATGACGGCGATCGCCGAGATCGCCAGATTGCGCATGGTCAGCGCAGCGCGATCGAAGAAGACGGCAATCAGCATCACCGCCAACATGATGAAGCTGCGTTCGGCCGCAACGACGACACCGGAAATCATGAGATAGGCGGCGATCGAGAACAGTGCGGCGGCGGCGGCGTATTTCTTCACCGGCCGGCGCGCGGAAAAGTCTGGTAACAGTGCGAAGGCACCACGCAGCAGACCCATGATGGTGCCGGCCACAAGCGCCATATGCAGTCCCGAAATAGAGATGATGTGATAGATGCCGGTACGCCGCATCGCTTCATTGATTTCATCGGGTATGCCGGCGCGCACGCCGACGATCAGCGCCGCCGCGATCTCGCCTTCAGCGCCGCCGACGCTGCCCCTGATGTGGTCGGCGATGGCTTCGCGGGCATTTTCAATGCCTGAGAAAAGGCGAGCCGATAGCGGCATCTCACCGTCAGCGGGGGAAACAACCGTCGGATTGCCGAGGAAGAAGCCGCTGCCGCCGATGCCGGCGAAATAACTGTCGAAAGAGAAGTCGTAACTGTCCGGCCGGACCGGGCCGGTCGGCGGCAACAGTTTGGCGTAGCCTGTGATGAGCGAGCCGGCGGTCATTCCCGGCGGTATCTTGCGTGCGGAAAGCCGGACCCTTTCCGGCGCATAGCGCAGTTTCGGCCGCGCGGTCGAAATCACGTCCATGGTCAGCCGGATGCGGCCGCTCTCCATCTCTTCGAGCGAGACCACGCGGCCGGTCAATTGCGTGGAGATTTCCGAACCCAGCATACGGGTTCCGGCTCGCCATGTTTCGACCTTCGCCGCGAGTAAGCCCAGCGCGCACAACAGCACTGCCATGAAACACAGATGGGTTTTCGACCACGAACGCGAGACGAAGGCACAGACCGCCATCAGCACCACGACCGCGACGGGCTTTGCAAAGTCGGGCTCGGACGCCAGCGAGAAATAGGCGATCGCCCCAACGGTCAGACAGACCGGCACCAGCAGGAACGCGATGCCCCGGTCGAGTTCGAGCTCCGCCGCCTTGGCCACGCCATGGCGCAGGCGAGGCAAGGATATCGGGCCGATTTGCCGGCGCACGCGTACGATCCTGCCCCCGGCAGGAGCCGGCGCCGGCCCACCCGCCCGCAGCGGCCTGGTTTCGGGCGCAGCCACGAGCGGCGATGGCAGTGGGATCGTCGGAGGCGCCGCAAAAAGGGATCGCTCGCTGACGCCGACAGTGGCATCCTCGCTTCGATCCGAGCTCCGGCCTCTTCCAGTCATCGGGTCTGCCCCTTGCACCCTCGACGCCCTATGCTACATGAACGCGCAACGCGCGAAAGTCCGCACGTTCCGCACCCAGCTTCAGACGTTTTCCGAGAGTTCCATGCCCGACAAGGTCATCACCCGTTTTGCCCCCTCGCCGACCGGCTATCTGCACATCGGCGGCGCGCGCACGGCGCTCTTCAACTGGCTCTATGCAAAGCATACCGGCGGCACGATGCTGCTGCGCATCGAGGACACCGATCGCGAGCGTTCGACCGATGCGGCCACATTGGCCATTCTCGATGGCCTGACCTGGCTCGGCCTTTCGTGGGACGGTGACGCGGTCTCTCAATTCGAGCGTGCGCCGCGCCATCGCGAGGTAGCCGAGGAATTGGTGCGCCTGGGCAAGGCCTATTACAGCTACGAGACTTCAGCCGAGCTCGAGGCAATGCGCGAGGCTGCACGCGCCAAGGGCCTGCCGCCACGGTATAACGGCCATTGGCGTGACCGCGACCCGTCGGAGGCGCCGTCCGGCGTCAAGGGCGCCATCCGCATCAAGGCACCGACCGAGGGCGAGACGGTGGTGAAGGACCGGGTCCAGGGAGACGTGCGCTTCCCCAACAAGGATCTCGACGACTTCATCATCCTGCGTTCGGACGGCAACCCGACCTACATGCATGCCGTCGTCGTCGACGATCACGACATGGGCGTCACTCACATCATCCGTGGCGACGATCACCTGACCAACGCCGCCCGCCAGACCGTGATCTACAATGCCATGGGCTGGGACGTGCCGTCGATGTCACATATCCCGCTGATCCATGGCGCCGACGGCGCCAAGCTGTCGAAGCGCCACGGCGCGCTCGGCGTCGAAGCCTATCGCGCCATGGGCTATCTGCCGGAGGCGCTGCTCAATTACCTTGCGCGGCTCGGCTGGAGCCATGGCGACGACGAGATCATGTCGATCGAGGACATGGTCTCGTGGTTCGACATTGGCGACGTCAACAAGGGCGCGGCGCGCTTCGATTTCGCCAAGCTGGAAGCGATCAACGGGGCGCATATGCGCCGTATGGCCGACACCGAACTGTTCGATATCTTCATCGCCACCTTGCCCTATCTGGAGGGAGGCTCGGCGATGGCGGCGCGCCTCGACGAGAAGAACAAGACGCAGCTGCTGGCAGCACTTCCGGGCCTGAAGGAGCGCGCCAAGACGCTGGTCGAGCTTGTCGACGGCGCCGGCTTCCTGTTTGCCGCTCGGCCGCTGCCGATCGACGACAAGGCGGCACTGCTGCTCAATGACGATGCGCGCAAGATCCTGCGTGGCGCTCACGAAGCTTTGAAGTCGCTGTCAGACGACTGGACGGCGGCCACGGCCGAGGCCGTGATCCGCGACTTTGCGTCGGCTGGCGGCCACAAGCTTGGCGCCGTGGCCCAGCCGTTGCGGGCTGCCTTGACCGGCAAGAGCACGTCACCGGGCGTATTCGACGTGCTTGCCGTTCTGGGGCGTGAGGAAAGCCTGGCGCGCATAGCGGATCAAATCGATTAGGAGCAAACTGGCCCAAGAAGATTGGCATTGAAAGGCGGGTTTCGCAGTGCAACATTAGGCCTTGGCCCAATCTGGCACGCACCTCCTAGAATGCGGTGGCGAATACGCGCATTGCGGTGATTTCGACGTGTCGCTCCGCGGAATTTGCCTTTGCCGGCATGAGGAAATAAGAAGGAGTTTGCAATGACCGAAGCTGCGAAAAAACTGGATGTGGGCGGCCAAGAGGAGGCCACGGCAACGCTGGAATTCGCCGGCAAGACTCACGAATTCAAGGTGCGAAGCGGCTCGGTCGGGCCTGACGTCATCGACATCGCCTCGCTCTACAGNACCTATGACCCCGGCTTCACCTCGACGGCAAGCTGCGAGTCGGAGATCACCTTCATCGATGGCGACGCCGGCATCCTGCTGCATCGGGGCTATCCGATCGACCAGTTGGCCGAACATGGCGACTTCCTCGAAGTCTGCTACCTCCTGCTCTACGGCGAATTGCCGACCAAGGCGCAGAAGGACGATTTCGACTACCGCGTGACGCGCCATACAATGGTGCACGAGCAGATGTCGCGCTTTTTCACCGGCTTCCGCCGCGACGCGCACCCGATGGCGGTGATGTGCGGCGTGGTCGGCGCGCTGTCGGCCTTCTATCACGACTCGACCGACATCTCCGACCCGTACCAGCGCATGGTTGCCTCCATGCGCCTGATCGCCAAAATGCCGACGATCGCGGCCATGGCCTACAAATATCACATCGGCCAGCCCTTTATTTACCCGAAGAACGATCTCGGTTTCGCGGCAAACTTCCTGCATATGTGCTTTGCCGTGCCGTGCGAGGAGTACAAGATCAACCCGGTGCTGGCGCGCGCCATGGAGCGTATCTTCATCCTGCATGCCGATCATGAGCAGAACGCTTCGACCTCGACCGTTCGCCTCGCCGGCTCCTCGGGCGCCAACCCGTTCGCCTGCATCGCCGCCGGCATTGCTTGCCTGTGGGGGCCGGCCCATGGCGGCGCCAACGAAGCGGCGCTCAACATGCTGGGCGAGATCGGCCATGTCGATCACATCCCGGAATTCATCGCCCGCGCCAAGGACAAGAACGATCCATTCCGCCTGATGGGCTTTGGCCACCGCGTCTACAAGAACTACGATCCGCGGGCCAAGATCATGCAGAAGACGGCGCATGAGGTTCTGGGCGAACTCGGCATCAAGGACGATCCGCTGCTCGACATCGCGATGGAACTGGAAAAGATCGCGTTGACCGATCCCTATTTCATCGAGAAGAAACTCTATCCGAACGTCGACTTCTATTCCGGCATCACCCTGAAGGCGCTGGGCTTCCCCACCACCATGTTCACCGTGCTTTTCGCGGTCGCCCGCACGGTCGGCTGGATCGCCCAGTGGAAGGAAATGATCGAGGATCCACGCCAGAAGATCGGCCGTCCGCGCCAGCTCTATACCGGCGCGCCGGAACGCGACTACGTGCCGATCGCCAAGCGCTGAGACAAGTGACAAGCGCTGAGACAAGTGGGTAGTGGTTCGTGAGGAGTGAGGTTGGAGAGTTTTCTAACTCACTACTCGTTACTCACTACTGCCTACGCACTCGCTTGATACACCCCATCACCACCTGCGCCGCGATCTCACCGGACGGTTTGTCCGTTGCCATGCGCCGTGAAATCTCGGCGAAACCGTCTTTCTGCCAGGCGCGCATGCCACTGTCGGCCAACAACGCTTCCAGCTGGCGTGCCAGATTGTTCGGTCTGACGTATTCGTCGTAGAACTCCGGGATCAACGCAAGATCCGAGATAAGGTTGGGCAGAAGCGCCGACCAGACGGAAACGAGATACCGCGCCACGGCGCGTGCGACAGGGTCGAGCCGGTAGCAAGAGATCATCGGCACGCCGGACAGCGCCAGTTCCAGGGAGACGGTGCCGGACGCGATCAACGCCGCGTCGGCCTTGCCGAAGGCCTGCCATTTGCGCTCGGGCTCAAGGATAATCTCGGGTTTTTCATCCCAGCGCGTGACCGCGGATCGTACGGTGTCCGCGACATGCGGCACCGTCGGCAACATCAGCCGAAGCCGATGCCCGCGTGCCCGCAGCATCGACACGGTCTCACCGAACGGCTCGAGCAGCCGCCGCACCTCGCCGCGCCGCGAGCCGGGCAGGACAAGCAGCGTCTTCACGCGGTCTGGTGAAAGATCACGCGGCTGGGCCTGCGCCCTGGCGGCCGACAGCACGCCTGGATCATGCGTCAGGCGATGGCCGACATAGGTGCCGGGCGGGCCACCCAGCCGATCGAGCTCCTTCACTTCGAACGGAAGGATGCACAGGATGTGATCGACATACGGCTTCATCGCCACCGCCCTGCCCGGCCGCCATGCCCAGACGCTCGGGCAGACATAGTGGACGATCGGGATCGCCGGGTTGGCGGCGCGCACCTTTTTGGCGACGCGCAGCGAAAAATCGGGGCTGTCGATGGTGACGAGGCAGTCCGGCTTGGCATCCGCAACCAACCCCGCCAGCTGACCGATCCGCCGCATCAGGCGCGGCAGGTCACGCAGGACGGCGCTGAACCCCATCAGCGCGACCTCTCCGGCGTCGAACGGGGAAACCAGCCCAAGCGCCTGCAGGTGGCGGCCACCGAGGCCGACGAGCCGTACCTCGCGTCCTGTTATTTGGCGCAGCGACTGGACAATGTCGGCGCCAAGCAGGTCACCTGACTCCTCACCCGCGACGATCGCGATCTTCAGCGCCCCGTCAGCCATATCAGGACTCCGTTGCGGCCAGGCCGACAATGAACAGCCCAAGGTCATTGGCACGCGAGAGGGTTGCGGGACCTTCGAGGATCAGGGAGCGTCCCGCCTCGACGGCAATGCCGGCAAGCCCGGCCGCATGCGCTGCTTCTACCGTCTGGGGCCCCATGGAAGGAAGATCCGCGCGCAGCTCCTGGCCGGGCTTGGCGCATTTGACCAGCACGCCGCGCGTCTTGCCGGCGATACGACCGTGGCCACGCAGCAGCCTGGCGCGGTCCAGCAATCCGGCCGTGCCCTCGATGCCTTCAAGCGCGATGGTCCGGCCGCCGACCGCGATCGCCGCCTGGCCGATATCCAGCGCCCCGATGGCTTTTGCCGCGGCAAAACCTGCCTCGATGTCGCGCCAGTCCGACGTCCGAGGCGTGGCCCTGGTCAACACCCCTTCGGCGGCGACAAGGTTCGGCACGATCTCGTGGGCACCCATCACCTTTATCCCCCGGGCCTCGAGTCCGCGCGCCACCACCTTGAGCAGTCCATCGTCGCCGCGCGCCAACGCCATGACGACGACGGGTATCACAGCGAGCAGGCTGAGGCTTGGACGCATATGTGTCAGCCTTGGCCTGCGCTTTATCTCGCCGGCAAGCACCAGATGCGTAATCCGGCTACGCTTGAGCAGCGGAATGAGCGATCCTATCGCCTCCAAGGCAAGGGTCTCATGCTCGTAACGGCACAATTCCGCCAGGCGGTCGGCCTCACCTTCCATGAGCACGATGAAGGGCGGATGACCCTGTTCGGCCAAACCGGCAGCGACTTCGACCGGAAGGCTGCCGCCGCCGGCGATGATGCCGACCCTGGCACCAGGCGGAAGTTCAAGACCAGCCGCGGCTGCCTCAGCCTTCGTCATCGGCATCGTCGCCATCGCCGCCCTTGAGCGATGGCACCGCATAGTGTCGCTTGCCGCGACTGGTGATGAAGTCGATGATCTTCATCGCTGTCGGCGACGAGGCGAACTCCACGTTGGCGAACTCGATGTTCTCGCCGACGGTGCGGGAGCGGTCGAAGATCGTCTTGTAGGCCCTGCGTAGCAGATGGATTTCGGAACGCGGCAGACCGGCGCGCTTGAGGCCGATGATGTTCAAGCCGCGCAGGCTGGCGCGGTTACCGACCGCGATGGCATAGGGAATGACATCACCGACAAAAGCCGAGCACCCGCCAAGAAAGGCGTTGTCGCCCACGCGCACGAATTGATGGACGGCGCTGAGGCCGCCAATATAGACATTGTTACCGATCTCGCAGTGGCCGCCCAATGTCGCCCCATTGGCGAAGGTGGCGTTGTTGCCGACAGCGCAGTCATGGGCGATATGGGCGTAGGCGAGGAAATTGCCATTGTCGCCGACCGTGGTTTCGCCACGGCTGGTGTCGGTGCCGACATGCATGGTCACGCCTTCGCGGATGGTGCAGTTGGCGCCGATGACCAGCGTCGTGCGGCCGCCCTTGTGCTTGGTGTTTTGCGGCGGTGCGCCCAGTGTCGCCATCGGATAGACCTTGGTCGACGCTCCGATGGTGGTCGCGCCCATCACCGAGACATGGCTGACCAGTTCGACCCCGTCGCCAATCACGGCATCGGCGCTGACATGGCAGAACGGCCCAATGCGCACACCCTGGCCGATCTGGGCGCCTTCTTCCACGACGGAGGAAGGATGGATTGACGTCTTGATTTTCATAGGCACTCAATCGTCAGTCGCCGGTGACCATCATGGCTGAAATCTCGGCCTCGGCCGCCTTGGTACCTTCGACCAGGGCTTCACAGGCGAATTTGAGCAGGTTGCCGCGCTTCTTGATTTTCTTGACATGGATCTTCAACTGGTCGCCGGGGACGACCGGTTTGCGGAATTTGGCGTTGTCGATGGTCAGAAAATAGACCAGAGACGGCTTCGATGCCCCGAGGCTGCGGATGCAGATGGCTCCGGCCGTCTGGGCCATGGCCTCGACGATCAGCACGCCCGGCATCACCGGCTGCTCCGGGAAATGCCCCTGAAAATGCGGCTCGTTTATGGTTACGTTCTTGATGCCGATGGCGGAGTCGTCGCCGTCGATGTCCACAATGCGGTCGATCATCAGAAAGGGATAACGGTGCGGCAGGAGCTTCATCAGCCCCAATATGTCGACCGCTTCCANATGCGGTCGATCATCAGAAAGGGATAACGGTGCGGCAGGAGCTTCATCAGCCCCAATATGTCGACCGCTTCCAGCGTTGTCGCCGCCACCATGTCAGCCATTGTCCTTGCCCTGCTTGCGTGCCCTGGCCATCGTGCGCAACATGGCTATCTCTCGCATGGCTTCCGCCATAGGCTGCGCCGGATAGCCACCCCAGATCTCGCCGGCGGGAACATTGCTCATGAATCCACTTCTGGCTGCAAGCTTGGCACCTGTACCAATCGTCAGATGATCCGCAAGCCCGACGCCTCCGCCCATGGTGACATTGTCACCCACCACCACGGAACCGGAAATACCCGAAAGCCCGGCCACTATGCAATTGCGACCGATGCGGACGTTATGGGCGATCTGCACGAGATTGTCGATCTTGGTACCTTGCCCGATGATCGTATCGGACATGGCGCCACGATCGACGGTGGAATTGGAGCCGATCTCGACATCGTCCTGGATCACGACGCGTCCGATCTGTGGAACACGCTCCGGCCCCTTGGCGCCTCCGACAAAGCCAAAGCCGTCCTGGCCGATCCTGGCACCACCATGGATGATGACCCGATTGCCGATCAGAGCGTACTGGATACTGGCGCCCGGGCCGACATAACCGTCACGGCCAATCTGGCAGGACTGTCCAATGACGGCGTTGGGCGCAATGACTGTGCCGCCGCCGATCGAGACACCTGGCCCGATGACCGCGCCGGCTTCGATGATAGCGCCAGCTTCGACATGCGCCGTCGGATCGACATGGGCATGCGGCGAAACGCCGGTCTCACCGGTCATTGGCCCCGGCGTGGCGGCTGTCGGGAACAGCAGGCGCCCAACCAGCGCGAAAGCCTGCTGCGGACGTGGATGAGTCAAGACAGCAACGGTGGAAGGCGCTTTGTTCGCGAATTCGGCCGGGCATAGGACCGCCGCCGCCCGCAGCGACGGCATCAGCGCGGAATTACGCCTGCCGTCGACGAAGACAAGCGCATTTGCGCCGCCTTCATTAGCCGGCGCCAGCGCTTCGATCAAAACGTCGGATTGGCCGGAATCGACTAGCACCGAGCCGGTCAGATTCGCGACTTCGGCCGCCGTATACCGGCGTGATGGCGCGAAGAACACCGGGTCGGTCATTCCAGAAGCTATATCCAGCTAGGTCGGAACATTTCCCCCGGGTCCAAAAACCCGGGAGCATCGTTGGCCGCCGATCAGAAGCGGGTCGATATGCCGAAGTTGAATTCCTGCACGTCGTCGCTCGCTTCCTTCCTGACCGGGATTGCATAGTCGATACGGATCGGACCAAACGGTGAAGCCCACATAAGGCCGAGACCAACCGAGGCGCGCAACTTCATGCCGGTGCTCGCGATGGTTATGTCTGGGGCGGGATCTGCCCCAAGATGTTGATTGATCTTGCTACCGTATAGTGTTGCAGCGTCGGCGAACACCGCACCGCGCAGGCCGAAGCTCTCGGGAATGACCGGCAACGGGAACTGCGCTTCGGCCGAGGCGTTGAAATAGGTCACACCTCCCAGATGGTCACCCGTAGTTGGGTCAACCGGACCAATGCCATTATACGCAAAGCCGCGGATCATGCGGTCGGTGCTCTGGAATTGATCGAAGATTCGCAGATTGCCGTCGCCGCCATAAGCCTCCACATGCCCTGCGCCGGCCGAGATCAGCCCGACAAGGTCAAGCTGCTCCGACAGCGTCTGGTAGATGCTGCCACGCCCGGTAATCTTCACGAACTTTGCATCACCACCAAGACCAGCCATCTCGACCGTCGTATTGGCATAGATGCCTTCATGTGGGTTCTTCATATCGTCAATGGTGTTGTAGACCAGCCCCAAGCTGATCGACGACTTGATCCATGGACTTTGCGCGATACCATCCAAGATAGCCGGTGAAATCGTGCAGTTAGGTCCATCCGGATCTCCAACGCTGGTAGCACCGCAATCGTCGTCGACCTTATACTTCTCTTGCGAGATGTTGTACGCCAACTGGGTGGTGATGCTGTTGGTGATCGGCAGTCCGAAGCGGATCGTCGCGCCGGTCGTGTCGCTGTCGTAATTGTTTTTGTATTGCCGCGTCGACTTGAAAATGTCGAAGCCGGCGGCGATGCGCCGCCCGAGGAAATAGGGCTCGGTGAAGGACAGGCTGTAGTCGCGCGAGTTCTTGCCGCCGCCGGCCGACACTTTAATGAACTGGCCGCGGCCGAGGAAGTTGCGCTCTGTGATCGATCCTTCAACAGACGGTCCAGCCGAATCGCCACCAGTCGAATAGCCGGCGCCAACCGAGAATTCACCCGTCGACTTCTCGACCACGTCGACCACAAGCACGACTTGGTCAGGGGCCGAGCCGGGCACAGTCGAAATCTCGACTTTGTCAAAATAATTCAAGTTTTCCAGGCGCTTCTTCGCGCGCTGAATGAGCACTTGGTTGAACGCATCGCCTTCGCTGACATCGAATTCGCGGCGAATGACGTAGTCACGCGTGCGGTCGTTGCCGCGGATCTCGATGCGCTCGACATAGGCCTTGGTGCCCTGGTCGACGGTGTAGACCACCGAAATCGTATGGTTCTCGAAATTGCGGTCGCCGCGCGGTGTCACCTGGGCGAAAGCATAGCCGGAACCAGCCACCTTCTCCGTCAGCGCAATGATGGAGTCTTCGACGTTCTTGGCGTTGTAGACATCGCCCTTGCGGGTTTCGACCACCGATTCCAGCGACTTGGAGTCGACTTCCGGGATCGTGCTTTCGACGCTGATGTCGCCGAAATTATAGCGCTCGCCTTCCTGGACGGTGATGGTGACCGTGTATTTGTTGGTCGCATTGTCGAGCTCGCCGACGGCGGACACGACCTGGAAGTCGGCATAACCGTGATTGTAATAGAAGCGGCGCAGCAGCTCCTGGTCGGCGCGCAGCTTGTCTTCGTCGTAGACGTCGTCGCGCAGGATGAACGAGACCCAGGACGAGCGCTTGGTGTTGATCACATCAGACAGGCGGCGGCTGGAATAGGCGCTGTTGCCGACGAAATTGATTGCCGCGATCTGTGTGCGATCGCCTTCGGTAACGTGGAAGACCACGTTCACGCGGTTGTCGCCGAGCTCCATGATCTGTGTGGTCACGCCGGCATCGTCACGGCCGATGCGCCTGTAGGCGGCCTTGACCGCCTCGACATCCGAATCGAGCGTAGCCTGAGAGAACGTGCCGCGCGGCTTCAGCTGAACCGCTGCCTGAAGCGCGTTGTCCTTGAGCTTCTTGTTGCCCTGGAACAGCACCTGATTGACAACCTTATATTCCGAAACCTTGACCACCAGGGTCGAGCCGACCTGGTTGATCTGGACATCCGAGAACAGGCCGGTGCCGAACAGCGCCTTGACCGCGCTATCGACATCGGAGCTGGAGAAGGCCTTGCCGGGCTTGATGGTGATGTAGTTGCGGATGGTATCGGCGTCGACACGCTGGTTGCCGCTCACCTCCACCCTGCTTACGACAGCGGCTTCGGCCGCCGATGTGGCAACGAACTGCACTGCGAGCGCGCCTGGTACGACCAGAGCGGCGGACAGTGCCGCCGCTGACGCGGCGTTTAGAAACTTGGATGCTGCCTTCATCGGGCTTAATAACCTTTTCTCGTAGTCCCCACGGCGAGAAAACCGGACGTGCGGTCATTTCCCTTACCGTATTAACCGGATTTTCCCTACACGCAAGGCTTCTGGTTAATTTGTATTTACTTAACCCTGTTGCGTGGCTTTCGCGTCACTCATATCCCCGTGCATGGTAAACGGCGTCTCAATATCCGCCATGCTCAGGCCAAATTCCTTCATGATTTCAGCATCCAAAGAGATCGTTCCAGAACACGAACCCCATGAAGCACAGCACCAGAAGCAGACCGGCCCGATAGGCCATTTCTATCATCCGTTCCGACACCGGCCGGCGGATGACGGCCTCCACCCCGTAGAACAACAGATGGCCGCCGTCGAGAGGGGGAATCGGCAAAAGGTTTAGAATGCCTATCCCCACGGACAGCAGCGCGACGAGCTGCACCAGCCATTCGAAACCGAGTTTGGCCGCCTTGCCGGCCATGTCGGCGATCTTGACCGGGCCACCCAACTGGCACTTGTCCTCGCGCCCGACGGCGAAGCGCTGCAGGAACTGTCCGGTGCGCTCGATGACGTGGCCCGTTTCCTCAACGGCCGCAGCGACGGCTCCGACCGGGGTGTAGGTTATGAGGCGGGGCTGGCCGAGTTCCTTGTTGTTAACGACGCCGATCACGGCGACCTTGACCTTGTTGCCGAGCGCGTCCTCCTGCTCCATCAGCCGCGGCGACGCGGTCACCGTGACCTCCTTGCCGCCGCGCAGCATGACGAAGGTGATGGTGTCGCCGGCGCGGCCCGAGACCAGCCGCTGCACGTCGCCGAAGGTTTCAACCTTGCTGCCGTCAACGCTGACGAATCGATCGCCAGGCAAGATGCCGGCCTTGGCCGCGGGACTGTCTGTTGTAACCTCCGCGACCATGGGCTCCGCGACGTAACGCCCATAGGCGGCAAACAGCACGGAAAAGACGACGATCGTCAGTAGGAAGTTGAACAGCGGCCCGGCCACCACCGTTGCCGCGCGCTTCCAGATCGCCTGGGTGTGGAAGGCAACCTTGCGTTCCTCGTCGGTCAGCGTTTCGAGTTCTTCCGATGTCGGCTGGCTGGAGGTGGCGTTCATGTCGCCGACAAACTTCACATAGCCGCCGAGCGGTATGGCGCAAAGCTTCCAGCGCGTACCATGCCTGTCGTTGAAGCCGATGAGCTCCGGACCGAAGCCGATGGAGAAGGCCCTGACCCCGATGCCGCACCAGCGGCCGACAAGATAGTGGCCCATCTCGTGAACAAACACCACGACGGTCAGAACGAAGAGAAACGGCACGAGCGTGCCGAGAAAGAGGCCTTCCGTGCTGAAAATCGCGTGAAGAATCTCGTTCAATTCAAGCCCTCAAGTTCTTCCGCGTCGCTGGGTGACTGTGACATCAATACAGGCGAATCCAAGGCGCCCGCGCCAGATCGTGGAATGACACCGTTCAAATGGGAAACAGCCCCTGTGCCGGATGCTCGGCGCCCGCCGCGATCCAGCCGATGACGTATAGGGCAAGAGCGGCCGCGACAAGCCCGTCGACACGGTCCATGATGCCGCCATGGCCAGGGATGAGCACGCCAGAATCCTTGCGGCCGTGTCGCCGCTTGACCCAGGATTCGAAGAGGTCGCCGGCTTGGGCGACAATCGACAGCACCAGCGCCACAACACCCAGCAACGCCAGGTTGCCGGCGCCGGCGAAGGCGGCAAGCAGAAGCCCCGCGACGACACCACCGACCGCCCCGCCGAGGGCGCCGCTGCGGGTCTTGCCGGGCGAGATCGAAGGCGCCAGTTTAGGCCCGCCGACGGCGCGCCCGACGAAATAGGCAAAAATGTCGGTTGCCCAGACGACCGCGAACAGGAACAGGATGGCGACGAGGCCCGAATGGTCGCCGTCCCGCAGCAGGGCAAGCGACAGACCGGACATGCAGGCATAGGCAAGGCCGCCGGCGTCCCACTGGCCGATTTTGCGAACTCCAGCGGTGATCGCGGCTGTCACAACCAGAATCACGACGAGCGGCAGCAGCCACCGTGCGGGCAGGCCGGCAATCAAGGCGCCGACGAAGATGACCATCAGCGCTTCCGGCAGAAAACCAAGCCCGTCGGCCTCGGCGGGCCGCGACATACGTGTCCACTCGTAAAAGATCATTGCCGCCATGACGGCGCACAGCAGCCGGAACGGCAGGCCGCCGAGCCAGGTCAGGCCGAGGGCGACAATGGCCAGCACGACGGCCGAAATGACGCGCAGCTGAAGGTTGCTCATCCCGCCGCCGGTCGCGAAGCGACGTCCTGCGGGCCCAGTCCGCCGAAGCGGCGCTCGCGGCGGGCATATTCGCGCAATGCCTCGGCGAGATGCTCGCGATTGAAATCCGGCCAGTAGCACGGCAGGAAGACGAGCTCGCTGTAGGCGGCCTGCCACAACAGGAAGTTGGACAGGCGCAGTTCGCCGCTGGTGCGGATGACCAGCTCCGGATCGGGAATGCCTTGCGTGTCGAGAGAGCCGGCAAAGCTTTCAGCCGATATCGCCTCGCTGTCCATTTCGCCGCGCGCCACGGCCGCGGCAAGCTTGCGCGCCGTGCGGACGATCTCGTCGCGCCCGCCGTAATTGAAGGCGATCACCAGCGTCAGCGAGGTGTTGTGGATCGTCAGCGATTCGGCCTCGTCGAGCAGCCCCCTGATGTCCGCCTGCAGCCCTGTGCGGTCGCCGATGATCCTGATTCGTACGCCGCTCTGGTGCAGCTCGGCAAGATCGCGACGGATGAACAGCTTCAACAGACCCATAAGGTCGCTGACCTCGGACTTCGGCCGCGACCAGTTCTCCGATGAGAAAGCGTAGACGGTCAGGAACGATATACCGAGACCCGGGGCGGCGCGCACCGCCTTGCGCAGGGCCTCGACGCCGGCGCGATGACCGGCGAGCCTCGGCATACCGCGCGCCTTGGCCCAGCGTCCATTTCCATCCATGATGATCGCGACATGCGCGGGCGTTGTCATGATCTCGCTTTCGGGTCAGCCAAGGGCCAACCCTAAACCTGCATGATTTCAGCTTCCTTGTCGGAAAGCAGATGATCAATGGTGCTGATGGTTTCGTCGGTAAGTTTCTGGACCTGGTCGGAACGCTTGCGCTGATCGTCCTCGCTGATGTCGCCGTCCTTCTCCGCCTTTTTCAGGAAATCCATGCCGTCACGGCGCACATGGCGCGCGGCGACACGGGCGTTCTCTGCGTAGCCATGCGAGATCTTGACCAGTTCCTTGCGGCGCTGTTCGTTGAGCTCCGGCAGCGGAATCCTCAGATTGGTGCCATCGACGATCGGGTTGAAGCCCAGATTGGATTCCCGGATCGCGCGGTCGACCGCGCCGACCATCGATTTGTCCCAGACCGAGACCGAGATCATACGCGGCTCCGGCACCGAAACATTGGCCACCTGGTTGATCGGCATGGTGGTGCCATAGGCCTGCACCTGGATCGCATCGAGCAGATTGCTGGAGGCGCGACCGGTCCGCAGCGAAGCCAGGTCATGCTTGAACGCGGCGATGGCCCCGTCCATGCGCCGCTTCAGATCGTCGTACTCACCACTCATCTTAGTCTCCTCGACCCGTCTGCCGCGGGTTCACTGCTTCGGGGCAAGGCCCCGTGTTCGAGCCTGATTTTCGAAAGCCGGTTTCCCCTTCCAGGGATCGGCCCCGATCATTCGTCCGCGACGACCGTGCAGCGGCCGCCGCCCCTCAGAATATCGCCGAAACCACCCTTTTCGTGGATCGAATAGACGATTATCGGAATGTTGTTTTCGCGCGCAAGTGCAATCGCAGCGATATCCATGATGGAAAGGCCGCGATTTATGACTTCGGCGTGGCTGATGCGCTCGAAACGCGCCGCATTCGGGTCCTTTTTCGGGTCGGCCGAATAGACGCCGTCGACCTGGGTACCCTTGAACAGCGCATCGGCGCCGATTTCGGCCGCGCGAAGTGCCGCCGCCGAATCAGTGGTGAAGAACGGATTGCCAGTGCCGCCGGCGAAGATCACCACCTTGCCCTGGTTCATGTAGGCGGTTGCCTGGCGCTGCGAAAAACTCTCGCAAAGCTCGGGCATGGCAATTGCGGACAGCACGACGGCATCGACACCGATCTTGTTCAGCGACGTGCGCAACGCCAGCGAATTGATGACCGTGGCAAGCATGCCCATGTGATCGCCGGTAACGCGGTCGCCTCCCTTGGAGGCGACGGCCACGCCGCGAAAGATATTGCCGCCGCCGATAACGACACCCACCTCGATGCCCAGCGCACGGGCTTCGGCAATGTCGCCGGCGATGCGGTCGACGACCGAGACGTCGATGCCGAAATGCTGTTCGCCCATCAACGCTTCGCCCGAAGCTTTCAGCAGAACACGTCGGTAGCGGGGCTTGACCGTCATCTGGTTCCTCGAAATTCCGGCGTGGCAAGCTCTGAAGGCGAAAACGCCCCCTGCTTCGCCCGGCGGTGCTGTCATGACGGGTTGACCGGATACACGAAGGGCGCGGCGATGTCACGCCGCGCCCTTGTGCAAAATTCCAGGCTTTCTGGATCAGTTGCTGCTGATGGCAACCGCCTCGCCTTCGACCACGACCTGCAATGCGTAGCCTGACGGCTTGTCGCCGGTCACGACACCGCCCGCGACACGGACCTGGATCTCGGGACCGAAATAAGAATGCGGGAACGGCGCCGGCGTGCCGCTCACCTTGTCCAGGCGCTGGCGAAGCGCGGGCGGTATGGAGAAATCGAGCGCCGCAAGATTATCCTGCAACTGCGAAAGCCGCGTTGCTCCGAGAATGACGGTGGCTACTCCTGGCTGAGTCGCCACCCAGTTCAGCGCGACCTGAGCCATGCCGCGGCCAAGTTCGGCGGCGACTTTTTCCAGCTCCGCCACGACAGCCCAGTTGTGCTCGCTGAATTTCTGGAAACCTGGATGGGTGGTGTTGCGGAAGCCGTCGAGCCGGCCGGCATTGCCTGCCTGCACCGGGCGGTATTTGCCACTTAGCAGTCCGCTTGCCAGCGGGCTCCAGACCATGATGCCGGCGCCATGGCGTGTCCCGAACGGCACGAATTCATGCTCGATGGCACGCTCCGCCAGGGAGTATTCAAGCTGCAACGCCGAGATCGGCTCATAGCCGCGCAGTTCCGCGATCGCCTGCGCCCGCCCGGCATACCAGGCCGGCACATCGGACAGGCCGATGTGACGTATCTTGCCTACCCGAACCAGATCGTCGAGCGTACGCAGCACTTCTTCGGCCGGCGTCAGCCGGTCCCAGATATGCATGAGATAGAGATCGATATAGTCGGTGCCCAGCCGCTTCAGCGATGCGTCGATGGCACGCATGATGTTCTTGCGGCCATTGCCGCCGGCGTTCGGATTGCCGGCGTTCGAGTTCATGGTAAATTTGGTGGCGATCACCGCCTTGTCGCGCAAGCCCCGCTCGGCCACGAATTCACCGAGCCAAGTCTCGGCCGTGCCGCCGGTGTAAAGGTCGGCGGTGTCGAAGAAATTGCCCCCGGCCTCGACATAGGCGTCGAACATCGCGCGCGCCGTATCCCGGTCCGCGCCCCAGCCCCATTCCGTCCCGAAAGTCATCGTGCCCAGTGCCAGCCGGCTGACGCGCAGGCCGCTGTTGCCGAGTGTGTAGTAGCTCATCGTCATTGTCTTTTCCGATCTTGGTCCGGTTGATGCGGGCCTCATTGGCCAGGCGTCGCCTTGACCCAGGGATTGCCGCGCTCATGCGTCATGCGGAAGGTGAAGCCATCGACCTTCCAGCCAGCCGCGGAGCGCGTGAGGTGATGCTCATACGTGCCCCAGACCTCCCAGAGCGGATCGCCATTGCCCTCCATCCGGTTCCAGGCATAGCCGTTCGACACAACGGTCGCCGTGTCCGCTTCAAGGACGACCAGGTGATTGGTGCGCAGATGCAGGCTGGTCTTGCTCCCTTTGAGATTGCCGGCCCAGGCGCCGATCAGATCGTCGGAGGCGATGTTGGCCGCGGGCTGCCCGGACAGGCTGCTGAAGTCAGCGGTTACCCGTTCCGCGAAATAGCTGCGCGCACGTTTCCAGTCCTGCGCGTCGACGGCGCGGTCGATGGCATCGACGATGCGGATGACGGCGTGGTCATCGGCAAGCGCCTGCCAGCCCACCGGTTCGGCCCCGCCAGCGTCGAGCGGCGCCAAGGCAAGGCCAGCGGCGAAGGTAACGTGTTTCAAGGCATTCATGTCTCTTCTCCTCGATGCCATCAGCCAATCGCCGATGTGTTGGAGACAATGTGGACCTCTGCCTGGGCGTCGATAAGATTGCATTGTCCGCAAAGACCATGCGATATGGTTCATGAATGGATCGGGATCTGCTCAGCCATCTGCCCGTCATCATCGCGGTCGCCCGGCGCGGCGGTTTTGCCCTTGCCGCGGCCGAACTGGGCATGAGCCCTTCGGCGGTCAGCCATGCAGTGCGCCTCGTCGAGGAGCGGATCGGCCAGCCGCTGTTTGCGCGCACGACGCGCAGCGTTTCGCTTACCGAGGCCGGCAAGGCGCTGGTGGAAACGGCGGCCCCTGCCCTCCAGGATATCGCCGAGCGGATGGATCGTATCCGCAGCGTCAAGGGAAAGCCGTCCGGGCTGCTCAGGATCAACGCCTCCAACATCGCAATCCCGTTGGCGGTGACGCCGGTCGTGGCGGCAATGGCCGAGCGCTATCCCGACATCACGGTCGAGATTTTTGCCGATCAAGGTTTGGTCGACATCGTCGGCGAAGGTTTCGACGCGGGCATCCGGCTCGGCGAGATGATCGCTCAGGACATGGTGGCCATCCGACTGACGCAGCCCTTCAAAGCCGTTATCGTCGCCTCGCCCGCCTATATCGGGCGACATGGCCGTCCGCGCAGCGTGGCCGATCTCGCGAACCACAATTGTATCGGATACCGTCTCGTTCGCTCCGGTGCCCTTTACCGCTGGGATTTGACCTGGGATGGCAAGGACGTGGTCATGGAAACCAGCGGTACGGCCGTCGTGACGGACTCGCTTGCGGCAATCGATCTGGCTCTCGCCGGAGTGGGCCTTGCCTATATGTTCGAGCCGCTGGCGCGCGCGGATCTCGCTGCCGGCCGCCTGGTGCAGGTTCTGCCGCAATCGGCGATCGAGGAACCCGGCCTTTTCCTCTACTTTCCGCGTCGCGCGGCGATGGCGCCCAAACTCAGGGCCTTTATCGACACCGCGAACGAAATCGGCCGGGCATCCTCGCGGATGTCCGGCCGAAAAAACACAGGGGAAATGGGTCGGTAAGAAGTTACTTCTTGACCGCAGCGGCGACTTCCGCGGCGAAATTCGTCTCTTCCTTCTCGATGCCCTCGCCAAGGGCGAAGCGCAGATAGGCTGTGATCTTGGCCGGCGCGCCGATTTCCTTCTCGGCATCCTTAAGCGCCTGCTCGACGGTGATGTCGGGATTGAGCACGAAGGCCTGCTTCAGGAGTACGACTTCCTCGTAGAACTTGCGCAGGCGACCTTCGACCATCTTTTCGATGATGGCTTCCGGCTTGCCGGACTGGCGCGCCTGGTCGGAGAAGATAGCCTTCTCGCGCTCGACCGCGGCCGGATCGATCTGCTCGGCGGTCAGCGCCATCGGGTTGGTGGCGGCGACATGCATGGCGACTTGGCGGCCAAAGGCATTGGCGGCATGCTCGTTGCCCGTGGTCTCGATCGCGACCAGCACACCGAGCTTGCCGAGCCCATCGGCAACAGCGTTGTGCACATAGGTCGCAACCGCGCCATGCGGAACGGTGAGCTTGGCCGAGCGGCGGAAGCCCATGTTCTCGCCGATGGTGCCGACCGCGTCCTTGATGGTGTCGGTAACCGACTTGTCGGAGCCCGGATATTTGGCGGCGGCGACCGTTTCGGTCGTGCCATAGGCAAGCGCCACCTTGGCGACGTTGGCGACGATTTCCTGGAAGGCGGCATTGCGGGCGACGAAGTCGGTCTCGGAATTCACCTCGACGACGGCAGCTTCACGCACACCGTTGTCGACGCCGATCAGACCTTCGGCAGCAGTGCGGCCGGCCTTCTTGTCGGCCTTGGAGATACCCTTCTTGCGCAGCCAGTCGACGGCCTCTTCCAAGTTGCCGTTCGTTTCGTTCAACGCCGCCTTGCAGTCCATCATGCCCGCGCCGGTCAAGTCGCGGAGTTCTTTGACCTGTGCAGCCGAAATGCTCATTGTCGCCTCTTTGTTTAAATGCACCGACGCACCATCGGTATTCGATGGTGCGTCTGTTTAGCGTGCCAAAATATGAGAAAGATGAAGGCCGCAACCGGCCCTCGATTATCAAGCCTCGGGGGCTTCCGACGCCGGAGCCGGATCGAGCGCCGGTTCGACCGGAGCTTCGACCGAAGCGCCGATATCCATGCCGAGCGCGCCCTGCTGACGGGCGATGCCGTCGATGGCGGCCTTGGCGATCAGATCGCAATAAAGCTGGATGGCGCGGGCCGCGTCGTCATTGCCGGGGATCGGGAAATCGATCTTGTCCGGATCGCAGTTCGAATCGATAATGGCGACGACCGGGATGCCCAGGCGCTTGGCCTCAAGGATGGCAATCGCCTCCTTGTTGGTGTCGATCACGAACATCAGGTCGGGTGTCGAGCCCATGTCCTTGATACCGCCGAGCGCCTTGTCGAGCTTCTCGCGCTCGCGATCGAGGTTCAGGCGTTCCTTCTTGGTCAACCCTTGCGCTTCGCCGGCCAGCATCTCGTCGAGCTTGCGCAGGCGCTGGATCGAGTTCGAGATCGTCTTCCAGTTGGTCAGCATGCCGCCGAGCCAACGCGAGTTGACGTAATATTGGGCCGAACGCTGTGCCGCATCGGCAACGATGTCCGACGCCTGGCGCTTGGTGCCGACGAACAGCACGCGGCCGCCCTTGGCAACGGTGTCGGAAACCTGCTTCAGCGCCTGGTGCAGCAAAGGCACCGTCTGCGAGAGGTCGATGATGTGGATGTTGTTGCGGGCGCCGTAGATGTAGGACGCCATCTTCGGGTTCCAGCGGTGAGTCTGGTGGCCGAAGTGAATGCCAGCTTCCAAAAGCTGGCGCATGCTGAAATCAGGCAGTGCCATTCTAAGTTCCTTTCCGGTTAGCCTCCACGGACACAGGCATTTTTGGACCGAGGTCCTCGAACGCCACCGGAGGTCTCAGCCGGATTTCTCCCGGGCAGACACCAAAGTCCGTGTGTGGAATGAGCGCGCATATAGAGGGGAAGTCCGACAAACGCAAGCGGGGCGGCGCTTTAACGCCTAGCGTGCGGCAATCAGCGCTCCGGTGCCGATCATGGTGCTGCCGGCGAACCTGTTCATCAGCCGCATGCGCCTGGGTGTCCTGAACCAGCCCGAAGCCCGGCCCGCGAGCGCGGCATAGACCCCCATTGTCACGATATTGACGCTGATGACGGTCGCCACAACCAGCAGGCCATCGAAAAAGGTCATCGTGTCGAGGTCGAGAATCAGCGGCATGATCGAGGCATGGAACAGGATCGCCTTCGGGTTTCCGAGCGCTATGGACGCGCCGAGCAGGAAGGATCGTGACAATTTCGCCTGCCCCGTCCGCGGCTCATTCGATTGCGCGGCCGAGGCCCGCCACATCCTGACGCCGAGAAAGATCAGATAGGCGGCGCCGGCATATTTAAACAGGAGGAAGATCCATTCGAAGGTCTGAGCCAGGGCCACTAGCCCCAGCAGCGCCAGAGTGACGAGCACGGCATCGCCGGCGGCGACCCCAAGGCCGGCCATGAAGGCCCTCGGGAACCCACGCGACACGCCGTTGGTGATGACCGCGAACATTGCCGGCCCTGGCGTGGCGGCGGCGAGCGTCACGGCGGCGCAATATGCCAGGAATGCCGTCAGTGTCATCGCTTCGCCTTTCCGTTGGGCACCCGCACGCGCCGGAAGATGGCGACGATCTGCTCGCGGCTGCACTCGATGGCGCCGAGCCGCACCGCACGGTCGCGCTCGAAGCCGGTTATGTCATAGTGCGGAGCGGATGTCTTGGGCGGGCCCTGGTAGGACGAGCGCTTGATGCCGAGTTCGGCCGCAAAGCGATGCAACTCGTCGGTGTCGTCGGCCAGGAGATGGCACCAGAGATGGCCGGCCCATTTCCAGATCGCCGCATCGACATAGACCGCCATCAAGTGATTGCCATCAGGCCTGCCACGGCTAGCTCAATTGCCCGCCTCTGCTATTTCGATACTGGGCAAGGCTTTGTCTGGTCGAACAGCGACAGGTTGACCAGCTTGCCGGTCATCGAGAAGTCGCCATAATCCATGACGAGATCACGGGTGATGCCGTTCTCGTGCAGCTTGAAGCTGATCCGGTATTCCGGCACTTCCTCGCCGTTCTGGGCGCTGTCGTCGAAATAGGCGATGTCGACCGGCCAATATTTGTCGGTGGCAAGCTTCGCCAATGCCGGCGCTTCCGGATCCGCCTTGTCGGCCTCGCTCTTCTTACCGACGACAACCGTGGTCGTCATCACCTTGTTGGCGTCCTCGGACCCGTCGAACAGGTTCGTCTGATAGAAGTTTTCGCCTTTTTCGGCCTTTCCGATCAGTTCGACCAGGTGCTGGGTCGGAAACTGGGTGGAAGCGAGTTCGAGGCTGTTCTTCTCCGGCTTATCGATGTCGACTTTGAGGCCCTTCGCGTCTTTCGTGGCCATACCCTTGACTTCCTTGTCGAGGTTCTGGTCGACAAAGGATTTGGTCACGAACGAAAAGGTCTTGCCTTCGGCATCCTCGAAAGTCGTCGTCTGCTGGTCGGTCAGCTTCGTGTTGTCATTGGTGGCGATTTGGGTGACGAAACGGAATTTCACCGTATAGCCTTCGCAGGCCGAGCCGTTGAACTCATAGACCATGCGGCCGGTGATGCCGGTGATGCCGGACCGATCATCCGCCTTCTTGAGCGTGAGATCATAGACGGCGCGATGCGCCTGCAGCGCCGGTGCGGCGACAGCGGAGAATGTTGGCAAAAGCGCCGACAACAGAACGGCGTGGAATGCAAGGCGCGTCGCGCGCATGAGGTACTCCGATCGTCGCGGCTGATGGCAGGCCGCAGGGAAGGATGGTCCAGCTTAAAAAAAGTCGTGGCGGAAGCGAGGCAAAAATAGCAATTTCGGCCCGGCCAGCGCGGCGCCTTCCAGCAATAGGGAAAAGCAATGAGTGAAACAATCGAAAAGCGGCTAAGTGATCTCGGCGTGACGCTTCCTGTTGCCGCCGCGCCCGCCGCCAACTACGTGCCCTATTGCAGGACCGGCAACCTGCTGTTCACTGCTGGTCAGTTGCCGCTCGAGGACGGCAAGCTGCAGGCAAGCGGCCTGCTCGGCCGCGACGTCGACACGGCAAGCGGCAAGGACGCGGCGAAATACTGCGCCATCAACATCCTGGCGCAAGCCAAGGCAGCACTGGGCGACCTCGAGAAGATCCGTCGTCTGGTGAAGATCACCGTCTTCGTGGCCTCTGCCCCCGACTTCGTCGAGCAGCATCTGGTCGCCAACGGCGCCTCCGATTTCCTGGTTGCCGCGCTCGGCGAAAGCGGCAAGCACGCGCGCTCCGCCGTGGGCACCGCCTCCCTGCCGCTTAATGCCGCAGTGGAAATCGAAGCGATCTTCGAAGTCGAATGAGTGTAGGTGCTGACATGACCGACCTCTCCTGGCTGACGGCCCGGCCGGTTGCCCATCGCGGCTTTCACGACATGAACAAGACGCGCTGGGAAAACACGCTTTCCGCCTTCGCCGCCGCGGCCGAACGCGGCTACGCGATCGAATGCGACGTGCATCTGTCGTCGGATGGCGTTCCCATCGTCATCCATGATGACGATTTGCAACGGCTGACCGGGCAGGACGGTTTCGTCTGGCAACGCAGCGCGGCCGAACTTGCCGCGCTCAAGGTTGGCGGCACGGCGGACCACGTGCCGACGTTGCAGGAAGCGCTCGACCTCGTCGATGGTCGCGTGCCCATGGTCGTCGAACTGAAAGGAACTCCCGGTCGCGACGAAGGCCTGGTGGCGCGCGTCGGCAAGATGCTCAAGCACTACAAGGGCAAGGCGGCGATCATGTCGTTCGATCACTGGCTGATCCGCGATTTCCCCAAACACGCGCCCGGCATTCCGGCTGGGTTGACCGCCTATGGCAAGGACGCCAAGCTGATCGAAGCACATTTCTCCATGCTGGCGCACGAACTCGCCTTTACCTCCTATGCCGCCGGCGATCTGCCGAACCCGTTTGTCAGCTTCGTGCGCGAAAGGCTGAAAATGCCTGTCATCACCTGGACGGTGCATGATCAGCCCGCGATCGACCTGACCTTTAGATATGCCGACCAGATGACATTCGAAGGGTTCGAACCCGACCTGGTCGAAGTCGCCTGAGCAGGGTGCCCGAAACGTGACTTGTAGCGGCCCGAATGGAGCTTAAATAAGCCTCATGGATCAGGGTGACGACGGCGACGGACAAATGGCGAATGCGGACTATTCGATCCGCATCGCCGCCGGCATCGGAGCCTTTACCTGCGACGAATGGAACGGCTTTGCCGGAACCACGCGTGCCGATACAGGGGCGGAGTACAACCCGCTCGTTTCATACGCTTTTTTGAGCGCTCTGGAGGATTCCGGCTGTGCCGTGCGTCGCACCGGCTGGCAAGGTCATCACTTGCGGCTGGAGACCGCGCAAGGCAGGCTCCTCGGCGCCGTTCCCTGTTATCTCAAGTCGCACAGTCAGGGCGAATACGTGTTCGATCACGGCTGGTCGGATGCCTTCGAGCGCGCCGGCGGCCGTTACTATCCAAAACTGCAAAGTGCCGTGCCGTTCACGCCCGTCACCGGCCCTCGCCTGCTGGTCGGCAAAGGCGAGGATCAGGACGCGGTGAAGGCTGGGCTTGCCGCCGGTCTCAAGATGGTGACCGACAAGCTCGGCGTGTCCTCTGCGCATGTCACCTTCGCGCAGGAGAGCGACGTCGCGACGTTGGAAGCCGCGGGCTTCCTGCATCGCACCGACCAGCAATTCCATTTTTTCAACGAAGGCTTTTCGACCTACGACGACTTCCTCGCCACGCTTGCCTCACGCAAACGCAAGGCGATGAAGAAGGAACGACGCGAGGCGCTGGCCGATGGCATCTCGATCGACTGGCTGACCGGAAAGGACCTGACCGAAAAGGCCTGGGACGACTTCTTCGCTTTCTATATGGACACCGGCAACCGCAAATGGGGCCGCCCCTACCTGAACCGCCAGTTTTTCTCGCTGATCGGCGAACGCATGGCGGACGACATCCTGCTGGTGATGGCCAGGCGCAACGGGCGCTACATTGCCGGCGCCATCAACTTCATCGGCTCCGACGCGCTCTACGGCCGCAACTGGGGCTGCATCGAGGATCACCCTTACCTGCATTTCGAGGTTTGCTATCATCAGGCCATCGACTTCGCCATCGAACGCAAGCTGAAGGTGGTCGAGGCAGGCGCGCAGGGCGAGCACAAGCTGGCGCGCGGCTACCGGCCGGTGACGATGCATTCCGCCCACTATATTTCCCATCCTGGCCTGCGCAACGCGGTCGCCGACTATCTCAGGCGCGAGCGGCGCGAAGTGGAGCGGATGGGCGAATATCTGGAAGAACATACCCCGTTCCGCAAGGATATTGGCGACCTCGGTTGATCGCGGCGCAGCTTCGCCTTGCTGCTCGCAGGCGGCTTCGCTACACCGGACGGCAAGGCACATTTCGGAGCGTTCGCCATGACTGAGGCCGCCTACGATACCGGCAACATCTTCGCAAAGATCCTGCGAGGAGAGATCCCCTCGCATCGCGTTTACGAGGACGAAGCCGTCGTGGCTTTCATGGATGTGATGCCGCAAGGGCCTGGCCATACGCTGGTGGTGCCGAAAGCGCCGTCGCGCAACCTGCTCGACGCCGCCCCATCGACATTCGGTCCGCTTTTTTCAACCGTCCAGAAAGTGGCACGCGCCGTCAGGAAAGCTCTCAACGCCGACGGCGTCACCGTCATGCAGTTCAACGAGCCGGCCTCCGGGCAGACCGTCTATCACCTGCATGTCCATGTCATCCCGCGTTTCGACGGCATCCCGCTGAAGCCGCACACGGGCACAATGGAAAAACCTGAAGTGCTGGCTGAGAACGCCGAAAAAATACGCGCCGCGCTGGGAAGCTGATCCCGCGCGGTCTCCCCAGCACTCAAGACATTTCATTTGGCCGCTTGCGTGAGCCGTTCGATCGCACTCGGCCGCGGACGTTGCATCAGTCCGACCCGGATTGCAGCCCTATTCCGGGACGATAGCGCGGCGGCGTGATCTGCTCATAGCTGTCGACGCCCAGATTCATCCACGGGCCATCAAAGCTTTCCCCGATGGCCCTCGCGATATTCGACTTTCCTGAACGCGGCGCGCCATTGAGAATGATGATTTGACCGGTCACGCGCCACCTCATCGCCCAAATGAAAAAAGCCCCGTTCCCAGGGCTCTCTTCCAGTTTTTTATCAGGCCTCAGCCTTTTCTGGGCAGTTGAGGCACAAGGCTACGCTTGCCGCCGTCCTTGCCCTTGGGCTCCGGCTTCTGCGCCACGGCCTTCTTTGCCGCAGGCTTCTTGGCCACCGCCTTGGGCGGCTTCGGCGCGTCTTCCGGCTCTTCCTTCTTCGGCTTCACCGGCGCCTCGTCGGCGAGCGATTCGAGCTTCAGGCCGGTCTCGCCGGTTTCCTTCTTCTCGACGGTGACGCGCACCGTGCCGCCCTTCTTCAGCTTGCCGAACAGCACCTCGTCGGCCAGCGGCTTCTTGATGTGCTCCTGGATGACGCGGCCAAGCGGACGCGCGCCCATGCGTTCGTCATAACCCTTGTCGGCAAGCCAGGCGATGGCGTCCGGCGACAGGTCGAAGGTAACGCCACGCTCGGAGAGCTGGGCTTCCAGCTGCATGACGAACTTCTGCACCACCTGATGGATCACCGGCACCGGCAGCGATCCGAACGGGATGATCGCATCGAGACGGTTGCGGAATTCCGGCGTGAACAGCCGGTTGATCGCCTCGACATCGTCGCCTTCGCGCTTGGTCGAACCGAAACCGATCGCCGCGCGCTGCGCATCGGATGCGCCCGCATTGGTCGTCATGATCAGGATGACATTGCGGAAGTCGATCTGCTTGCCATTGTGGTCGGTCAGCTTGCCGTGGTCCATCACCTGCAACAGGATGTTGAACAGGTCCGGATGCGCCTTCTCGACCTCGTCCAGCAGCAGCACGCAGTGCGGATGCTGGTCGACGCCGTCGGTCAAAAGGCCGCCCTGGTCGAAACCGACATACCCGGGAGGCGCGCCGATCAGCCGCGAGACGGTGTGGCGTTCCATATATTCCGACATGTCGAAGCGGATCAGTTCGACCCCGAGCGAGGCGGCCAACTGCTTGGCGACCTCCGTCTTCCCGACGCCGGTCGGGC
Source organism: Mesorhizobium sp. LNHC229A00 (assembly GCF_000502415.1). Taxonomy (NCBI): domain Bacteria; kingdom Pseudomonadati; phylum Pseudomonadota; class Alphaproteobacteria; order Hyphomicrobiales; family Phyllobacteriaceae; genus Mesorhizobium; species Mesorhizobium sp. LNHC229A00. The sequence continues at coordinate 230,282 of NZ_AYWQ01000012.1, forward strand.
CCGAGAACAGGTACGAGCCGATCGGCTTTTCCGGTTCGCGCAGGCCGGCCCGTGCAAGCTTGATCGCCGAAGTCAGCGCCGTAATGGCGGTGTCCTGCCCGTAGACGACGCGCTTGAGCTCAATATCCAGGCCCTGCAGCACCTTCTCGTCATCGGCCGAAACCGTCTTCGGCGGAATACGCGCCATGGTGGCGATCGTCGCTTCGATCTCCTTGATGCCGATCGTCTTCTTGCGCTTGGCTTCCGGCACCAGCATCTGCGAGGCGCCGGTCTCGTCGATCACGTCGATCGCCTTGTCCGGCAGCTTGCGGTCGTTGATGTAGCGCGCCGACAGTTCCACAGAGGCCTTGATCGCCTCGTTGGTGAACTTCACCTTGTGGAATTCCTCATAATAGGGCTTCAGGCCCTTCATGATCTCGATAGCATCCTCGATGGTCGGCTCGTTGACGTCGATCTTCTGGAAGCGCCGCACCAAGGCACGGTCCTTCTCGAAGAACTGGCGGAACTCCTTGTAGGTGGTCGAACCGATGCAGCGGATCGCACCGGAAGACAGCGCCGGCTTCAACAGGTTCGACGCATCCATGGCGCCGCCCGAAGTGGCGCCGGCGCCGATCACCGTATGGATCTCGTCGATGAACAGCACGGCACCCGGATAATCCTCGAGTTCCTTGACGACCTGCTTCAGCCGTTCCTCGAAATCGCCACGATAGCGCGTACCGGCCAACAGCGTGCCCATGTCGAGCGCGAAGATGGTGGCATTGTGCAGCACTTCCGGCACGTCGCCCTCTACGATGCGCTTGGCCAGCCCTTCGGCGATCGCCGTCTTGCCGACGCCGGGGTCACCGACATAGAGCGGGTTGTTCTTGGAACGGCGGCACAGCACCTGGATGGTGCGGTTGATCTCGCCTTCACGGCCGATCAGCGGATCGATCTTGCCGGCCTTGGCCTTGTTGTTGAGGTTGACGCAATAAGCGGTCAGCGCGTCCTGCTGCTGCTTCTTCTTGCCGCCCTCCTCCTGTGGCTCGGCGCCGTTCGGGCCGCCCTGCTCGTCATCGGCGCCGCGCGGGCTGCGGCTCTCCGACGCGCCCGGACGCTTGGCAATGCCGTGCGAGATGTAGTTGACCGCGTCGTAGCGGGTCATTTGCTGTTCTTGCAGGAAATAAGCGGCATGGCTTTCGCGCTCGGCGAAGATCGCCACGAGCACGTTGGCCCCCGACACTTCCTCGCGACCCGATGACTGCACATGGATCACCGCGCGCTGGATGACGCGCTGGAAGCCGGCGGTCGGCTTGGAATCCTCGTCGTAGCCGGTAACCAGATTGTCCAGCTCTGTATCGATATAGGTGAGAACGGTGTGCTTCAGCTCGTCGAGATCGACGTTGCAGGCGCGCATGACGGCGGCCGCCTCGGTGTCGTCGATGAGCGCGAGCAGCAAATGTTCAAGGGTTGCATATTCATGGTGCCGCTCATTGGCGAGCGTCAGCGCCTGGTGAAGCGCCTTTTCCAGGCCTTGGGAGAAAGCCGGCATGTTACCTCACTTCTTCTCCATCACGCATTGCAGCGGATGCTGATTCTGTCGGGCGAAATCCATGACCTGAGACACTTTGGTCTCGGCCACCTCGAATGTATAGACCCCGCACTCGCCCACTCCATGATTGTGAACATGAAGCATGATGCGTGTGGCGGCTTCGCGGTCCTTCTGGAAAAAACGCTCCAGCACATGAACCACGAACTCCATCGGAGTGTAGTCGTCGTTGAGGATGAGGACCCGGTAAAGGCTGGGCTTCTTGGTTTTGGTTTTGGTGCGCGTGATGACGGCCGTCCCGCGGCCGGCCTCATTGCCGTCGCCGCCGCCGTTTTGCATCCGCGCCACTTGTCTCGTGGCAGTCAAACCGATCGTCACGTAATCCTGCCTCTTTCGAATCCCCATGCGAGTTCAACATGTAGGTGTTCGATGGACGATTTTAAGCCCTTCTGGTTAGCTGACAATATGGCTAGGTGACCAACCTGGCGGTTTTTCGCAATCGAGAAGCGCTGGCATGAAAAAACCCGGCCGCGTTTCCACGGCCGGGTTTGTCCTGCGCCCAAAGAGCCGGATCTTTAATTCTCGGGCGAAAATTACTTTGCCTTGGCAACGATCGATTCGAACGGCTTGTAGGCCTCCTTGGCGAGTTCGGCGTAGAGGTCGCCGATCTTGGTAGCCTCGGCGACGAACGCCTCGTAGGACTGCTTGGCATAGTCGGATTGAATCTCGATCGCCTTGTCCAGCGACTTGGCCGAGAACAGCTTCTCGCACGCGACGCTGCCGGCTTCGAAGCTCTTCTTGGTGTATTCGCCGGCCTCGGTGGCGATCGCCTGCGCGCCCTTTGACAAGGAGGCGAAGCTCTTCAATCCGGTGTCGGCGAACTCCTTGCCGTATTTGCTGAAGTCCTCATAGGTCTGGGTCATTTCGTACTCTCCCTGGACGGTTGACGCGCCCTGCCCCGAGCGCCGTTGTGCAATGCATAATATATATTGTGCAGCGCACAAAAGTCAAGAAGTCGGGGGCTCGCGACCCTCCAGGCAGCGGCAATGGCTAAAATTCGAATAAAGGAAGGCTCAAACTCCCGGAAAATGGTGAACGCGGCGGTTACCATAAACGGATTGGTAACGCTGCCCCGCTAGCTTGGCCGGAAGTGAGGCAGGATCCCTTTGCCGCCTCCAACGCAACGAGAAATTCAAAGGAACTACCAGTGCGTCAGGCGTTGTCGGGCATCGTTTCCAAATCCGCGTTCCCTCTTAAGACGATTATGATCCTCGCCATGGCGATGACATTCGTCGTCGCGGACGTCGCCTCGTCGCTCGCGGCGAAATCCGCGGCCATCGTCGTCGATGCCAAAACCGGCAAGGTGCTTTACTCGGCTAATGCCGATGGCCGGCGCTACCCCGCTTCGCTGACCAAGATGATGACGCTCTATCTGACCTTCGAAGCGATGGCGAAGGGCAAGATCAGCAGAAACTCGCCAGTCGTGTTTTCGGCCCATGCGTCAGCCGAGGCGCCGACCAAGCTCGGCGTGAAGCCGGGCGGATCGGTGGCGGTCGAGACCGCGATCCTGTCGATAGTGACGAAGTCGGCCAACGACTCGGCGACCGCGCTCGGCGAGATGCTCGGCGGCAACGAAACCAACTTCGCCCGCATGATGACGGCCAAGGCGCGGCAGCTCGGCATGAACGGCACGGTCTTCCGCAACGCCAACGGCCTGCCGGATCCGGGACAGTTCACCACGGCGCGCGACATGGCCACGCTCGGCATTGCGCTCAGGGAACATTTTCCCCAGTACTACGGCTATTTCGCGCAGCGATCCTTTCTCTACGGTCGCCAGCGCATCAATGGCCATAACCGTCTGCTCGGACGCATCAAGGGCGTCGACGGCATCAAGACCGGCTATACCCGCGCCTCCGGCTTCAATCTCGTCTCGTCCGTCAATGACGGCAACCGCCGCCTGGTCGCCGTTGTCATGGGCGGCACGTCGGGCGGCAGCCGCGACAACCAGATGGCAGGCCTGATCAACACCTATTTGCCGAGGGCCTCGACCCGCGGTGGCGGCGACCTCGTCGCCAAGGCGGACAGCAATGCGATCAGCTCACTTGCAAAGGTTCTCCTCCCCAAGCATGACGCGACGACCCCGGACGAAAAGCCGGTGGCCGTGGCGGAAGCCGATACGGCCGTCGCCGACGACGCGACCGTTGCACAGGGCGACAGTGAGGACGAGGATACAGCCCAAGCGGAGGCACCCAAGCTGGTTGTCCCGGCAAAGAAGGTAAAGACGGTCATCGTCTCCGCTCCCAAGGTCGCCACCGCCCAGGTCGTGGCCGCCTATGCCGAGCCCACCCCGGCTGTTGATCCGGTCAACACCGCGTCGGTTCCGCCAGGCTGGGCCATCCAGGTTGCCTCCTCGCCGAAGCAGTCCGAAGCCCAGGCTTTCCTCGACAAGACCATCAAGCAGGCTCCCAAGGTGCTGGCCGACGCTTCCGGCTTCACCGTCGCTTTCGACAAGGACGGCGCCACCTACTACCGCGCTCGCTTCGGCGGCTTTGGGTCCAAGGATGCCGCCTGGAAAGCCTGCACCGCTTTGAAGAAGAAGAAAATCGAGTGCTACGCCGTCCAGCAATAGGACTGCGTGGAAGATATCTCCCGGAAAATTTTTGCGTCGAAGGAGACTAGTTGTGATTGGAGAGCAAGACGTCCTTGGCTTCGTTAATCCGCGCCGCCAGGAAAGACGTGCCGCCGACATCGGGGTGCAGGCGCTGCATCAGGCGGCGGTGCGCCTTGCGGACATCCGCCGCGGCGGCCCCCGCTTCAAGACCAAGGACCTTGTAGGCCTCCTCCTTAGTCATGGCGCCCGCACTTGGCGCAATACCCAGCCCTTCGCCACCGTTCGTCTCAGCGTATTTGCGCCAGACGGGAAATCTGCCGTCAAGATACGTCTCTAGCAACTGCGAACTCTCCGGATCGCCGGAGAGTTCGCGGTAGAGATGCTGCAATTGCGCAAGGGTCATCGAGCCAAGCATCTTGCCATCGTGGCGGCCGGCCAGAACCAACCCTTCTAGGCCGCCAGTATTGTGATCGAGTTCCATCTCAAGTGCCGCCGTCCGCACGGTTGAGCGTTTTGCAGCAACCGGCCTGGCCCTTGGCCGGCCGGTATGCATGGCGCCGTACCAGGCGATTGCCACGAACAGGATGATGCCGCCGATGCCTTGGCGCCCGACCAGGAGCACGGTGCCGCCGACCAGCGCCAGCAGGATCGGTCCCAATTTTCTCATTCCGCTTGCGAGTTGAGCCGGATCCGCGCGGAGAAAGGCGGTCGCTACCCCCAGCAGCGCCAGCAACAACGCGACCACAATGATAATTGCGCCTAACATTTTGCACCGCCCCGCAGGGATCCTGTCCGCTCGGACAGCCGCGTGATGTCCTTCAACACTTTTCCTGCGCCAGAATCATGGCCTTTAACCGGGCCGGCAGCGGCCTGTGTCGACAGTTCCTCATCGCGCATGGATTTCAAGATGTGGCGTTGTCGCGTCGCTTGCAAGTCCAGGGCGGAGCAAGATTGAGGGCCAGAAAACGCGGGCGCGGCAGCAGGCATTCCTTCGCTCAAGCCCTAGAGCAGGCCGAGGTCGGCCAGCTCGCGCCTGAGTTTCGGCGGCATCTCGACCAATCCCGCCTTGCCCTTGCCGAGGTCGGCCGGGGCGTCCGCCGGCTTCAGGTAACGCCAGCCCTGGAAGGCGCGGCGCGGCTGCCAGTCAGTGCGCACCACCTCGGGATCGAGCATCAAATGGCAGCGGCCGATGCCGTCGTCATCGGTGAACGGCCGGATTTCCGTGATTAACTGGCGGCACTGCACGCTGCCCTTGATCACCCAGTAGAGCGAACCGCCGTCGGTCACCTCGTCGCCACGTGTCGGCATCATGCGGGTGGTGTGCCAGTGTTCGGCTGGTTCGCCGGCACGGCGGCGCTCGTCAAGACGGAAGGCGATCCACTCTTCGAGATCCTCGACACTGTCGCAACCGACGCAAAGCTTTAGGAGATTGAGACCCATCGCCCAAGGTTAGCCCGGAGCGCCGACACGTCAACGGCCTGACTGACTTCTCCACAGTGCCAGCTTGGGCCAGCCTCAACATTCAACGACATTGACGGCCAGGCCGCCAAGGCTGGTTTCCTTGTACTTCTCGTTCATGTCGAGGCCGGTTTGGCGCATCGTCTCGATCGCCGCATCGAGCGGCACGAAATGCACGCCGTCGCCTTTGATGGCCAGTGACGCGGCCGTCACTGCCTTGACGGCACCCAATGCGTTGCGCTCGATGCAAGGCACCTGCACGAGCCCGCCCACCGGATCGCAGGTCATGCCCAGATGATGTTCCAGCGCGATTTCGGCAGCATTCTCGACCTGCTCGGGCGTGCCGCCCATGACCGCGCACAGACCGGCCGCAGCCATCGCCGAGGCGGAACCGACCTCGCCTTGGCAGCCGACCTCGGCGCCCGATATCGACGCATTGGACTTGATGATGCCGCCGACCGCCGCTGCCGTCAGCAGGAAGTCGCGAATGCTCGGCTGGTCGGCCTCGGGATGGAAATGCAGCCAGTAGCGCAGCACCGCCGGCAGCGTGCCGGCGGCACCATTGGTCGGCGCGGTGACGACACGCCCGCCGGCCGCATTCTCCTCGTTGACCGCCATCGCATAGATCGACAGCCAGTCATTGGCGAGTAGCGGGTTCGGCCGGTTCTGTTGCCACTGCTCCTGCAGCTTGTCATGGAGCTGCCTGGCGCGGCGGCGCACCTTCAGGCCGCCCGGCATGATGCCGTCCTGCGACAGGCCGCGGTCGATGCAGCCCTTCATGGCGTCCCATATCGCGTCGAGGCCGGTGTCGAGCTCCTCGCGCGACATCTGCGTCTCCTCGTTGACGCGCTTCATTTCGGCAATGGAAAGGCCGCTCTTGGCCGCCATCTTCAGCATCTCGACCGCGTTCTTGAAGGGATACGGCACTTTCTTGCCCTCGGTTGTGACCGAGCCCTTCGACTTCATCCGTTGCAGCTCTTCTTCCGAAACCACGAAGCCGCCGCCGATCGAATAGTAGATGCGCTTGAGCAGCAACCGGCCGCCGGCGTCGTAAGCGTGGAACGCCATGCCGTTGGCATGACCGGTGAGCGGCGTCTTGCGGTCCAGCACCAGATCGGTGGCCGGATCGAAATGGTAGGGAGGGTGACCGGGCGGTGAAACCAGCTTGTCGGCGGTGATGCGGCTGACAATGTCGTCGGCTCGGTCGGGGTCCACCGTTTGTGGCGTCTGGCCGGCAAGGCCTAGAATGACGGCACGGTCGCTGCCATGGCCGATGCCGGTATAGGCGAGCGAGCCATGCAGGCTGGCGCCGATGCGGTAGACGTTGACGCCGGCGGGACGCGGCCAGTCGTCGCCCGCGACCTCTTCGAGGAAGCGGCGCGCGGCCGTCATCGGCCCCATCGTGTGCGAGCTCGAGGGGCCGATGCCGATCTTGAACAGGTCGAAAACCGAAAGGAACACGCTGTCTCCTGGGTCACGTCGAGGATTACATATAGGAATTCCAGCGATGTTTCCGCTCTTTTGACAGTCGCGGCGCAGCACCTGCCGACCTTGTTTGCTCCGGCAGCGACATCGAGTGCAACACGCCGTCCAAGGTCATCGAAGCAACCGGGCCGAATATGGTAGATTCGGCGCCATGGGCGATTCCTATCTTTCGACGGCCGATCTCGCGGCGCTGGGCTTTTTCCTCCTCGCATGGGTGCTGCACACGCTCGCCTCGGACGGCCACCTGGTCAGCCGCGTGTCGCTGACCACCGCCATGAATGCGCAACGCGAGGCCTGGATGCGCACCATGGCCGAGCGCGAGATCCGCATCGTCGACACCGCCATCATGAGCGGCCTGCAGCAGGGAACCGCCTTTTTCGCCTCCAGTTCGCTGATCGCGCTCGGCGGCTGCTTCGCCCTGCTTGGCGCGTCGGACCGGGTGCTTGAGGTGCTGAGCACCCTGCCCTTGGGCGGCGCGCCGTCGCGCTCGGCCTTTCAGATCAAAGTGCTGGGACTGGTGTTGATTCTGGCCTTTTCCTTCTTCAAATTCGGCTGGGCCTACAGGCTGTTCAACTACTGTTCGATCCTGATCGGCGCCGTGCCGATCCCGCATGGCGAAGCCTCGCGCAATCCCCTCACGCAAACGGCCGTGTGGCGCGCGACGCAAATGAACATGCTGGCCGGCAAGCATTTCAACTCGGGCCTGCGCGGTGTGTTCTTCTCGATCGGCTATCTCGGCTGGTTCGTCGATCCCCTGGTGTTCGTGCTGTCGACGCTTCTGCTGCTGGCCGTCCTGGTACGGCGCCAGTTCTTCTCCGCGGCGCGGCGCGCTGTAATCGGTCAGCCGCCGGGCGTCGGAAACGGCTGATCGATGCGCCCGGAAAGCCAATAGGCGAAAAGCCCGATCCATTCGCGAACCGCGATGGTCGTGTTCTGCAGCGAATCGGCCGCATTGTCGCGAAACAAGCCGACGCCTTCCCGACCCGAGGTGCGATAGTCGACCGGCCATTGGACAGTTGGAAAACCTGCCTTGTAGAACAGGGCCTTGGCGCGCGGCATGTGAAAGGCTGATGTCACCAAAAGCCATGTCTCGCCCGGTTTGGGCTTGGCCAGTTCGCGGCTGAAGACCGCGTTCTCGTATGTGTTGCGGGATTTATCTTCGAGGAGCAGCCGGTCGGCCGGGACACCCAGCGCCTCGAGGAGGCGCGGCGCGGTGTCGGCATCACCTTCGCCGTCGAAGAACAGTGAGCCGTTTCCACCGGAGACCACCACTTTTGCCTGCGGGAAACGCCGGGCGAGGATCGCTGCCTCGACCATGCGATCGCCGCTGCTGTTCAATTCATAGCCCCGGCGCGCGAGGTTGATAGCGCCCTCGAAGCCGCCGCCGAGCACGACGATGCCGTCTACCTTCTTCGGCAGCGGCGGCCTGGGAAAGCGTTCCTCCAGCGGATTGAGCATCATCGCTCCAAGTGACGTCCAGGCCGACAGCGCAAGGATCAGAAACGCCAGCACGCCGCCGCTGACGGCAAGTCGCCGGCGGCCGACGATCCCGGCGAGCAGCCCTGCCGAAAGCAGGAAGATCGTCAGGTTGAGCGGCTGGATGACGAACCAGAATATCTTGGAAAGATAATAGAACATCGCTCACTCATTAAAGTCCGCAAGGCTGTCCAAAAATCGATCGTGATTTTAAGGATCATGCGTCAGGCGAGCGATATCCTTACCACCACTTCTCCGGCTGGAATGTGCCGGCCGCCTGCTCGATGACGGCGGCGGTCTGGAAAAGCGTCTCTTCCTCGAACGGCCTGCCGATCAGTTGCAGGCCGAGCGGCAGCCCCTTGGGGTCGAGGCCGGCGGGCACGGCGATACCGGGCAGGCCGGCCATGTTCACGGTGACGGTGAAAATGTCGTTGAGATACATCTTGACCGGATCGGCGGCCATGTCCTCGTCGGCAATGCCGAAGGCGGCCGACGGTGTCGCCGGGGTCAGGATGACATCGACCCCGGCGGCGAAGACATTTTCGAAGTCGCGCTTGATCAGATTGCGCACCTTCTGAGCCTGCAGGTAGTAGGCGTCATAGTAGCCGGCCGACAGCACATAGGTGCCGATCATGATGCGGCGCTTGACCTCGCGGCCGAAGCCGGCGGCGCGGGTCTTCTCATACATCTCGACGATGTCCTTGCCCGGCACGCGCAAGCCGTAGCGGACGCCGTCATAGCGGGCGAGGTTGGAAGAAGCTTCCGCGGGCGCCACGATGTAATAGGCCGGCAGCGCGTATTTGGTGTGCGGCAGGGAGATGTCGACGATTTCGGCGCCGGCATCCTTGAGCCAGGAAATGCCCTTCTGCCACAACGCCTCGATCTCTTCCGGCATGCCGTCGACACGGTATTCCTTGGGAATGCCGACTTTCATGCCCTTGATCGGCTTGCCGATCGCCGCCTCGTAGTCCGGCACCGGCCGGTCGACGGACGTGGTGTCCTTGGGATCGACCGAGGCCATGGATTTCAGAAGAATGGCGGCGTCGCGCACGTCGCGGGCGATCGGTCCGGCCTGATCGAGCGATGAGGCGAAGGCGACGATGCCCCAGCGCGAGCAGCGGCCATAGGTCGGCTTGATGCCGACGGTACCGGTAAACGCGGCTGGCTGGCGGATCGAACCGCCGGTGTCGGTGGCGGTTGCGCCCGCACACAGAAAGGCCGACACCGCGGTCGCCGAACCACCGGAAGAACCACCTGGCACCAGCTGCGCATTGTCGAGGCTACGCTGGGTTTTCGTGCCACCTGCCGAGACGAAGCCGCCATCACCCTGATGCGTCGTCGGCATCACCACCGTATCGAGGCGCGAACGCCGCCACGGGTTGATGACCGGGCCGTAGTAGGAGGTCTCGTTGGACGAGCCCATGGCGAATTCGTCCATGTTGAGCTTGCCCAGCATGACCGCGCCGTCGGCCCACAGATTGGACGTGACCGTTGATTCATAGCGCGGCTTGAAGCCGTCGAGCACGTGGCTGCAGGCCTGGGTATGGACGCCCTCGGTACCGAACAGGTCCTTGATTCCCAGCGGAATGCCTTCCAGCGCACCGCCCACGCCCTTGAGCAGCCGGGCGTCCGACGCCTTGGCCATGTCGCGCGCCTTGTCGCCGGTCACCGCCACATAGGCATTCAGCGCCGGATTGGCGCGATCGATCGCCAAGAGATAGGCTTCGGTCATCTCGGTCGCGGTGATTTCCTTGGCGCGCAGCTTGGCGCGGGCCTGCGAAATCGTCAGTCGGGTCAGGTCGCTCATCAAAGGCTCTTTTCGTAAAACACCGACCACTCGGAATCGGGATAATCCAGCACCGGGCCGCAGCGCGAGAACCCGGCACGTTCATAGACGGTCCAGGCGGCGGGATGGCGATCGCCGGTCTCCAGCACCAGCCGCTTCAACCGTTCATCGCGCGCCAGCGCCTCGACCCGTTCGACGATTCCAGCGCCGATCTTGCGGCCACGATGCGAAGGCCTCGTGTACATGCGCTTGACCTCGCCAATGGCATTGTCATGCCGCTTGAGTGCACCACAACCAATGGCGACGCCGTTGTCGCGAGCGATGAAAACGGTCGTGTCCTTGCCCGCCATCTGCTCGACCGTCAGGTGGTAGCAGTGCTCCGGCGGCGTCAATTCGAGCAAGGTCGCGTTGAGTTCCGCGACCAGGCCGCGCACGTCGTCCTGCAGCGGAGTTTCGATGGCAATCTTGATAGCCATCGGCGCCCTACTCCACGACCTTCGGCACGAGGAAGAAATTCTCGTCGGTCGCCGGTGCGTTGGCGACGATGTCGGCCGCCTTGTTGCCGTCGGTCACGACATCGCCGCGCTTCTTCATTTCCATCGGCGTCACCGACGTCATTGGCTCGACGCCGGAAACATCGACTTCGTTCAACTGCTCGACGAAGCCCAGTATGGCATTCAACTCGCCGGTCATACGCTCGGCATCTTCCTCGCTCACGGCGATGCGGGCGAGATGCGCGACGCGCTTCACTGTCTTGACATCAACGGACATGTATTTGCCTCGGGGAAAACCAGTCCGGGCTATAGCGGCGCGGCGCGCGACGCGCAACATGTGCCGCCCGACAATCGGGCAACAGCCTCATGGCAGGGCGATGCCCTCGCACAGATAGTAGCTGCCGCTGTTGCCGCTCGCCTCGCTTTCATCGTCAATCGGCCGGACCGACACGAGATCGACCTGCGTCGGGTTCATCTGCGTCACCGACAGGACGTCAGGAAAGGCATAGCCCGGCTCCTGGCATATCGCCGTCACCGCCCAGCTCGGCGAGCGTGTCGCCTTGCTGACCTGAACGAATTCGCAATTGTATTCGACGCCTTGCAGGCCGTTCTTCGAAAGTACGATGTTGCCGGCATCGATCAGCGTCTGCAGCGTATCCTTTTTGGCCTGGGTACAGAGTTCCTCCGACTGGAGATAGACACCTTCGATGAAATCATCCGCGGCAAGCGCGGGCGACGCCGCGACAAACATCGACACGCAAATAGATCGCCCTAATGCCATGGATTTGTTCCGCTTTGGCTCTTTCTAGATGGTAATGGTTTCACCAATCTTCGGCAATGCAAGCTTGACCCCAGATCCTTCCAGCCCGGCTTCGAACTTCTCGGGCGTCGGGTCAATCATTGGAAACGTGCCGAAATGACAAGGGACCACCGTTTCAAACTTGAAGAAGCGGCGGCAGGCAAGGGCCGCCACCGCACCGCCCATGGTGAAGCGGTCGCCGATCGGAACGATGCCAATCTTTGGCTCGTGCAATTCATTGATCAGCGCCATGTCGGAAAAGATGTCGGTATCGCCCATGTGGTAGAGCGTCTCGTCTTCCGGGAAATGCAGAACCAGCCCACCCGGGTTGCCGAGATAGACGTTCTTGCCGCCCTCTTCGCCAAAGGAGGACGAATGCAGCGCCTGAACGAAAGTGGAGGTGAAACCGCCGCAATCGACCGTGCCGCCAATGTTGCCGGGATTGATCTTCTTGTCGCTGACGCCCCTGCCGACAAGGTACATGCAGATCTCGAAATTGGCGACCAGTTGCGCGCCGCTCTTGCCGAGCACTTCCAGCGCACCGCTGATGTGGTCACTGTGCCCGTGCGTCAAAAGAACATGCGTGATCCCTTCGGCCGGCCCTTCCCACCCACCCGTCCAGGAGGGATTGCCGATCAGATAGGGATCTATGAGGATTTTCGCGTCACCGGTTTCGATGCGGAAGGCCGAGTGGCCATACCAGGTCAGTTTCATGAATGCATTCCTCGATTTTTCCCGAGCCAAAGGATAGAACGCCGATAGCCTTGAGATCAAAGGGTATAGTGTCCGCCGGGTATCCGAAAGGACGCGTGCCGTCGAAAAACACGAGGGGAAACCGTTGGCCGTCATCACGATTGAGCAATTGCCGGCACGGCTCGCCAACGGCAGGACCTTGGCGGGGCTCGATCTCGGCGACAAGACGATCGGCGTGGCGGTTTCCGATCGGGGGTTCTCCTTCGCTCATCCGCGTCCGGTCATCATCCGGCGGAAATTCTCGCTCGACGCCGCCGTCCTTTTGGCATTGCTGAAGAAGGAGAATGTCGGTGCGGTGGCGATCGGATTGCCGATCAACATGGATGGGTCGGAAGGTCCGCGCGCACAGAAATCGCGCGCCTTCGTGCGCAACATGGCGCAGCTAAGCGACCTGCCCTTCGTGTTCTGGGATGAGCGGCTGTCGACCGTCGCGGCCGAACGGACGCTGATCGAGATGGATTTCTCGCGCGCCAAACGCGCCGGCAAGATCGATTCGGCGGCGGCCGCCTTTATTCTGCAGGGAGTCTTGGACCGGCTTCAGTCGCTCGATGCAGCCGATCGAACGGAACCGGACCCGTCCAGCGACGCCTGACCCAGCCCAATATCTCGCGACGCCTGCGAAACACCCATATCGCCGCGAGCAGCATGCCATCGAACACGCAGGCTTTTGCCACCATGCCCGGGATGGTTGCGGGGTCGATGCCGAGCATCTGACCGTAGAGCTGAAATACTAAATCGTGCAGCTGCCGGCTGAGCATCACATAGCCGAAATTCATGTCGTTGAGCGACAGGTAGAACCAGCCCCAAAACAGCGCCATCGGAGCGGCCCACAACGCGAAGATGTAGCGCATCAGCGGCCCCCTTTCCCGTTCGGGCCGGTCCGTCCCGATATCATGGAGAGCAGGGAATTATGCGCTGCGGCCTTCGCCATGCTGTGCGCCGTTGCCTGGAAATCCTTCTCATCCAGCGCAGCTACCGAACGCCGTTCGGCGAGCATCGCGACATAGGAGACCAGAAGTGCGGCCAGTTGCACGGCGACCACCATGAAGAGGCCGTTGATGCCTTGGGCGGCACCGCCGATCAGGATCATCGACATCACCCCGGAAGCGGAAATAAAGGCGATGCGAACGACGCTATCGGCGCCGGGGCTGGACGCGTCGTTGATCAGTGTATCGACAAAGGCCCAGAAGAACAGCACCGCCACGACCAGCAACGCGATCGCCAGCGGAGCGACCACGACGATGTTCTCCAGATTGACAAACTGGGCGCTCTCGACGGTCACGCCGAGCACGCCGAGAGCCGCCGTCACACCTCGATTTCCATCGACACAGATCAGCGCGAGCAGAGCAAAAACGATCGCCCAGTGCACGGACAGAAAGGAGGTCAGTACGTGTCGCATCGTGGCTCCTGCTTCGACAGGAATGACAGTGGGCTTTGCGGTTCGCCGCCGCAACGGAAACCATTTGTTAAGGTTAACGGCGACGACGGGGTCACTGGGGATTCCGGCAACGCCCTCGAACATGAATGGCGTCTCCGTCAATTCACCGGCGGATAGAGCGTATCGATGATCATGCGCGCGTCATGGCGCGAATCGAGCATGCCGTAAGTATTGCGCCACTGGCCCGCGAGCCGCGTCTCGACGAAAGCATCGGCGATCCGCCCTGCCCCGAGTCGACGCAACTCGGCGGCCGCCGCGGAGAGCGCAAGCTGTTCCGTCAGCAGCCGGGCCGAGCCCTCGTCGGTCGAAGCGACCTGCATGGCCGCCTTCAGGACGCCGATCGTGCCGCGCCCGCCGGCGCCGAGGTCGCGGTCGATACCGGTCAATACCTCTTCGAAAAGCCCCGGCGCGCGGCCAAGCACGCGCAGCACGTCGAGCGCCATGACATTGCCCGATCCTTCCCAGATCGCGTTGACAGGCGCTTCGCGGTAATAACGGGCGAGCGGAGCTTCCTCGACATAGCCATTGCCGCCAATGCACTCCATCGCCTCGTAAAGCAGCGGCGGCGCGATCTTGCAGACCCAGTATTTGACGACCGGCGTCATGGCGCGGGCGAACGCCGCCTCGCCGCGATCGCTCGCCGCCTCGTCGAAGGAACGCGCCAGCCGGAACGACAGGGCGGTCGCCGCGGCAACATCGAGCGCCATGTCGGCCAGCACGCGCTGCATCAACGGCTGCTCGATCAAGGTCGAACCGAACACCTGGCGATGGCGGGCATGATGGATCGCTTCGGCCAGCCCCGCCCGCATGATCGCCGAAGACGCCACCGCGCAGTCGAGCCGGGTCAGCGTCACCATGTCCATGATCGTTTTGACGCCGGCGCCGGGTTCGCCGATCATCTCCCCGATGGCGTTGACGAATTCAACCTCGGAAGACGCGTTCGAGCGATTGCCGAGCTTGTCCTTCAGCCGCTGGAAGCGAAAGCCATTGCCAGACCCGTCGCCGAGCACGCGCGGCACCAGGAAGCAAGACAGTCCCTCCGGAGCCTGTGCCAGCACCAGGAAGGCATCCGACATCGGCGCCGACATGAACCATTTATGTCCCGTCAGGCGGTAGAAGCCGTTGCCGACGCGTTCCGCCCGGGTCACATTGGCACGCACATCGGTGCCGCCCTGTTTCTCGGTCATGCCCATACCGAGCGTCAGTCCGGTCTTCTCGACCGGCGGCTTCTGGCTCTGGTCGTATTTGCGCGTCGTCACGCGCGGTGCCCATTCGCGAAACAGTTTTGGGCTTGCCATCAATGCCGCCAGCGAGGCGCTGGTCATGGTGATAGGGCAGAGATGCCCGGTTTCGAGTTCCGCCGTCAGGTAAAAACGGGCGGCCCGTACCTGATGGCGGCGGCCGATCTCGGCGTCGCCATTTTCCCAGACAGAGGAATGCAGCCCGTTGGCCACCGAGCGGCGCATCAAGGCGTGATAGGCGGGATGGAATTCGACCAGGTCGATGCGCCGTCCCTGACGATCATGCGTCCTGAGTTTCGGCGTCTCGACATTGGCGAGGCGCGCCAGCTCCTGCGCTTCTTGCGTCAGCACGAAACGGCCGAGCCCGTCGAGATCCTTGCGCACCGGATCGGAAAAGCGCTCGGCAAGTTGGATCAGCAACGGATCGCCTCGCCAGGCGTTGCCGCCCGTCAGCGGCGGCGGCTGATTCGTTACGTCGTCGGTCACGCCCAATCCTTCTAGCCAATTTTCTGGAAAGGCCCTTTGTCGGAAGGCCTCGAATCCGGGGCCGTCGGCTTAGGTATAGCCAAGCGTTGCTGCGCGCGCGATGAAAATACCGGCCGATTCAATCGGCTATCTACACGAAAAAATCGAGGAGAACGGCGTCAATCCAAAGCGGGTGCTTGCGGGCGCGAAATCCGCACCCTATAGCAGCCCCTTGAGATGACCGACGCTTCGTCCCTGCCACTCTACCCTCACCGCCATCTTCTGGGCATCAGCGATCTTTCGCCCGCCGACATCGAGCTTTTGCTCGACAGGGCGGATCGGGCGGTCGCGATCTCGCGCCAGTCCGAGAAAAAGACCTCGACGCTGCGCGGCCGCACCCAGATCAATCTCTTCTACGAAGCGTCGACCCGCACGCAATCCTCGTTTGAACTGGCCGGAAAGCGGCTTGGCGCCGATGTCATGAACATGTCGGTGGCGAGTTCCTCGGTAAAGAAGGGCGAGACGCTCATCGACACCGCGATGACACTCAACGCCATGCGGCCCGACATATTGATCATCCGCCATCAGTCGGCGGGCGCGGCGGCGCTCCTGGCGCAGAAGGTCGGCTGCTCGGTGGTCAATGCCGGCGACGGCGCCCATGAACACCCGACACAGGCGCTGCTCGACGCGCTCACCATCCGCCGCGCCAAGGGTGCGCTGTCGAAGCTGATCGTGGCCATCTGCGGCGACATCCTGCATTCGCGTGTGGCACGCTCCAACATCATGCTGCTCAACGCACTCGGCGCACAAATACGGGTGGTGGCGCCCTCGACGCTGTTGCCCTCGGGCATCGACAGAATGGGCGTGATCGTCTGCCGTTCGATGGCGGAAGGCCTGAAGGACGCGGATGTGGTGATGATGTTGCGCTTGCAGCGCGAGCGCATGGAAGGAGCCTTCGTGCCGTCGGTGCGCGAATATTTCCGTTATTTTGGTCTGGACGCCGAGAAACTGAAGGCCGCCAAGGATGACGCGCTTGTCATGCATCCTGGCCCGATGAACCGCGGCGTCGAGATCGCGTCCGAAATCGCCGACGGCCCGCAAAGCGTCATCCAGGAGCAGGTGGAAATGGGCGTCGCCGTGCGCATGGCGGTTATGGAAGCGCTGCTCGATCCCCGCCGTAATCAAGAAGGCCGCGGCGCATGAGCATCGCGGTCTTTGAACGCGCCCGCATCGTCGACCCGTCACGTGGCCTTGATGAAGTCGGCTCCGTCATAGTCGAAGGCAGGAAAATCGTTGCCGCGGGCAAGGCGGCGCTGAACCAGGGCGTCCCCGACGGCGCTACGGCGATCGACTGCGCTGGCAAGGCGATCATCCCCGGCCTGATCGATGGTCGGGTCTTCATCGGCGAGCCCGGCGGCGAACATCGCGAAACCATCGCTTCGGCAAGTGTCGCCGCGGCGGCCGGCGGCGTCACGTCCATCGTGATGATGCCAGACACCGATCCGGTGATCGACAATGTGGCGCTGGTCGAATTCGTGCTGCGCACCGCCAAGGACACGGCCGTCGTCAATATTTTTCCCGCCGCCGCCATCACCAAGGGCCTCCACGGGCGCGAAATGACGGAGTTCGGCCTGCTGCGCGAGGCGGGTGCGGTCGCCTTCACCGATGGCAGGCATACCATATCGAGCGCGCTGGTGATGCGTCGCGCGCTAACCTATGCGCGCGATTTCGGCGCCACCATCGTCCATGAAACGCAGGATGCCGATCTTGGGTCGTCGGGCGTCATGAACGAAGGCCTGTATGCCAGTTGGCTCGGCCTCTCCGGCATTCCGCGAGAGGCCGAATCCATCCCGCTCGAGCGTGACCTCGCGCTAGCGCGCCTGACGCAAGGTTCGTACCACGCCGCGAAGATCTCGACGGCAATGGCGGCAAGCGCCGTGGCGCGTGCGAAGGCCGACGGCGCTGCAGTGACATCGGGCGTGTCGATCCACAATCTGTCGCTAAATGAAAACGACGTCGGCGAGTACCGCACCTTCTTCCGCCTGACGCCGCCGCTGCGGGCGGAGGAAGACCGGCTGGCGATGATCGACGCGGTCAAGGACGGAACGGTCGATGTCATCGTCTCCTCGCACGATCCGCAGGATGTCGATACCAAGCGCCTGCCCTTCGCCGACGCCGCGGCCGGTGCCATTGGCCTCGAGACCCTGCTGGGCGCCGCCCTGCGCCTCTACCACAATGGCGACGTGCCCCTGCTCAGGCTCATCGAAACCTTGTCCACCGCGCCAGCGAGGCTGTTTGGATTGGCCGGCGGCACGCTGAAGCCAGGCGCCGTCGCCGATCTTGCACTTGTCGACCTCGATGAACCCTGGATAGTCAGTGAAAGCGGTATCCGCTCGCGCTCGAAAAACACCTGCTTCGAAGGCGCGCGGCTGCAAGGCAAGGTCTTGCAAACGCTGGTGGCGGGCCGCACAGTATTTTCTGCCTGAGCCGGCGGTAGCCATGCGACATCAGGCATGGTTGGGGGAACGCGGGGGGAACAATGACTTACAGCCCAATCCTAGCGCTGGTATTCGGCTATCTGCTGGGCTCGATACCATTCGGCCTGCTACTTACCCGCGCGGCCGGCCTTGGCGATGTGCGCAAGATCGGTTCAGGCAATATCGGCGCCNCCGCGATCTGGGCAGGTCTCGGCGCCTTTCTGGGTCACCTGTTCCCGGCATGGCTCGGCTTCAAGGGTGGCAAGGGCGTCGCCACTTATCTCGGCGTGCTGGTCGGCCTTGCCTGGCAAGTCGCATTGATCTTCGCTGTCGTATGGTTGGTGATGGCTTTCCTCTTCCGCTACTCATCGCTGGCGGCGCTGGCAACTGCCGTGGTGGTGCCGATCGCGCTTTATTTCCTGAGCATGCCGCGGATAGCCATTCTGTTCGTGGTGATGAGCATCATTGTCTTCATCAAGCACCGAGAAAACATTTCGCGGCTGATTGCCGGAACCGAAGGCAAGATCGGAGCCAAGGGATGAGCGAACCGGCCGCCGGGCCGCGTCTCACCGATCGCCAGCGGCTGAGTTGGCTGCGGCTAATCCGCACCCAGAATGTCGGCCCGGCCTCCTTTCGCGACCTGATCAACCGTTTCGGTTCGGCCGAAGTCGCGTTGGAAATGCTGCCGGAACTGATGATTTCCGGCGGCGCCAACCGGATCGTGCGCATCCCTTCCCTTGCCGAGGCCGAGGCCGAGATGGAGGCCGCGCGGCGAGTTGGAGCACGCTTTGTCGGTATCGGCGAGGCAGACTATCCGCCCCTGTTGCGCAGCATGGACAATCCGCCGCCGCTGCTGGCGGTCAGGGGCAATGCCGCGGTCTTCCGGTTGCCGGGTGTTGCGATTGTCGGCGCGCGCAACGCATCGCTTGCCGGAATCAAGATGGCGCGCATGCTGGCAGCCGATCTCGGACGAGACGGCTACGGCATCGTCTCCGGCCTCGCACGTGGCATCGACACGGCGGCGCATCAGGGCAGTCTCTTGACCGGTACGGTCGGCGTGCTCGCAGGTGGGCTCGACCTGCCCTACCCGCCCGAAAATGCCGGTCTGTGCGATGACATTGCGGAGCGTGGCGCCGTCATCTCGGAAATGCCGTTCGGCTGGCAGCCGCGTGCCCAGGACTTCCCGCGCCGCAACCGCCTTGTGGCGGGCGCGGCTCTTGGGCTGGTGGTGGTCGAGGCAGCGCAGCGCTCAGGCTCGCTGATCAGCGCCAGGCTTGCCGGCGAGATGGGCCGGCTGGTCTTTGCGGTACCCGGCTCCCCGCTCGATCCGCGCGCGGCCGGTACCAACGGTCTGCTCAAGGACGGCGCCACGCTGGTCACCGAAGCTTCGGATATTTCCAGGGCGATCCTTCCGCTGACCGGCATGCGAGCGCCTGATCTGCCGCCGTTTGAGGACCCACCCGACTTTTCGGCCACACCGCCACCAGGCGAGAGCGACCGAACCCAGGTGATCGAGGCGCTGGGGCCGACACCGGTGCCGGTCGACGAGATCATCCGCCACACCGGCCTGCACCCTGCCCAGGTCTTCATGGTGCTGCTTGAACTCGACCTCGCCGGCCGCCTCGAGCGTCACGCGGGTGGAAATGTGTCGCTTGTTTTGGGGGAAGGCTAACCGCCCTTAATGGCGGCCGGTCTTTTTATCTCCGGTCTCGTCGTGATCCTGCATGTTGGCGCCTAAGAAATCCTTTTGAACAAACTGGCGCCAGACCTCGTCCGCGTCCTGCGGGCGCGACGGATCGAAACTCTGCTGGCTCTCGTGCGTATTCGGGAGCGACCGCCGGCGTAGCCAAGCAGGCATGATCTCCAAGATGAGACTGGTGAATTGGGTCATCACGGACTCCTTCGGTGCAAGGGGTCGACCAGACCGGTCGATCCATCTAAATTCCGCTTGCACACCGCACCCAGCCAAGCCAAGGCCTCACCGACGTCGGCAAGCACATGGCGCGCCGCTGTCGGTCCGTGCGGTTTGATGCGGATCGACATGCCGTCAATCTCATTGACGGCCTCGAAACCATTTTCGTCGGATGTGTCGTCGCCAAGAAACACCGGCCGCCGCCCCTCGAACGCCGGCAGATCCAGAAAGCGCCTGATGGCCGCTCCCTTTGCTGCGTCCAGCGGCATCAATTCAACGCCGGCATTGCCGGCCAGCACCCGATATCCCGTAGGCAACCTGCCCAACGCCTGTTCGACCAGTTGCGTCGCGCGCTGCAACAGTTGCGGTGCCGCGCGCGTGTGGACTGCCAGGATCGGTCCCTTGCGCTCGATATAGACGTCCGAACTGCCCAGCTCCGCTTCGATTTCCTCGGCGAGTGCCGCAATGTCGGCCGGCTCTCCCGCCGCCTCGACCGGGCCATCACGGGTGAGCCTGTGCTCAAGCCCATACAGCCCGGCGGCGCGCAATCTGAGCGGCTGGAAAAGATGATCGACCGCGGCGATCGATCGTCCCGTGATGAACGCCAGAGCTCCATCCAATTGCAATTCAAGCCTCGCCAGCAGCGTACGCAATTCATCGCCGACAACCACCGCATCGGGATGCGCGGCATGTTCGAGAAGCGTGCCGTCAATGTCCAGGAATAAGGCCCACGGCCCTGTCGGGAGCTCAGGCACGGGGAGTTTTGGCAAAAGCGACATCACAGCGCCGCCACCCGTCTGCGATCGAGTAGCGAGATCACGTTGCCGGACGACGTCGGGGCTGCGCCGACGGCGCGATCGACCGCAACGCGTTTGCGCAGGCGCGCGGCATCGAGAAGCATGCTGCCTGCCCACCGGTAGACATTGTTGTCGCGAACGACCTCACGCATCCTTTGCATGCGCTGCCGCTGCTCGTCCGGCGACATCGTCAAAGCCTGCAGCAGGGCGTCGCCCATCATTGTGGCGTCGTACGGATTGACGATCAGCGCTTCCAGCAGTTCCTTGGAGGCGCCGGCGAACATGCTGAGCAGCAGGACCCCTTGTTCGTCATCGCGCGCCGCGACGAATTCCTTGGCCACCAGGTTCATGCCGTCATGCAGGCTCGTGACCATGCAAACGTCGGCGGCCCGGTAGATTTCGTAGACCTGTTCCTGCGAATGATGTTCCGTGACCATCAGGACGGGAGTGTAGCCGTCGCGGCCATAGCGCCGGTTGAGATCCTCGGCTTGACGCAGACACTCGTCGTGCAACTGTTGGTATGCGGGTAAGGTGCCGCGGCTGGGGGCCGCGATCTGCAGGAAGGCGACCTTGCCAATCCATTCCGGATGGAGCCTCAGCAGTTCGTCGAGTGCGGTAAAGCGATCGAGGATACCCTTGGTGTAGTCGAGACGTTCGACCCCGACACACAGCCTGACATCGTCCGCCAGCCCGAATTTTTCACGAACATGCCGCCGGCATTCCGCCACGTCGGGCAGTTGGGCCTGTCGCGCCGGCTCCCATTCGATTGAAATCGGATACGCGTGAACCAGGCTGATCTGGCCGCCGTAGGAGATGGCGGAATCCTCGCGCTCGATCCTGCTCTCCAGGAAGCGGTCGACGCTATCGATGAAGTTGTTGCAATGGAACTGGGTGTGGAAGCCGACGATCGAACTGCCCAGCAATCCTTCGAGGATCTTCTCGCGCCATGGGCAGATGCTGAACACCTCCGAATTCGGCCAAGGGATGTGCCAGAAGGTAATGATGATCGCTTCCGGCAGTCGCTCCCGGATCATCCGCGGCAACAGCGCGAAATGGTAGTCCTGGACCAGCACGATGGGCCGCTCATTGCGTGCCTCCGCGACGACGGTGTCGGCGAATTTGCGGTTGACCGCCTCGTAGGCCTCCCAGTCGGAGGCACGGAATATCGGTCGGGTGAAGGCTATGTGGCACAGCGGCCAAAGCCCCTCATTGGCAAAGCCGAGATAATAGCCTTGCTGTTCTTCCTCGCTCAGCCAGACACGGCGCAACGTATAGGAAGGGTTTTCCGGCGGCACTGCAATGCGGTCGTTTTCATCGACCACCAGCGTATCGGCCGAACCGCCGCCATAGGCGATCCATGTGCCCGCACAGGCGCGCGTGATCGGCTCCAGGGCGGAGACCAGCCCGCTGGCGGGCACGACCAGCTGGATGTCGTCGCCGTCGCGGTTATGGATGTAGGGTTCGCGATTTGACACCACGATCACCTGCGCATCGGGAAGTTCCTTCGCCAGAATGTGACGCAACGTTTCCGGCGACCATTGGACGAGCGCGGCGGCTGCGGATTGCCCGTTCTTTTCGAACTCCGGCAATGGACTGCGAACGGATCCTGCTTCCAGACGGGCGAGCTTGCCGTTTCCGGCCCGGCGCGCCCGTGACAGCACCACCGCGAGCGTGAGGCTTAAGATACCGACAATTACGAGAATGAGGAGCCACAGTGCGGCCGAGGGGACGACCAGGTACGAACTGTTGTCGGGCATTTCGAACTGATTACCTTTCAATGCGATACGGAAGGTCCACCGACAGGAACTCCAGCATCCTTGGCGTGGTGATCCAACGTTCAGCACACATGATGGTTCCGATTTTTCAACTCTTGACCACCAGTGGCACCAACCCTTCATGCGCATCCGCGAGGAAGGCGCCGACACGATCCCCCACGCGCTGAAACGTCAGGTCCACGGCCACATGTCCAACCGAGAGATGGCGAATGACAAGATTGTCGATGCCGATCGGCAAGTGCGGCCGGGTCACGTGAATTTCGTTCGTCCAACCGTCGATCTGTAGGCCGAGACAGGCCTGCATGAGCATGAAGGCGGAGCCCGCGGACCAGGCCTGCGGCAGGCAAGCCACCGGATAGGCAATCGGCGCTTCGCCGGCCGAGCGCGTGAACCCGCAGAACAGTTCGGGTAGCCGCATGTTGAAATGAACCGCGGATTCGAAGGTCCCGCTCATCAACCGCACCACGCTGTCGCGGATGCCGTATCGTGCTAGCCCAGCAGCGCAGATCGCGGTGTCGTGCGGCCAGATCGAGCCGTTATGATAGGACATCGGATTGAAGAAGATCGCGTCGTCCGCCAACGTTCTCAGCCCCCAGCCCGAATGGAACGAAGCCGACAGCAGCTGGTCGGCGACCATGCGGGCGCGATCCGGATTGGGAAGGCCGACATAGAGCAGGTGACCCGCATTTGACGTGCGCACCTTGCAGGGTTGGCCATCGCCATCGATCGCCAGCGCATAGTAGCCAAGCTCTTCGATCCAGAAATGGCGTTCGACTTGTTGGCGAATGGCATCGGCGCGCAGCTCCCAATTCTCCGCCCGCTCCTCTTCGCCGCGCAGCCGCGCCAGCTTTGCCAATCCCCGGAATGCCGCAAAGACGTAACCCTGCACCTCGACCAGCGCGATCGGCCCTTTCGGAATGCGGCCGTCGGCATGGAAGACGGAATCGAAGCTGTCCTTCCATCCCTGGTTGGCAAGGCCGGATTCCGCGGCGCGCTGATAGGTAAGAAACCCTGTCGAACGGCTCGCTGTCTCGATCCACTCGGCGGCGGCGCACAGCGATGGCCAAAGCCCATCGATGAAAGCCGTGTCTCCCGTGCGGTCCGCATAGGCGCAGGCGAGATGGATGTAGAGCGGCGTCGTATCGACGCCGCCATAGTAGCGGCCGAACGGCAACTCGCTCAGCGCCGCCATCTCGCCCTTGCGGGTCTCGTGCATGATCTTGCCGGGCTCGGAATCGCTGAAGGAAGAGGTCTCGGTCGCCTGGTGCTGGGCGAGAAAGGCAAGCACGCCGCGAGCCAGGCCAGGATTGAGCCAAAGCATCTGCAGAGCTGAAATCACGCCGTCGCGGCCGAAGGCGGTGGAGAACCACGGGATCCCGGCATAGGGGTAAGGCCCGGTCGCCAGTTCCGTGGTGAGCAACGCCACATCGGCACGCGCCCGTTCCATCCAATCATTAAAGACGCGGCCTGAACTGTGCAGCGTTGCCCCATGCCGGCGCTTGGCGCGCATGCCGAAACGGGCGCGCGCCGCGGCGGACCGGAACCGATCAGTTTGCGGGCGGGCCGCTGTCTTGCTTCCCACCTCTACGTACAGCGTCTGGCGGCTGCGCTTGGTGACAGCAATGAAGAAATCCGCCCGCTCGGAGGTCAGGTGATCCGGCGGCTGTGAAAACGAAATGGCCGATGTCCGCACGACCTTGTCCAGCCCTTCGTAGCGGTGCACGACCGAACTCTGATCCATCTCGGCCGTGTGCGCGGTGCCACGCTTGGAGCGGGTCGAGCCCCGGACTTCGAACATGTCGCGAAAATCGACACCAAAGCGCAGTGATACCAAGACCGTCGAATGCTCCCGGCTATAATTCGAGAGCGTGATGCGTTCATATAGCCTCTCCTGCCACAGAAGCCTGACCCGCTCGATATGGATCGCGCCCTGCGGGATCTGGCGGCCCGCGGCGCTCTCGATCGGCAGATTGGTCAGGTTGCTGGTGAACAGGACGTTGTCCTGGCTGAGCGATGCGCCAAGCAGCGACAGCGATCGTCCGCCAACCGTCAGGCGAAATTCGGAGAGCACGCGCGTGTCGTCGCGGAAGAAGCCGTCGCCGGCGCCGCGTATGTCGCCGTAGGCGTCGGCGACGGCAAAGCAATCGCCATGCTTGAGCGCGTAAAGCCGATGCGGCTCCCTGGGCGCGGTTTCGTCCAGGGAAGCCAGTGCTATCGCAGGATCGAGCTTGCGCTCGTCGAGTTGGGTAATGGTCAAGAAGATTGTCCCGTGCTGGTTTCCGAACGGGTTGAAGATCTACGAGGCCCTGCTCTCTTCGTGGCCGCTGGTCAGCCGTGAATAAGCCTCGACGTAATCCCTGGCCATTCTGTTGGCCGAAAACCGCCTTTCGAAGGCCGTTCTTATTCGTCGCCTGTCGAGTTGCAGGAGAGCCGGCATCGAGGCGACGGCATCTTCGATGGTTTCGACGACAAAGCCGGTGACCCCATGATCGATGATCTCGGGCATGGCGCCGCAACTCCAAGCCATGACCGGGGTTCCGCACGCCATGGCCTCGATCACCGCAAGCCCGAAGGGTTCTGGCCAGTCGATGGGAAACAGCAAGGCGGCCGCATTGCCCAGAAACCGGGCCTTCTGGTCCTCGCCAATCTCGCCGACATACTCGACCCTGTCGCCATCGATCAGCGGCTGCACGACTTCCTCGAAATAAGCGCGGTCGCCATCGCCGACCTTGGCGGCGAGCTTCAGTTTCAGGCCGGTTCGGCGGGCAATCTCGATTGCCCGGTCCGGCCGCTTGTCGCGTGACATTCTGCCGAGAAAAGCAAGGTAGGTACCGTCCGAACCGGCCTCGAAATCGGCCTCATAAAGGTCAAGCGGCAGCCCGTGATGGATCGTCGCCAGCCAGTTCGCGGATGCGAACCGCGCCCGCTGGCTGCGGGATATGGAAATCATCGGGAACCGCGGGAACCGGTCATAGGCCTGCGCGAGGTCCGCGTAATCCAGCCTGCCATGCGGCGTCGTCACCGTGCGCTGCGGCATATCACGGAAAAACGGGAAATGCAGGAAATGGCTCAGATGGAAATGCACGACGTCGAAGTCGTCGGCCCGTTTGCGCACTTCGTCGAGCATCGACAAATGCGCAGCAATCTCCGACTTCAGCGGACGCGGATCGAGACGAAGCGCCCTTTCGCGGCATGGCACCAGTTTGGCGGAGCTCTTCGTGTCGCCGCTGGCAAACAACGTCACCTCGTGGCCGAGATCGACGAGAGCTTCGGTAAGATATGAGATGATACGCTCGGTACCCCCGTAAAGTCGTGGCGGCACCGATTCGTAGAGTGGTGCGACATGGGCAATCTTCATGTCCGGCGTCCCTCAATGAGCTGGTCATAGAGGCAAAATGCATCAGGGCCCGTATCGTTCCTATATCAGCGCAAGATGCGTCGAATGATCGATCCGTCCCCTGTTTGAGTAGATCCGCCGCCCTATTTCCTTTTGGTGCTGTCGACCTTGCGCTTGCGGCAGTCGAAGGAGGCCCAGATGCAGGAACCCAGGAATATCGCAGCCCGGCGTCTGAGCATGATCATCGAGCAATATGTCGAGGCCAGAAAACGGCATTTTGGCTTTGTGTCGACGGACCAGGCTGCCCGAGTGATCCGCAGAACCCTGAGGCCCGATCCTTCGGAGCCAGCGTTTTCCGATCACGACCTCGACGACATGGTCGCCGCCCTCGCCGTGAAAAACGGCTTGGCCGTTATCTTCGACCGTGGCGTGCGGGGACCGGCCAACGGCGCCGAGGCCGACCTGAACAGAAAGGAACCGATTATGCGAGCACCGAAGGAGACCCCGGATGTTGCCGGCGCGGTGGACGCTATCCTGAGCGATCGCACGGCCCAGCTTTCGATGAGCGCGGTGATCTCGTTGCTGCGCGAACGGACCGGAACCAAGCGATCCGACGCGGATCTGGAAGGTTTGGTTGCTAAGAAAGCCGCCGTTTTGGACGTGCACCTGTCACGGGGCGTCTGAGCAGTCGTTGCACCCGCACAGGCAAATCAAAGCGCTGGCATGTCATTTGACAATGGTGAGCGCGATGGGATTCGAACCCATGACCTACTGATTAAAAGTCAGTTGCTCTACCGGCTGAGCTACGCGCTCCCGGGGGCTCGAAAAGGCCGCCCTCGAAATTGCGCGGAACATAGGGAGAGTGCCGCGACCGGTCAACCGGAAAAGATGGGTCTCAAATCCGCTCTCTGCCCTAAATCGCTGCCCCTTGCTTGTTCCCCGGTTCTGGCGAGCAGCCCGGCGGTTTTGGTTCAGTCCGGCCATGGAGGCCAGCAGGGGGAACAAATCGGACGCACTATCGTTTTTCGCCAAAGGGACGTTCGCAAACCCTCGAGGAGAATACCAATGAATAGAATTACGACAGGCCTGCTTGCCGCCACCCTTTCGGCCACATTCGTCGCGGCGGAGGTGGTGCCGGTCAACGCCCAGCCCAACTATGTGCCACTCTCCCAGGCGGCAACGCCGGATGTTCAGACGGTGCAGTACCGGGAGTGGAGGAGAAACCGCTCTTTCGATCGCAATTTCTCGCGCAATCGAAGCTTCAGCCGCAACGGTGACATGTATTGGAATGGCCATCGCGGCTATCGTGAATATCGCCGCGGCTATCGCCGTCATGGCGACTACTGGTTCCCGCTGGCCGCCTTCGCGACTGGCGCGCTGATCACCGGCGCGATTGTCAACAACGAGAACAACCGCGTCTATGAA
Source organism: Mesorhizobium sp. LNHC229A00 (assembly GCF_000502415.1). Taxonomy (NCBI): domain Bacteria; kingdom Pseudomonadati; phylum Pseudomonadota; class Alphaproteobacteria; order Hyphomicrobiales; family Phyllobacteriaceae; genus Mesorhizobium; species Mesorhizobium sp. LNHC229A00. The sequence continues at coordinate 257,536 of NZ_AYWQ01000012.1, forward strand.
GGCAATTCGCACGTTCAGTGGTGCTACGATCATTATCGGAGCTACCGCGCTTCCGACAACACCTTCCAGCCGAACAATGGTCCTCGTCGGGAGTGCCGTTCGCCTTACTGATCTGGTTGGCGGAATTCGCCGATCCTTTGAAGCCCGCGCCGCAAAGCGCGGGCTTTTTGCGATGCATTTTTTTTGAACTCGTACACAGCGAACCGAAGGCCCTGCATCAGCTAGCCCACTTTATGCTTTTCAAGATCAGATAGAGCCCTCCACCTGCACCCCGCGGGGAACGATAGGCGCCGAGGGCCTCGCAAACTCGAACCATAGTCCCGGCCAATTCCCAACCGAGCGCTTCAAGATCATCGCCGGCATCCGTTACATAAGGGTGAGCAAGTTCGTCGATGCCGTTGTCCTCTCCGAAGGATCGAACGCGTTTTGCATCCTCAAGCAGTTCACCAGGCATATTCGAATTGGCCCAGGCCCAAAGCCAGTAGCCGGCCTTGCCGCTCGTCGAGCCTGCAACCTGAACCTCCGTGACCACCTTGACGATCCCTTGCTCCGAGAAGAGCAGCTTTCCGGCCGTCAGATCGTAATCATAGCGTGGCCAGTTGCCGAGGCGGAAATCTTTCTCCAACTGGGCATTCTTGGCGACGAGCTGTTTGAAAGCATCGTCACGCCATGCGGGATACCAGTCCGGCTGCATGTCCCCTCCTCCTCACCGAGTCGCGCTCGTGTTATGGCATGCTCAGCGTCCTGCGCACAGCATCGCGCCACCCAGCAAGCTTGGCGGTGCGCACGGAGGCGTCCATCTGCGGCTTGAACCGTCGCTCAAGCGCCCAGCTTTTCGCGAACTCCCCGATCTTCGGCCATACGCCCGCCTTCGAACCAGCGAGCCACGCCGCCCCCAGCGCGGTCGTCTCCAGAATTGTCGGCCGGTCGACCGGCGCGTCGAGAATGTCGGCCAGGCGCTGCATGGTCCAGTCCGATGCCACCATGCCGCCATCAACCCTGAGCACCGTCTTTGCCTTGGCGCCCTTCCAATCCTTGTGCATGGCGTCGAGCAGGTCGCGGGTCTGGTAGGCAACGGATTCCAAAGCCGCACGGGCAAACTCGGCCGGGCCGGAATTGCGCGTCAGACCGAAAATCGCCCCTCTCGCGTCCGCGTCCCAGTGCGGCGCACCAAGCCCGACAAAGGCCGGCACCAGATAGACGTTTTGCGTCGGATCGGCCTCCGCCGCCAGCTTGCCGCTCTGCTCGGCCTTGCCAATCACCTTGATGCCGTCGCGCAGCCATTGCACGGCAGCCCCAGCGATGAAGATCGAGCCTTCCAGCGCATAGGTGGTCTTGCCATTCAGCCGATAGGCAATGGTGGCCAAGAGCCGGTTCTTCGACCGCACTAGGTCGCTGCCGGTGTTGAGCAGCGCAAAACAGCCGGTGCCATAGGTCGATTTCATCATGCCCGGTTCGAAACAGGCCTGGCCAATCGTTGCTGCATGCTGGTCTCCGGCAACGCCGAGGATTCTGATTTCGGCCCCAAACAGGTTTTTCTCAGTGGTTCCATAATCATCGGCGCAATCCTTGACTTCGGGCAGTATCGCGGCGGGGATACGCAGGATGGCCAGCAGCTCCTCGTCCCAGGCATTCTCCGCGATGTTGTAGACCAGCGTGCGCGAAGCGTTGGTGGCATCGGTGGCGTGGACCTTGCCACCGGTCAGCCGCCAGATCAAAAAGCTGTCGATGGTGCCGGCGAGCAGCTCGCCCCTCTCGGCACGCTTCCTCGCGCCCTTCACCTTGTCCAGCATCCAGGCGATCTTGGTGCCGGAGAAATAGGGATCGAGCAGCAAGCCGGTCTTGCGGGTGAATTTCTTCTCGAGCCCCTGCTTCCTGAGCTTCTGGCATAGGGGTGCGGTGCGGCGGTCCTGCCAGACAATGGCGTTGTGGATCGGTTTGCCGGTCACTTTGTCCCAGATGACGACCGTCTCGCGCTGGTTGGTGATGCCGATCGCAGCCACATCCGAAGCGTCGCGGCGGGCATTCTTCAGCGCGGCCTTCACAGTCTCAACGACGCTCGACCAGATCTCCTCCGGATCGTGTTCAACCCAGCCTGAGGCCGGATAGTGCTGGGTGAATTCCTTCTGCCCGCTGCCCGCGACCTTCATCGAGCTGTCGAACAGGATCGCCCGGCTCGATGTCGTACCCTGGTCGATCGCAAGGATATATCCGGTCATTCTCCCTCCCGGTAAGCAGCTTATACGAACAGGGGAGACGGCAAGATGCCGCCTCCCCGATCATTATGACGCCGGCGCGAACGCCAGCACCAGAATTTACTTCTGCCAGCTCTTCACCAGCTCGTCGTAGTTGACGGTGATCGGCTTGTCCTTCTCCTTCTCGAGCTTCAGCTGAGGCGCCAGATTGCCGCCCTTGACCGCATCGGCGTTCCAGTAGGCAAGGTCATGCTCCTCGGCCATCTTCGGTCCGATGTCGCCCTGGACACCGGATTTCTCGATACGTGCCATCACTTTTTCCTGATCGGCGCAGAGCGAATCCATGGCTTCCTGCGGTGTCTTGGCACCAGACGATGCGTCACCGATGTTCTGCCACCAGAGCTGCGCCAGCTTCGGATAGTCCGGCACGTTGGTACCGGTCGGCGTCCACTGCACACGGGCCGGCGAGCGATAGAACTCGATCAGACCGCCGAGCTTCGGCGCACGTTCGGTGAAGCTCTTGTCATGGATGGTGGAGTCGCGAATGAAGGTCAGGCCAACCTGACTCTTCTTCACATCGACGGTCTTCGAGGTGACGAACTGGGCATAAAGCCAGGCGGCCTTGGCGCGGTCGGTCGGCGTCGACTTCATCAGAGTCCAGGAGCCGACGTCCTGATAGCCGAGCTTCATGCCGTCCTTCCAGTAGGAGCCGTGCGGAGACGGCGCCATGCGCCACTTCGGCGTACCGTCGTCGTTCATGACCGGCAGGCCGGGCTTGACCATGTCGGCGGTGAACGCTGTGTACCAGAAGATCTGCTGGGCGACATTGCCTTGCGAGGGCACGGGGCCGGACTCGGAGAAGGTCATGCCCTGGGCTTCCGGCGGCGCATAGGCCTTCAGCCAATCGAGATACTTCTGGATGGCATAAACCGATGCTGGTCCATTGGTGTCGCCGCCGCGCGCGGTGCACGAGCCGACAGGCCGTGAATTCGCATCGACCTTGATACCCCATTCGTCGACCGGCACGCCGTTCGGCAGGCCCTTGTCGCCATTGCCGGCCATCGACAGCCAGGCGTCGGTGAACCGCCAGCCGAGCGACGGATCCTTCTTGCCGTAGTCCATGTGGCCATAGACTTTCTTGCCGTTGACGTCGCGGCCAGTGAAGAATTCGGCGATGTCCTCATAGGCCGACCAGTTGACCGGCACGCCGAGATCGTAGCCGTACTTGGCCTTGAAATCGGCCTTGTTCTTCTCATCGTTGAACCAGTCGTAGCGGAACCAGTAGAGGTTCGCGAACTGCTGGTCGGGCAGTTGGTAGAGCTTCTTGTCTGGCGCGGTGGTGAACTTCGTGCCGACGAAATCGTCGACGTCGAGCATCGGATCGGTAACGTCCTTGCCTTCGCCCGCCATCCAGTCGGTCAGGTTGCGCACCTGCTGGTAACGCCAGTGGGTGCCGATCAGATCGGAATCGTTGACCCAGCCGTCATAGATGTTCTGGCCGGTTTGCATCTGGGTCTGGATCTTCTCGACGACGTCGCCTTCCTGAATGACGTCATGCGTGACCTTGATGCCGGTGATGGCGGTAAAGGCCGGCGCCAGCACCTGAGACTCGTACTGGTGGGTGGTCAAGGTTTCAGACACGACTTTGATTTCCATGCCGGCGAAGGGCTTGGCCGCGTCGATGAACCACTGCATTTGCTTTTCCTGGTCGGCGCGGGAAAGCGTCGAGAGCGGGCCTATCTCCTTGTCGAGAAAGGCTTTTGCTTCATCCATCCCGGCATAGGCATTACCGGCCCCGAGCAATAGGACAAGGGCCGTCGTCGATGTTAAAAATTGCCGTCGCATGTGTTCCTCCACAGTTAAAATGTTTCAAGTACGATCTGGAGCGGCCACCGGCACGCGACCGCTCCAACAGTTTCCCCCTCTATACGTAGCGGAACACGCCGATGGCGTAGACCACGGAGAGAGCGAGAGCCCACCACAGGTTGGGTCCGACTAGACCCAGCCAAGCGAGATGGATAAAGGCGCTGCCGAGCAGCGACAGGAAAAGACGATCGCCGCGCGTCGTCTCGAAGCGCAGGATGCCGACGCGCGGATTGCCGCCCGGCGAGGCGTATTCCCAGACGCCCATGCCAAGCAAAAGCAGCGCTATGACGGTGAAGAACGCGGCCGTCGGCCAGGTCCATGCCATCCAGGAGAAGTCGAGGTTCATGTTACACCCTCCCCAGGGCAAAGCCCTTGGCGATATAATTTCGCACGAACCAGATGACGAGCGCGCCGGGGATCAGCGTCAGCACGCCGGCGGCGGCGAGCAGGCCCCAATCCATGCCCGAGGCCGATACCGTACGCGTCATGGTGGCGGCGATCGGCTTGGCGTCGGTGGTGGTCAGCGTGCGTGCGATCAGCAATTCGACCCACGAGAACATGAAGCAGAAGAAGCAGGCCACACCGATGCCGCTCGCGATCAGCGGCATGAAGATCTTTACGAAGAAGCGCGGGAAGGAATAGCCGTCGATGTAGGCGGTCTCGTCGATCTCCTTCGGCACGCCCGACATGAAGCCCTCGAGAATCCACACCGCCAGCGGAACGTTGAACAGGCAATGCGCCAGCGCCACCGCGATATGCGTGTCGATCAGCCCGAAGGCCGAGTAGAGTTGGAAGAACGGCAGTGCGAACACCGCCGGCGGCGCCATGCGGTTGGTCAGCAGCCAGAAGAACAGATGCTTGTCGCCAAGGAAGCGGTAGCGCGAAAAGGCATAGGCCGCCGGCAGCGCCACCGATACCGAAATCACCATGTTCATGACAACATAGGTGATCGAGTTGATGTAGCCGGAGTACCAGGCCTTCTCGGTGAAGATGGTGACGTAGTTGGCGATTGTCGGTGTGTGCGGGTAGAGCGTCATCGAGTTGACGATCTCGGCATTGGTCTTGAAGCTCATATTGATGAGCCAGTAGATCGGCAGCAAAAGTACGATGATGTAGAGCGTCGGCACGATCCACCACCAGCGTGATTCCTCGCCGCGCCGGCGCATGCGCCTGTCGAGATCGCTCTGCGACAGCGTACCGGCCAGACTTTCCGAGGCGGTCCGGTTCATCACATTGCGCTCGGTTCGTTCATTGGCGCCAGCCATTTCAGCGCTCCGCGTCGTAATTGGTCATCACGGTGTAGAACACCCATGACAACAACAGGATGATGAGGAAGTAGACCAGCGACATGGCGGCCGCCGGGCCAAGGTCGAATTGGCCGAGCGCCGTCTTGACGAGGTCGATCGACAGGAAGGTCGTCGAGTTGCCCGGCCCGCCGCCGGTGACGACGAACGGTTCGGTGTAGATCATGAAACTGTCCATGAAGCGCAGCAGCACGGCGATCAAAAGCACGCGCTGCATTTTCGGCAGCTGGATGTAGCGGAATACCGCCCAGCGCGAGGCCCCGTCGATCTTTGCCGCCTGGTAGAAGGCATCGGGGATCGAGACCAGGCCGGCGTAGCAGAGCAGCACGACAAGGCTGGTCCAGTGCCAGACATCCATGACGATGATGGTCACCCAGGCATCGAACGGATCCTGCACGTAATTGTAGTCGATGCCGAGCGCATTGAGGTAATAGCCCAACAGCCCGATGTCGTTGCGACCGAACACCTGCCAGATGGTGCCGACAACGTTCCACGGGATCAGCAGCGGCAGCGACATCAGCACCAGGCAGACCGGCACGCCCCAGCCCTTCTTCGGCATGTTGAGCGCGATGAAAATGCCGAGCGGCACCTCTATTGCCAGGATGATGAAGGAAAAGATCAGGTTGCGGACCATCGCTTCCCAGAAGCGGCTGGATGAAAGCAGTTCCTCGAACCATTCGGTGCCGGCCCAGGTGAAGACATTGTTGCCGAACGTGTCCTGCACCGAATAGTTCACGACCGTCATCAGCGGGATGACGGCGGTGAAGGCCACCAGCACCAGCACCGGCAGCACGAGGAACCAGGCCTTGTTGTTCCAGGTCTTGTCCATCTATGCCCCCATCTCGACACGCCAGGAATCGGCATAGATGTTGATGCCGGCCGGATCGAACCGCACCTTCGGTTCGGCCGGCACCGTCTCGTCCTCGCCGATCACCGCCGCGATCTCCCGGCCCTCCAGCTTGGCGCGCACCACCTTGTGGCGGCCGACATCCTCGACCTTGGTGATTGAAACAGCCATGCCGTCGCGGCCGAGTCGAACATATTCCGGACGGATGCCAAGCTCGACGGCGCCGGGGGCCGCCTTCGGCGCGCCCGGCAGTTCGATACGCTGCGAGCCGAGGGTCGCCGTCTTGCCGTCGATCGCCACAGGCATGACGTTCATGCCCGGCGAGCCGATGAAATAACCGACAAAAGTATGGCGCGGCCGCTCGAACAGCTCTGCCGGCGTGCCGATCTGCACGATGCCGCCATCATACATGACCACGACCTGGTCGGCGAAGGTCAGCGCCTCGGTCTGGTCGTGCGTGACATAGACCATCGTGTAGCCGAAGCGGCGATGCAGCTGTTTCAATTGCGAGCGCAGCACCCATTTCATGTGCGGGTCGATGACGGTCAGCGGTTCGTCGAACAGGATGGCGTTCACGTCCGAGCGCACCAGCCCACGGCCGAGCGAGATCTTCTGCTTCTGGTCGGCGGTCAGGCCCCTGGCCTTCTTGTTCGCCCAGGAAGCGAGGTCGATCATGTCCAGCGTCTCGCGAACCTTGCGGTCGACATCTGCCTCCGGCACGCCGCGATTGCGCAGCGGGAACGCCAGATTGTCGTAGACGGTCATGGTGTCGTAGATCACCGGGAACTGGAAAACCTGCGCGATATTGCGTTCCTGCGTCGACAGATTGGTCACGTCCCTGCCGTTGAACAGCAACTGGCCGTGCGAGGGATGCAGCAGGCCCGAAATGATGTTGAGCAGCGTGGTCTTGCCGCAGCCGGACGGTCCGAGCAGCGCATAGGCACCACCATCCTCGAAAGTGTGATGCACTTCGCGCAGCGCGAAATCGGCATCCTTGCGCGGGTTCGGCAGATAGGAATGCCTGACATGGTTGACGTCGATACGCGCCATATCGTCCTCCTACGCCGCCAGCTTCGCCGCGGTCACGGCGCGGTCGTGCTCGTCGAAGACCATGATGTGACGCGGATCGATGAACACTTCGACCACCGCGTCTGTCTCGAAATCCCTGATGCCGTGGGTCAACATCACCCAGCGCACATCGGCAAAGTCGAGATGGATGAAGCTTTCGGATCCGGTGATTTCCGTGATGGTGACCTTCGCCCGCACCGGCACCGCGGAGGCATCGGGCCGGTCGAGCGAAAGGTGGTGCGGCTGGAAGCCGACCGTATAGTTCGCATCGGCGATGCCGACGAGGTCAGCGGGCACCGGCAGCTTGACGCCGCCCTCAAGCAGAAAATCCGCCCCCTTCTTGGCCAGCACGATGGTGTTGAGCGGCGGATCGGCGAAGGTCCTCGCCGTCACCAGGTCGACCGGTTTGCGGAATACGTCGATGGTCGGCCCGAACTGGGTGATGCGGCCTTCCGACAGTGTTGCCGTATTGCCGCCGAGCAGCAGGGCCTCATGCGGCTCGGTGGTGGCATAGACGAAGATGGTGCCGGCGGCCGCAAATATCCTCGGCAGTTCGGCTCGCAACTCCTCGCGTAATTTGTAGTCGAGATTTGCAAGCGGTTCGTCGAGCAGCACAAGGCTGGCATTCTTGACGATGGCGCGCGCCAGCGCGGTGCGCTGCTGCTGCCCGCCCGACAGACTGAGCGGCGTGCGGTCGAGATAAGGGGTCAGTTTGAGGAGTGCCGCCGCTTCGCGCACCTGGCTGTCGATCTTGCCCTGCTCGACGCCGGCCACCTTGAGGGGTGAGGCGATGTTGTCATAGACCGTCATCGCCGGATAATTGATGAACTGCTGGTAGACCATGGCAATCTTGCGCTTCTGCACAGGCGTGCCGGTGACATTCCGGCCGTCGAACCAGACCGAGCCGGAGGTCGGCACATCGAGGCCGGCCATCAGCCGCATCAGGCTGGTCTTGCCCGAAAGCGTGGGCCCAAGCAAAACGTTGAGCGAGCCGTGCTGAAGCGTCAGCGACACGTCCCGGATGTGCTCGACCGCACCGACCGTCTTGGTGACGTTCCTCAGTTCCAGCATGACGCCTCCTCCCAGGCTTTCCGCATCAGCTCAAAACCCTCTTCATTCGGCGGCCGCGACGTGCTGCCGGCTTATGCCGCGCATGAATTCATCGAGTGCCGCGACCTGCTCGCGGTTAAGATGCAGGCCGCGCTTGGTCCGCCGCCACAGCACGTCTTCCGCCGTGACAGCCCATTCGTTTTCAACGAGATAGCGCACCTCGGCCTCGTGGAGATCGCCACCGAAATTGCGGCCGAGATCGGCAATCGACTTGGCCAAGCCAAGCAGCATCTGCGCGCGCGTGCCGTAGAGTCTCGTCAGCCGGCGCGCCAAGCGCTGGTCGAGGAAAGGATAGGCGCTTTTCAGCTTCGCCACCTGCGCATCGAAACCCGTGGCAGGAAAATCGCCGCCCGGCAGCGGCGCATCTGATGTCCACGGCTTGCCGCGCTTGCCGAGAAAACCTTCGATCTTCTCCAGCATCGATTCCGACAGCCGGCGGTAGGTGGTGATCTTGCCGCCAAACGCGTTGACCAGCGGCGCGGCGCCCTCGCCGCCATCCGCCTTCAGCACATAGTCACGTGTCGCTTCCTGCGCCTTGGAGGCGCCGTCGTCGTAGAGCGGACGCACGGCCGAATAGGTCCAGACGATGTCGGAACGCTTGACGGGAACCGCGAAATATTCGCTGGCCGCGGCACAGAGATAGTCGATCTCGGTGTCGCTGATCTTCACATCATGCGGATCGCCGGGATAGTCCTGGTCGGTGGTACCGATCAGCGTGAACTCGTCCTCGTAGGGGATGGCGAAGATGATGCGACCATCCTTGTTCTGGAAGAAATAGGCGCGCGGGTCGTCGAACTTCTTGGCGATAACGATGTGGCTGCCCTGCACGAGGCGGACATTGTGCACGTCGTTGAGGCCAACAACGCCGGACAGCACGTGGTCGACCCATGGACCCGCCGCATTGACCAGCAACCGTGCCTTGACCTCTTCGGTCTCGCCGGTCTGCAGGTCCTCGATCTTTATCGCCCAGATTCCGCCCTCGCGGCGCGCTCCAACCACTTGGGTGCGAGTGCGGATCGTTGCGCCCCGGTCAGCGGCGTCACGTGCATTCAGCGCCACCAGCCGCGCATCGTTGACCCAGCCATCCGAATATTCGAAAGCCTTTTTGAACAGCGGCTTCAAAGGCTTACCTGCCGGATCGCTTGCCATGTCGAGCGTCCTGGTCGCTGGCAGCAACTTGCGCCCGCCGATGTGGTCGTAGAGGAAAAGGCCGAGCCGGATCAGCCAGGCCGGGCGCAGACCCTTGGCATAGGGCAGCACGAAGCGCATCGGCCAGATTATGTGCGGAGCGTTCTTCCACAGAACCTCACGCTCCATCAGCGCCTCGCGCACCAGGCGGAATTCATAAAATTCGAGATAGCGCAACCCGCCATGTATCAGCTTGGTCGAACCGGATGAGGTTCCGCTGGCGAGATCGTTCATTTCGGCGAGAAAGACCGAGAACCCGCGTCCCACGGCATCACGGGCGATGCCGCAGCCGTTGATGCCGCCGCCTATGACGAAAATGTCCTGGACTGAAGATGTGTCCACCTAACTCCTCCACGATTTCGCATTGCACCATTTTTGCTCTTATGCGAAACCGTGGAGGGATTATTTCGAACTCATAACGAATGTCAAACGAAATATCGCGCGCCTTTGAGAAGACCGTGAATTGCGTCAGCCAAGCGACGTCTCGATGAGCTGAACCTCGGCCTCCTGGCAGATCTTGCGCACGGACGGGATGTCGCAGCGATCAGTGATGAAGGTGTTGACCTGCGACAGATGGCCGATACGCACAGGCGCCGTGCGTTCGAACTTGGTCTGGTCGGAAACCAGAATGACGTGCCTGGCATTGGCGATGATCGCTTGCGCCACCTTCACCTCGCGGAAATCAAAATCGAGCAGCGCGCCATCATGATCGATAGCCGAGGCGCCGATGACAGCGTAGTCGACCTTGAACTGCCTAATGAAATCGACCGCCGCCTCGCCGACAACACCCCCGTCGGAGCCGCGCACCACTCCGCCCGCAATCACCACCTCGATCGAGGGATAGACGCGCATCCTATTGGCAACATTGATGTTATTGGTGATGACCATCAGGCCGTCATGATCGAGTAGCGCCTTGCTGACTGCCTCTGTCGTGGTGCCGATGTTGATGAACAGCGAGGCGTTGTCGGGAATCAACCTGGCCGCCGCGCGGCCTATCGCTTCCTTCTCGTCGGCCGCGATCTTGCGCCTGGCTTCATACTCCATGTTCTCGATACCAGACGGGAACAAGGCCCCCCCATGGACGCGCGAAAGCAGCCGCTGGTCGCACAAATCGTTGAGGTCCTTGCGTATGGTCTGCGGCGTCACGTTGAAATGCGTAGCCAGGTCATCAACCAGCACGCGGCCGTTGTCCTTGGCCATCTGGATGATCTCGGCATGGCGCGGCGACAGATACATAAGGCAAGCTCCCGTTTTCGTTTTTCTTGCTTATAATAGAAAACGAAACCGATGAAAAGGTGCAAGCCGGCTAACGAAATCTGATGATTGTACGGGTGAACCCTCCGCGCGACCTTCATGCCGCCTTTTCAGGCCGTGGCACGCGCAATTTCGGTAATGGCGGTGAAAGCGGCATCGACGTCTCCCGCCGTCGCGTCGAACTGGCCGACCTGGAAGCGGATCGCCACCTTCCCATCGACCTTCGTTTGCGTCAGGTAGATGCGGCCATCATCGTTGATCGCGTTGACGAGCCGCAGATTGTGCTCGTCGGCATCGGCGGCCGAGGCAGCCTTGTGCCGGAACGAAAACAGCGACAGCATTGGCTCGGTGACGATCTCGAAATCCACCTCCCTTGCCAGCCGTGCGGCAAGGCCCTCGCTCCAGGCGACATGGTTGCGAATCATGGTTCGCAGGTTTTCCAGCCCATGCGCGCGCAACAGAAACCAAAGCTTCAGCGCCCGGAAGCGCCGACCAAGCGGCACCGACCATTCGGAATAGTTGATGATGCCGTCGCGGCCGTGTGTCTTGAGGAATTCGGGCTTGATGGCCAGCGTGCGAACGAGGTCCTCGGGCCGGCGAATGAACTGCATCGAGCAGTCGAATTGCGCGCCCAGCCATTTGTGGGGGTTGAAGACGATGGAATCCGCCAGCTCGGCGCCAGCCCAAAAATGCCGGTACTCCGGACAGATCATCGCCGACCCGGCCCAGGCGGCATCGACATGCAGGTAGAGCCCATGCCGACCGGCGACCGCCGCAACGGCTGCAATATCGTCCGTGCCCCCGGTGCTGGTGCCGCCCACGCTGGCGATGATGCCGGCGGGCAACATGCCGGCCGCGCGGTCGGCGACGATTGCCGCGTCGAGTGCGGTCGCATCCATGGCGCGAAAACGGCCGGCGACCGGAATGCGCACGAGATTGTCCTCGCCTATGCCTGACACCCAGATCGCCCGATCGATCGAAGTGTGCACCTGGTCGGAGGAATAGATGCGCAACCGCCCCTGCCCGGCCAATCCTCTTTTGTTGCCTTGCCAGTCCAGCGCCCGCTCGCGCATGGTCAATACCGCGTTGAGTGTCGCCGACGAGGCCGAATCCTGGATAACGCCGGAGAATCCTTCCGGCAGGCCGAGCGCCTGGCGCATCCAGTCGACGGTCCGCATTTCAAGCTCGGTCGCCGCCGGCGAGGTCTGCCAGAGCATGCATTGCGCTGCCATCGCCGACACCAGATATTCAGCCACCACCGAGACCGGCGCCGCGTTGGCCGGGAAATAGGCGAAGAAGCGCGGGTGCTGCCAATGCGTCATCCCCGGCACGATCTTCTCTTGGAAATCGGCGAAAATCCTGTCCATCGACTCCGCGTCTTCGGGCGGCGACGCCTCGATGCTCCTGTAAATGTCGCCCGGCTCGATCAGCGGCCGCACCGGCCGCTCACGCAAATTGTTGCGGTAGTCGGCGCCCCAATCGGCGGCGCGTTGCGACCATTGCCGGAAATCGTCATTGTTCATCTTGTCCTCCCGACATGATCATTCGCTGCCGGTGGTAGCCCCCCGGCTCCTCAAGATCGGATATTAATCACCACGTGAAACATTTGAAGTCGCCGACGGGCGGCGAGATTTGCGGACTAGCCAGGAAAATCCGGCAGGCTGGCGAAGGCCGTCTTCAGCGCATTCGACCATCCATCGGAGATCGTGCGGTAATACTGGTCGTCCTGGCCGATCCGCTTTTTAAGGCCGACCTGAAAGGCGTCCTGCTCCAGGAAAAGCAGATCGAGCGGCAGGCCGACCGACAGGTTCGACTTCAGCGTCGAATCGAACGACACCAGAAGCAGTTTCACCGTCTCGGCCAGGCTCATCGTCTTTTCGTAGGCGCGAATGATGATCGGCTTGCCGTACTTGGTCTCTCCGATCTGGAAGAACGGCGTGTCCTCGGTCGACTCGATGAAATTGCCTTCGGGGTAGATCATGAACAGGCGTGGCGGGCTGCCCTTGATCTGCCCGCCGAGGATGAAGGAGGCATTGAAATAGGAATCTGCCTTCTCGCCGGCGGGCGACGATTGCGCGATCACTTCCTTCACCGTGTCGCCGAGCAGCCGCACCGTCTGATACATGGATGGCGTCTCGAGCAGCTTCTCATGGCGGTCGGTCACCGCCTTGGTGCGTTCGTCGAGCAGGCTGACCACGGCCTGTGTGGTCGCCAGGTTGCCGGCCGACATCAGCACGATGACGCGCTCGCCCGGCTGTTCCCAGACATGCATCTTCTTGAAGGTCGAGATCGAATCCATGCCGGCATTGGTACGCGTGTCCGACATGAACACGAGTCCGCGATCGATCTTGAGGCCGACGCAATAGGTCATGGAATCTCTTAAGGCGGTAATCCCTGGGGGATTACTGCTCTACCGTGACGGTGACCGCAAGCAGTTCTTCCGCCTGTCCCAGTCGAATTCCCGACACCGGCGAAGCGTCACGGTAGTCGCGACCGGTGGCCACCTTCACATAACGTTCGTCGGGAGAAATACCGTTGGCGGGATCGAAGGCAACCCAGCCGAGGCCCGCGACATGCGCTTCGGCCCACGCGTGGCTTGCCGCCTGCTCCACCGCATCCATCATCAGATAGCCGCTGACATAGCGGGCCGGAAATCCCATGGCGCGCGCGGCGGCGGCAAAGATGTGGCTATGGTCCTGGCAGACTCCGGTTTTCAGTACCAAAGCTTCCTCGGCCGAGGTCGTCGCATTGGTTGTTCCCGGCGTGTAGGCGACGCGCTCGCCAATGGCGGCCATCAGCCGGTGCAGCCTGTCAAGGTCGGTGCCCTTGCCGACTGCCTCGGTAAGATCACGGATGCCGCCGCCTATGGTGGTCAAAGCGGTCTCCTGCGCGAACAACCAGAGTGGCGCGAAGCCTTGATGAGGCCCGCAAACACCCGATGTATCGCGCGTCACCACCTCGCCCGACGCTTCGACAGTGATGAAGTCGTGGTCACCCTCGACGCTCAACAGCCTGTTGTCGTTGCCGTAATGGTCGGTAAATCGCACTTCCTCGCGCGCACCCTCGACCTTCAGCGCCCAGGACAGCACGGTCTGAGTCGGCCCGCTCACCGGAAGCAGCCGCAGCCTCTGGAGCAAATACTGCACCGGTGCATCGTAGCGGTATTCGGTCCGGTGCGTGATTTTCAGCCGCATGGCCATCTTCCGTTCGCGTGCACGATCTCTAGCGAAAAACGATATCCACTTCCCGGCATCATGCTCAATTAAACCTGTAATCCTGCGCGATCTCGTCGCCGAGCTTGGTGTTGTCGCGAATGAACCCTGCCAGGAACTCGTGCAGTCCGGCGTCGAATATGTCCTTGATCGATCCTGCTTGCAGCATTGCCTGCGTCTTTTCCGCCGTCGCATGGCAGGCATGGCGCTTGCCATAGTCGTCACCTAGGAACTTCAGATGCTCTGCCAGGAAGCGATAGCAGAAGGTCAGCGATCGCGGCATGCGGACGTTGAGGATCAGGTAGTCGGCGATGTTGGTCGGCTTGTAGTCGGCATCATAAACCCAGCGATACGAGCGATGCGCCGACACCGAGCGCAGGATCGATTCCCACTGGTAGTTGTCGAGCGTCGAGCCGACCCAGGAGATCGACGGCAACAGCACGTAGTATTTCACGTCGAGGATGCGCGCGGTGTTGTCGGCGCGCTCGACATAGGTGCCGAGCTGCGAGAAATCGAAGATCTCGTTGCGCAGCATGGTGCCGTAAAACGAGCCGCGGATCAGCGCGGTCTCGCGCTTGATCGCGTCGAGCACATTGGGCAGGTCGCGCTCGTCGATCGGCCGCGCCAGCATCCGTTTCAGCGCCATCCAGGCTTCGTTGATGCTCTCCCACGTCTCGCGCGTCAACGCGGTGCGCACCATGCGCGCATTGTTGCGGGCAGTCTCGATCGACGACATCGTGCTCGATGGGTTCGACGTGTCGCGCAAGAGGAAATCAGAGACATTGGCCGCGGTATAGTCCGGGTATTTCTGCTTGAAGGTGATGTCGGAGCCGGCGCTGAGCAGCACCGAATTCCACTCCTCCGACGCGCTCTGGGTGCGGGTGAGCGCCATGCGCAACCCGGCGTCGACCAGCCGCGCCATGTTTTCCGCCCGCTCGATATAGCGGTTCATCCAGTAGAGCCCGTTCGCGGTGCGGCCGAGAAGCATGTGAGGCCCTTCGGGCTAGTGAATAAGGAATAGCGAATAGGAAGGAGAAAGCGATTGAATCTCAAAGGAATATGGCACTTCTTTCCCCTCTGCTTCACTACTGACTACTGACTACTGACTACTGACTCAGCTCAATCATCCAGTACCCAGGTATCTTTCGTCCCGCCGCCCTGGGATGAGTTCACCACCAGTGAGCCTTCCTTCAGCGCGACGCGCGTCAGCCCGCCGGGCACGATCTGGATGCGATCCGAGACGAGTACGTAGGGCCTGAGATCGACGTGGCGCGGCGCCAGCCCCTTTTCAGTCAGGATCGGACAGGTCGAGAGCGCGAGCGTCGGCTGGGCGATGTAATTAGACGGTTTGGCCTGCAGCTTCTTGGCGAAATCCTGACATTCCATCTTGGTCGCCGCCGGGCCGACCAGCATGCCGTAGCCGCCGGAACCATGCACTTCCTTGATGACCAGTTCGTGGATGTGCTCGAGCACATATTTCAGGCTGTCCGGCTCCGAACAGCGCCAGGTCGGGATATTGCCGAGGATCGCCTTGCGGCCGGTGTAGAATTCGACGATCTCCGGCATATACGAATAGATCGCCTTGTCGTCGGCTATACCCGTGCCAGGCGCATTGGCGATGGTGATATTGCCGGCTCGGTAGACATCCATGATGCCGGGTATGCCAAGCGCTGAATCCGGCCTGAAGGTCAGCGGATCGAGGAAAGAATCGTCGACGCGGCGGTAAAGCACGTCGATCTGCTTGTAGCCTTCAGTGGTGCGCATCGCGACATGGCCGTCGACGACGCGCAGGTCCTGGCCCTCCACAAGCTGCACACCCATCTGGTCGGCAAGGAAAGCGTGTTCGAAATAGGCGGAATTGAAACTGCCCGGCGTCAGCACCGCGATGGTCGGGGCACCCTTGGTGTTCTGCGGCCGCACGGCCGCCAGCGACTGGCGCAGCAGCTGCGGGTAGTTCTCCACTGGCCGCACCTTGATCTTCTGGAACAGCTCGGGGAACAGCTGCATCATCGTTTCACGGTTCTCCAGCATGTAGGAGACACCGGACGGCGTGCGCGCATTGTCTTCCAGAACGTAGAACTCGTCCTCGCTGATGCGAACGATGTCGACGCCGATAATGTGGGTATAGACGCCGGCCGGCGGCCGCACGCCGATCATCTCCGGCAGGAAGGCCTCGTTCCTGGCGATGAGATCCCTTGGAACGCGGCCGGCGCGCAGGATTTCCTGGCGATGGTAGATGTCGTCGAGGAAGGCGTTCAGCGCCTGTACGCGCTGCTCGATGCCTTGCGTCAGGCGCCGCCACTCATTGCCGGAAATGATGCGAGGGACGATGTCGAACGGGATCAGCCGTTCGGAGGCTTCCTGTTCGCCATAGACGGCGAAGGTAATGCCCGTCTTGCGAAAAACGCGCTCGGCGTCCTGCATCTTCTCGGTAAGCCTGGCTGGATCCTGCTCCTTCAGCCAGTGATCGTAAGCCGAATACGGTCTTCTCAATCCGGAGACTTCCGGAAGCATTTCATCGAACGCTGCCAATCGCATACTCCCCTGTGAGGCCATTTCACTGGCGTCGTGGGAGAAAATCAAGCGCAATCGGTGATTTGGGGGAAGCGGACGATCAGTATGTTGCGGCTGCCTAAAATTAAGGCAGCCCAACTACAAGCTTGATCAGCCTTTGCCTCGTGGCCGGGCAACTGCCTCGCACTGTTAGAAAGCGCGGAAGGTGACGACGGTGAACGTGTCCTTGATGCCGGGGAGAATCTGCACCTTCTCGTTGACGAAATGGCCGACGTCTTCTTCGTCGTCGACATAGAATTTGGCGAGCAGATCGTAATTGCCGGCGGTGGAGTAGATTTCCGAGGCGATCTCGGCGTCGGCAAGCGCGCTGGCAACCTCATAGGATTTGCCCAGCTCGCATTTGATCTGCACGAAAAACGCCTTCATGGCTTCGTCCCGCTAAACTTCCAGGTCAAGCGGCCCTTCTGGCAGACTGGAGGCGGCCTTTCAAGCACTGGAATGCGCACTTAGCCGGCGCGGGCCCTGGCCACCGCCTCGCGCGGCTCCGCAACCGGCATGCCGCTCTTGGACAGCCTGCCGCCGATCACTAGCGCCGGCGTGCCCTGCAATATCGTTCGTGCATGGCTTCTGCACCGGGGCGGGACGAATATTGGCGGCCGCTGAAACCGTGAAGCGCCCGCGCGCGTATGTTAGGGTGTCTCCTGGAAACTTTTCTGGAGGCGGTTCGAGGGACGGTGGAGACAAGCCATGCGCCGCGGCTTTTTCGCATTCGCGTTCGTTTCGCTCATTTTGGCTTCCCAGGCGCTTGCCGGAGATGCCGAGATCAAGGCTGGTCAGTCCGTCATCGACGGTCAGTTGAAGGCCCTCATCGCCGATGACGGCGCCAAGGCCTACAGCTTTGCCGCCCCGAACGTGAAGCAGATATTCCCGACTGTCGATGCCTTCATGAATATGGTGACCAACGGCTACCCGCCTGTGCGCAAACCCCAGTCCTACGCTTTCGGCAAGGTCGAGCAGACTGGTCCCGGTTCTATCGTCCAGCAGGTACTGATCGTCGGCCCGGACGGCAAGGATTATGAGGCGGTGTACACGCTGCAGCAGCAGCCTGACGGCACATTCCGGATCACCGGCTGCAGCCTGCGGGCGTCGAACTCGCTCAGCACCTGAACGGGTTTACAGCGCCGGGATATCGCCTCTCGCCCAGCGTTCGCTGATCTCGGCCCCGCGCGTCTCGAAGGTGCCGGTTTCGATCGCGGCGCGGATGTGCTGCATCAGCTTCTGGTAGTAGGACAGGTTGTTCCAGGTCAGCAGCATCGCGCCGAGCGCCTCCTGCGAGCGCACCAGATGGTGCAGATAGGCACGCGAATAATCCCTGGCTGCCGGGCAGTCGCTCTCTTCATCGAGAGGGCGCGGATCGTCGGCATGGCGGGCGTTGCGCAGGTTGACCTTGCCGCGCCTCGTATAGGCCAGGCCGTGCCGGCCGGCCCGCGTCGGCATCACGCAATCGAACATGTCGATGCCGCGCGCAACCGATTTGAGGATATCGTCCGGGGTTCCCACGCCCATCAGATAGCGCGGCTTGTTATCTGGCAGTTCGGGACAGGTGATGTCGAGCATGTCGAGCATCACCGCCTGCGGCTCGCCGACGGCCAAGCCGCCGACAGCATAGCCCTTGAGCTCCATCGCGCTCAGCGCCTGTGCCGAGCGCACCCTGAGCGCCGCGTTGTCACCACCCTGCACGATGCCGAACATCGCTTTGCCCGGCTGGTCGCCGAACGCCGTCTTGCAGCGCTCCGCCCAGCGCAGCGACAGTTCCATGGCGCGCTCGATCTCCTTGATCTCGGCCGGCAGCGCGGTGCATTCGTCGAGCTGCATCTGGATGTCGGAATCGAGCAGACCTTGAATTTCGATCGAGCGCTCCGGCGACATCTCGTAAGCCGCACCATCAATGTGCGAACGGAAGGTGACGCCCTTTTCCGTCAGCTTCCTCAGCTTCGACAGGGACATCACTTGAAAACCGCCGCTGTCGGTCAGGATCGGATGCGGCCAGCGGGCGAATTCGTGCAGACCGCCGAGCCGCGCGACGCGCTCGGCCCCGGGCCGCAGCATCAGGTGATAGGTGTTGCCAAGGATAATGTCGGCGCCAACGCCGCGCACCTGGTCCATGTACATGGCCTTGACCGTGCCACCGGTGCCGACCGGCATGAAGGCCGGCGTGCGGATTTCGCCGCGCGGCATGTCGATCAGACCGCGCCGCGCCTTGCCATCGGTCGCCAACACCTTGAAGGTGAAATTCTCAGCCATTGAATTCCTTGTCGAATACCGGAGCATCCGGCGCCTGCTCGTCGAGCGCCATCCGGTATTGGATGCAGCCGCGCATGAATTTTGGCCAGGGCGGCACTGCGATTGACGGCTCGGTCTTTTCCGGCAGCAGGTCCCACAGATCGGGGTGATGCCAGCAGAGATCATGACCTGTGGAATCCCGGTGCGCGCGAATGCCGGCGCGCAGCTTTTTCACTTCCGCGATCAGCCTGTCGCGGTCGAAGGTTTGCAGATCATCGTCCATCGTTCTCCTCCCTGAACAAGAGACTGGCGTCTCCATAGGAATAGAACCTGTAACCGCTCTCGATGGCATGCGCATAGGCGGCACGCATCGTGTCGAGGCCGCTGAAAGCCGAGACCAGCATGAACAGCGTCGAGCGCGGCAGATGGAAGTTGGTCATCAGCATGTCGGCCGTGCGAAAGCGGTAGCCGGGCGTGATGAANGGCGGTCGCCTGGCTGACCGAGCCGATCTCGGCATGCATCTTGTGGTCCGCGGTATCGTCCGCCTTGACCGGGAGGAACGTACCGGCGCCCACATGCAAAGTGACGAAGCGGCGTTCGACGCCTTTGGCGTCCAGCGCCGCGAAAAGCGCCGGCGTGAAGTGCAGGCCCGCGGTGGGCGCCGCTACCGCACCTTCTTCCCGGGCATAGATGGTCTGGTAGTCGGCACGGTCGCGCTCGTCGTCATCGCGCTTCGAGGCGATGTAGGGCGGCAGCGGAATGTGGCCGACCGCGTGCAGCGCCTCGTCGAGGAAAGGACCGGATAGATCAAAGCCGAGCAGCGCTTCGCCGCCCTCGCCTTTTTCAATCACGGTGGCGTCGAGCTGGCCGAGGAAACAGGAATTGCCGTCATGGCCGAAATGGATGCGGTCGCCGACGGCAATGCGCTTGCCCGGCCGCATGAAGGCCAGCCAGCGGTCCGGCGCCATGCGCATGTGCAGCGTGGCCTCGACCTGTGACTGTGCTTCGCCGCGCCGCCTGATGCCTTTCAACTGCGCCGGAATGACCTTGGTGTCGTTGAAGACCAGCACGTCGCCGCCGCGGAGCAAGGATGGCAGGCAGCCGACCGTCGTGTCCTCCAGCCCCTTGCCTGGCTTGACCACCAGCATTTTGGCGCTGTCGCGCGGATCTGCCGGGCGAAGCGCGATGCGCTCCTCCGGCAAGTCGAAGTCAAAGATGTCGACGCGCATCGGGACTCAAAACAGCCGAACGAGCAGCGCTCCGGCCAGCAGAAGCACCGCGCCGGCGACGCGGCCGAGCGAGATTTCACGCACGGCGACGCCAAGGAAGCCGACGCGGTCGATGAGCATACCCGCGAGCAACTGGCCGGCCACCAGGAACGCCATCAGGGCGGCGGCACCAATGCGCGGCGTCAGGATCGTCGACAGCGTGACGTAGAAGCCGCCGAGCATGCCGCCGGCGACAAACAGCCAGGGCGCCGGCGCCTTCCAGTCGAGCGAGATGCCTTGCAGCTTCACCACCGTCACGGAGATGATGCCAAGCACGACCGCGCCCGACAGGAACGAAAACGCGGCTGCAGCTACGGGGAGACCCAGGCCGCGCGCAAGCTGCGAATTGATCGGCGCCTGGATGGCAATGAAGGCGCCGGACAGGATGCCGAGAAGCGACCAGACGACGCCCATCATTGTCGTTTGTCCTTACTTGACGTCGGCCGCGACCTTTAGCGACACGATCTTGTCGGGATCCTGCACCGGCTCGCCGCGCTTGATCTTGTCGACATTGTCCATGCCCTCGATGACCTGGCCCCAGACCGTGTACTGGCGGTTGAGGAACGCGGCGTCGTCGAAGCAGATGAAGAACTGCGAATTGGCCGAGTTCGGGTTCTGCGAACGAGCCATAGAGCAGGTGCCGCGGCCGTGGTTCGCGTTGGAGAACTCGGCCTTCAGGTCAGGCTTTTCCGAGCCGCCCATGCCGGCGCGAGACGGCGCGAAGCTGGGCTTGCTGGAATTGCCGAATTTCACGTCGCCGGTCTGCGCCATGAAGCCTTCGATGACACGATGGAAGACGACGCCGTCATAGGCGCCTTCACGCGCCAGTTCCTTGATGCGGGCGACATGGCCGGGAGCCAAATCGGGAAACAGTTCGATGACGACCTTGCCCTTGGTCGTTTCCATGATGAGCGCGTTCTCGCGGTCCTTGATCTCAGCCATGTCAGATATCCTTTTGTAAAAATGAAATTATTTGTGGGCGGCGATGCGCACTTTGATCATCCGGTCGGGATCGGTGACCGTGCCATTGTCCGCCTCGTCGCCCTTCTTGATCTTGTCCACCAGGTCCATGCCGCTGACGACATTGCCGACGATCGTATACTGGCCATCGAGCGGCGGCGCCGGTCCGAACATGATGAAGAACTGCGAATTGGCGGAGTTCGGATCCTGCGAACGGGCCATGCCGACCACGCCGCGCTTGTAATGCTCGGCCTGCGAGAACTCGGCAGGCAGGTCGGGCAGGTCGGAGCCGCCGGTGCCGACGGCCTGGGCATTGAAGCCCTTGTTCATGTTGCCGAACTTGACGTCGCCGGTCTGCGCCATGAAACCATCGATGACACGGTGGAATGCGACATTGTCGTAGGCATGGTCACGCACCAGCTTCTTGATCTGCGCGACATGCTTGGGCGCCAGATCGGGTCGCAGCGCGATCGTCACGTCGCCATCTTTCAGCGTGATGATCATCGTGTTTTCCGGATCTGCTGCATAGGCCGAGACCGATGCGGTCACGAGACCGGCGAGCACAACAAAGAATGAGGCGAGCCTTCTGAGCTGCATGAGGGTTCTCCGAGCTTATTTCGCGAATTTTGCGGTGAGCGCGCCGGCCACGGCCGCCGGCACGAAGGGGCGGATGTCGCCACCCATCGAGGCTATCTGGCGCACAAGTGTGGCGGTAATGGTGCGCACCGACGGGCTGGCGGGCAGGAAAACCGTCTGCAGCTCAGGCGCCATGGTTTCGTTCATGCCAGCCATTTGCATTTCGTAGTCGAGGTCGGTGCCGTCGCGCAGACCGCGGATCATGATCGAGGCGCCTTCTCTCCTGGCCGCATCGATCACCAGGCCATCGAAGGCAACCACCTTGATGCGGGCGCCGTCGCGGCCGAATTCGGCTTTCGCGGCGGCTTCGATCAACTGCACCCGATCTTCGAACGAAAACAGCGGCTTCTTGCCCGGATGAATGCCGATCGCGGCATAAACAATGTCGGCAACCGCCAGCGACGCTTTCAGCACATCGAGATGGCCGTTGGTCAGCGGGTCGAAGGAGCCGGCATAAAGGGCGATGCGTTCGGTCATGGCGGAGCTTCTAGCGAGCCTCTATCACAAAGGCAAATCCGATTGGCAGGCGGCCCATGAACCTTTTCGGCACATGAACGACAGATGAACACGCTGATCACGAAGCCTTCACGCAGCGTTCACTAGGCTGCACCCTTAATAAGATGAAACCAAAGTCCCATATCTCCGTTGTAAGGCGCAGGAGAACACGCACATGCTGACCTACATGCTCGCCACCGCAATGACCGTCGCCATGCTGATCGCCACGCTATTCGGGCTGCATCAGGAAGCACAGCGCATCCGCGTCAAGGCCACCACCAAACGCTTCGAAGGCTTTGGCCTGCGCAAGCCGTATCGCCACTATTAAGACAGTCCGCACTTGCTGCCGCGCCGGCCGACAGGCCGGCGTTGCTATGTCAAATCTGCTCCAGGACTATTCGGCGTTATCCGGACCGCTGTCAGTCGAATCCGACCCCGCGCCACCCTCGACGGCCTCTTCCACTTCCTCGTCCGATTGCGGCTCCGAAATCCGCTCGACCGAAACCACCTTTTCACCTTCAGCCGTATTGAAGATCGTCACGCCCTTGGTGGCGCGGCTGGCGAAACGGATGCCGTTGACAGGTACCCGGATGACTGTGCCGCCATCCGACACCAGCATGATCTGATCGTCATTTCCGACCGGGAAGGTCGCCACCAGCTGGCCGATNGAGTTCAGACGTGTGCTCTTCCGATCTTGATCTGATCGTCATTTCCGACCGGGAAGGTCGCCACCAGCTGGCCGATCTCGGCCGCCTTCGACACGTCGGTGGCGCGGATGCCCTTGCCGCCGCGGCCGGTCAGGCGGAAATCGTAGGACGATGAGCGCTTGCCGTATCCAAATTCGGTCACCGTCAGCACGTACTGCTCATGCGCCTTGAGAAATTCGTAGCGGTCGTCTGGAAGCTCGGTCTCCTCGCCGATCTCCTCATTGGTGAGCGCGATCTCTTCTTCCTCTCCGACCGTCTCGGCGGCAAACCGCCGCTCCAACGCCGCCCGCTTGAGGTAAGCAGCGCGTTCCGCCGGTGAAGCATTGACATGCTCGATCACCGACATGGAGATGATGCGGTCGGTTTCAGCCATGGTTATGCCGCGAACGCCGACCGAATTGCGGCTCTGGAAGACGCGCACGTCGCCGACGGAGAAGCGAATGCACTGACCCGAATTCGCCGTCAGAAGCACGTCGTCATTGTCGGTGCAGGTCTCGACGCCGAGAATTTCGTCGCCCTCCTCCTCCAGCTTCATGGCGATCTTGCCGTTGCGATTGACCTGGACGAAGTCGGACAATTTGTTTCGGCGCACGGTGCCGCGCGTCGTGGCGAACATCACGTCGAGATCGCCCCAGCTGGTCTCGTCCTCGGGCAGCGGCATGATGGTGGTGATGCGCTCGCCCTGCTCCAGCGGCAGCATGTTGATCAGGGCCTTGCCGCGTGACTGCGGGTTGCCGATCGGCAGCCGCCACACCTTTTCCTTGTAGACAATGCCGCGCGAGGAGAAGAACAGCACCGGCGTGTGTGTGTTGGCCACGAACAGCCGGGTGACGAAATCCTCTTCCTTGGTCGACATGCCGGAGCGGCCCTTGCCGCCGCGGCGCTGCGCTCGATAGAGCGACAGCGGCACGCGCTTGATGTAGCCGGAATGGCTCACCGTCACGACCATGTCCTCGCGCTGGATCAGATCCTCGTCTTCCATGTCCGCGCCGCCGTCGGTGAGCTCGGTGCGGCGTGGCGTGCCGAACTCGTCGCGCACGGCGGCGAGTTCGTCCTTGACGATCTGCTGAATACGCGCGCGCGACGACAGGATGTCGAGGTAGTCCTTGATCTCGTCGCCGATCGTATTCAACTCATCGGCGATTTCGTCGCGGCCAAGCGCGGTCAGGCGCTGCAGGCGCAGTTCGAGGATGGCGCGAGCCTGTTCCTCGGACAGATTGTAGGTGCCGTCCTCGTTGATACGGTGGCGCGGATCGTCGATGAGGAGGATCAGCGATTCAACGTCGCCCGAGGGCCAGCGCCGCTCCATCAATTGCTCGCGCGCCGTCTGCGGGTCCGGCGCGGTGCGGATCAGCTTGATGACCTCGTCGATGTTGGCGACGGCGATGGCAAGGCCAACCAGCACATGGGCACGGTCCCGCGCCTTGCGCAGCAGGAACTTCGTCCGCCGGCTGATCACCTCCTCGCGGAAGGTGACGAACGCCTTCAGCATGTCGGTCAGGTTCAGCAGCTCCGGTTTGCCGCCGTTCAGAGCCACCATGTTGGCGCCGAAGGAGCTCTGCAGCGGCGTGAACCGGTAGAGCTGGTTGAGGACGACGTCGGCAACGGCGTCACGCTTGAGTTCGATGACGACGCGATAACCCTGACGGTCGCTTTCGTCGCGTATATCGGAAATGCCCTCGACGCGCTTGTCGCGCACCAGTTCGGCCATCTTCTCGATCATCGAGGCCTTGTTCACCTGGTAGGGAACCTCGGTGATGATGATCGACTCGCGGTCATTGCCGCGCTGCTCTATGTTGACCTTGCCGCGCATGACGATGGAGCCGCGGCCGGTGGAATAGGCGCTGTAGATGCCGGAGCGGCCAAGCACGATACCGCCGGTCGGGAAATCGGGGCCCGGAATGATTTCCATCAGCGCCGGCAGGTCGATCGCCGGATTGTCAATGACGGCGATGGCGGCGTTGCAGACTTCACCGAGATTGTGCGGCGGAATGTTGGTGGCCATGCCGACGGCAATGCCGCCCGAACCGTTGACCAGCAGATTGGGAAAGCGCGCCGGCAGAACCTTCGGCTCGGTGTCCGAAGCATCATAGGTGTCCTGGAAATCGACGGTATCCTTGTCGATATCCTCCAACAGCTCGTGCGCGACCTTGGTCAGGCGCGATTCGGTGTAGCGCATCGCCGCGGGCGGATCGCCGTCGATCGAACCGAAATTGCCCTGCCCATCGATCAACGGCACGCGCAGCGACCAGTCCTGCGCCATGCGCACCAAGGCGTCATAGATCGAGGCGTCGCCATGCGGATGGTATTTACCCATCACGTCGGCGACGGGGCGCGCCGATTTCACATATTTGCGATTCCAGTGATAGCCGCTCTCATGGGCGGCGTAGAGGATGCGGCGGTGCACCGGCTTCAGGCCGTCGCGCACATCGGGCAGCGCACGGCTGACGATCACGCTCATGGCGTAATCGAGATAGGAGCGCTGCATCTCCTCGATAATGGATATCGGCTCGATGCCGCTGGGGCCGCCGTCTGTGCCGCGCGGTGTCTTCTGGTCGGTCAAATCGGATCACAATCTAATCAGGAATCACTCGCTGCTTATATAGGAAGCGAGGCCGAAACTCCAATGTCCGGGGCACTTTTCCAGTGTCAATTTTAGCGGTAATTTCAAATGGATACCACTGATTGCGACGATATGGCCACAACCCTTTCGCCGCCAGCACGGCAAAAGCCGCCAATGGACCGTTTTCCCCAGACGAACGCCGCGCGCGCGATCAATTGGAGCTCGTGGCAACTTTTCAGCGGCTGCCAACGCGCCCGGACCGATACCGGCCCGGCGTTTCACCCATGACGCGTCGAAACCGGCGATTGAAGGTCGACAGATCGTTGAAGCCGGCCTCGAAAGCAATTGTCGAGATGGCATCGTTGGACGTGCGCAATCGCACCGCCGCGCGATGCAACCGGGTCCTGAGCAGGTACTGATAGGGCGTCATGCCGGCGACCTGCCGGAAGGTGCGCAGGAAATGATAGGGACTGGTCGCGGTCTCATCCGCCAACGCTGGAAGCGAGACCGGTCCGTCGGCATCCAGTTCGATCCGCCTCACCGCCTCGGCAACCCTTTTCTGATCGCGGCGGCTTGGATCGCGACTGGCGTGCCTTGCGCCTGAGATTGTCGCCACGGCGGCACCTGCCATGCGCAGGGCGAGTTCCTCGAAGGCGCCTGCGTCGGCGATGTCGCGCGCGGCTTCCGCCTCGGCCAGCAGCGGTGCGATGGCGGGTAACGGCGGCAGGCGTGGCGTCTCGAAGGTCAGCTTCCCAGCGCCCGGTACGTCGGCGACGATCCGGTCCATATAGGCCGGCCCGAAATGGAAGGAGAGGCAACGGTCGCCGCTGCCATGCTCGTGCCCGCATTCGTAGCATGTGCCGGAATTGCCAAGCAGGAGGCTGCCTGGCGCGAGCATTGCGGTGCCTTGCTGTGCGCGATAGCGGAACGTGCCACCGGTGACCGCCGCGACGCAAAAATCTCGATGCACTTCCTCGAACGGCCGATCGCCGGCGCTGGCCGTGCAGATCACATCCGCCACATGCCAGCCAGGTCCGGATGCAAGGGTATTCGCGGTCGCCGTCATGGCCGAATATAGCAATTTTTCCCAAGCCCATAACCCCGCCGGCACCTATTGCTTGCGGTCTCCTGACAAGAAGAGGCCGCAGCCATGCTGGACCAATCCACATTTGCCGAAGCCTTGCACAGTCCCGGACCGATCGACGGGCTTGCCGAAAAACTGAACCTTTACGGCCGCTTCGCGGGTGCCTGGACGTTTGACGCCGCGCGCCATCTCGAGGACGGGACGGTGCTGACCGGACGCGGCGAGGTGCATTTCGGCTGGGCGCTGGAAGGCCGCGCCATCCAGGACGTCTGGATCCTGCCCGCGCGTGACGCCGGCCCCTCGCCATCGCTCGGCAAATGGACCTTTTACGGCACGACGCTGCGAGTCTATGACCCCGGAGTCGATGCCTGGCACATCTTCTGGAGCGACCCGCGTAACCAGTATTTCAGCCGCCAGCTCGGCCGCGCCGAAGGCGACACGATCGTGCAGGTCGGCGCCGACGGCACCGGTTCGTCGGTACGCTGGAGCTTTTCGCGCATCACCGAGAATTCCTTCCGATGGCTCGGCGAGCGCTCGCATGACGGCGCGGACTGGCGCATGGAGGTCGAGTTCCTGGCGCATCGTCAATCTAAAAGATGACATCACAACCCTTTGTATTAAAGGAGAAAACCATGTTCGATCATATCTCGATCGCGTTCGCGACGTCACCGCCTCCAAACGTTTCTACGCCGCGCTGGGGCCCCTCGGCTTCACTTGCGTCAGCCAATCGCCGGGCTCGCTCGGCTATGGTGTCAAGGCTGTCGCGCCCCAGGCTGTCGCGCTATGGGTCAACGAGGCGGCGCGCCCGGTGCCGGCGGACGAGAGATCCGGCCTGCATTTCTGCTTCGCCGCGCCGACACGGGATAGCGTCGTTGCCTTTCATGCCGGGGCGCTGCGCGAAGGCGGCAGCGACAATGGCGCACCGGGCCTGCGCGCCGATTATGGCGAGAACTATGACGCGGCCTTCGTCGTCGATCCGGACGGTTATCGCCTGGAGGCCTGTTGCGGCGCTGCCGCCTAACCTCGCTTCTGACTGTTCCCACCGACCGGGGTTTGCTCTACCAGTGTGGGCACGGGCTTGGCCCGGCGGGAGGGGTCAGCAATGCCGAGTTTCGACAGCCTGTTCAATGCCTTCGTCACCATTCTCGTGACCATCGATCCGCCTGGGCTGGCGCCTCTGTTCCTGGCCGTGACGCGCGGCATGAACCGCGAGGAGCGCAGCCAGGTTTCCGTGCGCGCCTCGGTCATCGGTTTTCTGGTGATGGCGCTGTTTGCGGTGGCCGGGGCGTCGATCCTGTCGGTGTTCGGCATCACCCTGCCCGCGTTCCGGGTCGCCGGCGGGTTCCTGCTGTTCTTCATCGCCTTCGAAATGGTGTTCGAGCGCCGGCAGGACCGCAAGGAAAAGATCGGCGACGTCGCCATCACCAAGGACATGATTCACAACATCGCCGCCTTCCCCCTGGCGATCCCGCTGATCGCCGGCCCCGGCGCGATTTCAGCGACGGTGCTGCTCTCCGGCTCGTTTCAGGGTTTTGCGGCGCAGGCGGCCCTGGTCGGCATCATTCTTGTCTGTCTCGTCATAACCTATGTGGTCTTCGTGCTGTCGGAACGCATCGACCGCATCCTCGGCCAGACCGGCCGCTCGATCCTGACCCGCCTGCTCGGGGTTATCCTGGCGGCACTGGCCGTGCAGTTCGTGGCAGATGGCATCAAGGCGCTGATGGCCGGTTGAGCGGTATACCTACGGCCCTATTTCGCCGTCGTATCGACGATCTCGAAATCATGCGTAATCGTGGCTGTCTTGGCCATCATGGCGGAAGCCGAGCAGTATCTGTCGATCGACAGGTCGATCGCGCGTTTCACCTTGTCGGGCGACAACGCACGGCCCTTGATGATGAAATGCATATGGATCCGGGTGAACACCTTCGGGTCGGTCTCGGCGCGGTCGGCGTCGAGTTCGATCACGCAGTCCTCGACCGCCTCGCGGCCCTTTTCGANCGTCGTATCGACGATCTCGAAATCATGCGTAATCGTGGCTGTCTTGGCCATCATGGCGGAAGCCGAGCAGTATTTGTCGATCGACAGGTCGATCGCGCGTTTCACCTTGTCGGGCGACAACGCACGGCCCTTGATGATGAAATGCATATGGATCCGGGTGAACACTTTCGGGTCGGTCTCGGCGCGGTCGGCGTCGAGTTCGATCACGCAGTCCTCGACCGCCTCGCGGCCCTTTTCGAGGATATGGACGACATCATAAGCCGAGCAGCCGCCGGTGCCGATCAGCACCAGCTCCATCGGGCTCGGTCCCGGCGTCTTGCCTTCCGGGCTTGACGCCGTGCCCAGCACGACCTTGTGACCGCTGCCGGACTCGCCGACGAAGGTGCGCTCCTCGACCCATTTTACCCGTGCCTTCATCGCCAGTCCTCTTTACGTCTCCGATCGCGCCAAGGTCAGTTCAAAACCACCATGCAAAACCCCGAAAGTCCATGCGGACCCTCGGGGCATATCAAGCAAAGGTATTCGCTATTTGGTACGGCTTTCGATCAGAATGGAATTTCGTCGTCCAATTCGCGCGACGAACCACCGCCACCGCCGCCTCTGGGAGCGTTGCCGCCACCGCGGTTGAACCCTTCGTTCGGGCTCGACTGGCCGAAATCGGAACCACGGCTGCTGCCGCCACCGCTGTAGCCGCCAACCTGACCGCCCTCACCCTGGCCACGCGCATCGAGCATCTGCAACTCGCCGCGGAATTTCTGCAGCACGACTTCGGTCGTATATTTGTCGGCACCGGTCTGGTCCTGCCATTTGCGCGTCTGCAGCTGGCCCTCGACATAAACCTTCATACCCTTCTTCAGATACTGCTCGGCCACCTTGGCGATGCCCTCATTGAAGATGACGACGTTATGCCACTCGGTCTTTTCCTTGCGCTCGCCGGAATTCTTGTCGCGCCAGCTTTCCGACGTCGCGATGCGAATGTTGACGACCGGCTCGCCCGAGTTCAGGCGGCGGATTTCAGGGTCAGCGCCGAGATTGCCGACCAGAATGACCTTGTTGACGCTACCCGCCATGATATTTCTCCGCGCTATCCGAAACAAATTTTTGTCGCAGCACCTTACAGGCTACGCACGTCAGCCGCTTGCCAAGGCTGGCTTTTCCCACAACGTTTTTGTTCCCTTTTCGTTCCTATATGCACCGCCCCCGATTGTCAAGGAATGGCAGCAATGCCCGAGCGCTGTATATGGGTCTCAAAACACCGCTTGCCAAATCGATAAGTATCGACTTATGCTTTTGTCATGATCGAAGCAGAGATTTTCCGCGCCTTGGCCGACCCGACACGCCGTGCTGTCTTCGAGCGTCTCGCCACAAGTGAGATGAGCGTGTCGGAATTGCGCAACGGCTTGACGGTGTCGCAGCCGGCGGTGTCGCAGCATCTGGCGGTGCTGCGGGGCGCCGGCCTCGTGGTCGAGCGTCGGGCCGGCCGCAACGCCTACTATCGTGCGGATCCGCGGGGGCTTGCCCCGCTGCTCTCATGGATCGAACGCTACCGTACCTTCTGGCCGGAGCGCATCGAAAGGCTGAAGACGGTTTTGAAGGACATGGATCAATGAAGAGCCAAAGCGAAGTCTCTCCCGATGCGATCGAGTTCGAATACGATCTTGCCGAGCCGCCGGAAAAGGTTTGGCGGGCGCTTACCGTGCCGGAACTGCTCGCCGCCTGGATGATGCCCAACGACATCAGGCCGCAGACCGGCAGCCGCTTTGCCTTCGCCGGTCAAGACGCGGCGATCGAATGCGAGATTCTCGATGCCGAGCCCGAGCGCCTGCTGCGCTATTCCTGGCACGAGAAGTCGGACGATGCCGCGCACCGACTCGACAGCACCGTCACCTTCACACTCGCCCGTACCGTTTCCGGCGGCACGCATCTGCGCATCGTCCATGACGGCTTTGCTCGCAAGGCGATGCCGGCCGTGGCCATGGCGGGGGCCGGCTGCCGGCTTTCGCTGCGCGGGGCCGGAACGCCTATAGCCGCGAACACACCACGCCTTCTGCTGCTGCACGCGGCCTGAACACGGAAAATTGGAGACAGAAAAATGAGCGGTGTTGCCAGTCTTGTGCCCATGGTAATCGAGCAATCGAGCCGCGGCGAACGCGCATTCGACATTTTTTCGCGGCTGCTGCGCGAGCGCATCGTCTTCGTCAACGGCGAGATCAACGACGACGTCTCGGCGCTGGTCTGCGCGCAGCTTTTGTCGCTGGAGTCGGACAATCCCGAGAAGGAGATCTCGCTCTACATCAACTCGCCGGGCGGCATGGTGACCAGCGGCTTCGCCATCTACGACACGATGCAGTATATCAGTTGCCCGGTGTCGACCGTGTGCATGGGCTTTGCGGCATCGATGGGATCGTTCCTGCTGATGGCGGGCACGGCCGGGCGCCGCATCGCACTGCCCAACGCCACTATCCTGCTGCATCAGCCGCTGGGCGGCTTCCAGGGCCAGGCTTCCGACATCCAGCGGCACGCCGAACGCATCGGCCAGACCAAACGCCACATGACCGAACTCTACGCCCAGCACTGCGGCCGCAGCTATGAAGACGTCGAGCGCACGCTCGACCGCGACCATTTCATGACCGCTCGCGAGGCCAAGGCCTGGGGCATTGTCGACCATGTGTTCGACACCCGCAAAAAGGCTGCGTAGCTGCTCGTCGAAGATTTGACGATCCCGCTCTGGTTCCGGTGGCGGCAGGCCCCTATAAAAGGGGATGACCGACACTCATCCATCAAGAACATCGCACCGTGTCACCGCCGCCTTGGTGCTTGCCATCGTTGGCCTCGTGTCCAGATCGGCACTTGCCGACGACGCCTCGTCGTCGGTCCGGAAAAGCGCCCTGCCCGGCGTAACCGGCGACTATCGCATCGCCAAGCCGGCCCCGGCGCCCGAACCCGACGACGCGTTCCCCAGCAGCGGCAACGGGCAGTTCAAGATCGGCAATACCGACGTCAGGATTTCCGGCAGCATCACCGTCGATGTCGGAGCTGGCGGGATCAAGCCACCCAGATAGGCAAAGATCGGGCCTTCCAACTGGAGCCGCCCAAAAGAACAGCCCCGCCGTGCCTTGGGCAAAACGGACGGGGCTTTTCTGGATCTCAAATCCATTTTTTGCCGGGAGTGTACTGCCGGCGTTTGATTTCGGATGCTTCGCGGCATTCAGCCGACGATCCGACTAGCAGTCTCTGATTTTCAGGGATACGGCAGGTCACGGTTTGTCGGGCGGCGAAAACACCTGCCCTTGGCACTTATGCCTGCCGCGGCTCCAGTAACAACTGAAGCCCTGGGGGACTATCCGGTGGCGTCATGCTCCGCTCCTCTTGTCCGTTGCGACATTGTCGTCGTGAAGCGCAAATCGCAAATGCCTGCGGCGTCTCGCAGGCCGCCTTGGGGCGGCGAGGCCATCGATAGACGGCCGGCTTCGCTGACTTTCGAAGACTGCTCCCGTGCGTTGGCCGCGTCAACCATCAATAGCCGGTTACGGAAAAATGTGATCGCCGAGAGCCTACGTTCGGGTCAGTTTCCGCACAGCTTTGTCAGGAGCGTGTTCGGCCTTTGTTCTTTCCGCTTGCCCCCTCGCGCGAAAGGCGGTTAAACGACTTCTGTCGAGAATTGTGGCGTCTCTCGACGTGGCGGCAAAAATAACTACATACGGAATGGTCGGGGAAACCCGCCGATCCCACAAATCCAGATCCGAGGCGGCGACCTGACATGGCCGACCATAAATATCTTTCCATTCGCGGGGCGCGCGAACACAATCTGAAGAATGTCGATCTCGACCTGCCGCGTGACAGCTTGATCGTCATGACCGGCCTGTCGGGCTCCGGCAAATCGTCGCTCGCCTTCGACACCATCTATGCCGAAGGCCAGCGCCGCTATGTCGAGAGCCTCTCGGCCTATGCCCGGCAATTCCTCGAAATGATGCAGAAGCCGGACGTCGACCAGATCGACGGCCTGTCGCCGGCCATCTCGATCGAGCAGAAGACCACGTCGAAGAACCCGCGTTCCACGGTCGGCACCGTCACCGAGATCTACGACTATATGCGCCTTCTGTTTGCCCGCGTCGGCGTGCCCTATTCGCCGGCCACCGGCCTGCCGATCGAGAGCCAGACAGTCAGCCAGATGGTCGACCGGGTGCTGGCCGTCGAGGAAGGCACGCGCCTGTTCCTGCTGGCGCCCATCGTGCGCGGCCGCAAGGGCGAGTACCGCAAGGAACTGCTGGAGTTACAGAAGAAGGGCTTCCAGCGCGTCAAGGTCGACGGCGTCTTCTATGAAATCGCCGATGTGCCGGCGCTGGACAAGAAATACAAGCACGACATCGATGTCGTCGTCGACCGCATCGTCGTGCGGGGCGACCTTGCCACAAGGCTTGCTGACTCCATCGAGACGGCATTGAAGCTGGCCGAGGGGCTGGCGGTGGCTGAGTTTGCCGACAAGCCGCTCGATGCCAGCCAGACTGGCGAGGATTCGGTCAACAAGTCGAAGAACGAGACGCATGAGCGCATCCTGTTCTCGGAAAAGTTCGCCTGCCCGGTCTCCGGCTTTACCATTCCGGAAATCGAGCCCAGGCTGTTCTCCTTCAACAACCCGTTTGGCGCCTGCCCGACCTGCGACGGTCTCGGCAGCCAGCGCGCCATCGACCCAAACCTTGTGGTGCCCGACGAGAACGTGTCGTTGCGCGACGGCGCCGTCAGCCCATGGGCGAAATCGACCTCGCCCTATTACTCGCAGACGCTCGAGGCATTGGGCAAGGCTTACGACTTCAAACTCGGCGACAAGTTCAAGGATCTTTCAACGTCGGCCCAGGAAGCGATCCTGCGCGGCACCGGCGAGCGCGAGATCACCTTCCAGTATGATGACGGCCTGCGCTCCTACAAGACGACCAAGACCTTCGAAGGCGTCATCCCCAATCTCGAGCGCCGCTGGAAGGAGACCGAATCCGCCTGGATGCGCGAAGAAATCGAGCGTTTCATGTCGGCAACGCCCTGCCCGGTCTGCAAGGGCTACCGGTTGAAGCCGGAGGCGCTGGCGGTGAAGATCGGCGGCAAACACATTGGCGAAGTGACGGAACAGTCGATCCGCAACGCCGACAAATGGTTCACCGACTTGCCGGCGCAGCTCAACGACAAGCAGAACGAGATCGCTGTCCGCGTCTTGAAGGAAATCCGCGAGCGTCTGCGTTTCCTCAACGATGTCGGGCTCGACTATCTCACCTTGTCGCGGAATTCCGGCACGCTGTCGGGTGGCGAAAGCCAGCGCATCCGGCTGGCCTCCCAGATCGGCTCGGGCCTGACCGGCGTGCTCTATGTGCTGGACGAGCCGTCGATCGGCCTGCACCAACGCGACAACACGCGCCTGCTCGATACGCTCAAGCACCTGCGCGACATCGGCAACACCGTGATCGTCGTCGAGCATGACGAGGACGCCATCCTGCATGCCGACTATGTCGTCGATATGGGTCCGGCCGCCGGCATCCATGGCGGCGAGATCATCGCCCAGGGCACGCCGCAGCAGGTGATGGCCAACCCCAATTCGATCACCGGCAAATATCTGTCGGGGGCGCTCGAAGTGGCAACGCCCGGCATGCGCCGCGAGGCGAAGAAAAACCGGCGGCTGAAGATCATCGGCGCGCGCGGCAACAATCTGAAGAACGTCACCGCCGAAATCCCGCTCGGCACCTTCACCGCCGTCACCGGCGTATCGGGCGGCGGCAAGTCGACCTTCCTGATCGAGACGCTGTTCAAGGCGGCCTCGCGCCGCATCATGGGTTCGCGCGAGCATCCGGCCGAGCATGACCGCATCGAGGGATTGGAGTTTCTCGACAAGGTCATCGACATCGACCAGTCGCCCATTGGGCGGACGCCGCGTTCGAACCCCGCCACCTATACCGGCGCCTTCACGCCGATCCGCGATTGGTTCGCCGGGCTACCGGAAGCGAAGGCGCGCGGCTATCAGCCGGGCCGCTTCTCCTTCAACGTCAAGGGCGGCCGCTGCGAGGCCTGCCAGGGCGACGGCGTCATCAAGATCGAGATGCACTTTTTGCCCGACGTCTACGTCACCTGCGACGTCTGCCATGGCAAGCGCTACAACAGGGAGACGCTCGACGTCCTGTTCAAGGGCAAGTCGATCGCCGACGTGCTCGACATGACCGTCGAGGAAGGCGTCGATTTCTTCGCCGCCGTGCCTGGCGTGCGCGACAAGCTGGAGACGCTGAAGCAGGTTGGGCTGGGCTACATCCACATCGGCCAGCAGGCGACGACGCTGTCCGGCGGTGAAGCGCAGCGCATCAAGCTCGCCAAGGAACTGTCGCGCAAGGCGACCGGCAGGACGCTCTACATCCTCGACGAACCGACGACCGGCCTGCATTTCCACGACGTCGCCAAGCTGTTGGAAGTGCTGCACGAACTGGTCGACCAAGGCAATACGGTGGTGGTCATCGAGCACAATCTCGAAGTGATAAAAACCGCCGACTGGGTGCTCGACCTCGGCCCCGAGGGCGGTGACGGCGGCGGCGAACTTGTCGCCTCGGGCACGCCGGAAGCGATCGTGCGCGAAAAGCGCAGCTACACCGGCCAGTTCCTCAAGGAGTTGCTGGAGCGTCGCCCCGGAGGCAAGCGCGAAGCGGCGGAGTGATGGGTAAGGATGATCCCATCACGATCCAGAGCAGCTTTGGCGTGAGGCTTGCCGGCCCCGAAGACCTCGCCGCGATCATCGCGCTGACGCAAGCCGCCTACGCTCCCTACTCCGCTATACTCGACGCACCGCCGCTCCCGGTTACCGAGGATTATGCGCCGCGTATCGCCCAAGGCGAGGTCTGGCTGCTGGAGAGTGACGGCGAACTCGCCGGAGTGATCGCGCTGGAGCGGCATGAAGATCACGCGATGATTTTCTCCGTCGCGGTGTCGCCTGCCTTCCAGGGCAAGGGGTTCGGTATTGCATTGCTGAAACACGCCGACGAGCAGGCGCGGCAGTGCGGCCTGCCGGAGATACGGCTCTACACCAACGCGAAAATGGAACGCAACATCGCGCTCTATCTTGCTTATGGTTATCGCGAAACCGGTCGCCGGCCCAATCCCTACCGGCCAGGATGGGTGCTCGTCGACATGGCGAAGGCGTTCGACACAACCTCTGCGTCGTGATCGCTGTTGACTATCGGGGGGACGGCAATGAGCAATGATGGGGATATCCGGCCTGGCATGGACGGCCGGATTTTCGGTCCTTGGATCGTGGCCCCGGGAGAAACATCGTGACCACACGGGTTCTCATGATCGCGCTCGACGGAGCGGATGGAGCCTTGGTCGACCGGGCCAGCCAGGACGGTATGCTGCCCAGTCTCACCGCGTTGCGGGCACGTGGCAGGGTCAAATATCTGACCGCACATGCGGGCGCAACGGATGATGCGCTGTGGGCCTCGTTTCAATACGCGTCCGGGATGGGTGAACACGGTCGCTATCACTATGAGCAACGGCTGCGCAGCGGCAAATTCGGCTTGGCCTGCGCCGATGAGATCGACCGCGAGACCTTCTGGGAAACGGCGCCGGATCTCAGGATAGCCGTCTTCGACATTCCGAAATGCCGCCTCCCGCGACAGTTCAATGGCATCCATCTCGCCGACTGGCTTGTCCATGGACGTTATTTCCGCGCCCCCAAAAGCTATCCGGCAGCGCTTGCCAATGACGTCGTCACGCTTTTCGGCGCAGCGCCGCCGAGCAGATGTGACCATGAAGGCCGATTGGACGACACCGAGGCCATGGCGGTCGTGGCCAATCTACGCCTTGCGGTCGCCCGGAAAGGTGCCGCCGCCCTGCACTATCTGGGCAGCGAAGCTTGGGATCTGTTCATTGTCGGGTTCAAGGAGGCTCACTGCGCCAGCCATGCACTTTGGGATCTCGTCGACGCAGCCGATCCGAAGTTCGACCCGGCCCGCAACAGTCGGCTCGGCGCCCCAATCGACATGATTCTTGGCGACATTGATCGAGCAATCGGCGATCTCGTCTCCTCAGCCGGCCCGGACACCGAGATCGTGGTCTTCTCGACGACTGAAATGCAGCCGAACGCTACGCTGGCTCACCTGATGCCAGCAATTGTCGACCGTATGAACCGCATTCTCGGTGAAACGCATTGGACTCGGTTTATGCGCAATGTCGTGAAAGCCAGGGACCAGCACTGGTGGCCGCTTTGCGAAATGCTGCCTTACAACGAGAACTGCACGGCTCTTCGCATCAATCCATCCGTGGTTTTCAAGGACGCTGGCATTGAGATCGAGCGATTGAGACTGCTCGACCAAATTGAGT
Organism: Mesorhizobium sp. LNHC229A00; assembly: GCF_000502415.1. NCBI lineage: Bacteria > Pseudomonadati > Pseudomonadota > Alphaproteobacteria > Hyphomicrobiales > Phyllobacteriaceae > Mesorhizobium > Mesorhizobium sp. LNHC229A00. Next base: position 294,432 of record NZ_AYWQ01000012.1, read on the forward strand.
TCCTCCTGATGGAATTGAGGGACGATCAGACCAGCCAGCCGGTGATCACGCTGATCGACAGGGCGGCTCTACAGCATGCCGGCACGCGCGCGACCGAACTGCCTGATGTCTCAGTGCATTATGGCGCTGGCTTGTGCCCGCGCGCGGTGCGCTCATCCAGACTCGGACGTATTGAAGCCAAGCCACCGGGATTGAGGCCCGGCAATCACGCCCCGGGCGGCTTCCTCATTGTCGTCGGGGACAAGCTCGATGCCTCGAAGGTCATCGGCATGCAGAACCTGGGGCCGATGGCAATGAGTGTCCTCAACGGTTCTGGTGGTTTGGCAACGGACAAGAGCGGGTTTGCCGGTTTTCTTGACCCTCGTGGGACGACCGCGCACATCAAGCGACAGGGAGAAATACAATGAGCAAATCGGGAACAATCCGCGCCGGCGTGGGCGGCTGGACCTTCGAACCCTGGGACACGTCCTTCTATCCCGAGAAACTGTCGAAGGCCAAGCAACTGCACTACGCCACCCGGCAGGTGCCGAGCATCGAGGTCAACGGCACTTATTATTCGAGTTTCAAGGAGCCGACCTTCGTCAAATGGGCCAACGAGGCGCCTGACAATTTCGTCTATTCGCTGAAAGGCAACCGGTTCGTCACCAACCGGCGCGTGCTGGGCGAGGCCGCTGAATCGATGATGCGTTTCCTGGGTTCCGGCGTTGCCGCGCTCGGCGACAAGCTGGGACCGATCCTATGGCAGTTCGCGCCGACCAAGAAGTTCGATCCGGACGATTTCGAGGCGTTTCTGAAGCTGCTGCCGGAAAAGCAGGACGGTGTCGCGCTGCGCCACGCGCTGGAGGTGCGCAACGACAGTTTCATCGTGCCGGAGTTCCCAGCGCTCGCCCGCAAGTACAAGGCGGCGGTCGTCTATGCCGACCATGCCAAATATCCTGACATCGCCGACATCACTGGCGATTTCATCTATGCGCGGCTGCAGACCGGCAGCGACGACAATCCTGATTGCTATACGCCAAAGGGCCTCGACGAATGGGCGGCGCGGGCCAAGGTCTGGGCGGTAGGCAAGCAGCCCGCCGATCTGCGGCGCGCCGACCCCGCCACCGACGCCCCGGTCCAGCCGCGCGACGTGTTCGTCTACTTCATCAGCGAGGGCAAGGTGCGGGCGCCGTTCGGGGCGATGGCATTGATGAAGCGGGTAGCCGACTGAAAAGGCGTCGGTCGGTTTCCAGCTACACACAATAAGCACATAGCCTGTGCGTATTGAGCGTAGCAAAGCGCCTGTTCCTGGGCATCTTCGCCACGATCGTAACCTTATCGACACTTCCTTGCCGCATGAATGCGCCGACGCCAAGCCGCGGAGCTGGGACCGCCGCCGGCAGGGAAAGAGGGCATGTCGCTCGACTACACTTCGCTTCTGCTGGCCGTCGGTTTCTCTGCCGTTTGCCTCAGCCTGACATTGTTCGGGATGTGGCTGACCGCCCGCTCGGAAAAATTCCTGCTGACATGGGCGATCAGCCTGGTGTTCGTGGTCGGCGATATTTTTATTTATGACGCCTATATCGAGATGCCGGGACGCCTGCTCGGCATCGCGACCTCGGCGTTTCTGCTGATCGGCTTTTCGGCCATGCTGGGTGCGGCCTATCAGTTCCGAACCGGCGGCTCGCCACTGCCGCGGGCCGTGTGGGGGTGCTATTCGCTCGCGATAGCGTTGCCCCCCATGGCCCTGGGTTATGATGGCCTCGGCTTCATGGCGGAGAACATGTTTGCCGCCGTGCTCCTGTTCGTCACGGCGTTCGAATACTGGAAGGGCCGTGATGAAGCACCCGCCCTGACGATCGGCATCACTGCGCTCTATTCGGCCACGGCCACCTCCTTCGGGCTCTGCGCCATGGTTCTCGCCTGGGAAGGAAAACTGGTGCTCGGACATGCACCAAGCAATTGGGCCGAGGAACTCAGCCTCATCGTGGTTATCGCCAGCATGACAGGCATTGGCGCGCTCTCGCTTGCCCTCAATCAGGGGCGTCTGGCGAGGCACCACCATCGCGACGCCCAGACGGATTCCCTGACTGGCCTGCTCAACCGGCGAGCGCTGTTCGACATGCACGGCCATGTCCCGGTCGGCGCCTTTACAGCGGTGGTCGTCTTCGACCTCGACAACTTCAAAACCATCAACGACGAATTCGGCCATGCGGCGGGCGATGAAGTGCTGAGGGTGTTCGCCAACGAGTTGACAGCCAACCTTCGGCCGGCCGACGTCGCAGCGCGCATGGGCGGCGAGGAATTCGCGCTGGTGCTGAAGCGCACGCTGCCGGAGACCGTCGAGCAAGCAGCCGAGCGCATCCGGGCGGCTTTCGCGACGCGACTGATAGAAACCGAAGCCGGTTCCCTCACCTGTACGGTCAGCGCCGGATTTGCGTTTGGCAGCAAAGAGGGGATCAGCCTGGACAAGGTGCTCAGCGCCGCCGACAAGGCGCTCTATGACGCCAAGCGCGGAGGCCGCAACCGCGTCACCGCCTCTCCATTCCGACGCGCAAGCTAAACGCGCGTGTCATGCCAAGCCCGCCAGGCGACATGCATTAGGCCGCCATGACGATTTCATTGAAGGTATCGAGGTCGACATAGAAGACCTTGGTGATCTCCTCGATCAGGTCGTCGTAGTCACAGCCCTGTGACCTCAGAATGTTGATGGCGGCGATGATGTCGACGCGTTCGGTAAGCCGCCGCTTCTGGTAGTCTTCGACGTAACGTTCCATGGCTGTCCCTTAGCCTGTGTGCCCAAACGCGTTTGAACGACAATCAGATCGGGAAGCTAGGAAGCCTTGCTTGCGTGGAACTTGCAGGGCCTTTGCCGCGCCGCGATCCGTGATAACCAGACTGATACGGAAACGGCCGACTCACAAAGCCACGGAAAGACTAGCATGCGATGTTGCATGTGCCAGAGGCGCAGATGATGGATGTAAGAAATATTGGACTTGCCAATAAACTTCAAATCTTCAATGAAGTCCGGTGCCGACTCTAGACCGTGAGGAATTTGCGGACATCAGCCCGGTCTAAATCTTCCGCCGGGCCGGTGTGGACGATCAGGCCGCGATCCATGATGTTGACCTCGTCGGCGAGTTCGCGGCAGAAATCGAGATACTGTTCGACCAGAAGCACCGCAATGCCGGCCTGGTCGCGCAGGTAGCGTATGGCGCGGCCGATATCCTTGATGACGGAGGGCTGGATGCCTTCGGTCGGCTCGTCGAGCACCAGCAGCTTCGGTCGCATCACGAGTGCCCTGCCGATGGCGAGCTGCTGTTGCTGACCGCCGGAGAGATCGCCGCCACGGCGGCCAAGCATCTGCTTGAGCACTGGAAACAGCTCGAAGACGTGCGCCGGCACGTTACGGTCGGCGCGCTTCAAGGGCGCGAAGCCGGATTCGAGATTTTCCCGCACGCTGAGCAGCGGAAAGATCTCCCTGCCCTGCGGCACGAATGCGATGCCCGACCGGGCGCGGTCATACGCCGCGCTCCGGTCGAGCGCCTTCCCCTCGAAGGCAACGCTTCCGCTCGTCAACCTGTGGTGGCCGACGATCGATCTCATCAAACTGGTCTTGCCGACGCCGTTGCGGCCGAGCACGCAGGTGATTTTGCCCGCACCCGCCTTCAGCGACACCCCGCGCAACGCCTGAGCGGCGCCGTAGTGGAGCGTGGCATTGGAAACCTCGAGCATGTCAGCCCCTTCTCCAGAACCGAAGAAACGACATGTCGAAGCGATGGAATTGAACCCGCCAATGCATGCTCATCTCCCCAGATAGACTTCGACGACGCGCTCGTCGGCCGAAACGAAATCGAGCGTCCCTTCCGAGAGCACCGAGCCCTCATGCAGGCAGGTAACCTTGACGCCGAGTTCGCGGACGAAATGCATGTCGTGCTCGACGACAATGACCGAGTGGTCGCGGGCGATATCCCTGAGCAGCCGCGCGGTCTCCTCGGTCTCGGCATCGGTCATGCCGGCAACCGGCTCGTCGACCAGAAGCAGCTTCGGGTCCTGCGCCAGCAGCATGCCGATTTCGAGCCATTGTTTCTGGCCGTGGCTTAGATTGGCGGCGAATTCGCGGCGCTTGTCGCCCAACCGGATGATGCCAAGGATATTATCGATCTGCCGCGCCTCGGCGGGCGATTGGCGATGGAACAGCGCCGGGAAAATCGAACGCGGACCCTTCATCGCCAGCATCAGGTTTTCTTCGATCGTGTGGCTTTCGAAAACGGTCGGCTTCTGGAATTTGCGGCCGATGCCCATCATGGCGATCTCGGCTTCATCATGCCTGGTCAGGTCTACCTGGCCGTCGAAGAACACTTCGCCTTCGTCCGGCCTCGTCTTGCCGGTGACGATGTCCATCATCGTCGTCTTGCCGGCGCCGTTGGGGCCGATGATGGCGCGCATCTCGCCCTTGTCGAGCACCAGGGACAGATTGTTGATGGCGCGAAAGCCGTCGAAGGACACCGAGACGCCGTCAAGATAGAGGATAGTGTTGGATTTGCTCATGGGCGCTTACTCCGCCGCCTGCGGTTCGGGGTCGGACAAGGACCATTCGCCTGGATTTCGCGCTGGCGAGCGGACAGGCTTGGATGTCGCGGACGCGATGCCAACCTCGGTGCCGGCTTCTTCAGCCAGGGACGCCACGCGCAGCGCCCTGGCATTGCCACGCCAGCTGTCCCACATGCCTATGATGCCCTTGGGCAGGAGCAAGGTGACGGCGACGAACAGGCCGCCGAGCGCGAACAGCCAGAATTCCGGCAGCACGCCGGTGAACCAGGATTTGCCAGCATTGACCAGCAACGCGCCGATGATCGGCCCGACAATAGTGCCGCGGCCGCCGACCGCCGCCCAGATCACCACCTCGATCGAATTGGACGGCTCGAATTCGCCTGGATTGATGATGCCGACCTGCGGCACATAGAGTGCGCCGGCAATGCCTGCCATGACGGCCGAAACGGTGAAAGCGAACAGCTTTACGTTCTCGGCCCGCCAGCCGAGGAAGCGCGTGCGGCTCTCGGCGTCGCGCACGGCCATCAGCAGCTTGCCGTATTTGGAGCCGACGATCGCCCAGGTGATGAAAACGGCGAGTGCCAGCATCACCGCGCTGGCCGCGAACAGTGCCGAACGCGTCGTATCGGCCTGCACGTTGAAGCCCAGGATATCCTTGAAATCGGTCAGGCCGTTATTGCCTCCGAAACCCATGTCGTTGCGGAAGAAGGCAAGCAGCAGCGCATAGGTCATCGCCTGGGTGATGATGGAGAGGTAGACACCTGTGACCCGGCTGCGGAAGGCGAACCAGCCGAAGATGAAGGCAAGCAGGCCGGGCACCGCCAGTACCATGATGGCGGCGAACCAGAAATGGTCGAAACCGGTCCAGAACCAGGGCAATTCCTTGTAGTTCAGGAACACCATGAAATCGGGCAGGATCGGGTTGCCGTAGACGCCGCGCGAGCCGATCTGGCGCATCAGATACATTCCCATCGCATAGCCGCCTAGCGCGAAGAAGGCGCCGTGGCCGAGCGAGAGGATGCCGCAATAGCCCCAGACCAGATCGAGCGAGAGCGCCAGCAGCGCATAGCAGAGATATTTGCCGGTCAGCGCCACGATATAGGACGGAATGTAGAAGGCGCTTGTCGGCGAGACGGCTAGGTTAAGCACCGGCACGATTATAGCCACTGCCAGCAGGATGAAGATGGTGATGGCGATGCGGCGGTCCGCGCCAGCGGCAAAGAATCGTCCCGATATCATGCTTCCACCGCCCTGCCCTTGAGCGCGAATAGGCCGCGCGGGCGCTTCTGGATGAACAGAATGATCAGCACCAGCACGACGATCTTGCCGAGCACCGCGCCGGCATATGGCTCGAGAACCTTGTTGACGATGCCGAGCGAAAAGGCGCCGACCAGTGTACCCCAGAGATTGCCGACACCGCCGAAGACGACCACCATGAAGCTGTCGATGATGTAGCCGCGACCAAGATTGGGCGAGACGTTGTCGATCTGGCTGAGCGCGACGCCGGCGATGCCCGCAATGCCGGATCCCAGCGCGAAGGTCAGCGCGTCGACCCAGGGCGTCCTGATGCCCATCGAGGCGGCCATGCGGCGGTTGGCGGTGACGGCGCGCATCTGCAGCCCCCAGGGCGTGCGCTTCATCACATAGAGCAACATGCCGAACACCGTGAGCGCGAACACCAGAATCCACAGACGGTTCCAGGTGATGGCCAGTTGCCCGACGTCGAAGGAGCCGGACATCCAGGACGGATTGCCGACCTCCTGGTTGGTCGGTCCGAAGATCGAGCGCACCGCCTGCTGCAGGATGAGCGAGACCCCCCAGGTCGCCAGCAGCGTCTCCAGCGGCCGGCCGTACAGGAACCGGATCACGCCGCGCTCGATGATGAGACCGACGAATGCCGCGACCAGGAAGGCGAGCGGCAGCGCGATCACCAGCGACCAGTCGAACAGGCCGGGAAAGGACGTCCGGATCACCTGCTGGACGACAAAGGTCGTATAGGCGCCAAGCATCACCATCTCGCCATGCGCCATGTTGATGACGCCCATGACGCCGAATGTGATGGCAAGCCCGATCGCGGCCAGCAGCAGCACCGAACCCAGCGAAATCCCGTACCAGATGTTCTGTCCGGCATCCCACAAGGCCAGCGTCGAATTGATGTTGGCGATCGTTGCCGTCGCCGCGTCCTTGACCGCGCCGGAGGCACTGGCCTCGACCGAAGTGAGTAGCGAAACCGCGTCGCGGTCGCCACGCGCGCCGATCAGGGCGACCGCGGCGAGTTTGTCGGTCTCGGGCCTGTCGGAAACAAGCACCGAGGCCGCGCGGGCCTGTTCGAGCAGAGCCTTGACGCTGGCCACGGTCTCGCTGGCGATTGCCGTGTCGAGTGGCTCGATGTTGGCTGCATCNCCGCGGCGAGTTTGTCGGTCTCGGGCCTGTCGGAAACAAGCACCGAGGCCGCGCGGGCCTGTTCGAGTAGAGCCTTGACGCTGGCCACGGTCTCGCTGGCGATTGCCGTGTCGAGTGGCTCGATGTTGGCTGCATCGGGCGTCTTGAACATGGTGCCGGCGGCGGCCAGCCGCACGGCCGGATCCTTGGCGCCAAGCGTCAACGTGCCGAGCGCATCGCGGATAACGCGGCGCAGCGTGTTGTTGACCTTGATCTTGGCGACGTCGTCCTTGGCAGCCTCGCCCGATGCTTCGCTGCTGAGCGGATCGAAAAGCTGGACGCTTTCGCCGGCTTCCTTGCCAACAAAGACCAGGGAATCGGCTTCGCGGATATAGAGATTGCCGTCGGCGAGTGCCGAAAGCGGGTGTTCGACCAAGGAATCGCCGGTGGCGGCGAGGTCATGCACGACGGCTCCGATCTCGGAAAAGCCCTTGGCGGTAGCGAACTTGGCGATGATGGCGCGCAGATCGGCTTCGCCTGCGTCCGACGACGACAGTGTCGCCAGCAGGAACAACAGCGTCAGGCCAATCGTGCGGATCAAGGTCATCGGCTTGTGTTAACCCCTGAAGGTTTGAAATGGCGCGTCCGGACAGTGGAGGAAACCGTCCGGACGCGTGCGGTCTTGGGCGTGAAGGCCCAGCCCGGGAGGATCAGTTTGTGCCCTTGCCGCCGCACTTGCCGGTGGCAACGTTGAAGTTGCCGCACGACAGCGGCTTGCGCCAATCGGAGATCAAATCCTTGGAGTCCGGCAGGTAGTCGGACCATTCGTCGCCCATCACCAGGCCCGGCGTGCGCGAAACCGTTTCGAACTGGCCGTCAGCCTGGATTTCGCCGATCAGCACCGGCTTGGTGATGTGATGGTTCGGCATCATCGTCGAGTAGCCGCCGGTCAGGTTCGGCACGGAAACGCCGATCATGGCATCGATGACCTTGTCCGGATCGGTGGTGCCGGCCTTCTCGACCGCCTTCACCCACATGTTGAAGCCGATGTAATGGGCTTCCATCGGGTCGTTGGTGGTGCGCTTGTTATTTTTGATGAACTTGTGCCAGTTGGCGATGAACTTTTTGTTCTCAGGCGTGTTGACGCTCTCGAAATAGTTCCAGGCGGCGAGATGGCCGACCAGAGGCTTGGTGTCGAGACCGGCAAGCTCTTCCTCGCCAACCGAGAAGGCCATGACCGGGATATCCTCGGCCTTGATGCCCTGGTTGCCGAGTTCCTTGTAGAACGGCACGTTGGCATCGCCATTGACGGTCGAGACTACGGCGGTCTTCTTGCCGGCCGAGCCGAATTTCTTGATCGCCGAGACTTCGGTCTGCCAGTCGGAGAAGCCGAACGGCGTATAGTTGACCATGATGTCTTCGGCCGCGACGCCCTTGGCCTTCAGATAGGCTTCGAGGATCTTGTTGGTGGTTCGCGGATAGACGTAGTCGGTGCCTTCGAGCACCCAGCGCTTCACCGAACCGCCATCCTCGCTCATCAGGTAATCGACGGCCGGAATGGCCTGCTGGTTCGGCGCGGCACCCGTGTAGAAGACGTTGCGCTCGCTTTCCTCGCCCTCATACTGGACCGGATAGAACAGGATGTTGTCGAGTTCGGAGAACACCGGCAGCACCGACTTGCGCGACACCGAGGTCCAGCAGCCGAACACCGCGGCGACCTTGTCCTTCGAGATCAGCTCACGCGCCTTTTCGGCGAACAGCGGCCAGTTGGAAGCCGGATCGACGACGACGGCTTCAAGCTTCTTGCCGAGCAGGCCACCCTTTGCGTTCTGCTCGTCGATGAGCATCAGCATGGCGTCCTTCAGCGTCGTCTCCGAAATCGCCATCGTGCCCGACAGCGAATGAAGAATGCCGACCTTGATCGTATCATCGGCGGCCCTGGCCGGAGCAGACATCATCAGGCCGGCGGCAACTACGCTCGCCGAGAACATTTTTGCTATTGTCGAGAAATTACCCCTCATACGGAAGACTCCCAAGCTGGTTGATTGCACCGCGACTATGCAATGCAACCCCCGTGCCAACCGCTTTAGGCATGCCGAAACACACAGAATAGCGCAACGTTATCAGCGCGTTGCTATATTAGATTGAATGAAACAAAGAGAGCCGGTTAAAAATTGATTGAGAGAAATTTACGCAATGCACAAGGCATATGCCTAAGTTTTGCCCATTTTCCAGACATGCCTATATTTTGACCTTAGAGGCAGATCGCCGACGGCAAATGTTGCGGCGCGGCGCAAAAATAGGGCAAGCTTGGTCGTTCAAGCGGACGGCATCATGACATCAACCATTTCACGCATATTCATCGGCATGGTGACTCTGGCGGCGGCAACCGGAGCCGCCCGAGCCGACTTCAGCGAGGGCAGGATGCCCGACGGCATCTACCACTGCGAGGCCTACCTGCTCGGCATGTTCCTCAACCTCGGCGACATCACCATAAAGGGAAATGTCTACAGCGGCCCGGTCACGTTCGGGACCCCGCAGCAGGGCTACAACTACCAGATGGATGCAAACGGCGTGATCTCCTGGTTGGGACCGGTTGGCGGTTACACCACCGGCGGCAACTCGCTCTCGCTCACCCAGGCAACGCTGGACGGCCAGAGTCCGCCCTCCTTCGACATCATCATGAAGCAGCCCGACGGCGCCTTCACCGCCACGACCTGCACCAGGGGAAGCAATCAGTAGATATTCCTGGCAACGACACCACCTCGGTCCGCAATCCTGCCCGCCTTCTCATGTCATCTGGATGTTACCCAAGGACGGCCAGCCGGTCGGCGCGATATAGTCGGCCTGGCGGATCGCTAGCGAGACGCCGTCGGCGGCCTTCTCGCTCATCCGGTCGGTGCCGAGATTGTGCGTCGAGGGATAGGGTGGCGTCGGGAAGGTGCGTGTGGCGCCGACCGCATCGTAAAGCGCCGTGGCCTGCTTGTAGGCATGATTGCGCATTGCCGTGTCGTTGGCATGGTCGTCGAAATGCACATCGGCGATCGGCATGCCGTGCTCGTCCTTCTCGTCGCCATGCAGCGTGATGCGGTTCTCCTCGCGGGGCATGTCCTCACCGACGATCCACAGGCCGGCCAAGTGGTCTAGTGGTCGAGCGCGGTGGTGAAGGAACGCCCCCAGCCGCCATGGAGGAGGTGTTGAAGCGAGAGGCCGCCTAGCGCCCTTCCGTGGCGACTTCGAGCGCGAGCCGNCTCATGTCGGTGAAAAGCGCCTGGCGTTCGGAATAGTCGGTCTGTTCGCCGGTAAGCAGATTGTCGACGACGGTCAGCAGCGACAATGCCCTCGCGCCGAAATGGGCCGATATGCGATAGAGGGCGCTGGTTTCCATATCTACTGCCAGCGCCCCGAGCGCCCTTGCGTCGGCATAGCGGGCACGCGCTTCAGGATGGTAGAATATGTCGGTGCAGGCTGTCAGGCCGGCGTGGTGGTCGATGCCAAGTGCGGCTGCCTTGGTCAATGCGCAAGCCAGCAGCGCCGGATCCGGGCCAGCATCGGCTTCGTAAAGGCCAAAGACCTGACCGCTCTCGGTATTTTCAGGCCGTGCCGATTGCGAGATCACAAGGCTGCGCAGCTTTGCCTCGGCGCTCAGGCTGCCGCAGGTACCGGTGCGGATCAGTGTTCGGACGCCGTAAAAGTCAAGCAGTTCATGGGCGTAGATCAGGAACGATGAAACACCGATGCCCGTCGCCTGAATGCTGACAGGCTTGCCGCGAAACAAGCCGGTAAAGCCGAGAGCGCCGCGTCGGCGATTGACGCAGGCCGGCGCGTCCAAGAATGTCCGCGCCATCCACGCCGCGCGCTCCGGGTCGCCCGGCAACAAAACCGTGTCGGCGTAATCGCCTTTGCCTGCCTCGATGTGTGGCGTCAACAGCCGCTCCCCAAGCCCGCCTGCTGTATTTTCAAGAATCATGGCGTTGTTACGGCGTTGTGCAAGGGCGCCGCATTGGAAGCACCTAGGATTCAAGGACATCCTTGACGATCGTGGCCAGTTGCTTGAGCGAAAACGGCTTTGGCAGGAAGCCGAACTGCGCCTCCGCCGGCAGGTTCCTGGCAAAAGCGTCCTCGGCATAGCCGGAGACGAAGACGAACTTGATGTCCGGCTGGCGTTTGCGCAACTCACCGAGCAGGGTCGGTCCGTCCATTTCCGGCATCACCACGTCGGAAACGACGATGTCGACCTTGCCGCCCAGCGCTTCGAACACTTCCAGCGCCTCGACGCCCGAGGATGCCTCGTGAACGGTATAGCCGCGCGAGGTCAGTGCCCGCATGCCGCCCATGCGCACGGCGTCCTCATCCTCGACCAGCAGGACCGTCGCCGACCCGGACAGATCCTTGGTGCTATCGGCCAGTTTGACTGCCGCTGCCGCCGGCGCTTCACCGGCTTCGGCTGCGGTTTTCGCTTCCATGATGTGCCGCGGCAGGAAGATGCGGAAGGTCGACCCCTTGCCGACTTCGGAATCGCAGAAAATGAAGCCGCCGGTCTGCTTGATGATGCCGTAGACCATGGACAGACCAAGGCCCGTGCCCTTGCCGACCTCCTTGGTGGTGAAGAACGGCTCGAAGATCTTCTTCAGCACGTCGGGCGCGATGCCTGAACCAGTATCCTCGACTTCGACCACCACATAGTCGGCGGCCGCGAGTTCGCGATAGGGAAAGGTCTTGCATTCCTCGGCGGTCACGTTGCGGGTGCGCACGGTGAGATCGCCGCCGGCCGGCATCGCGTCGCGCGCGTTGACCGCCAGGTTGACCACCACTTGCTCGAACTGCCCGATATCGACCTTGACCGGCCACAAGTCGCGGCCGTGGTCGACCTTGAGCTTGATGTCGTTGCCGACCAGCCGGGCAAGCAGCATCCTGAGATCGGCGAGCACGTCGGTGAGGTTCAGCACTTCCGGCCGCAGCGTCTGCTTGCGCGAGAAGGCCAGCAACTGCCTGACCAGGGAGGCGGCGCGATTGGCGTTCTGCTTGATGTTCATGATGTCGGGGAAGGACGGATCCGACGGCCGGTGATTGGTCAAAAGCAGGTCGGACGCCATGATGATGGCGGTCAGCACATTGTTGAAGTCGTGCGCGATGCCACCGGCGAGCTGGCCGACGGCCTGCATCTTCTGGCTTTGCGCCATCTGCCCTTCGAGCGCCTTCTGCTCGGTTGTCTCGACGGCGTAGACAATGGCCGCTTCCTCGGCCCCTTCGCCGCCGGTGCCATCGGCCACGGCGTTGACGTAGAAACGGATATGCCGCTCATCATTGCCGGGCAGCACGGTCTCGATTGGATCGATGTCGGCCTGCCGCTGCCGGGCTTTCCCGAACGCCGCCGCAAAGGCCGGCCGGTCGCGCTCATGGATCACCGTGTCGAGCCGCACGCGGCGATCCACGGCATCGCGATCGACCACCGAGGAAAACAGCGACAGGAACGGCGCGTTGGTGCGCAGGATGCGCCCGCTGGCATCGACACCGGCAATCGCCATCGGTGTCGAGTTGAAAAAGCGGGTGAAGCGCACTTCCGAGGCGCGCAAGTCGGCCGAGGCATCCTCGCCCTGTGTGCGGTTGAGCACGATGGTGCGGGTTGGCCCGCCGACGCCCTCACGGCTGGCCGAAACGCGATGCATGAAGCGCACCGGCAGCGCCTCGCCGGTCATCGTCGTCAAATCGAGATCGATGACCGCATTGCGCGTCGTGCCGGGGTCCGCCTTGACGGAGCGCACCAGCGCCATGCCGTCACCGGCAACAATATCCGGCAAGGCGACGGCACCGGGGGTGAAGCTGGCGAGATCGATGCCCAGCCATCCGGCGAGCGTGGCGTTGATGTAGGTGACGCGGCCGTCCTGGTCGGCCGAAAAGAAGCCGGCCGGCGCGTGGTCGAGGTGGTCGATTGCCTTCTGCAGATCGAGGAAGAAACGCTCCTGCTCGGCCCGCTCTTGCGAAATGTCGGCGAGCTGCCAGGCCAGCATCGGCAGCCGCTGGCCCGGAACGCTGAACGCGCGGGCGCGTGCCCGGTACCAGCGCGCGCCCGGTTCGGCCCCGGGCCGGATCGATTGCGCGAGCCGGAACTCGCCGTCGCCCGGCTGCCCGTCACGCAAGCCGGACGCCAGCCGGTAAATGGTCACCGAGGCTTCGGGGACATCGGAGAGCAATCCTTCGACCGTCTTCAGGTCAGCGGCCGACGAGGCGCCGGTCATATCGGCATAGGCGCGGTTGGCGTAGACGACACGACCCTTGGTGTCCGTGACCAGCAGGCCCTGCGACATCGAATCGACGAAGGCCTTGGACAGTTCGTCGCCCGTCGAGCGCGGTGTGATCTGCACGAAGCCGATCGCGGTCGCGAACAGGAAGCCGACACCGATCATCGCCAGTACGCCGAGCATGCCGAGCAGGAACGGATCGCCGAGGCGCTCGCGGAAAAAGCCGAAGACGATTGCGGCGCCCGTCAGGACGACGATGAAGATGATAAGCCGGGTGACCGCGCCCGGTCGCGTATTCTGGTCGACGATCGGTGCCGGATAGAAATCGCCGCGCGCTTCCTTGGCCATATGCCCCCTGCTCATGAAATCCGATGTTCCGACACCCGCCCCCAATGCATGTCACCCAAAAATGACTTCGGTTTTGGGAAAACGACATGCATGAAAACACGGACCTGAAACGCGTCGCATGAATCCGTTTCAGCGCGACGCGCTTTAGCCGGTTGAATCACATTCTCCTGGTCTGGAAAAGGCCCGGGCGGCAAATGTCGGATAAAAATGCTGTCGGCTGGCCTTCCCTGTGTTTCAAGCTGTTCACGATGCGTGAAGGCAACTTGCGGTAGCCAGTCGCAACGGTCTAGTGTCGCGTCACTTTCCAAACCGATCGGGGGAAACCAATGCAGTGGCTGGATAGCGTGGCGGGTCCCGGTTATGCGGCGGCACTCCTGTGGACCTTCGCGGCGCTGATCCTGCTGGTCATCGTTCTCATCATCGTCAGGCTGGTGCGCAACCTGACCTTCGGCACGTTTGTCGCCGGTGGTCGCAACCGCAAGACACGGCTCGCCGTCATGGACGCAACCGCCGTCGACAGCCATCGCCGACTGGTGCTGGTGCGACGCGACGACATCGAACATCTGCTTCTGATCGGCGGCCCGACCGACGTCGTTGTCGAACGCGACATCCGCCTCGCCGCGCCGCGCCGTCCGGCGTTGACCGGAGACGGCGGCCTGCAGCCTGTCCCGGCGGCCGCGGCCCCGGCTGCGAANGGCCCCGGCTGCGAAGCCGCGGTCGCCGCAGCCCCCTCCCGTGCCTCCGAGACAAGCACCCGCTCCGCAGCCGGTGGCCATGGCACAGCCAGCCCGCCAGCGTGCGGCGGCGCCACCACCGGCTCCGGCGCCCGCACCGAAACCAGCGGCGCAAGCCTATCCATCGACCAATGTCACGCCGCTGCCTGCCTATGGCTCCGCCAACGCCAATGCCGCAAGGCACACGCCACCAGCGCCGACGCAGGACAGCATCGATGACACGCTGATGAAGGAACTCGAGGTTTCGCTCGACCAGCCCCGCTCCGGCGGCCCGGTAGGCAAACCGGCAGCCAAGGCGCCGCCCTCGCTCGACGATGAAATGACCAGGCTGTTGGGCGAACTTTCAAGCCAAAAGAGATGAACTGCGCCTGAGTCGCCTGCCAGTGACGTGGCTGGCCGGCGTTCAAGCGTGTTCGAAACTATTGACGATGGCACGCATCGAACAAAAATGGCCGGACAGCCGGCCATTTTGAAATCAATGCAAAGGCGGCCTATCAATCGTCGCGATAGACCTTTTCACGGCGCTCGTGCCGTTCTTGCGCTTCGATCGACAAGGTGGCGATCGGGCGCGCGTCGAGCCGCTTCAAGGCGATCGGCTCACCGGTTTCTTCGCAATAGCCGTAGGTGCCTTCATCGATGCGCTGCAGCGCCGAATCGATCTTCGAGATGAGTTTCCGCTGACGGTCGCGGGCCCTGAGCTCGATGGCGCGGTCGGTTTCCGAAGAGGCGCGGTCGGCGAGGTCGGGATGGTTGGCGTTTTCCTGCTGCAGGATTTCGAGGGTTTCGCGCGCCTCGCGCAAGATGTCATTTTTCCAGGTGACGAGCTTCTGGCGGAAGTAGGATTTCTGCCGTTCGTTCATGAACGGCTCGTCTTCGGAGGGTACGTAATCGGCGGTAACGATGTCGTTCATTCGACTCACCCAACAGCCCCAAATTTGGCGCCTATATATTCGCCACCAGACGCCTGCACAAGCGCAATCAGCCACCGACTCACGCAATTGTTAAAGTGCGTCTCCGGGCTTCTCCGGAGCCGCATAAATCTGTTTTGATGGCGAAAGTACGACGATCCTCGCCTATCTCCCTGCAAGTGATTCGCCGCGCCGAAGCACGCACACCATTGTGCGTACGGCTTTTCTCGTGGCTAATCGCGGCAGGACTTCAGCTTTCGGGCACGTTGGAGGTTGGGTGAGCAGGCTTTATCTGTTGCGACACGCCAAGGCCGGTTGGGCCTTGCCGGGCATGCGTGATTTCGATCGTCCATTGGACGCATCCGGCCACGCCGATGCCGAAAAAATGGGGACCGCGATGCGTTCCCGCTCCTATGTGCCGGACCTGACGCTGTGCTCCAACGCCAAACGCGCCAGGGAAACCCTCGAGGGTCTGGCCGGCCAGACCGACACAGGCAAGGTGCTGTTTTTCGACGCGCTCTACAGCGAGGACGCGGCCTGCTATCTCCGCCTCGTCCGGGATCATGGCGGCCCCGGTTCATTGCTGGTCATAGGCCACAACCCGATGACGGAGGATCTCGCCATGGCGATTTCGGGCGATGGCGGCGAGGCGGAGCGGGCAATGCTCAATCATGGCTTTCCAACTTCGGGTCTTGCGGTCGTCCGTTTCCCCGGCGATCTGGCGAAAGCGACCCAGGGAGCGGGCTATCTCGAAGCGTTCCTGACACCGGCCGATCCCTGATGCCGATTTCCAGCGCCATTTCAAAGCCGGGTTCCAGCGCCTATATCGGGCGGACGCAAGCCCGAGAGATCATGTTTTGGCATCATCGCTGACCACCTTCACCGACGAGGCAAGAATTGCCCTCGACACATTGTCGGGACGTGCCACCGGACTTTTTTCTCCATCGCTGCGTCTGGGTGTCACGGGTCTCTCCCGCGCCGGCAAGANGGACGTGCCACCGGACTTTTTTCTCCATCGCTGCGTCTGGGTGTCACGGGTCTCTCCCGCGCCGGCAAGACCGTCTTCATCTCGGCCTTCGTCCACAATCTGATCCACGGCGGACGTCTGCCGCTGTTCGAGGCGCAGAAATCGGGGCGTATCGCGCGCGCCTTCCTCGAACAGCAGCCCGACGACGCCGTGCCGCGTTTTCAATACGAGGACCACATCGCCGCTTTGATCAACGATCGCGTCTGGCCGGACTCGACCCGCGCCATTTCGGAACTGCGGCTGACGATCGAATATGAATCGGCCTCCGGCTGGAACCGCATGTTCTCGTCGGGCAAGCTGTCGGTCGACATCGTCGATTACCCCGGCGAATGGCTGCTTGACCTGCCGCTGCTCGGCAAATCCTTCGCCGATTTTTCGCGCGAAGCCCTCGAAATGGCCACGCTGCCGGTCCGCGAGGACCTTTCGCGGGCCTGGCGAGCGATCTCGGCGGAAATCGACCCGAATGCCGACGCCGACGAAATGACGGCACGCCGGCTGGCTGAAAGCTTCGCCGCCTATCTCAAGGCATGCAAGCTCGACGAACGGGCGCTTTCGACCTTGCCGCCCGGTCGTTTCCTGATGCCCGGCGATCTCGAAGGCTCGCCCGCGCTGACTTTCGCGCCGCTGGCCGGCCTGGGCGACAGGCGTGCGCGCAACGGCTCGTTGCACGCCATGATGGAACGGCGCTACGAGGCCTACAAGACGCATGTCGTCAAACCGTTCTTCCGCGAGCACATCACGCGCCTCGACCGCCAGATCGTGCTCATCGACGCCATGCAGGCGCTGAACGCCGGGCCTGGTGCCATGGCCGACCTGGAGCGCGCCGTCACCGAGATCCTCAGCTGTTTTCGCCCCGGCCGGGGCAGCTTCATAACCGACCTGTTCTCCCGGCGCATCGACCGCATCCTGGTCGCAGCGACCAAGGCAGATCATCTGCACCACGAAAGCCATGACCGGCTGCAGGCGATCGTACGGCGCCTTGCCGACCGCGCCGTGGCGCGGGCGAATTTCACCGGCGCCGATGTCGACGTCGTCGCCATGGCGGCTGTGCGCGCCACCCGCGAAGGCACCGTCAAACAGGGCCGAGAGACATTGCCTGTTATCATCGGCACGCCGATCGCCGGCGAGAAGATCGATGGTGAAACATTCGACGGAAAGACGGAAACAGCTATATTTCCTGGTGATTTGCCAGAGAACATTGATGCTGTTTTCGACCTTTCGGGGCCGGATCACAGGCAGGACTCCACGGACCCGGCAATCCGCTTCGTCCGGTTCCGACCGCCGAAACTCGAACGCACGGCCGAAGGTGTCACGCTGTCGCTGCCGCATATCAGGCTCGACCGCGCCTTGCAGTTCCTGATCGGAGACCACCTGGCATGACCGCGCCCCGCAAACCGGCGGCATTCCGCATCGAGCCGGAAGCCACGCCGAAACAAGACGCGCCACAAGCACGCCACACCGAACCGTCGCGCAGACCGCGCTCCATGAAGGCCGATGTGGCGCTGGTCATCCCGGCGGAGGTCGACGTCTTTGACGAACCGGACGTTATTGCCGCCGAGCCGCCGCCATCGGTCGCCCCCAGAAGGCGCTCGGTTCTCGGCAGCATCTTCTTCGGCGCCTTCGGCGTGCTGGTTTCGCTGGCTGTCGGCCTGTGGACCGACCAGTTGATACGCGATCTCTTTGCCCGCGCCGAATGGCTGGGCTGGCTGGCCGCCGGGATGGGGGCGATTGCGTTGCTGGCGCTTCTGGTAATCCTGATTCGCGAGTTCCTGGCCATCGCCCGCCTCGCCGAGGTCGAAAAGCTGCAGAAGCGCGCACTCGATGCGATCGCGCGCGACGATCCTAAGGCGGCACGCGCGGTGGTCGACGAGCTGTCGGCCTTTGTCGCGGCCAAACCCGAGACCGCTGCCGGCCGGCGCGCGCTGGCCGAATTGCGCGGCGAGATCATCGACGGCGCCAATCTGGTGCGCCTGGCGGAGGCTGAAATCCTCGGCCCCCTCGATGTCAGGGCCAAGGTGATGATTCTCGAGGCCGCCAAGCGGGTCTCGCTGGTGACGGCGGTGAGCCCGCGCGCGCTGGTCGATGTCGCTTATGTCGTGTTCGAGGCCGGGCGCCTCATCCGCCGGTTGTCGGAACTCTATGGCGGACGGCCCGGAACGCTGGGTTTTTTCCGCTTGGCGCGCAGCGTACTGGCGCATCTGGCGGTCACCGGTTCGATCGCGATCGGCGACAGTTTCGTCCAGCAGATCGTCGGCCACGGCCTGGCGGCCCGCCTCTCGGCAAAGCTGGGCGAAGGCGTCGTGAACGGCATGATGACGGCGCGCATCGGTCTCGCCGCGATGGAGACGGTGCGCCCCCTGCCCTTCAGCGCAGCCAGGCGCCCGGGACTGGGCGATTTCCTCGCCGCGTTGACTTCGTTCGCAACCAAGAAAGACGCCGAGACAGCCGGCTCTGGCAAATAGCGTCCAGCTCTTCGGAACGATGCTCGGATTGCTGTTTCGAGGGCCCGCGGTGACGAAGCATTAACCAATCTTCTTCATGGTCGAACCGGTTTCAAACAGCCTCGTTGTTGCCGGGTGTCGTCGATGAAAAGCGTAATACTGTCCAGCGTCCTGCCCCTGGCGGCGGTGATCACAGCTGTCGTCGGCATCGCCTCGGCGGCCTCTGCCACGGAACCGGACAAGCAGTTTTTCCAGTCGGCCGAAGGCAAATGGGTTGGCCCGGGCGAGATCGTCGCCGGCAAGTACAAGGGCACGAAATTCAACTGCAGCTTCACCGGTTCCACGCCGGACGGCAAGATGGGCATGACACTGGACGGCGGCTGCCGGGTCGGCATGTTCACCCAGCCCATGTCGGCCAAGATCGAGCGCAAGGGCCGCGACTACAAGGGTTCCTTCATGGGCGGCGCTGCCGGCGCCGGCCTCGATATTATCGGCGGCAACGTCGTCGACGCCCACAAGGTGGTCTTCACCATCAACCGCAACCAATTGCGCGGTGTCATGCAGGCCCGCATTCCCGACGACAATTCCATGACGGTAACGGTTGCCGTGCGCGTTCAGGACCAGTTGGTGCCCGTCATCGGCATGAGCCTGAAGCGCGTCGATGCCGTCGAAGTCGGCTCCATCGCGCCGAACTGAGCGCACCCTCGCCTCTGTTTCTTTGCGCAATTCCGGTCGGAAAAACACTTTTCCTAGGATTGTTCGAATACATCCCACAAAACATAGAGGCGGCAGCCCATCGCCACCGCCTCCTTGGAAACGGACGAACCAGGCGTCAGCCCTTGATCGCCTTGGTCAGCTCGTCATACGCCTTGCAGGCATCGGCCAGGGTCGTGGAACCCTGATACTTGGTCGTCACTGCCTGGACCTTGGCGGTCAGGTCAGCCGCCTTGGACGGATCCTTGGTGATCGCCTCCTGCAACGCGGCGGCCATTTCCTGCGCCTTCTTGGTCGCGATCTCGGTCGTGCATTCCGGCGCCTTCGAACAGGCCGAGCCGGCAAGCACCGCCAGCCCGACGGCAACGAGCAAAAACTTCTTCATGTCAGTCATCTCCTCAAAAGGGTGCGACTTGATCGCCGCTCACCCCCAATGGCCGAAGCCGAGCGTGCTTAGCCTTCGATTGCGGCAACAAGCAACGCGCGCATGGCGTAAACTTGTGTAAAGAGCCTGCAACATTGCGGCGGTTCGATTTCAGCCCTTCCATGTCAGCTGGCGCAAAGTTCAGCCGCGAGGCTGCAGCAGAGCGAGCACAGCTGTCGATGCAGCAAGGACGGCCGTAACGGTCAACGGCGCCGTGGCACCATAGCTGTCCACGACATAGCCACCGACAACCGCGCCGATCGTGATGGCAACCTGGAAAGAGACGACCATCAGGCTGCCCGCTGCTTCCAGCGCGTCAGGTGCCGCACGTGAGAGATTGGTTGGCAGCACCACCGGCCCCATGCCGAAGGCGAAGCCCCAAAGCGTGACAAACCCGAAGGCAACGCCAATGTGCACGCCCCAAAGCACCAAGGCCAGCGCCGCGGCCGCCATTAACGCGGCGGTGACCACGAGAGCCATGTGAATATTGGCATCGGCCATGCGACCGCCGGCAATGTTGCCGATCACGGCGGCGATGCCAAATCCAAGCAGAGCCAGGGCAATTGGACCGGTTGCAAGCAGCGTGACGTGTTCGAGGAAGGGCCGCACATAGACAGAACCAGCAAAATGCCCCGTCATCAGCAAGACAATAGCCAACATGCCGATTTGAATGCCGCGCCGCCGTGTAAGCCGAAACACGTCCGCAAGACTGTTGCTCGCTGTCGCCGGCAAGGTCGGCAGGCTGAGCAACTGCGCCAACATGGCCAATACGGCCAGCCCCGCTGTCATGGCCATGGCGCTGCGCCATCCCAGCCAGTCGCTGATCAACGCCCCCATCGACGGCGCGGCAATGGTGGCGAGCGAGACGCCGAGGGTGACGATAGCCATGCCCCGGCCTGTCGCATTGGCGCCAACCAGCCTCGCCACGACGGCGACCGAAAGTGCCCAGAAGGCGCTGAGAGCGATCCCCAGCCCGGCCCGGCCTAACAACAACAGCCAGAAATTGGGTGCCAGCGCCGCAAGAATATTGGAAGCGACCGCCAAGGCCATGAGACCGACCAGCACCGTCTTGCGGTTCAGTCGGCCGATGAGAACATTGCTCAACATGGCCGTCACGGCGCCGACGGAAGCTGTGGCGGTGACGACTTGTCCGGCCGTTCCCTCACTGATGCCGAGATCGCGCGCCATTGGCGTCAGCAGGCCTGCCGGCAGGAATTCGGCCGACACCAGGGCAAAGCTGGTGGCCGCCAATGAAATGACCGCGAACCAGGTGGCTGCGCTCCACGCGGCTGGCGTGTCGGCGTCAGGGCCAATGGCGGCGTCTTCAAGCTGTAATGTTGTGTCTGTCACGGAAAGATCTCCAAAGTTTGGAGATCTTCATAGACGAGTTATCTCGGATGAGATGTATCCTAAAATCCGAAATTCATGTCTATTCGTCCGGGATTTGTGCGACGCACAATTCCCGGCGAGACGTTGGTGATGCGCTTGAACGCGCGAGCGAAGGATGCCTCGGAATCATAGCCCAAACGGGTAGCGACCTCGGCAACCGACAAGCCGCCTTGCCCCAACAACTCGCGGGCAAGCTGCATGCGCAGACGGGCGAGATAGCGTGCGGCACCCTCGCCTAACACCGCGCTGAAACGCGCGGCGAAAATCGATCGCGATTGGCCTGCCACGCTTGCAAGGCTTCCCAGCGTCCAGTTGTGGCCGGGGTCTCGATGCATGGCTGCAAGAGCGCGGCCGATATGTGGATCGCGGATGGCTGTGAGCCAACCTGTGGTCGAGGCTCCGTTGCAATTGACCCAACAGCGGATGAGCCGGGCTGTCAGCAAATCCGCCATACGCGACAAGATGGTGGCGCTGCCCATCTGCGGTTGTGCGGCCTCCATCGTCATAGCCGCCAGCAAAGGACCAACGACCGGGTCGTTGCCGGCCACGTCGCACCCCTTGATGACAGGCGGCATCAGCGTGATCAATGGATTGAGCGCACAGGAGTCCAAGGCCATGGATCCGCAGAAAAGGGTGCTTGTCGCGCCTGTCCCTTCCCGCACCACTTCGCAGACATTGCCCCCTAACTTGATCACCTGGCAGCCCTCAAGCGAGTCGCCCACCACGTCCGGCGCACTCGCCAGCCGATGGGCGATGCCCTGCGGCAGCAGCACCAGATCGCCATCGCGCAACTCTTGCCAGCCTTGCGCTTCGGTATGAATCCAGCACGGACCCTGGCCGACAAAGTGAAAACGTAGCAGCGATTGTCGCGGAAATTCTATGCTCCATGGATGTCGGAGCTCGCAGCGACCATAATTGACGCCACTCAGGCGAAAGTCTTGCAGGACTTCGCTGAGCGCGTCCATCGGGATATGGGGCGGCGAAGCCGGCTGGGACGAACGGTCAAGCATGCAGCTGATATAGATGCCGAACGTCCCGCAGACAAGCGGACACCATTGTTCCACCGGGGGGAGTCGCACCGACAGCACCCTACCCTTCCTGGCAGGCTACCCGCCCTTGCCTCCCGCTCCCACTGCATGCAAGGAGTGCTATACGAAAAAGGGACAGAGCATGGCGGCAGAGGCAGCGGGCAGCGATCTCATTCAGGTGGTGGCATTGCTGGCGGCGGGCGTGGTGGCCGTCCCGATCTTCAAGCGCATGGGTCTGGGTTCGATTCTCGGTTACCTGGCCGCCGGCGTGGTGATCGGTCCGTTCGGCCTCGGCGTCTTTTCCGAATCCGGAGCCATCCTCCATGTCGCCGAACTCGGCGTGGTCATGTTCCTGTTCATCATCGGCCTGGAAATGCAGCCGTCGCGGCTCTGGGGCCTGCGCCGCGAGATCTTTGGGCTTGGCGCGCTTCAAGTCGGCGTCTGCGCGGTGCTCTTGACTGGTGTCGGCATGGCCGGAGGATTTCCGATCGCGCAATCCTTCGTCGCCGGCGCCGGCTTCGTGCTGACCTCGACGGCCATCGTCATGCAGCTTCTGGAAGAACGCGGCGAAATCTCCGCGCCCAAGGGCCAGCGCATCGTCTCCATCCTGCTGCTGGAGGACCTGGCCATCGTGCCGCTGCTCGCCTTGATTGCTTTCCTGGCGCCGGGCGGTGCCGGCACCAGCCTGTCGGAGCGGCTGACCGAGGTCGGCATCGGCATCGCCGCGATCATCGGCCTGGTGGTGGCGGGACGCTATCTGCTCAACCCCTTCTTCCGCATCCTGGCGGATGCCCGTGCGCGCGAAGTGATGACGGCCGCGGCTCTGCTGGTGGTGCTCGGATCGGCGCTTGCCATGCAGCTCAGCGGCCTGTCGATGGCGATGGGCGCGTTCCTGGCCGGCGTGCTGCTCTCGGAATCGACGTTCCGCCATCAGCTCGAAGCCGACATCGAGCCGTTCCGCGGCATCCTGCTCGGTCTGTTCTTCCTTGCGGTCGGCATGTCGCTCGATCTGCACGTGGTGGCCGCGAACTGGAAGCTGATCGCCGTGTACGTCGTGGCTTACATGGTGATGAAGGCTTTCGGCATCTACATCGTCGCCCGCATCCTGAAATCAGGCCACCGCGAGGCACTGGAGCGCGCGGTCTTCATGGCGCAAGGCGGTGAATTCGCTTTCGTGCTCTATTCCGCGGCCGCCGCCGTCGGCATCATCGACGGCCAGGCAAACGCAACGTTGACCGCGATAGTCATCATCTCCATGGTGCTGACGCCGCTGGCGATCATCGCCCTGCGCTATTTTACGCCACGGGACGAGCAGTCGCTGGACGGCGTCGAAGTCGCCGACGGCCTGACCGGCAGCGTGCTGGTCATCGGCTTTGGCCGCTTCGGCCAGATCGCTAGCCAACCCCTGCTCTTGCGCGGCATCGACGTCTCGATCATCGACAACGATGTCGAGATGATCCAGGCGGCCGCCGATTTCGGCTTCAAGGTCTATTATGGCGACGGCACGCGGCTGGACATCCTGCACGCGGCCGGGGCCGGCCGGGCGCGGGCCGTGCTCATTTGTGTCGACAAGCCCGACGCCGCCATCCGCATCGCAGAACTCGTCAAGGCTGAGTTCCCCTTGCTTACGGTGCTGGCCCGTGCGTTCGACCGCGGCACGGCGCTGCAGCTCATCCGCACCGGCGTCGATTATCAGCTGCGCGAAACCTTCGAATCGGCGCTCGTCTTCGGTGGCTCGACCCTGGAGGCGCTGGGCGTCGATCCCGAGGACGTCGCCGAAACGATCGAGGACGTGAGGCGCCGCGACACGGCCCGGTTCGAGACCCAGCTCGCCGAAGGCATCCGCTCGGGACAGCGCTTCCTGAAAGGCAATATCGGTACGCCGATCCCGACCCCGCTCTCCACGCCCCGCCGTCCTGGCCAGGCGCTCAACGAGGAAACGGCCGGCGTCCTGCATAAATCCGAATCGGCGGATTGAGGGAATTAGCCATGGAATTGGACAGCAGAGCCCTGTCGATCACCAAATTCTGGCGCGACGCCGGCGAGGATTCATGGTTCGAGAAGAACGACGCTTTCGATGCCGATTTCCGCGACCGCTTCCTCGACCTCCACTACGCAGCCGCGCGGCGCGAATGCGATGTCTGGTCAAGCCATGCCGAGGGCTCGCTGGCGCTGATGATCCTGCTCGACCAGTTCCCGCGCAATTGCTTTCGCGGCACCGGCCACATGTTTGCGACAGACCCTTTGGCAAAGCATTTTGCGCAAAAGGCGGTGGCCGCCGGCCACGATCTGGCGCTGGACCCGGAGGTCCGCGTGTTCCTCTATTTGCCGTTCGAACATTCGGAAGATCTTGCGGACCAGGAGCGGTCGGTTGAACTTCATACCGCCAGGGCCGCGTTCAATCTGAAATACGCGCTGGAACATCGTGATATCATCCAGCGCTTCGGCCGCTTTCCGCACCGCAACCGGATGCTTGGCCGCGAGACCACGGCTGAGGAAAAAGCATTCCTGGATGACGGTGGTTTTTCCGGCTGATCCGCGATTTAGCGCCGCCACCAGTCCCGGCCCGACGGCAGCCGCTCAATGCCGGCCGCATCGACCGCGCTCAGGCGATCCACCACCCGTTTGCCGCCGACGGCAAGATCCGGCGCGATTTCGGCCAACGGCGCCAGCACGAAGGCGCGCTCCAGCATGCGCGGGTGCGGCACCTCCAGGCCCGTTTCATGGATGACGCGGTCGCCGAACACCAGGATGTCTATGTCGATCAGGCGCGGCCCCCACCTCTCCTCGCGCACGCGTTTGAGCTTTCGCTCGGCATCGAGGCAGAGGTCGAGCAATGCCCGCGGCGACAGCCGCGTCGACAATTCGGCGGCCGCGTTAAGGAAGTCCGGCTGGTCGAGCTTGCCCCAGGGCGGCGTCCGGTAGAGCGAGGAGACGGCGGCCACGTCGGTATCGGGATCGGCGTCGAGCAGGCGCAACGCGGCCCCCATCGACGCCGCCGGATCGCCCAGATTGCCGCCGAGGCTCAGATAGACGGTGTTACTCGGGCCAGACAACGGTCACCTCGACGTAATCGAGCACGCCAGGCACCGGCGCATTGGGCTTGCGAACGGTGACCTCGGCTTTCCGGATCTGGGGAAAGCGCCCGGTGAGGGCCTTCGCGACTTCCAGCGCCAGCGCTTCGATCAGGAAGCGCCTGTGTCCGGTGATGATCTCCTCGATGACCGTGAAGGCAACGCCGTAATTCACCGTTTCCCCGATGGCGTCATCGACGAGCGCGCGTCCGGGCTCGACGGTGAGCGAGGCATCGACATAGAAGCGCTGCCCCAGCGCTTCTTCCTCGTCCAGCACGCCGTGCCGGGCAAAGAAGGCGCAGTTCTTCATGCGGATGACATACATGGCTCAGCGTTCCGATCCGGTTTCCCGCGCCAGCATAGCATCCGCCACGGCCAGCGCGTCCACGTTGATTGCGACATCATGGACGCGAAACAGATGCGCGCCCTTGAGCCGGAGAATGACGCTGGTCGCCGCCGTGCCGGCCGCCCGGTCGGCGGCGTCGCGGCCGGTGACGGTGCCGATGAAACGCTTTCGCGACGTACCGGCCATCAGCGGGAGGCCGAGCGCGCCAAGCTCGGCAAACCGTGCCATCAGATCGAGGTTTTCCTCCGCCGTCTCCTTGGCGAAGCCGAAGCCGGGGTCGAGCACGACATGGTCGTCGGCGACACCTTGCCCGCGCCCGATCTCAAGCGATTTTCCCAGGAACGCCAGCTGGTCCGCAATCACATCGGGCAGCTTGTCGCGATCCCGTCCGGTATGCATGATGACGAGCCCGGCCCCGGTTTCGGCCGCCACCCGCGCAATGTCGGGCTCGCGCTGCAGGCCCCAGACATCGTTGACGATATGCGCACCGGCCTTGACGGCGAGCCGCGCGGTGTCGGCACGATAGGTGTCGACCGAAATCAGCACGTCGCCGACCTGCGTCAACGCCTCAATCACGGGCAGGATACGGGCCTGCTCCTCGCTGGCCGATATCGCGGCGGCGCCCGGGCGGGTCGATTCTCCGCCGACATCGATGACGGCAGCTCCTTCCCCGATCATGCGGCGCGCCTGGACGAGCGCGGGTTCAGGAGCATCAAACAAGCCGCCATCGGAGAAGCTGTCGGGTGTGACATTGAGGATGCCGACGACGACGGCCTTGCCGCCAAGCTCGAGATGGCGCCCATGCGCCAGTTGCCATCGCCCCGCCGTCATTGCGCTTCAACCATGGGCTCATCAACCAAGGGGTCATCAACGATGTGTGATCCGCATTGGATCAAATCCGTTGCGCCGGCGAAGGCCGTAAAGCAAGGTGATTGAAGAGGCAACATGATGATACGCTCCCTGCTCTGCGCACTGCTGCTTACCGTCGCCGTTCCGGCGGATGCGGCCAATCTGGTGAAGACATACAGCTATTTCGCCATTGGCGGCAGAACCCTGGAGGATATCGAGCAGCAACTTGCCAAACACGGGCCCCAGGTCAAAAGCACGGGGTCGCGCCACCCTGGCGCCACCCAGATGGCTTTCACGACACGCATCAGCTACGCCAGCCAACCGGGCTCCTGCCGGATCGCCGACGCGGTCGTCACCGTCAAGGTCAAGGTGATCCTTCCCGAATGGCGCCGCCCGGGCAAAGCCGACGCCGATGTGCGGCTGTTCTGGGATACGTTGTCCGCCGACATCAAGCGCCATGAAGACCGCCACGTCGAGATCGCCCAGAACCACGGCCGCGCGCTGGAAGACGCCCTGAAGGCAGCTTATCCGCAGAAGGATTGCGATGCCGCGAAGGTCAATGCCGCCGCGATCACGGCGGCCGAGCTTGCCAGGCACGATCGGGACCAGGTGCGGTTCGACCGTGTCGAAGGCGCCAATTTCGAAAGCCGCATCCTGCGGCTGCTGCGTTACCGGATGGAACGCATCGAGAGCGGCCAGTTACGGCCGCCGGCCTGAATCTCCTCGCCGCCTCCGTTCGCCTGGATGGAAGCCAACCGGGCGGAAGCGTAGTGCCAGCCTGGATTTTTTTTCGAGCAACGGTCGAAATCGGCCTATACGGAACGACATATCCAGGGTTGCCAAGGGCACAATCCGGAAGCACGGGCATCACGATCGATCGCGCCGCGGATGCACCAGACAAGCCCAATGGTGATGCGGCAGCGCAAAGTGCATGGACGAGAAGATTTATGGACCAGGCTGTCGACAAGCAGGCCGTGGCGGCCGCCAGCGCGCCGCTGAGCGAAAGCGAAAAGAACGCCATTATCGGCGGCGTCCTCCTGTCGATGCTGCTGGCAGCCCTCGACCAGACCATCGTCGCGCCCGCCATGCCGACCATCGGGCGCTTGCTCGGCAATGCCGAATACCTGCCATGGATCGTGACCGGCTACCTCTTGACCGTAACCGCCGTGGCACCGCTTTACGGCAAGATTTCCGACGTCCATGGGCGTCGTCCGACCGTCTACGCGGCAATCCTCATCTTCCTTGCTGGATCGCTGGTCAGCGCACTGGCCCCAAACATGTTCATCCTCATCCTGGGTCGCGCGATCCAGGGGGCCGGTGGCGGCGGTCTTTTCGCGCTGACGCAGACCGTGGTCGGAGACCTCGTCCCGCCGCGCGAGCGGGCGCGCTACGCGGCGTGGTTTTCCGGCACCTGGGCCGTCGCCAGCGTCGCCGGGCCGCTGCTGGGCGGCACCTTCGCCGAGCATCTGCACTGGTCTCTCATCTTCTGGATCAATATCCCGCTGGGCTTTCTAGCCATGGCGATCATCAACAAGCCGCTCAAGAAGCTGCCCATCGCGGCCAAGAACCACAGCATCGATGGTCTTGGCGCATTGCTGCTGATCGTGGCAACGGCGCTGTTGCTGCTGGCGCTGAACTGGGGCGGCAGTGCCTACCCCTGGTTATCGCCTGAAGTCATCGGCGTCCTGGCGTGCTCGGCGCTGTTCTGGAGCGCCTTTGCCTTGCGGCTAATGCGGGCGGCCGAACCGCTCATCTCGCTCGAAGTGCTGGGCAACCCGATCGTCCTGGCCGGCACCCTGTCGATGTTCCTGCTCCAGGCCTCCAGCGTCGGCCTTGCCGTCTATCTGCCGGTCTATCTGCAGTCGATACTTGGCCTGACGGCGAGCGAGTCGGGCATTGCAATGCTTGGCCTTCTGCTTGGAACCGTGGGCGGCGCCGCTTCCAGCGGCCGCCTGATACCACGCTTCACCCACTACAAGCGCATCGCCATGGTCGGCGTCATCTTCGCCATCCTATGCATGGGCCTGCTGGCCTTTGTCGCCGGCCATGCATCGCTGCTTGTCGTCGAAGTCCTGACCATCTGCATCGGGCTGGGAACCGGCACGACATTTCCGGTAACCACCGTGTCCGTGCAGAACGCCGTCGACCGCATGCATCTTGGCGTGGCAACGGGGGTGCTTACCTTTCTGCGTTCGCTGGGCAGTGCATTGGGGGTCGCGATGCTGGGCGCGGTGGCTCTTGGCTTTNCGTGTGCTCTTCCGATCTATCTTGGCGTGGCAACGGGGGTGCTTACCTTTCTGCGTTCGCTGGGCAGTGCATTGGGGGTCGCGATGCTGGGCGCGGTGGCTCTTGGCTTTGGGTTGCCGCTGGCCGGCGAAGGCGTTCGGGTGGCTGGACATGTCGTATCGGCCGAACCCTTCGTGATGATCTTTCTCGTCGCGGCCGGCACTCTGGGGCTGGGCCTCGTCACGCTGGCGTTGATGCCCGAGAAAGAACTTCGAGGCCACGTCGACGATCCGGCGTCGATCCTGACGGAATAACTAGCCGGAGACGCCGAGCTTCTTTTGCAGGCTCGTGGACGAGGTCGTGTACTGGAACACGATGCGCTCGCCGGGGCTGACGATGCGCTTGGCGGCCTGCGCCATCAGCGCCACCTCGTGAAAGCCCGACAGGATCAGCTTCAGCTTGCCCGGATACCAGTTGATGTCGCCCACCGCGAAAATGCCGGGCACCGAGGTCTGGAACTTCTCGGTATCGACCGGGATCAGGTTCTCGTGGAGATTGAGCCCCCATTCCGCGATCGGACCGAGCTTCATCGTCAGTCCGAAGAACGGCAGCATGCGGGTGCAAGGCACCTCGATGTCGCCATCCGGGCCGCCCTTGATGGTGGCCGATGACAGCTGGCCGTCGGCCCCGGTGAGCCCGGTCACCTGACCGACCCTGAATTCCAGCTGCTTCATCTCCTGCATGGCGTACATCTTGTTGACGCTGTCGGGCGCCGCGCGAAACTCAGCCCGCCGGTGAACCAGTGTCACGCTCTTTGCCACCGGCTGCAGGTTCAGCGTCCAGTCCAGCGCCGAGTCGCCGCCACCGACGATGACAAGGTCATGGCCGCGGAAATCCTCCATCCGGCGCACGGAATAGAAGACGCTCTTGCCCTCATAGGGTTCGATGCCGGGGATCGGCGGACGCTTGGGCTGGAATGAGCCGCCGCCGGCGGCGATGACCACCACCTTGGCCTCGAACACCTCGTTCTCGTCCGTGGTGACGCGAAAGCCGCCGTCCTCCAGCTTCTCAAGGCTGGAGACCATGCGGTTATAGGTGAATTCAGGCTTGAACGGCGCGACCTGTTCGAGCAGCTTGTCGACGAGCCCTTGCGCCGAGATCGAGGGCCAGCCGGGAATGTCGTAGATCGGCTTTTCCGGATAGAGTTCCGCGCATTGGCCACCGGGCTTGTCGAGGATGTCGATCAGGTGGCATTTTAGGTCCAGCAGGCCGAGCTCGAACACGGCGAACAGGCCGACCGGCCCCGCCCCGACAATGAGAACGTCTGTGCTGATGATGCCGGTCATGATGCGCCTCGCTTCGAAAGTCCGGGCGAGACTGCATGACCAGCGGCCCGCTGCCAAGCGTCAGCGGCAAAAATCGCCCATGCTGGCTTTCAGCCCTGACGCTCGGGCACCCGCACGATCAGGCCGTCGAGCGCATCGCGTACCTTGATCTGGCAGGACAGGCGCGAGTTCGGCTGGACGTCGTAGGCGAAGTCCAGCATGTCTTCCTCCATCGCCTCGGGCTCGCCGACTTCGGCCGTCCATGCCTCATCGACATAGACATGGCAGGTCGCGCAGGCGCAAGCGCCGCCGCACTCCGCCTCGATGCCCGGGACAGCGTTGCGGATGGCGTTCTCCATGACCGTCGAGCCGTTTTCGGCGTCCACGTCGAAATGTGTGCCGTCATGGGCGATGAAGGTCAGTTTGGTCATTTGTCACCTGAAGGGAGTTTCGCCCCGGACGAAGGGAGTTCGCCCGAGGGAAATGCGAGTTTCGCCCGAGATAATCACTCGGGCAAACAAGTCAACTGCCGTGCGAAAGCGGCGCTCCGTGACGTTTTTGTCGCAAACCTGGATCAGCGATTGATGGCGGCGATGAAGTCGCGCACTTCGTCGATCAGCCGGCCGAGCCGCTTGAGCGTCTGGGCGTCCTCCGGGCGATGCTCGATATCGGTGACGCAATCGGCGATGGCGAAGGCACCCACGCCGCGGGCCGACCCTTTCAAACCATGAGCCAGGAGGAGCCGGTCCTTGATGTCGGCATCGACAATTTTGTCGCGTACCGACAGTGCCTGCTGTACAAACAGCGCCAGCACCTCTTGCTCGAGGGCGCGGTCGCCCATCGTTTGCCGGGCAAGGTGTGCCAAATCGACCGGTCGGGACTGCCTCGTTCCCGATACGTCGCCCCCCGGCATCGAGAAGGCAATGCCGCTTTCGCCACGCATGAACTCGAACTCCATTTTCTTCGGTCGCCTGAAAACCTAGGCGAATCCAGTGGACAACGGGTTAATGAATGGCCGGGAAAAATGTTGCGAAAGCGGCGCCCAAATCACGCTTCCGTTAACCTTATATTTAAAGTTTTACGTATCCCGCGGAATGCATGTTTTCTTTACCCCCCTGTGTCATTACGATACGAGGGTCCATTTTCAGCCTCCTGCGCGGGGGTAAGACAAACAGAATCATAAGCCCCCGCGGCAGCTAGTACAGGGTAGCGAAGGCATGGCGAAGAAACCAACGACGACCAGAACTCTCGACAGCGACGTAGCCAGGGAACTCGAGAAAGCGCTCGATCTCGACCTGAGCGGCGATACCGATAGCGGCGACCTCGATATCGCGGCTTCGATGGAAGATCTGGAAGCGCAGATATCACAGGCCGCCGACGAACTGGCGCGCGAGGGACGCAATCAGCAGCCGGCGCCAGTCGTCAATCAGCCCCAGGCCGCGAAGCCCGCTCCAACGCCCAAGCCGGCCGAACTTCGCCCGGTCGAGACGCGCAATGGTGGCCAGCCCGCCGGCTTCGCGCCAGCCAACGACGATCGTCAGAAAGACTACAAGACCCTTCTGCACAGCCTGAACAGGCGCGCCTCCAACACCATTTACTGGGTCATCGCCTTTGTCTCGCTCGCCTGGATCGCGGGCGCCGGCGGACTGGCGAACCTGCTTTTTGGACCGAGCATCTGGCGGATCCGCACGCTGGACCAGTTCTTTGCCCGCCCCGAACTGATCGGCCTTGCCGTCGCGGCTATCGTGCCTGTCATCCTGTTCTGGGCCTTCGCAACGATGATTCGCCGCGCTCAGGACATGCGCATCGCCGCGCAATCGATGACGGAAGTGGCCTTCCGCCTGACCGAGCCGGAAAACATGGCCCAGGATCGCGTCATGATGATCGGCCAGGCCGTCCGCCGCGAGGTGGCTGCGATGGGCGAAGGCATCGAACGCACCCTTGCCCGTGCCGTCGAACTGGAAACGCTGGTCCACAGCGAGGTCAACCAGATCGAGCGTTCCTATTCGGAAAACGAAACCCGCATAAGATCGCTGGTCGACGGATTGGGCAGCGAACGCGAAGCGGTGGTCACCCATGCCGAACGCGTCCGCGCCTCGATCTCCGGTGCGCACGAGACCCTGCGCGATGAAATCGGCGCGGCAAGCGACATCATCCGTGACAGCATCCTCAATGCGTCGACCAAACTGTCGATGACGATCACCAATTCCGGCGACACGCTGATCGACCGCATCAACGAAAGCTCGATGTCGATCTTCGATTCGGTGGAAGGCCGGCTCGACAACATTACCGACCGGCTTTCGACCTCCGGCGAGGCTTTCGCCAGCCTGCTCGACACCCGTATCGCCAAGCTGACGGACACCACGGACGGCTTGACCCGTTCGTTGACGGACCTGCTCGACGATCGCACCACCGGCATGGTGTCGCTGCTCGGCGGCGCCGCGCGCACCCTCAATTCCGAGTTCGAGGCCAGCCTCAACGGCATCGAGCGCACCTTGGCCGAACGCGGCCAAGCGCTGATCAGTGAATTTCAGACCCGCGCGGAAGCGCTGGACACCGGCACCCAGAAGCTCAATGCCGCGCTGGAAGCCCGCGCCCGCCAGATCAACGAAACGCTGGTCGAGCGCGCGCGTGAAATCGCCCACACCTTCGCCGAGAGCAAGGACACGCTGTCGGCCATGATCGATCAGGGCAAGACCCAGATCGGCGCCGACATGGCCGACATCGTCACCTCGACCTCTTCCATGCTCGAAGCGCGCGCCAGCGATTTCGCCGGCCGCATGGAGGCAGCCCGCCACGTCGTGTCGCGCTCCTTTGACGCCGACATCCAGCGGCTTGCCGACGCGCGCGTCGGTATCGAGGAAGCCGTCGAAAACCATAGCCGCAAGCTCTCCGAGAGCCGCGAGCGCATGGCGGCAGCCATGCAGGCGGACCTGGAGAAATTCGACGAAGGCCGCGCCGGCATCGATGCGGCGGTGACCAATCAGGTACAGAGGCTGGCCGAAGGCCGCGGCCTGATAGCCCGTGCGCTTGAAGAAGACCTGCGCAAGGTCAACGAATCGCGTGCCGCCATCGATGCGTCGCTCGGCAGCCACCTCGAAAGGCTGGAGGAAGGCCGCAACCGGCTCTCACTGGCTCTCAACGAAGACTCCGGAAAATTGGTGCAAGCTCGTACCATCATTGATGAAATGGTGGCCGGGCATGTTGGAAAACTGGCCGAAGGCCGCAACATTTTGTCGCGCGCCTTGGAGGCCGATCTCGGCAAATTGTCCGACAGCCGCGCCGACATAGACGGCCTTGTCGCCGGCCAGGTCGAGAAAATCGCCGAGGGCCGCGCGGTGCTCGCCAAGGCGCTCGAAAACGACATTGCCGGTATCAAGAACCTCATCGAGGCGCATTCGGCGAAACTGGCCGAAGACCGCACGCAGCTCGGCCGTTCGCTCGAAAGCGACCTGTCGGGGATACGTGGCCTGATCGACAGCCATTCCGGGCGCCTGGCGGAAGACCGCGGCCTGCTGTCGCAGACGCTCGAAGCCGACCTCGCCAAGCTGGCCGAAAGCCGCTCCAGCATCGACGGTCTGGTCGCCGGCCAGGTCGAGAAGCTCGCCGAGGGCCGCGACATCCTCAAGCGTGCGCTGGAATCCGACCTCAATACGATCAAGAACGTCATATCGAGCCAGTCGGACAGACTGGCCGAGGATCGCGGGCAGCTCTCACGTGTTCTGGAAGCCGATCTGCAGAATGTGAACAGCGTCATCGCCGACCACATGAACAGGCTGGTTCAGGATCGCTCGACCTTGTCGAAGGCGCTGGAGGACGATCTCGCCAAGCTGGCCGAAAGCCGCTCCGGCATCGACGGCCTGGTCGCCGGCCAGGTCGAGAAGCTCGCCGAGGGCCGCGACATCCTGCGCCGCGCATTGGAAGCCGACCTCGGCACCGTCAGAAACACCGTTGCCGATCAGTCCCAGAAACTGGTCGACGACCGCGCCCAGTTCGCCCGCGCGCTGGAGGCCGATCTCGAAACCGTCAACAGCCTTGTCAACAGCCACTCGGACCGACTTGCCCAAGAGCGTTCGACACTGTCGAAGGCGCTTGAGGCCGACCTCGAGACTGTCGGCAGCCACGTCAACAATCACGCGGAACGGCTTGTGCAGGAGCGTTCGACCTTGTCGAAAGCTCTCGAAGACGATCTTGCCAAGCTGGCCGAGAGCCGCTCCAGCATCGACGGTCTTGTCGCCGGCCAGGTTGAGAAGCTTGCCGAAGGCCGCGATGTCCTCAAGCGTGCGCTGGAGGCAGATCTTGCCAAGCTGGCCGAAAGCCGCTCCAGCATCGACGGTCTGGTCGCCGGCCAGGTCGAGAAGCTCGCCGAAGGCCGCGACATTCTCAAGCGCGCTCTCGAAGCTGACCTGCAGAAGCTGACCGAAAGCCGCGGCGATATCGACGATATCATCGCCGGACATGTCGGCAAGTTGTCCGAAGGCCGCGACATGCTCAGCCGCGCGCTGGAAGATGACCTCGGCAAGCTCGCCGAGAGCCGCAAGGACGTCGATCGTTCGCTGTCCGGCCACATCGACCAGATCGCGGCCAGGAGCACGGACATTTCCGCCGCGATCGCCGCCGATGTCGACAAGATCGAGCAGGCGTTCAGCCGCCAGACTGGCATCATCGAGGAACGCGCCGGCACCATGGAGCGCGCGCTCTCGACTGGGGTCGACAACGTCCGTAACGTGCTCGAGAAGAGCGCTGTCTTCGTCGCCGGCGCATTGCGCGAAAAGGTGCTGGAAGTCACCAGCACGCTGCACGAACAGGCCGGTGCGGCCTTCAGCGACGCCGATCGCAAGATCGCCGAGCGCGCCGAGCAGACGTCCGCCGCCCTGCTGGCCCGGGCCGAAGACATCGCCCGCACCTTCGAGGAGGCCGATCGTCGCCTCCACGCCCGTGCGGAGGATACTTCGAACGCCCTGCTCGCCCGCGCCGATGACACCTCCAGCTCGCTGCTGGCCCGTGCCCACGAAACCGCCGATCAGCTCGCTGCCCGCGCCGGCGAGATTGCCGGCACCTTCGACATGGCCGACCAGAAGCTCGCCGCCCGTGCCCAGGAAACCGCCGATCAGCTGGCTGCCCGCGCAAGCGAGATTGCCGGGACGTTCGACGCGGCCGACCAGAAGCTGGTCGCCCGTGCGGTGGAAACGGCGCAGTCGCTGGCCGCCCGCGCCGGCGACATCCTGCGGAACTTCGAAAGCGCCGACCAGCGGCTCGGCATGCGCATCGGCGAATCCGCCGAGGCGCTCGCCGCCCGCGCGTCGGACCTCGGTCGTATTTTCGATGCCGCCGACCAGCATTTGGTCTCGCGCATCGCCGAGGGTTCGGGCGCGCTGTCCAGCCGGGCATCCGAAATCGCCCGCATCTTCGACGACGCCGACCAGCGCCTGGTTTCGCGTATCGCCGACAGCACCTCGACGATCGGCGAGCATGCGCAGACCATTGTCGGCGCCTTTGCAAGCACCGAGCAGCGGGTCGCCGATCGCGCCCGCCAGACCGGCCAGGAGCTGGCCGTGCACGCCCGCGAAATCGAGCAGGCGCTTGCCGGCGCCGACGAGCGTCTTGCATCGAGCGCGGCGGCAGCGGCCGCCCGTGTCGAAGAACAGATCGCTGGGGTCGAAAACCGGCTCGCCTACACCGCCGAAACCATGGGCCAGAAGCTCAACGAGCAGGTGTCGAGTGCCGAGGCACAGCTCGTATCGCGTGCCAATGTGATCGCGGAAACCTTCACCGCGGTCGGACAACATATCGGCCAGAGCACCAACGACGCGGCCAAGACGATTGGCGCCAACACCCGCGAGCTCAACACCATGCTCGCGGCGCGGTCGGCCGAGATGTCGAAGATCCTCGACGAAACCGCGCGGCCTTTGGTCGAGCGCTTCGCCCAGGGCGGCTCGGAATTGCAAAAGAGCATGGAAGAGGTCACGGAGCGCGCGACCGAGAAGCTGCGCAGCGAAAATGCAGCCCTGGTCAACGCACTGGCCAGCCGCACCGCCGAGACCTTGTCGGCGGTCAAAGGCGCCCGCTCGTCGCTGTCCGACAGCGTCGCCGATCTGATCGGCCGTATGACCAAGTCCAGCTCGCAGCTTGGTCAGCTGATCGAACAGGCCGCGGTCAACCTCGGCGAGGTCGACGAACGTCTGACCGGCAGCACGCAAAGCTTCGCGGCGACAACCGAAAAGGCGGCGCAGACCTTTGCCAGCTCGGCGCGTCTGGTCGATTCGAACACGACGAGACTGACGGAACTGTCGTCGTCGACCTTGCGCGAAGTCGCCTCGATCGCAACCAAGTTCGATGAACACAGCCGCTTGCTGGCTAGCGCCTCGGACCTGTTGAGCTCGGCCCAGAGCAACCTCGAACACACGCTGGAAAGGCAGTCCTCACTTGAGGACCTCGCCGTCGGCCTGGTCAAGAAGTCGGAAGATCTCGAAAGGGTCATGCGCTCGTTCGAAAATCTCGTCGGCCAGACCCTGCAGAACGCCGAGGGCAAGACGATGGAGTCCGCCGACAAGATCCGCAACGCCATCACCGACGTCGTCGATTCGGCAACCAAGCGCTTCGCCGATGCGACCGAGGAGATGCGGCGCACCGCGGGCTCGATCAAGAGTGAACTCGACCTCACCCGCGCCGAACTCAAGAAGGGCGTCATCGAGATGCCCGAAGAGGCAAAGGAGTCGACATCGGCCATCCGCCGCGCCGTTTCCGAGCAGATCAACGCCTTGAAGGAGCTTTCGGACATCGTGGCGAAGTCCGGTCGTGGCGGCGACTCTTCAGAATCGCGCCCCTTGCGTCCTGCGCCGCAGGCGCCGGCGGCGCGCGCCGCCGAGCC